>CAZRSW010000004.1:89285-121365 GCA_964602845.1 uncultured Dehalococcoidia bacterium | reverse complement strand
AGCTATGCCTAATGGAGAACATTTTGTGGTTGGGTATGTGCAAGGGGTTAGGGGCCTAAAAGGTGAGTTACGGGTAGTACCACTAACGGACATTCAAGAAAGATTTGATCCAGGTAGAGTGCTTTGTCTGGAAGGTGAATGTCGAGAGATAATACATAGTCGTAGAATTGGCAAATCTTTGTTATTGACTCTAGAAGGAATTACTAATAGAGATGATGCTACGGGGGTCAAGGGAAAGCAAATTACCTTGCCAATGGATCAGGCTATACGTAATTCCCATCCCACCTATTTTTTCTACCAGTTATTAGGGTTGGAAGTTTTTGATGATCTGGGAACTAGAGTAGGCAGAGTTACTGAAATCATTCAAACAGGTGCCAATGATGTATATGTGGTTCATAGATCTGACAAGAAAGACATTCTTTTGCCCGCTTTGATTAATGTGGTGCAAGAGATAGACCTAGATCGAAAAGTGATGGTTGTGAAGATACCTGAAGGTTTGGATACGAGGCATCCATAGCTGTTGTTGACAAGCAAACGATTTGGAGCTGCTCAGAGAGGAACCTTTTCGTTTTTCAGAATCCAGCCAATTTATTCTGCTTAACAGCCGTGTTATGCGTTGACACGTAAATGTGCTGTGGGTATAATTGCTCCTTGTCGCGCATCGTAATGGTGCCGATTTTTGGTCTATGGCATTTTTAATTCTTAAAAGGCGCAGGGGTTTATGCCTACAGTAAATCAATTAATCAGAAAGAAAAGACGTCCTAAGGGTCGGAAGAATACTGCTCCGGCATTGGACTATAGCTGGAATACGCTGAAGAACCGAGGTAACAGGGGCAGTGCGTCTCCACAGAAGAGGGGGGTTTGCGTGCAAGTTAGAACCCAGACCCCGAAGAAGCCTAATTCCGCTCTGCGTAAGGTAGCAAGAGTTAGGTTGACCAATGGGATGGAAGTTACGGCGTACATTCCCGGCGAAGGACATAATTTACAGGAACACTCGGTGGTTTTAATCAAAGGCGGTCGTGTGAGGGATTTACCCGGTGTTCGCTACCATGTGGTTCGTGGTGTTTTGGACACCGCAGGGGTTGAAGACCGCAAGAGGGGGCGGAGTAAATATGGTACCAAGAATGAATAGTGACACTTGGATGAGCATGGTTATTAATGGGTAATTACAATGGCTAGACGGCGAAGAGCGAAAATCCGAAAAATACTCCCGGATCCTAGATATAACAGTGTGGATCTCAGTAAATTTATTAACAGCGTGATGATGAATGGGAAGAAGACTGTTGCTCAGCGAATTGTCTATAGCGCGCTTGATTTTGCCGAAAAAGAAACAAGCCGACCTGCATTAGAGATTTTTGAGCAGGCTATAAGAAATGCTACTCCTGTCATTGAAGTGAGGTCGAGGCGTGTGGGGGGTGCTAATTACCAAGTACCTACGGAGGTTCGACCTGCCCGTCGTTTGACACTTTCCATGAGATGGATTGTTAGTGGTGCTAGGCAAAGATCCGGGAAAGGCATGGCGGAGAAACTCTCTGCCGAGATAGTGGAAGCTTCCAGAGGTCAGGGGGCAGCTGTGAGACGCAAGGAAGAAGTATATAGGATGGCTGAGGCAAATCGTGCCTTCGCTCACTACCGTTGGTAGTTGATGAAGCAAAGTTTATTGTGAGGAATAATTAACGGCGATGGTTGCTGAAACTTTACAAGAGACAAGGAATATTGGCTTTATAGCGCACATCGATGCTGGAAAGACTACAGTGTCGGAAAGGGTCTTGTTTTTCGCTGGACGGATTTACAAACTGGGTGGGGTCGATCAAGGAAATACAGCCCTTGATTGGATGGAGCAGGAAAAAGAAAGAGGTATCACCATAACTTCTGCTGCAACAACATGTAACTGGAAAGAGTGGAATATCAATATCATAGATACGCCTGGGCATGTGGACTTTACGGCAGAAGTTGAAAGAAGCCTGCGGGTATTAGATGGTGGGGTTGTAGTGTTTGATGCTGTGGCCGGTGTTCAGCCTCAGTCTGAGACGGTTTGGAGACAAGCAGATAAATATGATGTTCCAAGAATTTGCTTCATAAACAAGATGGATAAGATTGGCGCGGATTACTATCAAGCAACAGGGACAATAGTGGACAGGCTTGGAGGTAACGCTGTTCCGATACAAATGCCTATAGGATCTGAAGACGCCTTTCGTGGGGTCATAGACTTGGTTGAAGGGAAGTCTTACCTATACGATGATGACCAAGGTGATGTGCGTGTTGAAGGCGTTCCGGAGGAATTAAAACAGGAATATCATCAACGTCGTGCTGAAATGATTGAGAAGGTTGCTGAAACCGACGATTTGTTACTTGAAAAATTCCTTATGGAAGAAGATATTTCCGATATTGAGATTAAGACTGCTCTAAGAAAGGCCACTATCAGTTATGAGATCATTCCAACCCTATGCGGGACTGCATTGAAAAACAAATGTGTACAGCCTTTGTTGGACGCTATAGGGGATTATCTACCATCACCCGTAGACGTTCCGCCAGTTGAAGGTCAAATTCCTAGGACGGATGAAGCCGCTATTCGTGAACCAAATATTGATCAACCATTCTCTGCTTTGGCGTTCAAAACGGTGGCGGATCCATACATAGGGAGACTTGTATATTTCCGTGTGTATTCTGGTTCTGCTAAGGCTGGGACCATGCTGTTGAATTCTTCCTCAATGTCTAGGGAAAGACTCGGTCGAATTGTTAAGATGCATGCTGACCAAAGGGAAGATATTGAAGAGGTACATGCTGGGGAGATCGCTGCTGCCGTAGGGCTGAAAGAGACGTCCACGGGACAGACTATATGTGATTTGGATTCCCCGATTGTATTGGAGATGATCCAGTTTCCCGATCCGGTTGTTTCCGTATCCATAGAACCTAAGACGAGGGGGGACCAAGATAAACTTTCAGAGGCCTTGGTAAAACTTTCAGACGAGGACCCTACCTTCAAAATCAACTATCATGAGGAAACTGGTCAGACGGTAATGTCTGGTATGGGCGAGTTACATCTTGAAATTCTCGCAGATAGAATGAAAAGGGAATTTAAGGTTGAGGCTAATGTCGGTAGACCGAAGGTAGCATTTAGAGAAACAGTTAGGAAGAATAGTACTGCGGAAGGAAAGTTTGTTAGGCAATCGGGAGGACATGGACAATTTGGCCATGTCTGGATTGAGATGGAGCCCCTTGAAAGGGGTTCGGGAGTCCAATTTGAGAGCAAGATAAGGGGAGGGGCAATACCTACTGAATTTATTTCGTCAGTTGAAGATGGAGTTCGGAGTGCTTTGAACAATGGGCCCATATCAGGGTTTCCGGTCATCGATTTGCTTGTGAGGTTGGTTGATGGAAGTTATCACGAAGTCGATTCCTCTAAGGTATCATTTGAAATTGCAGGATCAATGGCTACCAAAATAGCTATACAACGTAGTAAATCTATTGTTCTAGAACCTGTGATGAAACTTGAGGTTGTTACGCCTGGAGAGTATCTGGGTGATGTCATAGGGGATCTTGGTAGGCGAAGAGCCAGTATTCAAAATATTGATGCGGATGGAGATATACAAACTATAGAAGCCTCGATACCTTTAGGTGAAAGTTTTGGATACGCAAATGACTTGCGATCACTGACTCAAGGAAGGGCGGGGTACTCGATGGAGTTCGATAAATATCTGGAGGCTCCTGAGCATGTGGTTGAGATGCAGGCGTAAGGATTTTTAAATATGGTTCAGAACGCACATAAGATAAGGGTCATATTGAGGGCCTTCGATCATAGAATTCTCGATCAGTCTGCTGGCCAGATAGTTGAGACTGCAGAGAGAACAGGGGCAAGGGTTGCCGGGCCCGTGGCGTTGCCCACCGCGATCAAGAGGTTCTGTGTGTTAAGAGCACCCCACATTGACAAGGACTCAAGAGAACATTTTGAGATACGGACCCATAATAGGCTAATAGATATCCATGATCCTACATCTAAAACAATAGATTCACTAACCAGTCTCAACATGCCTGCAGGTGTGGATATATCAATAAAACTTTAAAGGTTAATAAACCAATTAATTATGGCTATACAAGGTTTGATAGGAAAAGTTATAGGTGGAACGCAGTATTTTCACGAGGATGGAACTGCTGACGCTGTGACGGCTGTCCGTGTAGGACCATGCACGGTGACCCAAATCAAGACATTTGAATTGGATGGGTATCAGAGCGTCCAATTGGGCTTTGAACCTGTGAAAAGATCCAATAAACCTATGCAAGGGCACCTTAAAATAGCGGGCGGACAGTTATTTAGGTTTATCAGGGAGGTCGGAGTCAAGGATATAGATGAAGTAGCCTTGGGAGATGAGATTAATGTAAGTATGTTCACTGCTGGGGATAAGGTAGATGTGCAGGGTACTTCGAAAGGGAAGGGATTCCAAGGTGGAGTCAAGAGGTACAATTTTAGAGGTGGGCCAAAGACTCATGGACAATCTGATAGACATCGAGCGCCTGGTTCTATAGGCGCAGGATCCACACCGGGAAAAGTTTTGAAAGGGATGCGAATGGCGGGACATATGGGGAACGCCAAAGTGACTATACGCGGAATTGAAGTTGTCACCGTCGATATAGATAGGAACCTGCTCCTTTTGAAGGGGACTGTTCCTGGGGGTCGCAACTCATTAATCAAGATAAAGAAGATCGTATAGCGTTAGTTAAGTTGTAGTAAGGGCATTAGGATTAGCGAAGTGAAATTGGGTGTAAGAAATAAAACTGGGTCTGATGTTGGAGAGATAGAGGTTAGGGACGATGTCTTCGATGTTCCGGATCGCCATGCCTTGGTGCATCAAGTTATGGTTGGGCACCTCGCTAATAAACGTCTGGGAACCGCTAAGACTAAGACTAGGGCCGAAGTCTCTGGAGGGGGGGCCAAGCCAAGACCTCAAAAACATACTGGGCGTTCAAGGCAAGGGTCGATACGATCGCCGATATGGGTGGGAGGCGGAAGGGCTTTTGGGCCATCGCCTAGGAGCTATAGAAAGCAAACTCCCAAGAAGATGCGCAGGCAAGCTATGTTGTGTGTACTGTCTAATAAGGTGCGTAATGGTGACTTAGTTGTAATTGAGGACCTTGACCTCGATCAAGGTAGAACTCGTGAAGTGATAGGGATTCTGGATCTGCTCGGCTTGGATGATTCAACATTGATCGTTACAGAAGAACCTAATAGAAATGTTGTGCAAGGTGCAAGAAATATAGGCAAGGTGAAGACTCTTCCTGTTAAGGTTTTGAATACTTTGGATATGTTGAATAGCAAAAACTTGTTGATAACGGTGGAAGCTGTTAGGAAGGCTGAGGAAACTTGGGGCGGGATTTATCATGGTTAATTTTAGATGGGTGTATATGTCATGAGCCGGATTCATAAATATTCTGTGCTTCGGCGACCAGTAATAACAGAGAAATCTAGTGTTTTACAAGAGGATAACCGATATGTTTTTGAGGTTGACCCTTCAGCCACGAAACTTGAGATTAAGTCGGCAGTACAAGACGCTTTTAATGTGCGCGTACGCTCGATAAATACGATGATTGTAAAGGGTAAACGAAAGCGTTACGGACCTAGGATCACTGACCAGCCTTCATGGAAAAAGGCGATCGTCACATTGAATCCTGGGGATTCCATAACTATATTTGAGGGCGTGTGAAATGGCATTGAAAACTAGGAAACCTACAACTCCGGGCCAAAGAGGTTTGGTTTTGCAGTCCACGAGCGACATAACAGTTCGCAAGCCAAAAAAATCATTGTTGCGGACTCTGAAGAAAACAGGTGGTAGAAACTCCGCGGGTAGGGTGACAGTCCGTCACAGGGGTGGAGGTCACAAGAGGCGGTTTCGTTTGATTGACTTCAAACGTGATAAATTTGATGTTCCGGGAAATGTTGAAACGATAGAATATGATCCAAATCGATCGTCTAGGATTGCACTTATCAAGTATGTTGATGGTGACTGGAGATACATTCTAGCGCCCAACGGGATCAAGATTGGCGATCCGATTATGTCAGGACCTAATGCTAGTATTGATCTAGGTAATGCGCTCCCCCTGGATAGAATTCCTGCTGGCACGTTGGTGCACAATGTAGAGCTGAAAGTGGGGAAGGGGGGTCAGATTGTTCGTAGCGCTGGGAGTTCTGCGCAGGTTTTAGCCAAGGAGGGCAGGTATACTCTCTTAAGGTTGCCATCTGGCGAAATGCGAAATGTACTAAGCAATTGCATGGCTAGTATAGGGCAGCTCGGTGCGGTTGATAACAAGAATGTTAAATTAGGCAAAGCAGGTAAGAAAAGGCATATTGGTCGCAGGCCTGAGGTAAGAGGAGTTGCAATGGCTCCTAATGCTCATCCTCATGGAGGGGGTGAGGGTAAATCTCCCATTGGTATGCCGGGGCCAAAGACTCCTTGGGGTAAGCCAGCCTTAGGTTATAGAACAAGGAAGACTAGGAAACCGTCTGACAGGTTTATTGTTCGGCGGAGATATCAGAAATAGGTGAGGTTATATTAAGGATGTCAAGATCGATAAAAAAAGGTCCATACGTAGATAAGAAATTGGCAAAAAAAGTAGAGGGTGCGATGCGGTCTAGCAGCCGTGAAGTAATCCGCACATGGTCGAGAGCTTCGACAATTATGCCTGAGATGCTGGGGCTCACGATTGCTGTCCATGATGGCCGGCGCCATGTTCCAGTCTTCATAACCGAAAATATGGTTGGCCATAAACTTGGTGAATTTTCTCCGACGAGGACCTTTAGAGGTCATTCATCCAAGTCGGAAAGAGCTTCAACGCTTGCTTAAAAAAGAGGGTAAAAATGGCGGTTAGTGCAAAGTCTCGAAATACGGGAATATCTGTAAAGAAACTAAAACCGATAGTCAATATGGTACGAGGGATGAGTGTTGAGCAAGCACTTACGACGTTGACGTTTATGGATTCTCCGGCGGCGGCGAGAGTTGCCAAAACAATCAAATCAGCTGCTTCGAACGCGGAAAATGAACTTATGGTTAGGACAGAGGATTTGGTTATAACGAGTATAAATGCAGACGAAGGACCAAGATTAAAGAGATTCAGGGCACGTGCACGAGGGCGAGCAGATAGGGTAATTAGACGTAGTAGCCACATAACTGTGTGCGTTGACGAAGAGGAGATTTAGAGTTGGGGCAAAAAATACATCCAAACGGTTTTCGAGTCGGCGTGACGAAAGATTGGAACGCAACATGGTTCGCGGCCAATAGACGAGACTATGCTAGTTTAGTCTACGACGATATAAGAATACGGAGAGTCGTGGAGGCGATGTACGAAGATGCGGGTATCTCTGAGGTTAATATTGAAAGAGATAGTAATGAGGTTGCAGTAACTATTCACACTTCTAGGCCTGGGATCGTCATTGGCAGGGGGGGGCAAAGAGTCGACGAGTTGCGCAAAACGCTCGAGTCTGTCACTGGGAATAGCATGACCCGGTTGAATGTAAAGGAGATTCGCCAAGCTGAGCTTGATGCTTACTTGGTTGCCCGTAATGTGGCAGATCAATTGGAGAGAAGAATAGCTTTCCGGAGGGCTATTAGGCAAGGATTGATGAGAACAATGCAGGCGGGTGCTGAGGGTATCAAGATAATTTGCTCGGGCAGGTTGGCTGGTGCCGACATAGCAAGGTCAGAAAAGGCTATGGAGGGGAGAGTACCTTTGCACACGTTGAGAGCTGATATAGATTATGGTTTGGCGGAAGCGCAAACCGAATTTGGTGTGATAGGTGTTAAAGTTTGGATATGTAAGGGCGAAATTCTGACTCCCACTATGATGGGAGAATTGGTCGTCCAGAGTGAAGATGTTGCGTCAGCAAATATTGACGAGGACATAGACGTACCGGCAATTGAGGTTGTCGTAACAGCTAAAGATGATAGCGCCCAGTCAGACGTATCAGGAAATCGTGACAATTTGAACGAAGTCGAATAAGTGATGGGAAATTTTTAGAGAGTACCAAATATGTTACAACCAAAGAGAGTTAAGTATAGGAATCACCATCGTGGCAGGCGTAAGGGTTTGTCGGTATCAGGTAGTGTACTAAACTTTGGAGAATTTGGTCTCAAGGCTACAGAGAATGCCTGGATAACCTCGAGGCAAATAGAGGCTGCTCGTAGGTCAATGACGAGATATGCTCGTAGAGGTGGTCGAATGTGGATCCGAGTTTTTCCTGATAAAAGTGTTACTGCTAGAGCAGCTGAGACAAGGATGGGTAAGGGGAAGGGTGCCCCTGATCATTGGGTCGCTGTGGTCAAACCAGGGAAGATATTGTTTGAGATGTCTGGTGTGCCAGAGGAAACGGCAAGGCATGCTCTCCGACTCGCTGCCTCTAAGATGCCGATGGGAACTCGCGTTGTCGGAAGGCACAGTGTTGCAACATAATTTTTATAGGGCTGGAATATGGCAGAAATAGATGAAATAAGGGCAATGAATAATGAAGACTTGCATGAAGAGCTTGACTCGTCACAGTTTTCATTGATGAATCTTAGATTTAGGGCTAGCACCTTACAATTAACCAATTTTAATGAGCTTAGGGCAGCTAGAAGAAAGATAGCAAGGATTATGACTGTAATGAGAGAAAGAGAGATATCTGAGGATTTGCAATGAGTCATACAAGAAAAAAGATGAAGACGGGAAAGATCGTCAGTGCTTCTATGGACAAGACGGTTGTAGTCTCAAGTGAATGGAGTCAACCACATAGACTGTATAAGAAAAATGTGAAAAAACGAAATAGGTTTGTGGCTCATGATAGTGAGAATGAGTGTCAAATAGGCGACACTGTACTGATCACCGAAACTAGGCCTATATCGAGAACAAAACGTTGGAAAGTGACGGAAATCCTGCAACGGGGTGAGGTGTTGAATTTGGACGAGGCGGAATCGGTAATCAATGAAGGTAATGATGCAACAGGAGAGGGTGGATGATTCAGCAGTACACAAGATTGAAAGTTGCTGATAATTCTGGTGCGAAAGTGATCAGTTGTATAGGTGTGCCCGGGGGTAGTGGTAGAAGGTATGCTTGGCTAGGGGATTTAATTGTAGCCTCAGTGAAGGAGGCTACTCCTGCGGCAGGGGTAAAAAAGGGTGAAGTAGTTAAGGCGGTGATTGTCAGGACTGCAAAATCTCAGAGACGAAAAGACGGATCTCACATCAAATTTGATGAGAATGCTGCGGTCATTGTTAATGATGACAACATGCCCAGAGGAACTAGAATATTTGGCCCTGTGGCCAGAGAGCTGAGGGATAGGGATTTTATGAGGATAGTTTCTTTGGCGCCGGAGGTGCTTTGAGTTGAAAATAAGGAAAGATGACGCAGTTTTAGTTACTAAGGGTAAGGATCGAGGGAAGCAGGGGACCGTGTTGCGAACCTTGCCTGCGAGAGCCAAGGTGGTGGTGGAGAATGTGAATGTTGTCAAGCGTCATCTTCGGGCTAGAGGGATGAGACCGGCAGAGATAGTAGAAAAGGAACTTCCGATTCCGGTGGCCAACGTAGTGATGCTGTGCCCCCACTGCGGGAATCCTTCAAGAATACGCTTTAAGAGGCTAGATGATGGTACCAGGGCTAGGGTTTGCAATTGTAAGGAAGTGATTGAGTGATGGCGAAGAATCAAAAGAAAACACAATCCGGAGTAGGAATTGCTCCCCCGAGGTTACTGAGCAGAATAAGAGATGAAATAGTTCCGGAATTAATGACCGAGTTTGGGTACACGAGTGTTATGGGTGTACCTCGGTTGGATAAGGTTGTAATCAACATAGGTATGGGAGAAGCATTGCAGAATGCTAGGGCCATGGAGTCGGCGTCGGCGGACCTTGCTAGGATCACGGGTCAAAAGCCAGTTATAACATTAGCAAAGCAATCAATAGCAGGTTTTAAGATACGAGAAGGCATGCCTTTAGGTTTAAAAGTCACATTGCGTGGGAGACGGATGTATGAATTCCTAGATAGGTTCTTGAACGCTGCTTTACCTAGGATAAGAGATTTCCAAGGTCTTTCGCGAAGATCATTTGACGGGAGAGGGAATTACTCTATTGGAATTCGGGAACACACGATTTTTCCTGAAATAGATTACAACAATATAGACAGGATTCGAGGATTGCAGGTGGTAATAGGAACCACGGCGAATAATGATTATGAAGGCATGAGACTTCTTGAGCTTGCTGGAATGCCCTTTGTGAGGGATGATGCGGCGTAATTAAACAATTAAGAGATGAATAATAGGTGTATATAATTGGCTAAGAAATCGAAAGTGGCGAGTTGGAAAAGAGGATCAAAGTATAAAGTTCAGGCTTACAATCGGTGTAATCGATGTGGTCGGCCGAGAGGCTACATCCGATATGTGGGGCTCTGTAGAATCTGTTTCAGGGAGCTCGCCCATTTGGGTCACTTGCCTGGAGTTAGAAAGGCAAGTTGGTAAAGGTGTAAATATGGGAGTAAGTGATCCGATTGCTGATATGCTCACACGTATCAGGAATGCAATTCTAGTTAAGAAAGAAAGTGTTGTGGTCCCCGCCTCGGTGCTTAAAACAGAGGTCGCAAAAATCTTGGTAGATGAAGGGTTTTTAGCCTCGTATGAAGTATTAAATGATGGTACTAAGGATGCATGCATAAAACTGGGCCTTTACTACAAAGACAAAGGAGATGCTGCAATTGCTGGCTTAAAGAGAGTAAGTAAGCCAGGTTTAAGGGTATATAGAAAGAGTAGGGAGATTCCTCAGGTTTTCGGTGGACTTGGCATATCAGTAATTTCTACCTCCCAAGGTGTGATGACTGGTCAGGCAGCTCGTAGCAAAGGCTTGGGAGGAGAACTCCTATTCCTAGCATGGTGAGGAGCTTTTGTGATGTCTAGAATTGGTAATCAGTCGATACCGATCCCATCTGATGTTTCTGTGAACATAGAGGGTTTGAAAGTGATGGTGGAAGGTCCCAGAGGTTCGCTTACCCATTCCTTTGTGGGTGATATAGCTATTGATGAAAATGAGGACACATTGATTGTCACAAGGAATTCGGAGGATAGCGCCGATAGGGCTTTCCACGGATTAGCTAGGAGTTTATTGGCGAATATGGTTCAGGGTGTGAAGCATGGATTCCATAAAACCCTTGATCTTGTTGGTGTTGGATACAGAGTACAGCAGACTGGTAAAGGGATAACACTGGATGTAATGTTGAGCCATTCGGTTGTTGTGGAGCCTCTAGATGGGGTGGTAATTGAGGTAGAGGGTAATAATAAGATCAAGATCTCAGGTTCTGATAAGCAGGCTGTTGGGCAGATGGCGGCTAGCATAAGGAAGGTAAGACCTCCTAATGTTTATACGGGCAAAGGCATCAGATACTCCGATGAAATCGTTCGTTTGAAGCCCGGTAAGAGTGCTAGGAGAGCATAGGATATGGCAAAAAAGAGTGGCAAAGTCAGAAGGGTCATGAGACACCAAAGGGTCCGTAAGAAGGTAATCGGTACGCCTGAGAGGCCCCGGTTGGCTGTATATCGGAGCCTGAATAATATATACGCCCAAGTTATTGATGATTCCTCAGGTAATACTCTTACTTGCGCGTCAAGTTTGGAGGCCGAAATTCGTATAAACAACAAAGATCATGACAAGACAGAGGTCGCTAAAGTGGTTGGGGGAGTAATAGGAGAGCGAAGTAAAGAAAAGGGCATCACTGAAGTTGTTTTTGATAGGGGTGGTTATAAATTTCACGGGAGGATTAAGGCTGTGGCAGAAGCTGCTCGTGAATCTGGTTTAAAATTCTAATGATTGAATTAGGAGCGATACTGAATAATGGTTAACCAGGAGAATAGAACTCGGAGGGATAGAGGCGGTGAAGAAGATGGGGGAATAACGGAACGCACAGTTCGTATCAACAGAGTATCTAAAGTTGTTAAGGGTGGAAGACACTTAAGTTTTAGTGCAATGGTAGTTGTGGGAAATGGAGAAGGTCGAGTTGGAATTGGAATGGGTAAGGCAGATGCTGTTCCAGACGCCATAAAGAAAGGGTCCACCTATGCACATAAAAATATGTTGGATATACCGATGAAGGGTGACACGATTCCCCATGAGGTTACGGTGAAATACGGAGGGACGATGGTAATGCTTAAACCGGCTCCTCCTGGTACGGGTGTTATTGCTGGAGCGTCGGTTAGGGCTGTTGTTGAGCTTGCGGGTGTAAAGGACATAGTGACAAAGGTTCGCCGGAGTACGAATCCGACTAACGTGGTTAAGGCTACTATGAAAGGACTACAGTTGCTTAGAGATCCTGAAGTAGAGAATGCGAGAAGGAAGGAATTCGTTCAACTCGCGCGTGATGGCGAGCATGAAGTTGCGAGTACCTAGCTAGGAGGCGAACATGGCACGAGTCTTGATTACCTTGAAAAAAAGTGTAATTGGTTATTCGCACCGTCAGAGGAAAGTTGTGGAAAGCCTAGGCCTGAAACGCTTAAATCATAGCGTTGAGCATGAACACACTCCTTCCATAGATGGAATGATCAAGAAGATACGGCATTTAGTTGATGTTAAGGGTGTAGAATAATAGTGAGTTTTACACTTAATCCATCTTAGATATGCAAGGATAAATTTCATATGGCGATGCAACAACATGATCTTAGGGCTCCTAGCGGAGCGAAGAAAAATCGCAAGCGATTAGGCCGTGGAGATAGTAGCGGAAATGGCAGTTTTTCCGGTAAAGGGATGAAAGGACAAAAATCGAGGTCTGGTGGTGGGGTGCGACCTGGGTTTGAAGGCGGGCAATTGCCATTGATTAAGAGACTGCCTCAGATGAGAGGATTCAAGAATGTATTCAAGAGATATTTTAACTTGGTGAATATCGATGAGCTTAATGAATTATATCCCGAAGGTGGCGATGTGACTTTGGAAGGGCTTGTTCAGCTAGGGGTCTTTTCTAAGAATGACAGGCAGTTAAAGATACTGGGGAGAGGAGAACTGACAGTTTCCCTTAATGTCTCGGCCCACAAATTCTCTCAGTCTGCTAAAGATAAGATTTTAGCGGCCGGCGGAAAGGTTCTGGAGATATAACGCATATGGTTCGCCAATCTTCAGCGGCTCGGGGTGAGCAGGTATCCAGGCCTCAGTTAATACAGTCCATGTTGGATGCCATGAGACTCCCGGATCTACGAGGGAAAATTCTTTTCACCCTAGGCATGTTGCTTATATTTCGATTTGTAGCCCACGTACCAGTTCCTGGTGTTGATACCCAGGCATTGTCACAGGCTTTCGAACAGCAGGCCTTGCTTGGATTTTTGGACTTATTTAGTGGGGGAGCTCTTTCAAATCTTAGTGTAGCCGCGCTAGGTGTTTATCCCTATATAACCTCCTCAATAGTCATGCAGATTTTGACTCCGGTTCTACCTAGTTTAAAGTCACTTTCTCAGGAAGGAGAATTTGGTAGGCAGAAGATTAACCAATATACTCATTATCTGACTGTTCCAATAGCCTTTTTACAAGGTTGGGGCCAACTGACTCTATTGAGATCATCAGGGGTTCTTCCTAATGTAGACTTCGGATTAAATCTACATACTTTTGCGATGATGGCGTCTTTGGTCGCAGGAACGTTATTTCTAGTCTGGCTGGGGGAACTAATTACCGAACGAGGTCTGGGCAATGGCATTTCTCTAATCATATTTGGGGGAATTGTTGCTAGTTTTCCTCAGATGGTTGGGCGTGGCCTTCTGCAAGATGGTCAGATGGGTGGGTTAATACTTCTTAGCATTATAGGGTTCATAATAGTTTTTGTTATTGTGCTTTTCAACGAAGCTCAGAGAAGAGTTCCCGTGCAATATGGGAGGAGTGTCTTTCGCGGTGGGAGAATGGAGAGGCAAACAGGGTCTACTTTTCTGCCTATACGGGTGAACACAGCAGGGATGATCCCGCTGATATTTGCTTTCTCTATTATTATATTGCCGGCTACAATCGCCAGTTATTTTAGGAATCCAATGAATGACGGATTCATAAATTCTGTAGCAACGTTTTTCGCTGATACTTTAGACCCTAGCAGGTTTCCATATTGGGCGGCTGTCTTTGTACTTGTGGTTATCTTTACCTTTTTTTACACTCTGGTCATCTTTCAGCAACAGAATCTTGCTGAAAGTCTGCAGAGGAATGGTGGATTTATCCCTGGGATTAGACCCGGGCAACCGACTCAAGAATATTTGAACAGGGTTATAGTTAGAGTGACATGGGGAGGGGCATTATTTCTGGGTGCTATCGCGATCATACCTTTCTTTGTTACTCAATTGACAGAGGTAAGGGCGCTTACCCTTAGTAGTACCAGTTTGTTGATAATGGTTGGGGTAGCATTGGATACTATGAGGCAGCTTGAAGCGCAGCTGATGATGCGTAATTATGAAGGCTTCGTGCGATAGTTAAGGTGTGGAGTGGTCCAGACAAATGACTAACCTAGATGAAATTAGGCTCCGCAAAACCGCCTATAAAGGGCGATGGGGCAGGTGAATATTATTCTTATGGGCCCTCCGGGTTCTGGTAAAGGGACTCAGGCTGCCTTTATTTCACGGAAGGTTGGGGTTCAAAGCGTATCTTCAGGAGACTTGTTTAGGGATAATCTTAAGCGTAATACTGATCTCGGTAAATTGGCTCGGGGGTATATGGATAGGGGAGCATACGTTCCCGATGACGTTACGATAAAGATGGTTATGGAATGGATCAATGTTCCTGAACACTCTCCCGGTTTTTTGCTGGATGGTTTTCCTCGAACGATGAATCAGGCAAAGGCATTAGAGCAAGAGTTAAGATACAGGAATGGGACGATAGATCGTGTCTTGTTTTTTGATGTGCCCGAGGAGGAGCTAGTATTGCGACTTGGGGGGCGTCTTATTTGTCGATCTTGCCAAGCCTCTTTCCATCGTAATTTTTCGCCTCCTGAGGAGCCTAATGTTTGTGATTTTTGCGGAGGAGAGTTATACCAGAGAGATGATGACAAGGAATCCGTCGTTAAGAACAGGCTTAAGGTGTATTTGGAGGAAACAGCACCCGTTTTGAAATACTATGATGGCCTCGGTAATCTACACAGAATAGATGGAGCCAAATCGATAGATGAGGTGCGTTCAGCTTTGGGCGAGGCCCTTGAATGAAGAGATGTTTTTTCCGTTGGTATATTCAGTGTATAATGTAGGTTCGCTATTGGAATGATAGGATATGATTGAGGGTTTATGATTAGTCTAAGAGGAGGTAATGAGGGCATAACAGTTAAATCTGCAAGAGAGCTTGAGCTGATGCGTCTGGCAGGTGATGTAGTTGCTGAAGCCAAGGCAGCTGTGATGGGTGCCATTACACCAGGTGCCACTAGTCAGGAAATGGATGATTTGGCCGAGGCAGTGATAAGAAAACGTGGAGCAACCCCATCATTTAAAGGGTATCGTCCCGGAGCCAGTAAGCCTTTTCCAGCTACTATATGTTTCTCATTTAATGAAGAGATTGTTCATGGAATTCCCGGGAATAGAAAGATGAAGGAAGGGGACATAGTAAGTGTCGATTTCGGTGCTATTGTGGATGGCTATCACGGGGATAGTGCTTTCACCATGGGGGTGGGTGAGATTTCTGAAGAGGCTAACAGATTAATTGATGTGACTAGGGATTCTTTAAGCAAGGGAATTGAAGAAGCTATTGCGGGCGCGAGGTTAACCAATATTTCTCATGCTATACAGCAATATGCCGAAGATAAGGGGTATGCTGTGGTGCGGGAATATGTTGGCCATGGGATCGGTCGGGAGTTGCATGAGGAGCCGCAGGTTCCAAATTATGGAGATCCTGGGCGGGGACCAAAATTGCGATCTGGGATGACGATAGCGATAGAACCTATGCTCAATATCGGGACATGGAAAACTAAACAGCTCGATGATGGATGGACTGTGGTTACGGAAGATGGAGCACTGTCTGCTCATTTTGAGCATACTGTGGCGATAACAGATCAAGGGCCGGAGGTTTTGACGTGATATCTATTGAGTTTCGATACCGGTTACAGGGCTAGATGTGAGTAATACTGTGAATTATGGCTAAGGATAAGAGCGAATCTATAGAAGTTGAGGGAACGGTAAAGGAGGCACTACCAAATGCTTCCTTTAAAGTAGAACTAGCGAACGGACATGAAGTTCTAGCTTATATATCTGGTAAATTGCGCGTGAATTACATTAGAGTGTTACCTGGTGATAGGGTGCTTGTAGACCTTTCTCCTTATGATTTGACCCGTGGTCGGATAACTTACAGATTTGGGTAAAGGGTTCAGGTATCTAGATTCCTTTGGGAGAAATCGATGAAAGTAAGTGCTTCTGTAAAAGTAAGATGTGATAAATGCAGGGTGATTCGCCGGGATAGGCGAGTGATGATAGTTTGTGAGAATCGAAGACATAAACAGCGTCAGGGTTAACGCTAACTAGATAGGGGAGTTTAAATGGCCATAATAGCTGGGGTAAATATACCTGACAATAAGAGGATTGAAATAGCTTTGAGAAGAGTATACGGTATAGGGCCGGCTCAGGCTGTTGATGTAGTGGAAAAGGCCGGTATTATAGGTAATCCTAGGGTATCTGATCTCATGGATGAAGACTTGAATCGTATCAGGGATATTATTGACAGGGACAAAGTCGTGGAAGGGGATTTGCGAAGAGAGGTCAACCAGAATATTCGTCGATTAATAGATATTGGTTGCTATCGTGGTCAACGGCACAGGAGAGGATTACCTGTTCGAGGGCAAAGGACCAAGACAAATGCCCGGGCCAAGCGAGGGAGGAAGATGGCAGTATCAAGAAGACACACGACAACAAGATGAAGAAAGATATATTATTTAGGATTTACTGATGGCAAGAAGACCAAGAACTAGGCGGAGAGAACGAAACCCCGTTCCTATTGGGAAGGCTTTCGTCCAGTCTACTTTCAATAATACAATAATAACATTGACCGATCCCACTGGTAGCCCAGTTGCTTGGGGAAGTGCTGGGACAGCGGGATTTAGCGGGTCACGTAAATCTACTGCTTTTGCTGCACAACGAGCTGGAGAGGACGCGGCAAAAAAAGCTATAGAACAAGGAATGCGACAAGTGGATGTATTTGTGCGAGGTCCTGGGGCTGGCCGCGAGGCAGCTATCAGGGCCCTACAGGGTGCAGGTTTGCATGTGACCAGTATCAAAGATGTGACCCCGATCCCACATAATGGTTGTCGACCTCCCAAAAGGCGGAGAGTTTAGATGTATTGCTCGAAGCTAGAAGGCCCTTAGACAGTAACCATGCAACAATTAAGCCCCTGGGGCATTCTTAATGAGACCTTCGCGATAATTGGCAAGAGGATTCGTGTGCTTACAGTTCTTGCAGTTATTGTGTATGTACCGACGGTTTTAGTTACGCTGGTCGCAGAACTGTTAGGCCTCGGAGAGGTTATACAAGAATATCTACAATCAGGAGCCATTGCACTAGATTCGTTGGTATATATGATGGGGCTGGTGGTTATTACCTTTGTTTCAATGACGATAGGTTTAGCAGTGGTGTCAGTAGCTGTCGGTCAACATTTAATAGATGAACGGATAAGTGTAATAGGTTGCTATAAAAGAGTTTTGTGGAGACTGTTCTCAGTAATCTATGTATCTATATTACTAATGATGAGCTTGTTTATTGCGGTTGGAGGCATTGTGCTCATTATCCCAACCTTACTTGCGATGGCATTTATTTTATATGCTTCCATGACTATACCTGTTATTACTTTTGAGCGACTTAAATTTACTGATGGTATTAAAAGAAGTTTTCAACTGGTTCAAAAGGAATTGCCTAGGGTTATCTTGGCGTTGGTATTGATGGGTTTACTAATGGTCGGGATAGTAGTGACCCTCACATGGACGCTGAAGGTCGCAGATCCGATCGTTGAAAATATGCCTATGGTTGGATTGTTTGTGCAATTGGTCTCTGGATTAGTCGCAAACTGTGTTTTGACGATGGTAGTGGGAACTTCTATTACTCTTTTGTATCTGGATGTAAGGTCCAGGAAAGAGAAGTTGGATTTAGAGATACTTAAACGTGAGTTTAAATGGCGGATACATACGCCAGCATGAGTCAACAAATTTTGATCACATGCAATGGTAGGAATCTATTTGGAGTGAAATGATGGCGAGATATACAGGACCGATACAAAAAAAGTTGAGATCTCTTGGCCTTGAAACCTATGGTGTATATGGGACAAAAAAAGAGAGGCGAGTCAACCAGACCCAGGTGAGAAGGCGGAGAGTTTCTGCATACGGTCTACAATTAAAGGAAAAGCAAAAGGCAAAATTTCTATATGGGGTATTGGAGAGGCAGTTCAAGAATTACTACAGGAAAGCTTTTCACATGGAAGGTTCGACAGGAGACAATCTCTTAATTTTGTTGGAGAAACGTCTTGACAATGTTTTATATCGTACTGGTATGTTCCTAACGAGAAAGCAGTCTCGTCAGGCTGTAAATCACGGACATTTTTTGGTTAATGATAAGAAAGTTAACATCCCATCTTTTCAAGTTAAAAGAGGTGATGTCATTTCTTGGACAGTTAAAGGGGAAAAAACCGGTCTTTACGAAAATGCTGTTAACAATAGTAAGACTATTTCAGCGCCGCATTGGATTGAATTGAACAAAAATACTTATGTGGCGACTATGGTCAGTGAACCGATGGGTTCAGATGGGGAATTAGTTATAGATACCCGTCAGATAGTTGAATTTTATTCAAAATAACAGTTGAGGAGTGCATCAATGGTTTTGGAATACCCAGCTGCGGCTATGTTTGAAGATATAGAAGAGGAAGAGGAAATTGTACCTAATCCGAGTATAGCTGTTGCAGAAGCGAGCGAGACATATGGTAAATTTGTGATTGGACCACTTGAGCCGGGTTATGGCGTCACTCTTGGCAATCCTCTGAGGAGGGTTCTATACAATTCTCTACCAGGGACAGCAATAACTTGGGTTAAAGTAGATGGAGTTCTTCATGAATATTCTACAGTTCCGGGAGTTAAAGAAGAAGTTTCCGAAATTCTTTTGAATATAAAAAATGTCAGGATACGCTCAGAGTCTAAGAACGATGTTCCTGGGAAATTAAGACTAGAGGCCAAAGGCGAAGGTGTAATATTAGCATCCGATGTTATGACTTCTGCTGATTTTACTATTGTGAACCCAGATCAACATATAGCAACTTTGGATTCGGAGGATGCTGAGTTGTCAATTGAATTAAATGTGGGACATGGAAAAGGTTACAAAATGGCGGAGAGTAGTGATGGACACCCCATAGGAGTAATCCCGATTGACTCAGTATTTACGCCTGTGAGGAAAGTGAATTACACAATCAGTCAGACTAGGGTGGGGCAAAGGACAGACTACGAAGAACTTAATCTCGAAGTTTGGACTGACGGGTCGACGTTTCCTGTTGAGGCTGTGGAAAGGGCGGCCAATGTTCTTGTCAATCAATTTTTCTTATTTGCAAATGTTCAAAAAGCCGCAGATGAAGGGGCAGGTGGACCAGGTATTTCACTAATAATACCTGCGGAATATTACAACATGACAGTAGAGCAGCTTGATTTGTCTTCTAGGACTCTTAATTGTCTTAAGAGGGCGGGATTGGATAATGTGGGACAGGTATTGGAAAAAGACCGGGACGAGTTGTTTGCTATCAGGAATTTTGGAGAGAAATCGTATACAGAGCTGTATTCTAAGTTGAGAGAAATGGATATGCTCCCAGAACATTTGGATCCGGAAATAAAAGACCAACTTAATGAGGATGACGCTCAGGTTCTTGTGGGCGAGGCCCAAGTGGAGGAGTCATGAGGCATCAAATATCTGGGAGAAAACTTGGTCGTCCCACGGCGCATCGAATGCTTATGCTAAGAACAATGGTAACGGATTTGATTCGTCACGAGTCGGTTAGAACAACAGATGCGAAGGCTAAAGAAGTTCGAAGATTGGCAGAGAAAGTGATAACTATGGGTAAGAAGGGAACTTTACACGACAGAAGGTTGGCCGCAGCATTACTAACTGATGCGTCGATGGTTAAAAAGACATTTGATGAGCTCGGAAGTCGATATGCAGACAGGAATGGAGGATATACGAGGATTACAAAAATTGGCTCCCGAAAAGGTGATGCAGCCCAGATGTCAGTCTTGGAGTTAATTTAAATGGAGAGTCTTCGGTACAGTGAGTCATTTAGGGTTGATCGTAGAATATGATGGGACCAGATATCATGGTTTCCAGTATCAGAATAATGTTAATACTATACAGGAGGAGTTGGAACGTTCGATAACAAAACTAATAGGTGAGGAGGTTAGGATCAGAGGTGCGGGACGTACCGATTCGGGAGTCCATGCTAAAGGTCAGGTCGTTGTATTCAGCATGAATACGATGCGGGTGGATATATGTTCGATTGTGAAAGGGCTTAATCATTATTTGCCAGATGACATCGCAGTCGTGGCTGCTCATTTGGTACCACCGGAATTTGATCCGAGAAGGAACGCGGTTAGCAGAGTTTATCAATACCGTGTCTTAAATCGACGGAGTCCTTCCCCTCTATCTAGGGGCACTTCCCTATGGATCTCTCGAAGTCTTGAAGTGGAGACGATGACTTTAGGGGCAGCGATGTTTGAAGGTGAGCATGACTTCGCGAGATTTGCGGGTTATGGTGGCCGAGATATGGTGAGCACTGTCCGTAATATTTTGAAATGTGAGATCGATAGACAAGGGGATGAGATAATTTTTAATGTTGAAGGAGACGCATTCCTGACTCATCAAGTTAGGAGGATGATGGGGTCATTGATAGACTTGGGGAGTGGAGTTTTGGAGATGGATGAATTTGAGAATATGATAAATGTTAAAGGGCAAAAAATTGCTAATGCGGTTGCGCCGCACGGGCTTTGTCTTGTTGAAGTTAAGTATGCGGATTTTCCTCCGGTACGATATGGTTGTAGTTAAATATTTAGGTGATGTCCAATGTCAGTCAAACAGAATATGTATCAACCGAATGCGGAAGAGTTAAAGCCATCTTGGCATGTGATTAATGCAGATGGTCAGACGCTAGGACGAATCAGTTCCAAAATAGCGGCAATCTTACAAGGGAAACATAAGCCATTTTATGTGCCTTATATGAACACTGGAGATTATGTGGTGGTTGTCAATGCGGAGAAAGTAAAGGTTACGGGGAATAAATTAGGTCAAAAAAAATATTACAGACACAGTGGTTATCATGGCGGATTGAAGGAGAGAAACCTACAACAGATGCTGGATACGCACCCTGACAGGGTTATACGTCAATCTGTAAAAGGTATGTTACCTAAGAATATTCCCGGCCGTAGGATGATTTCGCGATTAAAAATATATGTTGGGGAGGATCATCCACACGAAGCTCAGACTAGTAAGGCAAATACGTCCGAAATGTTATTAAAAGAATTGGAGGAATAGGTTTTGGTGGAAGGTCAATATACATATGCAGTAGGTCGGCGAAAGACGTCAGTTGCTCAAGTGAGACTGTTCCATGATGCAGGATCAGTAGTAGTAGATGATCGGCTGATGGAGGAGGCATTCCCGTATATAACTTGGCAACAACTAATAAATGAGCCTTTTACAGTCACTAATACTCAAGGAAGGTATAGAGTTGTTGCTAAGATTAGTGGTGGTGGTACCGTAGGGCGAGCTGGGGCTTTGAGGCATGGGATTGCGAGAGCGCTGGCTAAGATAGAGGGGGGTCAATTTCGAGCACAATTAAAGAGGGCAGGCCTTTTGACGCGTGATGCCCGTGAAAAGGAACGGAAAAAGCCGGGTCTTAAAAGGGCACGAAAAGCCAAGCAATATACCAAACGGTAAAACAGTATTACTAGGATGATTGGTCGCTAATTCAAGGGGATAACAAGACTTGTACATTAGGGGGTATATTGGGAGAGATATTATTGTGTGGGTCATATAAATTAGGTGAGTGACTATGTCAACTGCTAGTGGTGAAGTAGAATCTCATCGTTTGTCTATGGCGATGGAGAATTATTTACTTTCGATAGCAAGATTGGGGGAGCGGGGTGTGAAAGTAACGGTTGCGCAGCTTGCAGAGCATTTTAAGGTCCTACCATCGGCAGAAGGGTTAGGTACTTCTCTGCCATCTGTAAGTGCCATGATCGGAAGGATGCGGCGAGAGGAATTGGTTATAATTACCCGAGACAAGGAGATTTCTCTAACCGATCTTGGTGGATATTGTGCCGCTAGTATATTACGTAGGCACAGATTGGCTGAAAGGCTTGTAGTTGACATGTTGGGAGTCGAGCTAAAGCTCGCTCACCAAGAGGCGCATCGGCTTGAGCACGCTATTTCTCCATATCTTGAGGATAAGATATTAGAGGTTCTAGACCACCCTACGACTTGTCCTTTTGGTCATCCAATTCCAGGTAGCAGCTATGTTGTACCTAGTGGGATGCTGACGTTGGATTGTGCTGAGATGCATATTCCATATGTTATAGAGCGCGTGCCTGAAGACGACCAGGACTTGTTGGAATATTTCGTCGACAACGATTTTTTGCCGGACCGTTCGGTCATTGTGAAGGAATCTTCAAAGTCAAGGGGCATTATAACATTGGAGTGTTCGGGGAACGAGTTGGTATTTGGCTATGATATATCTATCTTGATATGGTTGCGCCCAAAATAGTTTTTTGTTGGATTAACTTTGAAGATTGTCACCTCGAGTGAGATCAAGCGAATAGAACGGCTAGCTTATGGTGAGGGAGTTACCTCGGATAAGCTCATAGAGAATGCTGGTTTTGCAGTTGCCGAACTCATAGCTAAGGAACACGGTCAAATACAAGATGCGCATGTAGTCGCATTAATTGGTTCTGGAAATAACGGTGCGGACGGGTTGGTAGCTTGTAGTTATCTTGCTCAATGGGGAGCAAAAGTGGTTGCATCAATATGTCGGCCAAGGCCGGCTCACGATCTGTTTTCCGACAGGTCGCGTGCGGCAGGGGTAGATCTAATAGACATTTCGTGTAACCAGGTTATGGAACCTTTGCGGAACCACTGTAAAAAATCTGATATTTTGATTGATGCTATTTTAGGTACGGGGTTATCGAGGCCTATAGGCGGATTTCTTAGAGATCTGATGCAATGGGTAAGTGACGTTGCTTCTAACAGACATGACATGAAAGTTTATGCCGTGGATTTATCCTCTGGGATTAATTCAGACAATGGAAAAATGGATCAAGCCACCATAAAATCGGATATGACTATCGCCCTCGGTTATCCGAAAATAGCTCATTATACTCAGCCTAGCTCTTCGGCAGTTGGGAGATTGCGGGTAGTTGATATAGGTATACCGTTGGGACTTGATCGGGAAGTAAAGGTGCGCAGCATTGATGGCAAATGGGCACATGATAATTTACCCGATAGGCCAAATAATTCACATAAGGGAACTTTTGGCAGGACAATGATTGTGGGGGGGTCAATCAATTTTGTTGGAGCTCCCGTATTGGCTGCCGCTGCCGCCGCTAGAGTTGGTTCCGGTTTAGTAACTATCTCTGGGCCAAGATTTATCAATGATGCAGTATCTTGTAGATTGGCGGAGGCCACGTTGCTGCCTTTTGCAGAGGATCAATATGGCGTTTTAGAGGCCTGGAAATCGGCTAGGAGGATAATTGAAAACATTGAAGGCTACAAGTCGATGTTGATAGGGTGTGGTTTAGGGATGAAACACGAAGCTAATATGTTTCTCCATCACCTCTTACAGACAAAGATGGAGTTGCCTCCAATTGTTGTTGACGCTGATGGTATCAATTTGTTAGCCGAATTTCCTTACTGGTGGGATAGGACTACTAACGATATGGTTCTTACGCCTCATGTGAAAGAAATGAGCAAATTGACTAATGAAACGATCTCAGACATTTCCACTTCTAGGCTACAATTAGCTCGTTCATATGCTGAGAAATGGAGTAAAATTGTAGTATTGAAAGGTGCTAATACCATTGTCGCAAATCCTGACGGCGTTACATGGGTGTCGCCTTTTTCTAACCCTGTATTATCGACAGCTGGTACCGGTGATATTCTGTCAGGAATGATTGCGGGTTTAATAGCGCAAGGTATGGATCCTGGCAGTGCTGCTGCTTTGGCGGTTTATCTTCAAGGAGCGGCGGCTGAATCTTGGTCCGTGTTGGGAGGGTCTTCTGGGATGCTCGCTTCAGATCTTCTAACTGAATTACCGAAGACTATGAACCGTCTTCGGGATGACAACTAAAAGATGGAGTCGTTAAAAGGGGACCAGAAAACTAAATCTGTCGCGGGTATGTTTAGCAGGATTTCTCAAAAGTACGATTTTCTGAACACACTAATGACCGCGGGACGACATAACGCTTGGCGGCGTTCGGCCTTGGATATGATTACAGAAAGCATATCCGGTGATGTATTAGATGTGGCGTCAGGAACTGGGGATTTTGCTTTAGAGATCCTTAAACTAGTTGATGTGGACCGGGTGATGGGATTGGATTGTAGTGAAGATATGTTACGAATAGCTGAGACGAAAGTTAGTAAAAAGAGTATCAATGGTGTTTTTACTCCATTAGTTGGAGATGCGCACAAATTACCATTCGCTGACAATAGTTTTTCTTGTGTTGTTGTAGGATTCGGTATAAGAAATTTTGCCGATACATCCGTTGCACTGACTGAAATCGTTCGGGTACTTGTCCCAGGAGGTGCTTTGGCAATTCTGGAAATTGTCAAACCTAGACAAGGTTCAATAATGTCAAGATTATTTCCTTTTTATTTCCGTCAGATTACTCCCAGATTAGGATCTTGGTTTGCAGGCGACGAGCAAGCCTATACATATCTGCCGGAATCTGTGCAAGCATTCATGACATCTGAAGAAATTGTTTCTGAAATAGTTCGTCATGGGGTAGTTGGTGCGAAAGTTATGAGCCTAGCCTTCGGTACCGTTGTGGTAGTTTCTGGTACGAAACCTTTGGGTTAGGACCTCTCTGCTAACTCGACTATGGTTTGAATTATCTTGTCCTGATCCAATAGTGTGACTTTTACTTCGTCTCCTGAGCTATAGGTCCAGAGTAATGTTAAGAAGGTTGGCATATCCTTTACAGGAGTCCCGTCTAGCGCCGTTATGATCATTCCGACCTTCATACCGCTTTTGAAGGCTGGGCCTGTTCTTTGCAGTCGGGTTATGAGGACCCCTTCTGAGATGTGTAGGCTCATGGCTGATTGAAGTTTTGGGGTCACATCGATGGCACTCAGACCTATCAATGGTCGGAAGACTTTTCCATTTTCTATTAGACTTTGAATAACGGGTTCTGCGACTGAGGCTGATACGGCAAATCCCATGCCTTGAGCTTGTCTGTACATAGCGGTATTGACTCCTACTACTTCCCCGTTCATGTTTACGAGAGGGCCTCCGCTGTTTCCACTATTTATAGCGGCATCAGTTTGGATCATGTCATATAGATCACCTGTATCGGTTGAGATAGTTCGTCCTAACCCGCTTATAATTCCTGCTGTGACACTGGGGCCTCCGGTGAGTCCAAAAGCATTTCCGATGGTTAAAACCCAATCGCCAGGGACAAGTGATTGAGATGATCCAAACTTGATAGCCGGAAGATTGTCCGCCTTTATCTTGATTACTGATAGATCCGTTAAGCGGTCAAATCCAATAATAGAGGCTTCGTAGGATTTTCCATTTTCAAGACTTACTCTGATATTGCGAGCTCCTTGCACGACGTGATTGTTGGTCACAATATATCCATCGGAATGGATAATCATGCCGGTGCCCGCTCCTTCGTTAGTGAAATCATAAAAAAATCCCTTTGTAAGAGTTTCTACATTAATCGATACAACTGACGGCGCTACGTCTGTAACAATTTCAGAAAGAGTTGCCGGGAGGAACGGTGATGGTGGGGGTGATGTTGTCGGTATTTCGGATGATTGTTCGTCTGTTGATCGTACGTCAACAGTGCCGATTACCGTGCCACATGATATGGAGGCTAGTACTAGCGCTATTATTAATATGAGGTTAGTCTCTGCTTGAAATCGGAACAACTTTTACTCTCACTCGACTGAAGCCTGTCCAAAATTCTTTTGTGGTTTCTAAATTGCGCCTTGGATGAGAAGCGTATTCGTGAAACCGAGATGTCATCAAAGCCCCAAAAAGGATTATTAAGGCAGATATATACACCCAAGCTAGTAAGGCCATTATAGCGCCGATAGATCCGTACACTACATTGTAAACTGAGAATTTGCTGACGTACCAGACAAATCCCAATTGAGCCGCCCAAAAGCATATTGAAGATAGGAGGGCTCCCGGGATGATGTACTTAATACTTACGTGAGTGTTGGGCATCCAACGATAAAGTACAAGAATTGTGAGAAACGCTAGAATAGGAGATACTAGCCGGGAAATAATATCCCAGAAAATATAACTGGTGACGTTGTTATCAGGTGCCATATATTCGACTATTTGTCTTATTACCCCCATTGCAGGAGCTGTAAAAAGTATTATCAAGATGAGGACTCCCGCGCCAAAGACGAGTCCAATGTCTATTAATCTTTCTCTTAGGTATGGCCTCGCAACCGTAACTCCCCAAGCGGCGTTTATACCTTTTCTGATAGAGCTAAATGCCGCTGAGGAAGCCCATATCAAACCTATGAAACTGGCGATCCCGGTGATAGCTCGAGCTTTTACTACGCCTTCCATTGTGGATCCAACAAATTGATTGGAAACAGGCAATGTTTTTGCGATGCTTTGCGCTAGATCCTCACTGCTGGTATCTTGTCCGATCAAGAAGCCGAGAGTAGATATGACAGCTAGGCTAAGAGGAAAGATGGAGAACAGGAAAAAAAAAGATATTGCTGCCGCGAGATAATGGCAGTTTTTGTCTAGGAAATCTTTGGTGGCATCCCAAAGGAATAGAACCAAACGTGTTAGTGCCATGTTTTAACTGTCTCTCTTGTACGCATTAACTCATTTTATCAGTTGTCCCTTTCATGTGTTTTCGCTGGTAATATAAGCAAGATGGATGGTAGTTGTAGATTGAGTAATAGCCTCCACATGTTTCTCAACAATATTGGGGCTGAACGATGATAAATTTCTTGAGCGTGGTATAGGGTACCCGAGGATGGTTGCTTGTATCCGGGTCTCTTGGATTAACATCCTTAGATTTTCTGAGTTCATCGAAACTGTGGCAAAAAATTAATAGGTGGAGTCAATCTATGAAAACTAGCGATTTTGATTATTTTCTGCCTAAGGAACTTATAGCCCAACGGCCCCTTAAATATCGGGATCATTCACGGCTTATGGTATTAGATAAACTCAACGGTTCTATCGAGCATCGGAGATTTTTCGATCTGCCCAATTATTTAAATCAAGGTGATGTTCTTGTTTTCAATGACAGTAGAGTAGTATCAGCAAGATTAATTGTTGAGAAAGAAAGGACACAAACAAGGATTGAGATCCTTCTTCTTCGAAGACTCCGCAAAGGGGTATGGAAAGCTCTAGTTAAACCGGGCAAGAAGATGAGGTCTGGAACAAAATTTTATTTTGGGAGTGACTTGCCTGAACCTATACGGGGCACTGTGTTGGAAGAGGAGTTGGATGGCGCTAAGATAATAAGTGTTGAAGATGAAGATCAACTGATAAAAACGGCAACCATAGCTATCCCTCCATATATTCAGGAAGTGGTTTCAGATATGGAACGCTATCAGACTGTTTATTCGCGTGCAGAAGGTAGTATAGCTGCTCCGACCGCTGGCCTTCATTTTACTAACTTGTTATTAGAAAAATTGCGGTCTGACGGTGTGACTACGATTTTCGTTACCCTCCATGTGGGGTGGGATTCATTTAGACCGATCAGAGCAGATAATCCTATGGACCATGAGATGCATTCCGAATATTGGGAAATTTCCTCCTATGCATCAGACTTGTTGAATAAAGCCAAGGCTGAAGGTAGGAGAGTTATTTCTGTGGGAACTACGGCGGTGAGATTGCTAGAGCACGCCGCGATAAAACAAGGTGGTCCACCATTGGTTGCCGGTTCCGGTTGGGCGGATTTGTTCATCAGTCCAGGATACGAATTTAAGATGGTTGATAATTTGATAACGAACTTCCATCTTCCTAAATCGACTTTGCTGATGTTGACCAGTGCTCTAGCGGGTAAAGAGACGATGCTAACTGCTTATAAAGAGGCGGTGGCTTTGAAGTACAGGTTTTACAGCTTTGGTGATGCGATGTTGATTCTTTAAAGGGAACATCTTGGATAGAAGGATCTACTTTCTGTTATTAGATTAGTTAGTGTCACGACAGATTAGCAATTCGTGCGGATGTATGACCCAATCGATGAGAATGCTATAATCGGCAATATTTGCTTAAATTGATGGAGAATGTGTTGTTAAAATCGTCTGATTCGTCCGAAAATATTTATCAGTCTTTGGGTGTAAAGCCCGTTATATCGGCTACTGGAACCGTAACTGCCTATGGTGGGAGTAGGTTGAGATCAGAAGTTATTGATGTGATGAACAAGGCCTCCCAGACTATGGTCAATATAGACGAATTGAATATGGCGGCGGGTAAAGTAATTGCTCACCATACCGGGGCTGAAGCTGGGTTAGTTACAAGTGGGGCCGCAGGTGGACTTGTTCTTCAAGCGGCGGCGGTTGTTGCGGGGGCTGACCCGGTAAACATGAGTAGGTTACCCGACACAACAGGCATGAAAAATGAAATAATCATCCATAAGAGCCAGAGATTTCCCTATGACCAATGTTATCTTTCAGTTGGTGCGAGATTTGTTGAGATAGGAGATGGTAGACGTTGCCAACCATGGGAATTGGATAAAGCGTTCACTCAGAATACTGCGGCGGTAGCCTATTTGTTCTCACCTTACGTTTCCAGAAATGCTCTCCCGTTTAAATACGTATGTGAGGTCGCCCACAGTAGAGGAATACCTGTTATCGTGGATGCAGCTTCATATATTCCACCTCGAGCAAACTTAAAGAGATTCATAGAGGAGGGAGCGGATCTAGTTGTTTATAGTGGGGGCAAAGGAATCCGAGGCCCCCAGGGAACCGGTATTCTTTGTGGGAAAACCCACTTGATAGAAGCCGCCTACGCAAACGCTAGCCCCCATCAATTTATAGGTCGTGGTATGAAGGTGGCAAAAGAGGAAATTATAGGTCTCGTAAAGGCCCTAGAAATTTTTATTGGTGAAGACGAAGAATCAGAGATTATTCGCTATAAGGAGATGTGCCAGAAGGTTGTTGATGCGCTGATAGAAATTCCAAGTCTCGGTGTGGAGATGGTTCACGACGATTATGATTATCTTATGCCGCAGGTGCGATTAAGGTTTGAGAGTTCGTGGAATGGACCCTCACGGGATGAGGTTTATGGCAGCATGGTTAACGGGGATCCTTCCATCTATTTGCAGAACATTGGTTCACCGCTTGAGCTAGGAGTAGACCCATTCAATTTAACCAATAAGGAACTTGATATAGTGGTCGAGAGGTTACACCGAGTCTTGGTTTCGACTTAAATGCTTGTAGTAAACTTATGGTTCGCCCCCTCTATCTGACGAGTAGATTTAACTAGAATTCATGTAAAGTGGTTTTAGCGTGAAAGAACTTCCCATCTATTTTTGATGTTGGTAATGAGATTTATCTGGTGAAGCGAACCTCAGATCCCCAGTGATCATGGAGAAATAGGCTCCACTCAATTAATTTTGCAGAAATTACTATTATAGATTCTATGATGCTAATCTTTAATGGAAGAATAGTTGTTTGCCTGTGACCGAGCTGTAATTTTGGCATCCTAGTAATAGGTTTTAGTATGGTGGAGACACAAAACATTGAGGTCTGAAAAGATACTAGTAGTCGAGGATGAAGAAAACTTACGGGAGGCTGTGAGATATACTTTGAGTGGTGAAGGTTATGAGGTTTATGTGGCATTAGATGGTGAGATTGCGCTTGAACAGGCTAGGAAACATTTGCCAGACCTTGTCATCTTAGATGTTATGCTACCGTCGTTAGATGGGTTTGAAGTTTGTCGAATACTTCGCAAGGAATTTGACATGCCGATATTTTTGCTTACTGCGAAGACCGAGGAAATAGATAAGGTTGTTGGGTTGGAAATAGGTGCTGATGACTACATAACTAAACCATTTAGTATGAGAGAACTCTTGGCTAGGACGAGAAATGCACTGCGTCGGTATTCGGCGACGAAGCGTACGGGAAATACTAAGGATTTCAAGGCTAACCTAATAGATGTAGGCAACCTCATCATTGATGCTAGTAGCCGCAAGGTTTTCCTAAGCGGAGTGGAAGTCTCAATGAAACCTAGGGAGTTTACCCTTCTACATTTCCTAGCATCTCATCGGTATCGCGCCTTCACACGACTTCAGCTGCTTGAGGATTTATGGGAGCATGATTATATAGGGGATATACGAACTGTGGATGTTCATATACGTTGGATTAGGAAGAAAATTGAAGACGATCCTCAAAAACCAACTAAAATAACCACTATAAGAGGGATTGGATATAGATTTGATGGCTGAGTATTGTTGAGCATGTGATGATTGTATCGATAAGGTCGATATTAGCTAATCATTCTTACCGGCTTCTTGCAGTTTTGTGTGTGGTCGTAATTGTTTCTATGTTGACCCTCGTCAGCACCTATGTTTGGGGTCAATCAAACAAAACACAGATTATCATTGCGATAGCTGCTGGAGTGATTGGTGCCATAGCAATCATTTCAATATTTTATTTGATGCGACGAATCTTGAATGTTTCGAGACTCATGATAGAAAGTGCGACGCGTATAGCAGACGGCGAATTTGGATTCAGGATCACGTCATCTGTAGGGGCTCAGAGCTCGGAATTGGTGAGTGCTTTCAATCGTATGGCGTCGACGGTATCACACACTATTGGCAGTCTTTCGGCAGAGAAGAACACGCTATTTATGATTTTGGACACCATGGCGGATGGTGTAATTGTCGTGGATCGTGAAAGCATGGTGACACTTTTTAATAGCACAGCGGCGCGTATATTAAATGTATCTTCAACAGGCATGGTGGGATCTAGATTAGCAGAGGTGATTCGGGATCACGAAATAATTCGGTTATCGAATAAATGTCAGGAAACAGGGAATGTTTTGCTGGGCGAAGTAGAAATTCCAGAAGTAAGGAAGTACCTTAGTGTTACGGCAACTCCATTAGACAACCAAACTGGAGGTGTTTTACTCACTATTCATGATTTAACAAGCATTAGGCAAATTGAAACCACTCGGAAAGAATTTGTGAGTAACGTGTCTCATGAGCTACGTAATCCGATAGCTTCGATAAAGGCTATCACTGAAACCCTTGACAGGGGAGCCTTAGAAGATGGTGACGTCGCTAGGGATTTTCTAGCTCGGATTTATCGTGACGTAGATCGTATGGCCGTGATGGTTGATGAATTGTTGGAGTTATCCCGTATTGAAAGCGGTCAAGAGGTGGTTGATATAAGGCCGGCGTATCTTATTGACATTGTTCAGGATGCCGTCGCTATCGTGGAAGAACAATCATCGGAAGAATCCACGACGATAGTGACCCAAATTGACGATGCTATCGTAGTCATGGCACAGTTTGAGAAGATATCTCGGGTTATAGTAAATTTGTTACAAAACGCACTAAAGTTTACCCCTATCACAGGTGTTATCACCATCAAGGTAAAAGAAGATAAGAATAGCGTTAGCTTGACTATTGAAGATACCGGTATAGGCATAGCTGATGAGCATCTTCCTCATATTTATGAACGGTTTTATAAAGTGGACAAATCCAGAGCTGATAAAGGTACGGGATTAGGGCTAGCTATAGTAAAGCACCTGGTTCAAGCTCACGGTGGAGAGGTGTCAGTTTCAAGTGTTGAAGGTAAAGGCAGTAGATTCTCTTTTACTTTACCGGGTGTTTCATCATCAGGTTGAAATTGGCTATGGTAGATATCAACACTTTGGTTAAAGGGCTGTCTTAGGAAACATGGCGGCGGCAAAGATGGTGGTTGGGATAATGGAA
>CAZRSW010000004.1:1422-89185 GCA_964602845.1 uncultured Dehalococcoidia bacterium | reverse complement strand
AAGGGCTGTCTTAGGAAACATGGCGGCGGCAAAGATGGTGGTTGGGATAATGGAAGGGTGGCGAAGATTAACGGGGTTATCCCTGATAGGTCGCTGGTCACAGTGGACCAGTGGGTGATGAAGTTTGATGAGCCTGTTACGTCTCGGATAAACCCTGATTTTTTGAGATTGATGAGTCAGTCGGGGAAGTCTAATCGCTTAATCTCAGTGCTTCTGTATGTTTGCTTAATAACGGATCCTATGGTCACAAACCATCGAAGACTGCCAAAGAAGAATGGGTAATATGCAACCTTGCTGAAGTCTTTTATAAGTACCAATGGGCGTAGAACGTAACGTTTAAGTAAAGGCCTGATACTCTGATAGTACAATTCGCTAATCGCATTTTAATCGACCGTTAACAATCTGTTAAATACTATGCCCTACAGTTTTATCTGCATGTACGGATGAACAAATAACTTACAGACATGCGGAGGTTTGAAAACCGAAAATGCGTTCCTCAAGCATCGTAAATAAATCTGCTCTTATTTTCTCGAGTTTAGCCCTTGGTGTTTTGTTGTTAACGGTTGTTGGATGCGGTGGACGTGATGATGACGATGTGACTCTGACTGGCACTATAGAGATTGACGGATCTTCGACGGTTTATCCTATTTCTGAGGCAGTAGCGGAAGAGTTTAATAAGTTACATGGCAAGGTTAGAGTTAACGTTGGTGTTTCAGGTACGGGTGGTGGATTTAAGAGATTCATTATTGGGGAGACTGATATATCTGGTGCCTCCCGACTTATTAGAAATCCGAAGGAGACAAGTGAGGCGGAAGCGAATGGTATCGAGTATGTTGAGCTCAGGTTAGGCACTGACGGATTGTCAGTGATGGTCAATTCTTCCAATGACTTTGTGGATTGTTTGACTACAGATGAGTTGAAGAGGATCTGGGAGCCGGGTTCCAAGATCAATAACTGGAGCCAGGTGAGGGCAGGGTTCCCTGACCAGAAGATGAGATTGTATGGGCCTGATACAGATTCAGGGACATTCGACTACTTTACAGACGAGATAATGGGTGAGGTTCAGTTGTCGCGTGCAGACTATACAGCTAGTGCTGATGACAATGTTCTTGTGCAGGGTATAGCCGGAGACAAAGGGTCACTGGGTTACTTTGGATATGCCTACTACCGGGAGAATGAGGATAAGCTGAAGGTTCTTGCGGTGGACAGTGGTTCGGGGTGTGTAAAGCCAAGTCCTGAGACAATTACTTCGGCTGAGTATTCACCACTTTCCAGACCATTGTTCATATATGTGAATATTGGGAGTTACAAGATGACAGAGGTTAAGGCACTTGTCGATTTCTATATGGATCATGGTCCTGAGTTAACTAACGAAGTGGGATACGTATCATCTGATGTCTCTGTGTATGAGGAGAATAGAAATAAACTGAAGTGATATGGGGTGGGTTTTGAAAGTAAACAAACCGATAGGGGACTGATTTACTGGAAGTAGTGTCTGTTCTAAAAGATCGTAATAAGAGGCAAATGGTTCGTTTGGAAGGGACCATCGTAAGATGGGTCTTCTTTTCCTGCGCGGTGTTGTCTATATTTACCACAGTGGGGATACTATTCACTTTGATTTACCAAGCCTTTAGCTTCTTCACTGAGGTTTCGTTATGGGATTTCTTAACAGGTACACGGTGGACGCCAATTTTGAAGCCTAGATCCTACGGAGTTTTACCGTTGGTTTCTGGCACCTTGTTAGTTACAGTGATAGCTGCTCTTGTCGCTCTTCCTGTTGGCTTGATGACAGCGATTTTTCTGTCTGAGTATGCTCCAGATTTGGTACGGAGGATTATCAAACCGGTCCTCGAAATACTCGCGGGAATACCTACTGTTGTTTACGGATATTTTGCACTAACCTTTGTCACACCCCATCTTCAAAATGTAATACCAGAGATGTTGATTTTTAATGCCCTGAGTGCCGGGTTGGTGATGGGCGTTATGATTATCCCTATGGTATCTTCCCTAAGTGAGGATGCGATGGTGGCTGTGCCTAGAAACCTCAGGGAGGCTGCTTATGCATTAGGTGCGACCCGGTATGAGGTAAGTTTAAGAGTGGTAGTTCCGGCAGCTTTATCGGGCATAATAGCTGCCTTCGTCTTGGCAATATCTCGGGCTATTGGAGAGACTATGCTGGTTACAATCGCAGCTGGGGCTACACCTAGAATGACCTTGAATCCTTTAGAGAGTATACAGACGATGACCGCGTATATTGTACAGTTAAGTTTGGGGGAAGCGCCGGTAGGGTCCCTGGAATACAACACCATCTTTGCTGTTGGTTTGATTTTATTCTTCATTACATTGATTATGAATTTGTTTGGATTCTGGGTAGTAAGGCGTTTTAGGGAGGTATATTAGGATGGGGTCTGAGTTTGTTGGTATGACGCCAAACAGAAAAGCCAGAAAATTCTTAGGTCCCTTGATTTACGGCATACTACTTATTTCTGTATGTATCGGTGTGCTAGGACTTGCGATTTTAATATTTGATGTTCTTGACAAAGGGTTGCCCTGGCTGAGTTGGCAATTTGTGACAGATTATCCCTCAAGACATCCGGAGGAAGCAGGGTTGTTTTCGGCCTTGGTGGGTACGGTTTGGATTATGTTCATGACCGCTATTTTTACTGTTCCAGTTGGAGTGGGGGCTGCTATCTATTTGGAAGAGTATGCTCCAAGGAATATATTCACCAAAATACTCGAGATCAATGTGGCTAATTTGGCTGGAGTGCCTTCCATAGTCTACGGTTTATTGGGGTTGGCTTTATTTGTATATTGGATGAATATGGGTCGTAGTATATTAGCGGGAGCATTAACGCTTTCCTTATTGGTTTTGCCGATCGTCATCCTTTCTTCTAGAGAAGCCATACGAGCCGTGCCTGATTCCTATAGACAGGGTGCCTACGCAATGGGTGCGGACCAGTGGCAAGTGATAAAGGGAGTTGTGCTTCCTTCAGCGATCCCTGGCATACTAACTGGTACAATCCTAGCTTTGTCGAGGGCTATTGGTGAAGCCGCGCCAGTAATCGCTATTAGTGCGTTGGTTTATCTTACCTTCATTCCAAGTAATCCAATGGAAAGATTTACCGTATTGCCTATACAAATTTTCAACTGGATAGCCAGGCCACAAGAAGAATTTCGTGGCCTAGCCGCTGCAGGAATAATTGTTCTGTTAATTATCTTGCTCTCAATGAATGCTGTTGCTGTATATCTTAGGAACAGGTATCAGGCTCGATCCGAGGAATAATAAAGTCAGCGTTGAAGTTTATAAGGAGATAAATTGGATACTGCGGATGAGGTAGTTATATCAGTAAATAACCTGGATGTCTTCTATGGCGAATTCCTAGCTGTGAAAAATGTCAGTATGGAGATAAAAGGCCACAGCATAACAGCTTTGATTGGTCCCTCTGGCTGTGGGAAAAGTACTTATCTCAGATGTCTTAATCGGATGAATGATCTAATCGTTGGGGCTGCGGTCAAAGGTGAAATTCTTTTCAGGAACGTTAATCTGTACACATCAGAAGTCGATCCTACTGATATACGATCTAGAATTGGAATGGTTTTTCAGAAACCTAATCCATTTCCTAAGTCTATATATCAAAATGTTGCATTTGGTCTAAAGGTCAATGGATTCAAAGGCGATATGGATGAAGCTGTCGAAAAATCACTAGTTCAGGCAGCTTTGTGGAACGAGGTTAAAGACAGATTAACGGACAGTGCCTTTACATTATCAGGGGGGCAACAGCAACGCCTCTGTATTGCCCGCGCGCTTGCAGTTCAACCAGAGGTTTTATTGATGGATGAACCCGCATCAGCTTTAGACCCAATAGCTACTTTAGCAATTGAAGATCTAATACGGGATTTAAAACAACAATATACTATTGTGATAGTCACTCATAACATGCAGCAAGCAGCCCGTGTTTCTGATGAAACAGCGTTCTTTATGGTTGGTGAGGATCGCGCGGGTTATCTGGTTGAACACGATGATACTCAGAAAATCTTTACAAATCCTGCTAATGAACAAACGGAAGAATATATAACCGGTAGATTCAGCTAAGGAGAGTCATTATGCCGAGAGGAGATTTTGCTAGAAACTTAGAATTCATGCAGGACAGTGTGGTTGAAATGGGAAGCATGGTTGAAAAAGCATTATTCAAATCTGTCGACTGCTTGAAGCGTAGAGATATTGACGGATCTCAGGAGGTTGTAAGAGATGATGACGTCATAGATGAGAAACAGCAATCTGTAGAAGAATTGTGCATTGAGCTTATCGCCTTAGAGGCTCCTATGGCTGGGGATCTGCGAGTGATCGTGTCTGCTTTGTTGATAGTCAATGAGTTGGAAAGAATGGGAGATTATGCGGAAGGCATCGGTAAGATAAGTATTTCCATGGGAGATTTACCTCCTCTCAAACCTCTAATAGACATACCTAGAATGGCTGACAAAGCTGGAGATATGCTAAGGCGAAGCCTGAAGGCATATGTCGAAAAAGACGTTAATATGGCGTTATCGGTGTGTAAGGACGACGACGAAGTTGATTCTATGTATGAGCAGGTATACAGAGAATTGCTGACTTATATGATGGCTGATCCTTCAACGATAGAGAGGGCGACATATCTACTATGGGTGGCACATGATTTAGAGAGAGTTGCAGACAGAACGACCAATATTGCTGAGAGAGTAACATATATGGTTACTGGCAAATCAGCAGATTGGTAGTCAATAATGTCTTCTGATCCGTTAAATTTAGTTATTAGATCACAGGGTTGATCCCTGTATGCGCTTTTCTTTCCCTTTCCACTCGAGGTCTCTCAGGACATATTTCTGTATTTTCCCGGTAGCCGTCTTAGGGAGTTCACCGAATTCGACATGTTTGGGTGCTTTGTAGTGTGCGATCCTCTCTCGGGTAAAATCTATAATATCCGTTTCTGTTACATTCGATCCTGCTCTTCTCACTATAAAAGCTTTGGGGACTTCTCCCCATTGGTCGTCAGGGACTCCAACCACACAAACTTCTAGGACTCCACTATGTTCCATTATAATTTTTTCTACTTCCTGGCTGGATATATTTTCTCCACCTGAAATTATCACGTCTTTTGCTCTGTCCTGAAGCTCGATATAGCCGTCTGGATGCCATACTGCCAAATCTCCTGAGTGGAACCATCCGCCGTCAAAAGCTTTTGATGATGCGGCTGGATCGTTGAAGTAGCCTGACATGACATTGTTACCTCTCATAACTACCTCTCCCATTTCTTTGCCGTCTCGGGCGACATCGTTCATTTCAGAGTCCACGACTCGTAGCCCTGTATCTGCTATCACAAATGGTACGCCCTGTCGGCTCTTGAGTTTCGCTTGATCTTCAGCGGTTAGATTGTCCCAAGATAGCTGAGGCGCACATATTGTGTGAGGGCCATATGTTTCTGTGAGTCCATATGCATGATGAACATATGCTCCCATGTCTTCCATGCTTCTGATTACTTGAGGCGCAGGCGGTGCACCTGCTGTGACTATTGTTAAGCCGGATAAATCTTGGCCAGTGGATTCATCTGCTGAGTACATGGAGGTCAGTATGGTTGGTGCACAACACATGTGCGTTACTTGCCTCAATTTGATTATTTCATAAATTTCTTTTGGATTGACTTTTCTCAAGCACACATGCGTAGCTCCTAGGGCCGTAACTCCCCAAGTAAAGCACCACCCATTGCAGTGGAACATAGGTAAGGTCCATAGGTAAATGCCTCGCCAGTTCATTCCGCACTCCATCACTTCTCCAAGCGCGTTGAGATAAGCTCCTCGTGCGTGGTATTGAACACCTTTAGGCAATCCCGTAGTTCCCGAAGTATAGTTAATCGCGATAGCGTCGGTTTCGGAATCTAGGCTTCTGCGATGCTCACCAATCGGTGATGAAGCAAGAAATTCCTCGTATTCAGGGCCATCGATGTCATCGGATTTCGGAGCGGTATCCACAACTTGTACGTATCGTAGTACTCCCTGGGTTTGGTCCTTGATAGATTTGACTAAATCTGCAAATTCTGAGTCAAAGACCAAAACTTTCGCTCCGGAATGATTCAAGATAAAAGAAATTTCCCGTGCTGAGAGGCGAATGTTAATCGCAACAAGGACAGCACCGATCTTTAGTGGCCCATAGTGACCTTCGAGCATGGCTGGCGTATTTGGTACCAGAAAGGCCACCCTATCACCCTTCTCTACACCTTCGCTCAATAGGGCACCTGCTAAGGCATTTACTCGAGTCGCCATCTCTGCGTAGGTATAGGTTAAATCGCCATATATAATAGCTGGTTTATCGGGATAAACAAATGAGCTTCTATCAAGGAATGAAATTGGGTTTAGGTTCTTAAACGACACGCTATCTAGCATTGCGATCCCCCTTCTACTTAATCAGCTTCTGCATTAGTAAGGGTTCCGAAACATTTTGATCGTTCTTTGAGCAACTGTAAGGCCGACCCATCAACCTGCAGTGGGCGAAAGTTTAGATCTTTTTCATATTAGCGTCAAACCTTGGTCTATTTGGGTTCTAGGCCTTTTTCCCAATTTAGTGAGTAACCAAAGACGTTAGCAAATTCCACCGCCGTCATGTTAGTGATTTCCATAAAATTTGGATTCTTGTTCGCCTCTTCAGCTACAGAAGTTGAGCAGGCATTTGGAATGCCGCACGCCACAATATGGTCGAAATATGTCAAGTCTGTAGTTACGTTCAGGGCAAATCCATGAAATGTAGTACTCTTCCTGATTTTAACGCCAATAGATGCTATTTTGGATTTGCCTATCCAGACTCCCGTAGGGAGGCCCTTGGTCTCGGGATTCAAACCACCTCGGCGAAGCACATTTACTATGACTTTTTCTATTTTACGAAGATATTGTATTGGCCCCAGACCACATCTCTTCAAGTTTATGATGGGATACACTACCAGCTGTCCTGGACCGTGATAGGTTACTTCACCACCTCTATCTGTGTTAAATATCTCTATACCTCTTTGATATAATCCTTTGTCATCGATAAGAATATCTTCATTACTCCCACGGCGACCCAAAGTGTAGACATGGTTGTGTTGGAGCAGTAATAGTTGATCATCATCGGCGCCGGTGATAACAAGTTCACCTTTCTCATGTTGTAGATCCAGGGCCTGCGGAAAAGGCAATATTCCGTGATAACCAGCTTTAATGTTAAATAGTGCGGCCATAATTTTTAATCAATGAGGGTATGATGATCGATGTTTTCAAGAATGGTTTTCACAGACGAAGTGAACTGACTGACTTCATAGCCATCCATGATTCTGTGATCAAAAGATACGCATATATTCATCATGTCTCGGATCGAAATCCCGTCGCTTATAACTACTGGTTTCCTAACGATGGATTCCGTTGTCATTATTGCCGCCTGAGGATGATTGATAATTGGTTTAGACAATACTGATCCTAACGCTCCGGTATTGTTCAGTGTGAAAGTGCCCCCCTGTATATCACTAATATCAAGGGTTCCCTCTCTGGCCTTTTTGGCGAGGTCGGATGACTTTTGCGCTAGGTCTGAAATATTGAATGTATCGGCTTGATGGATCACTGGTACCAAAAGTCCTTTCGATGTTGCAACAGCGATTCCTATATTGATTTCTTCCTTTAAAATAATTGTGTCCTCGTCCCATGACGAATTCAGGATCGGATTCTTCTTTAGAGATTTGGCTACAGCATCAGCAACAAAGGGAAGATATGTAAGACTAATTTTGTTTTTCGCTCGAAAAGTCTCCTTAAGCTCTTGCCGAAGTCTGACTAAACCAGATACGTCTACCTCTACCATGGTCCATGCATCGGGTATATTATTTGAACTTTTCGCCATGTTCTCGGCAATTGACTTACGTATTGGGTTGAGTGGTATCTTTTGGGATTTCGAATCTGACCATTTAGGTCCGTTCCGTTCGCCCTCGTGCCTAATGCCTTGTTGTGGTATTTCTTGATCATTGTTTCCAGTATTCAAGTAACTTAGGACATCTTTTTTGGTTATCCGCCCATTGATTCCGGTTCCCTTCAATTTTGATAAGTTGAGACCATTTTGAGTTGCTAGCCTCAAGACGGCAGGAGAATATCTCACCTTTGTTCTATTGGGATTATGGGTAGATGGTGTCGTGTCCCGGTTTTTTGGTCCCCCAGACCCTGTTGGGCCTACTGGTTCAGTATTTTTGAGTAGTACTCCTGTTCTGTCGATTGCCGTTGACGGGGCTCTATCCATAGTTTCATCTACAGGGTCAATTCCCCCTTTGTCTATCGGATCGATTTCAGCGATAATATTACCCATTGGGACTGTCTCGCCTTCTTCAGCGAGTGTACTTTTTAGGATGCCAGTTACAGGCGAGGGGATCTCCATGGTTACCTTGTCTGTAATTAACTCAAGTAACGGTTCATATTTGTTGACTTGGTCTCCCACTGACTTGAGCCACTTACTTATTGTTCCTTCTGTTACTGATTCTCCTACTTGGGGTAGTTCAATTCTCATATTTACCTCAATACGTCATCAGTTGTTTGATCGAGCTTAGTATCTTGTCAGAATTCACCATGTACATTTCCTCTAATGGTGGGCTGAATGGCATCGCAGGAACTTCGGGTCCAGCCAACCTCATAACGGGTCCGTCAAGGTATTCAAATGCTTTTTCCGAAACCAGTGCCGCTATCTCGGCGCCAACTCCGAGAATCTTATTATCTTCATGTACTATCAATATTTTACCGGTCTTTTTCACGCTAGCGAGAATCAAGTCGAAATCTATTGGGCGAAGGGAACGTAAGTCAATGATCTCCACGCTAATTCCATCGCTTGCCAAATCTGTAGCAGCCTCTATACAGTGATGCACCATAAGGCCGTATGTGACCACGGTTATGTCTGAACCCTGACGTTTTACGTCTCCCTTCCCAATTGGGATAGTAAATTCTTGGTCAGGCACCTCACCCCGTACAAGTCTGTATGTTCGTTTGTGTTCCAGGAAAATAACGGGATCATCGTCTCTTATAGCGGATTTTAGCAAACCTTTGGCGTCAAATGGAGTTGCTGGGGCCACCACTTTGAGGCCAGGGGTATGTGCAAAAATAGCTTCAACACTTTGTGAATGGTATAAACCTCCCCGTACACCGCCCCCCTGCGGCGCACGTAGTACCATGGGCGCGTGCAACTTGCCGTTGGTGCCATAGCGGACACGTGCGGCTTCACCAACGACTTGATTTATGGTTGGCCATATGAAATCGGCAAACTCTATCTCAGCGATGGGTCGCATTCCACTCATGGCGGCTCCTAGAGCTATGCCGACGATCGAGGATTCTGCTAAGGGTGTATCAATAATTCTTTCCTCGCCGAACTCTTTTTGGAATCCATCAGTTGCAAGGAAGACCCCTCCTCTGGACCCTATGTCCTCACCCATTATCAGCACATTGTTATCTCTGACCATCTCCTCTCGCATGGCATCTCTTACCGCTTCGATGACAGTTAAGATAGTCATATGGCAGTCATCAACCTAGTTGGCATAGATGTGTTCGTAGAAGGTGTCCGAGCTTGGAAATGGGGCTTGTTCTCCTATTTCCGTGGCGTTGTCTACGGCCTCCCTTGCGTTACGTTGGATGTGACCGTCCACTGTTTCATCCAAGATGCCGGAGGAAAATAAAAGAGCTCTTAGTATCTTTAAAGGATCTCTTTCTCTTGCTTTTTCCAGTTCTTTTTCTGTTCTATAGAGGGAATCGTCATCGTCGCTGGTATGTGGCAAGTATCTCTCTACCCTCGCTTCAATCAATGAGGGCCCCTTACCACTTCTTGCTCTCTGGGCGGCTTCAAATGTAGCCCTGTGTACTGATATGATATCGCACCCATCAATCTCTACACCCGGGATACCGTAGCCCTCGGCTCTAGAGGAGACACTATCTATAGCCATTTGCTTTTCCATAGGGACCGAAATGGCATAGTTATTATTCTCGCAAAAAAAGATTATGGGCAGCTGGTGAATGGAGGCAAAATTCATTGCTTCATGGCAGTCTCCTGCGCTGGACGCCCCATCTCCAAAATAAACAATGGTTACGTTTTGTTCGCCCTTCATTTTTGCCGCTAAAGCCGCCCCGACAGCTTGGGGCAAGTGAGTTGCCACCACATTTGATAGATTAACTATGTTGTATTCAGGGTATGCACCGTGGGTAGGGAATTGCCGGGCACCGCTTAATGGTTCACCTTCCTTGGCTAGGAAGCCTCTGATGATTTCAGTTGGTGTCATGCCAAGGCTTAGCATTACAGCTAAGTCACGATAGTATATGTAGAAGGTGTCATAACCTTTATTTAGCGCGTGTACGGATCCAATTTGACCCGCTTCATGACCTTGGGATGAAGCAACTATCGCCGCTTTCCCCTGGCGATTTAGCATCCATAGACGCTCATCTAACTTGCGACATAAAACCATCTCCTCATACATTGATTTTAGATCTGCATCGGTTAATAAACCATTTGATGGTTTAGACTTACGAGCCAAACTAAACGCCTCCTGATTATATATCTAGTCAGTAATAACCAAGGCTCATTATAAGAATACGAGTATAACTTGGTCAAAATCGCCCCAGTTGATTTTGTAGCTAAGTCAACTGGGGCGCGTGGGAATGGCTGTTAAGTGCAATTACACTCTGGCCCAATCTCGGGTGAATATATCTGATTTTAGGATCAGTCCGCATGGACTGGCCGAAATCTATAGCCCACGTTCCAGATCGTTTCAATAAATTGGGTATCTGGTTGCTCTATCTTACTACGCAGTCTTCTAATGTGGACATCTACCGTTCTTGTGCCCCCAAAGTAGTCGTAACCCCATATGTGGTTTAACAATGTTTCTCTGTCGTATACTCGACCGGGATTAGATGCAAGCAGCAGAAGCAATTCATACTCTTTGAACCTGAGATGGACTCTTCTTCCTTTTAAAGTTACCTCGTAGCTATGCGGGCTAATCACCAGTTGGTCTTGTACTATTACGTCCTGATCCGATATGTTTTTAGTGGAAGCGACAAGTTTCTTTGCGCGTAATAGCAATTCATCCTCCGTAAATGGGACGAATATGAAATCACTTAACGAGTCGTCAATATCAATATGTTGTCTGGTCAGATAACTACTTGGAATGACTCCCAGCGTTGGTATATTTAGGGTTTCACATAGTTTTGCTGATCTTTGCCAATCAACTGTTCCTAAAGGCTCCAAATCGAATACTATTATCGACTTCATCAAGCGTCCTGGTGGTTTATTTGTTGACAGGGTTTGATTCAAATTGTCAATTTCTTTCCCATTGGTAACAAAAACGGAACCTATATCCAGATTCGTCAGGGTATCAGCAATGGTTTTTCTAAGTGTCATGTCGGTGTAAACACCATATTGTTGGCTGGTCATTTTTGATATCTTTGAAGTTGTTATCGTCAGGTTGAGTTCTTCAAAGAAGTATAACAAAGGACTCATTGAACTTAATAGGGACCGAGATTAATGCTAGGGTTGTGTACCTTTATACCTTCTAGTCACTGATACTATGGAATCTATACGGATAGTGTAGTTTTGCCCCAATCACCCTAGATACGGTAATATTTATGATGTGGGTGAGATTAATTTAGGTTCCCCACGTTGAAAATCAGTAAGTTTAAGGTTGTTTTGGAGTAAGTTTTATGAACCCTCGGTCAGTGAGAAGCATTTTCATTTATCTGCTAATCATTGTTGCAATCGCTGCTATCTTCTTTACGGTGGTTAGCGAGCCATTTGGTGCGTCATCAGAGATTCCCATTAGTAGAGTAGTTTCAATGGCTGTCGAAGGGAAGCTGGATAGCATAAAGGTGAATGGGGATAATCTTGTGATATCGTCGATTGATGGTCAGAAGTTTTCATCCCGAAAAGAGATGGGCTCCAGTATAATAGAGCAGTTGGAATCAGCCGGCGTGGATCAGAAGGCGAGTAAGATTGATATCACGGTGGAGGGTACTAGTGGGTTTGGCAATTTACTTGGTATTTTGTTTAATTTCCTTCCGTTGATATTTTTCGGCGCGATTTTGCTTTTTATGATGAGGCAAGCTCAGGGAAACACAAACCAAACCTTCAGTTTTGGCAAGTCAAGAGCTAAGGTGTTTGATGGTGATAGTCCGGAGGTTAGTTTTGCCGACGTCGCTGGCGTTGATGAAGCCAAGGAGGAGTTAGAAGAGGTAGTGGAATTTTTGAAGACGCCCGATAGATTTTTAGCATTGGGAGCAAAAATTCCGAAAGGGGTTCTTCTTATGGGTCCTCCGGGAGTTGGTAAGACTCTTATGGCGAGAGCAGTAGCCGGAGAAGCAGAGGTCCCATTTTTTTCGATTAGTGGGTCAGAATTTGTAGAGATGTTTGTTGGTGTTGGTGCTTCCCGTGTTCGAGATCTGTTTGATCAGGCAAAACGACATGCACCGTGCATTGTGTTTGTAGATGAGATCGATGCCGTAGGTAGGCAGAGAGGTGCCGGTTTAGGTGGTGGCCATGACGAAAGAGAGCAAACGTTAAACCAGATACTTGTCGAAATGGATGGGTTTGATACCCAGACGAATGTTATTGTTTTGGCTTCTACTAACCGCCCAGATATATTGGATCCTGCTCTTTTGAGACCCGGTAGGTTCGATCGCAGGGTTACTCTTGATAGCCCTGATAGAAAAGGCCGCGAACAAATTTTATCTATACATTCCAAAGGAAAACCTATTGATGAAAAAGTCGATTTAGAAATGATTGCTCGGCAGACAGCGGGGTTTAGTGGAGCCGATCTTATGAACCTTGTGAATGAATCTGCTATTCTCGCTGCAAGGCGGGACAAAAAAGTGATTACTTATCAGGAGATGGCTGAATCGATAGATCGAGTGATAGCGGGTCCTGAAAAGAAGAACAAAGTTATTAGTGAACGCGAAAAAGAGATGGTTGCTTATCATGAGGCTGGCCATGCTCTTATCGCCCACCTGTTGCCTCATGCAGATCCGCCCTACAAGGTGACGATTGTTGCTCGTGGTCAAACCGGAGGGCATACTAGATTCTTGCCGGAAGAGGAATCAAATTTGATAACTCAAAACCAGTTACAAGCGAGGCTGGCATCGGCACTTGGAGGCAGGGTTGCTGAGGAATTGATGTTTTATGAGGTAACAACTGGGGCTGGGAATGACTTAGAGCAAGCTACTAGTATTGCTAAGGCGATGGTGACGCGTTTGGGGATGAGTAAGCGATTAGGCCCAAGAACTTTTGGGAAACGAGATGAATTAATTTTTTTGGGTAGAGAAATATCTGAGCAAAGAGACTATAGTGATAATATAGCCGAAAATATTGATGACGAGATCCATGGTCTTATACAGACGGCTTATGAGACCTGTGTTACATTGATGCGAGGTAACCTTGGAAAATTAACGGCTTTGGCTGGTCATTTAATTGAGCACGAGACGATAGAAGGCGATGACCTCAAAAATCTTTTGAACAGTATTCCCGCAACGGCCTAGATCAATTACCGAAAAGTTAGTGAGAGCTATATCTCAAGTAGGGTTACGTTTTTGCATATCTGCAATACATTAACGCCGTATTATGTTTGTTACGAATATTTCAAACTTTGCAGCGTAGATTTTAGAGAACTTATGGTGTGCGTGATCTCAGATTTAGTTGTTTGTCCCAAATGACCTATCCTAAATATCTTTCCTGATAGAGTGGTTTGTCCACCAGCCAAAATCACGTTGTGAATGTCCCGCATTTTCGCGATGATTTGTTTTCCATCTATTCCTTCTGGCACACAGACAGCCGTGCAGGTGTTAGAGGCTATTGCTTCCGTTTTGGGAAAAATACTTAGACCTAACTCTTTTACGTTATCCCGTGTGAATTGTCCTATTTCAGCGTGTCTTTCATAGACATGGGCCATACCTTCTGATTGTATTCTTGCAAGGGCAACATTGAGGGCAAACATACATGAAACTGAAGGCGTAAATGGAGGTTGACCAATCTCAAGGTATCTCTTGTACTCTGCCATATCCAGATAAAAGCGAGGCATTGTGGATCTTGCGTGGGCTTCCCAAGCTCTTTCACTGAAGCTTATGAAAGATAGTCCAGGTGGTAGCATCCAACCCTTTTGGGAAGCTGAAGTAACAACGTCGAGATCCCATTTATCTGTGTCCAGTGGCAAAGAGCAGACGCTACTTATACCATCTACTAGGATCAATTTGTCGTATTCTCCTTTCACAACGGCGGCGATCGATTCTAAATCGTTTGTGACTCCGGTGGACGTTTCGTTGTGAGTTACCATAACAGCAGAAGTTTCAGGGTTATCTTCAATACATTGCCTCAAACTATCTAGTTCTATGGCTGATCCGAAAGGAAATGATAGATTAATGACATTGGCACCGTAACGGCTACCGATGATACCGAATCTATTACCGAACACTCCTACTGTCGCATTTATGACTGTTTCACCTGGGGAGAGTGTGTTGGCGATGGCCGCCTCCATGGCTGCTGTTCCTGAGCCCGTGATTATGAATATATCACTCGTGGTTTTGAAAACGGTTTTTAGCCCTTCGGTCGTATTGTGTAGGAGATCTTTGAACTCCGGCCCTCGGTGATTTATCATTTGAGAGCCCATCTCATGCAATATCACGTCGTCAACAGGTATAGGGCCAGGGATTCTGAGGTTTGCCAAGTTAGTATCTCCAAAACTATATGGGTTTTCTCGTAAATGGTGTAGCTAGGGTCTCAATTGACCGATGGTAATTTTAACATACGAGAAGAACAATAGGTTTTAAGACAGCAGCCAAAGTTAAAGTGCTTTTAGCGCATTAGTCTCAGATATTTTCTGCGCCCAGCGCGCAATATGCCAGGACTTAGTTGGGATGCTGGGAGGTTATCTGTTAGCGGAGTGTTGTCAATATATACAGCACCCTGGTTGATCAATCTTCTTGCATTACCCGTGCTAGAAGTCAGACCGGTTTTGACCATTATGTGCGTCAAACGCATATCAGATTTAGAGTCGTCAGAAGGCAATTGATACTCTGGTATGTCGTTTGGTACAAGTTTATTTTGAACTGTTTGCTCAAAGAAACCCTGAGCTACGTCTGCAGATGGCTTGTCAAACAAGTCCGCAATGATGGTATGAGCCAGATTCTTTTTTAAATCCATGTTATGGTTTGCCTCATCCAGTTCTCTTCGTATACCGTTGAGATCCGGTGTAGGTATGTTTGTTAACCACTCGTAATATGGCATTATCAGGGTGTCTGGAATGGACATAACTTTCCCATATATTTCTTCTGTCGGTTCAGCTATGCCTATATAGTTGCCCAAGCTTTTACTCATTTTTTTCTTGCCGTCGGTTCCAGGCAGTAATGGCATCAAGAAACATTGCTGCGGAGACATGTTGTGTGCTTCTTGAAGCTCTCTTCCCACGAGCAGGTTGAATTTCTGGTCCAAACCACCGAACTCGACGTCTGCTTCTATGGCAACAGAATCGAAAGCTTGTAGGAGTGGATATAGCAGCTCTGTAATTGCTATGGGGTGGTTTTCCGCGAATCTCTTAGAAAAATCTTCACGCGCCAGTATTTGGGCAACCGTAAACTTGCTAGTCAGTTCAATAACGTTAGCTATAGTGAACGCGCCGAACCATTCACTTTGCCAGCGTATCTCTGTCTGATCCCTGTCCACTATTTTAAAGAACTGTGTTAAGTAAGTTTCTGCGTTTCTTTGGACTTCATCAGCTGCGAGCATTTGCCTTGTCTGTGATCGACCACTTGGATCCCCAATCTGGGCTGTCCAATCTCCGACGATTAATATGACCTTGTGGCCGTGCTGCTGAAGTTGCCGCAATTTTCTTAAACCGACGGCATGTCCTAGATGGATGTCTGGCGCGCTAGGATCAAATCCCATTTTTAATCTTAATGGTATGCCTGAATCCAGACGTTCGACAAACTCGTCCTCAACTATTATCTCGGACACGGCCCTAGTCAGGATATCGTTGCGATTAGAAAGAATCACTTGTGCTCCCTTAAGTCCTTGTTCGGTTAAATTTCTGTTTCATCGTGATCTTCCCTCACAAGGGCCTCACTGGGACGATAGTTTTTCCCTAGTAAGTAGTATGTCTTTTTTCATCTGGGCTTTCAATCTGTTTTCGGAGTCAAATGCAATTTGGGGTCTGAGTTTATCTACGAACTCCAATGTAATTATTCTCCCATATATGGAATTACTAAAATCCAATAAATGCGCTTCGACGGTGAGGCTATTTCCAGAGAATGTTGGATTTGTACCTATGCTGGTGGCGGCCTTGAACCTTTTGTCCCCTATCCTCGCCCATGTAGCATAAATTCCGTTTTCAGGCATCACTAGGTTCTCGTCGTAGCCCACGTTGGCTGTGGGAACTCCCAATGTTCTACCACGTTCCATGCCCTTTATGATTTTCCCTGTGATAGAAAAATAATTGCCTAACAGGTTGGGTACAAGCGATACATTCCCTTCTCGAAGTAAATTTCTGATGGTTGTGCTACGAAACGAAAGCCCCTTGCTTGCTTGATCTCCAATAATTTCTAGGCTGAAGTTGATGGTTTTGCTCAACTCTGATATTTGTTCTACGTCGGCACTTCGATTTTTACCCATACGAAAATCTGGACCCACAACTAATCCAGTCATTTTCAGGTGGTCTTTCAATATTGAAAGAAATTTACATGCATCAAGATCCGCAATTGTTTTGTCGAAGGTAATTGGCACAACGAAATCTACTCCGGTGTTACGTAGTCTTGTGAGTCGATCTTCTAGGTTGCAAAGGAAATTTGGTTTGAATTCTGGATTTGTAATCTCAGCAGGATGATTCTTGAAGGTGACTACCCCGGAGCAAACGTTACTAAGTGTGGCAGCTTTGACCACTCGATTTAACAGATATTGATGGCCGATATGGACGCCATCAAAGACTCCTATAGTTAGTATGGAGTTTTTATCAGGAGGCAGGACGGGTAATTCATCAATTATAGGCATAAGTCAAAACTAGATTACCATTTTGTCTACTTGAACTTGTTTTGAGAACATCCATGTATATCTTTGTAGATGTGAATCGGGAAAAATCTAGCACGCTTGCCAGCACCAGGTCAACAACGGAGTATCTTGGAAAGGATGGCCCGTTCAACTGAGGTTTATTTGGATCGAGAGTTAATGAGGTAATTCCTCGTTGAATTGCCTATATTGCTTCATTGCTTGCCTGCTGTATGGGTATCTTGCTAGTGCATCTTCATCCAATTCTACGCCTAATCCAGGAGATTCTGGCAGTCTTATGTAGCCGTCCTGCACCTTGAATGGATGTGAGATTACAGATTTTGCAAATGCTTCAAAGTTAACGAAATATTCAGTTATGAGGAAATTCGATATTGTTGCAGACACTTGGATGGTGGCTCCTAATCCAATTGTAGTGCTGTTATAGTTGTGGGGTGAAACAGCTACGAAATAAGGTTCGGCCATGGCAGCGATTTCTTTGAGCTCAAGAATACCTCCGACGTTGCATACATCGGGATTAATTATATCTGCTGCCTGTTTTTCAAAGACTTCTCTGAATTCGAATTTCGTATAAAGTTCTTCACCTGTTACTACGGGTAGATTGATATCCCTCCTAACAGTGGCCAAGGCATCGATATTTTCAGCAAGTACAGGTTCTTCGTACCAATATGGCTCGTACTGTTCTATATCACGTGCAATCCTGACCGAATGCATGGGAGCGAGCCGACGGTGCATTTCTATTAAGACATCTACTTTTGATCCAACTGCTTGACGCACGGCTCTAACATTTTCCACGGTTCTTTTTTCTGTATCTCTGTCAATAAAGGTTCTCCACGGTCCAGGTATAGGATCAAATTTCAAGGCGGTAAATCCTTTGTCTACAATTGCAGCAGCTCTCTCTGCGAGTTCCGCTGGATCCTCACTTCCCGATGACCAACCGTTTGCGTACACTCTGATCTTGTCCCTGCAGGCTCCGCCCAAAAGCATGTATATTGGAACACCGCATACTTTCCCACATATATCCCACATTGCCTGTTCTAGCCCGCTTACCGCGCAGTACAAATCCATGGCTCCTCGCCTCCCTGCAAAATCGTCATAAACCATTCGGAGGAAGTGTTTGATGTGCATAGGATTTCTACCAATTAGATATCTTCGCAGTTGGTCAATATGGGACACAATCTGGGTGTCTCTGTCCGATTGAGTGTAGCATTCTCCCCATCCTGAGATTCCGTCGTCTGTATCTATTTTTACAAAGCAAAGATTTTTCCCTGAACCAGGGTTAACTAAATGGGATCTAACATCTATTATTTCCATCCATTATTCCATTGCATTGTTTTGTGAATAAATTTCAAGTGGTTTTCAATCATAGTATATTGATCTAATGTTAATGCACAAATGACTATGAAATGGTTGGTTTTGGAGATATTGGATAGAAACTGTCAGTCATTGGGGTGGATGTTTAGGCCAATGTAAGGAACTTGGGCGGACCGTATATTTGAGGATCTATCAATATAGGTACGAGTCACGTCCAGTATATGCTTGACACTCCAATGGGGCAGTGTGATAATTTTCAATCGGCCGGGACTCGTGTTTTAAGGGTATCCCGTGATTTAATCCAATCTGAAGGATGGAATGTGGAGCCTGCTACTTTAACAACCTTGATATGGGCGGACATTGGGAAGTTCTTGACCAATATGTGGCTATTTGTTTTTTTGGTGATTGTTTTCGCTACGAGCATGCTCATTGGTCATAACGCCATACCCTCTCTTGTAAGCTCTGGCCATGTGCCAGAGTCGATGCGTAAATTGAGGTTGCCTATCTACGTGGTAGCCTTAATAGCCCTATTAGGTGCGTTGAGCTTCCTGTATATTGGATTCGGTCATGGATTGGATGCTATAAGGCAAATTTATCCGCACTATTGGATTTGATCCCTCTACATATGCTTATGAATTATAGGAATACATAAATTTGATACCTGGGGACTTTCAACCTAAGAAGCCTACGGGTGCACAGCTAGCCTTACTGGGTGGCTTAGGTGTGATTGGGCTTGGTTTTGTTGTGGGTACGGTATTGGTTTTGACGTTTGTAATCTCTTCTTGGTTGGGGCGGCCAGTGATTTTTGGGTATAGCGAGGGGCCAGATCAACCCATCGCATTTCCTCATGTGACTCATGTTGATGAATTGGGTCTAGATTGCGTGTTTTGTCATCGTAATGTCGCTAAGGAGGCGGCTGCGACTGTTCCGGCTGCGGGCCTTTGCATGACTTGCCATATGACTGTGGGAGATGGACTGGGTGAAATTGAGAAATTGAGAGATCTAGTGCAGTCGGGTCGTTCAATAAATTGGGTTAGGGTACATAGAGTGCCGGATCATGTACATTTTGTGCATGAGGCGCATATACGCTATTTTACTGAGAAAGAGGGTCTTGATGTGTCAGGTGTTTGTTCTACGTGTCATGGAGATGTTGGCGGCATGGACAAGGTAAAACAAGTTGAGCCTCTAAAAATGGGAGACTGTGTTGATTGCCATAAAGAGAATAATGCTCCGACCGACTGTACCACGTGCCACTATTAGGGGATTGTGAATGCCACTGAATAGAAGAGAATTTATAACGTTGATGGGCGGTTCTGCTGGGGCAGCGGTGTTGTTTCAGGCCTGCGGTTTGCCGGAGAAAGAACTGCTCATAGATTCTCCCATTGAAATGCCGGAAGATATGGTGACTGGTATCGATAACTGGTACGCAACTGTATCGCACCAGTGGCCCGCTTCAGAAGGTATTGTTGTAAGAGTCATGGAGGGTCGTGCTAAGAAGGTTGAGGGCAACATTGATTATCCCCTCAATCAAGGTCGCCACAGCGTCCGGTCGGAGGCGGCTGTCCAGGGCCTATATCACCCTGATCGTATAAGCGCCCCAATGGTCAGAACTGGACCACGTGGGTCCGGTGAATTTAGTGAAATAAGTTGGGAAGATGCCATCGGTAGGTTGACGCACCAGCTGGGTGAATTGGAGAGTAGCGGTCAGCAAGACAGAGCTGTTTTTGTCACTGATCCCGTGAACGCCCACCTGGGCCTCGTTTTGGACAAATTCGCCCAGGCAACTGGGGTGCGGAGGTTGGTGTATGAGCCCATTGAGCATACAGTACTGGCCAGAGCCATTAAAGATGTGTTCGGACAGGAATTGATCCCAGATTTTGACATAGAAAATTCGGATTATGTCTTATCTTTTGGAGCAGATTTTCTTAATACTTGGGTATCACCTGTAAGGTATTCGAAAAGCTATGGGGAATTTAGGCAAGGTCATGAACACAGGGGGAAGCTTGTTCATGTGGATTCCCGATTTTCGATGACGGCAGCGAATGCAGATAAGTGGATTCCGATTACTCCGGGGATGGAGGGTATTTTTGCTTTATCAATAGCGCAGGTTATAGCTACAAGCCCCGATGCTAACAGGGATATCGTGAACAGCCTAACTGGTGGCGATCCAAATTGGCTAGATACATATGAGCCGGAGGCTGTCTCTGCGAGGATCGGTGTTTCATCGGAGGATATACGGTTAGTTGCTAAAGAATTTCAATCTAGTCAGAGGCCTCTAGCAATAGGAGGTGGATCCGCGTCGGCTCATACCAATGGATTGTCAAATCTTAAGGCCATATATTCCTTGAACCATTTTGCCTCCAACATTGGTAAAGAGGGTGGTATTAAATTTAATCCGAATAGCCCACTCGAAGATGTGCCAAATTATGGATCAGGAAACTCCTTTGTAGATTTTCATCGACTAAGCGAGGATATGATTGCCGGAGAAGTTAGTCTACTAATGATTCGTGGAGCGGATCCTTATTATGGGATGCCGGACTTCACACGATTCAAGGAAGCCGTATTAAATGTGCCGTTTATATTCAGCTTCTCTGGGTTGATGGATGATACAACCTCAATGTCTGATTTAATACTCCCGGAACACCATTTTTTGGAGGATTGGGGGACAGATATACCTTTCGCAGGCCCTGGCTACCAAATGGTTGGATTCCAACAACCTGTAGTTAGGCCATTTTTCGGGAATAGGGGCCGTAACTTGGGAACCAAGGGATTCTCGGATATTTTGTTGACTTCTGCTCAAGTTTTGGGAAAGGACTTGGGTTTACCGGGGGGAACTTTTAGAGAAATGATGAGAGATAGCGCGAGGAAACTCTACGCTTTAAACAGGGGTTCTGTCTCTGCACCCACTTTTGAATTGTTTTGGAATGGCTTATTGCAGAGGGGCGGATGGTGGGATACTAACGCTCAAGGTGACGAATCAGTTGTTATAAAAAGACTTGATGGTGTTCCATTCCCTCAATACAAAGGTGCGGGACAATTCTCCCTTCAACCTTTTACTTTGGCGTCCCTCTCGGATGGTCGAAATGCGCACCTGCCTTGGCTCCAAGCGATGCCAGATCCTGTATCATCTGCGACTTGGCAGACTTGGGTTGAAATAAATCACAAAGTCGCTGAAGAGAGAGGAATAAAGGAAGGGGATGTCCTGATGATAAAAGCATCCAATGGAGGGTCTATTAAAGCTCTAGCTATGCCTAACCCTGCAACGCATCCTGACGTTCTTTCCGTTCCAATTGGCCAAGGTCATAGAGATGGAGGCAGGTATGCTTCTGGCAGAGGCTCGAATGTCCTATCTATTTTGGAATCTGCCACCGATGATGATACTGGAGCTCTTGCTTGGGCAGCAAGCAGGGTCGAAATCGAACTCACCGGTGAATGGGTTAGAGTGCCAAAGTTTGAAAACACCGTACCAGAATTCCCAAGAGATGAACATGACCACATTATTGAAGTTACCACGGGTGAGCATCTTGATGGGACAACAAATAGGAAATGAGTCTTCCCGTTGGATTATAAATTAGGAGCTGGCATATGACGGAATACAAATGGGGAATGGTCATTGACATCGATAGATGTACGGGTTGTCAGGGATGTGTGGTTGCATGCCAATCGGAGAATAACATCCCGATTAACCAAGAAGAACATTTCAACCAGCGTCGTGCTATACAGTGGATTCGTATAGAACGCTACTGGGAAGGAGAGTTTCCAAATGTTAAAGCTAGGTTTATCCCGGTTATGTGCCAACATTGTGGGAATGCCCCCTGTGAACCGGTGTGTCCGGTCTACGCGACCTACCATAATGATCAAGGAATGAACGTGCAGGTTTACAACCGTTGCATCGGCACTCGTTTTTGTGCGAATGGGTGTCCATACCATGCTAGGTTCTTCAATTTCTGGGAACCGGAGTGGCCCGAAAGTTTGAAAAATCAGCTCAACCCTGATGTCACAGTCAGGAGTCGTGGGATAATGGAGAAATGCAGTTTTTGCGTGCAGCGTATTCAACGTTCCACTAGAGAAGGCGATAGGAATGGGTTAGGAGTGCAAGATGGTGATAGAGGCCTGAATCCGGCTTGCGTAAATGCTTGCCCAACTGGTGCCCTGAACTTTGGAAATTTCGCCGATTCTGATAGTCAGGTTTCAAGGATGAAGGCTGACGCTATGGGAGAGCAGGGTAGGGGATACGGACTGATGGAGAATTTAGGAACGGACCCAAATGTTGTTTATTTGAAGAAGGTGGATGAATCCGCAGAGGTCTCGCATGGTCACTGATGAAATTCGCCAAAAAGAATTGGTGGAAGCTTATGTGGAGACAGAAAATTCTGTGGATAATAGGGCTGCGGTATCACAGGAATTATTAGGGATTCACGGGATAACAAGTAATAGATTCTGGCAAGGTGTAACCTTCGTCAGCATCTTATTTGTTCTAGGCATCATTGGCTTTGTTATGCGATTGAATACTGGGTTTGACAACTCAGACAAATATCTTTGGGGATACTATCTTGCGTTGTTCTCGTTTTTCATAACGACTGCCTCTGCTGCCCCTATGGTAGCCATAGCTCCAAGGATTGCGAATGCTAATTGGCGTAGGCCGATATCCAGGGCTGCTGAGCTATGGAGTTTGGCGGGATGTTTAAGCTTGATCCTATTTATACCTCTCCTATGGCTGTTGCCGAGTCTTGAGGACGGGAGGAGAAGTCTATGGTTTTTTGGACATCAAGATAAAGGGGGAGATTGTGCGTTCCTAAATTGTGGCGTGCCTGCCTACTCGCCGCACATATGGGCCACTTTGGCCATAGTATCCTTGGCACTGTTGGGACTTGGATTATTGTGGGTTTCATGCCTACCAGATTTCGCGGCCCTGCGTGATCAAGGGAAGGGCTGGAGGAAGAAATGGGGGGGGCGGCTGGCTTTAGGATGGCGTGGCACTTCTCATCAATGGAATTGGCAATATCACAGAATGGGAATACTTGGAGCTCTCTACTTCATGATGCTCGTTTTCGTACATTTCTTTGTAAGTGTGGACTTTCTCATGGTACACGTACCCGGATGGATCGACTCTCTGTATCCTGTTACTCATGCTCACAACGCTCTTCAAGCGGGTGTTGCCACTATGATGCTTACGATGTTTTTTCTCAGGCAATTTGGTGGGTATAAGGATTATATAGGATTAGATCAATTCTGGGGCCTTGGGAAATTACTGCTAGCTTTGTCACTCCTGTGGTTTTGGTTCTGGTTCTCCAGCTTTAATGTCCTATGGTACGGTAAGAAACCTTCTGAGCAAGCGGTTATAGAATTATTAATAAAGGGGCCATATCTGACGATTTTTCTGTTGGCGTTCTTATTCGTGTTCATAGTTCCATGGTTTACCATGATTTGGAATCCTCTGAGGCGTAGCATTTGGGGGCCTACAATAATCGCTGTATCTGTGTTGGTAGGTACGATGATGGATCGTATCAGAATGTATGTCGCTTCCTGGTCAGTTGAAGGTATAGGGAATGTGGCAGTCCCTAAGGATGTTTTGCATATTGATAATCTCCCGAAAGCTGTCATGCCCCAGCTGTGGGACGTTCTACTGATTGTTGGATTCATTGCGGGTGGGGTACTTATATACATGTTGGCAACTAGAATCATACCTGCTGTGAACATTTGGGAACAGAAAGAAATGCTGCTTTATAAGGCTGAGGTGCAATATCATAGGGCCAAACTTTTGGTTATGGGGAAACCTAGATAGTGTACAGTATTTGATGTTAAACATAGCTGCTATTTTAGGAAGTCGGTAAATTGTAAATGCAAGAACACACACAACTGACACAAAAGGAAATAAATGAGGATTTGCTTAAGGACGTTCTTGGCGTCCCTAAGTGGTGGTTGCCCGCTGTCTTATTTCTAGGATTTGTGGTTGCCCTCGGTCTGGGCTCCTTTGGATTTATGGTGTATCACGGCCTCGGGGTTACAGGGTTAAATAGACCCGTTATGTGGGGATTCTTTATAGCTAATTTCGTTTTTTGGATAGGTATAAGTCATGCAGGTATCATGATATCGGCTATATTAAGACTTACCCAGGCTGAATGGAGAAGACCCATTACAAGGGCAGCAGAAGTGATGACGGTCTTCTCGCTCGTCGCAGCTCTGCATACACCGTTATTCCACGTCGGGCGACCATGGAGAGTCGCTTATTGGATATTTCCTTATGATTTTGATAGGGGTATATGGCCTAACGTGCGGTCGCCATTCGTTTGGGACCCAAGCGCTGTAGGCACATATCTTATTGGAAGCTCATTATTTGTGTTTGTTTGCTTGCTCCCTGATTTTGCTATCGTGAGGGATAGAGTAAAAAACAGTTTGATGAAGAAGTTTTATAGTGGGATCTCCCTTGGTTGGAGGGGTACCCCCAGGCAATGGCGTATGCAGACTTTGGCGGGTATTCTTCTATCTGCACTAGTGCTGCCTGTTTTCGTGTCAGTGCATTCTATAGTCTCTTGGGATTTTGCGGTGTTAATAGGTGTTGAGGGCTGGCATTCTACGATATTTGCACCCTACTTCATAATTGGAGCGATCCATTCAGGAGTATCAGCAGTAGCGATGCTTATGGCGTTATCGGTTTGGCTTTATGGGTTAGATAAGTATATAAAGCCGGATCATTTTGATGCGATAGCACGACTACTCATTGTCGTTGCGACGACGTGGTTTTTCTTCTTCTTCTTGGAATGGATATATGCGCTATATACACTGGAGAGCCCTGAAATCGCGCTCAGGGAATTACAGGTATTTCAATGGCCATATGGGGCGTTGTTCATGGTTTTTGTGGTAACTTCGTTCGTTATTCCGGTGCCATTATGGCTATTTAAGAGATTCCGAAGGAGTGCGAAAATCATGTTTTGGTCGACCATATTGGTCAACATTGGCATGTGGCTTGAAAGGTTTTTGATAGTTATACCTGGGCTGGTCAGAAGAGGACATATGACGTTTGATTGGGGGACTTACCATCCTTCCATTATAGAAATATTGATTGTAGTAGAAACTTTTGCCTTTGTGGCCCTGGGCATGTTGCTGTTTGCCAAGATTTTTCCTTTGATACCGTTGTTTGATGTCAAGGAAGGTATGGTTTTTCGGCGGTTAATAAAAGTTGGCAGGAAGACCGTTCCAGCTACGATACGGGAAGGCCTTCCACATCATTACTATGAAAAAAACCATTGATTCGAGGCTAAAAAAGAGGATAAGTTATGGCTAAAAGAAGCGTACTTGGGCTTTATACAGACGAAAGCTCCGCGGCAGACGCACTCGACAATCTTAGGGATGCTGGCTTTGAGGATGGTGAGTATGATGTTTTGACAGGAACCCCATATCCTGAGGGCACGTTTGGTGAGTCGGAGCCAAAACACCACCTATACAGATGGCCACTGATTGGTGCGGTATGCGGATTCACGATTGCGTTGATATTGACTGCTGGCACGCAGCTTGCATACCCGGTGATCACTGGGGGAAAGCCAATTTTATCTATTCCTCCTATGGCCATCATAATGTATGAAGGATCGATGCTTGGGGCTATTATTTTCACTATTATTGGGATCATTTTTGAGTCTCGGCTACCTCGACTTTTTATGGGGGCTTATAGCGAAAAAATAACGGAGGGTCACATAGGAGTGTCGGTAACCACTGATGAAGGGCGAACGGCCGCAGCAGAAGAAGCTTTGAAGAAAGCTGGAATGGATGGGGAAATTATTCGTGGCTGGGAATAAGATAGAAGAAACAAACTCATGAATCTTAAGCGAATTACAAGAGTAAAATTGAAACCGGCGTTGGTTATTGCGGGTGTAATGCTTTTTGTGATTTCGAGTTTTGGATGTTATAACTCTAGGACCGGAGAGGTAAAGTTTGGAGGAGCAATAAACTTTGAATTACCAGCATTTCCTCAATCAGGACCTCACGCAGTGCAGGTTTTTTCGGAGATGCATTATTCACCCTCCTATAGAGTTCAAGAGGTACCTCGTATACTGCCACCTGAGCATTCCGTACCTATAAGCGGCAGAGAAGTGAAATATTCTAGTATGGAGGCATATTCAGGGTTAACGGTACCTGAAGCGATAAAACAAGATTATGATCATGCCAGAGCCGTGGACTTATATGCGGTTAACTGTGCTGTTTGCCATGGGATGTCGTTGGATGGTGATGGAAAGATCACTAAGTTATCAAGCAAAAGATCTGATGGTACAACAGCGATGGATCGAGGCCCCATGCCGGCCAATTTAAGATCTGATGTAACCAGAAAATCCAGTGATGGAGAGATCTTTGGATTTATAAGTCATGGAGGACGCCAGGGTCTGTCTGCTTATCTTAGGGGAAAACCGACTACCTCTCCTATGCCACCATTTGCTAAGTTATTGACGGCAGACGAAAGGTGGGAGTTAACGAAATATTTGCGTCAGGAGATTGGAGGCCGATAAGTTCAGCCTTTTTATCCATGGGTGTCTTCTGTTTCAGAGATCTTGCTTGTTGAGAATGTTCCCTTTCTGACTTTCTCCTATTACAGTTGCAACTGCATATTCTTTGGAGTGAGATAGCGCAAGTGCGAGGCCGGTGAGTCCTATAGCGTCTGCCCGGGTTTTAGCTCGCCCATGCAATACGATTGAGGGAGCTTGACCTCGTAGGCGTGAGATTTCTATATCTTTCCATCCGACGCCTCTAGTGCCCGTTCCTAGGGCTTTCATAACGGCTTCCTTTGCCGCAAACCTACTTGCTAGTTGAGGGGGACGATTCTTACAATAAACAAGTTCTTTGTGCGTGTATATCCGATTCAAAAACTTAGTACCATATTTATTGACAATAAGTTCGACTCGGTTAATTTCAATTATGTCTACGCCGGTTATTAACATTTTTGATCTTATATTTTTGTTTGAATTATACAGCGTAGGTGCAGAAAAAGAGTAAGATTGATAGTGGAATGTAATGCCAGCGAATCTGACAATTTGGCATTTATGGAGGAATAGCTATGGGTGCTAAATTGATTGATGGTAAAAAAATTGCTGGGCAGATTCGGAATGAAGTCTCCTCTGGGGTCTTGGAGATGAAACGAAAGCATGATATTGAGCCGGGATTAGCAGTAATATTAGTAGGGGATGATCCTGCCTCAGCAGTTTACGTGAGAAATAAGGAAAGGGATGCCAATGCTGTTGGGATGAATGGGGAAATTTTCAACTTACCCGATAATGTGAGCGAGGAGGATTTGCTTTCCTTGGTTCATCAGCTCAATATGGATACGGCGTTTCATGGCATATTAGTACAGATGCCATTGCCTAGAGAGATTGATGAAAATAGAATAATCTCGGCTATTAACCCCTTGAAAGATGTTGATGGATTACACCCATACAATGTTGGCCTTCTTGCATCTGGCAATCCTAGATTTATTCCTGCTACACCCGCTGGTATTGAACAAATGTTGTTACGTACGGACAACAATCCATCGGGTAAACACGTAGTTGTTTTAGGTAGGAGTAATATAGTGGGTAGGCCAGTTGCGAACCTCCTTTCACTCAAAAGGAGTGGTGGTAATGCCACAGTTACTGTATGTCACAGCGGCACATATAACCTATGTGATATTACCCGAGAAGCTGACATTCTCATAACGGCCATCGGTCGGCCAAAGTATGTAACCGAGGAAATGATAACGGACGAAGTGGTTGTTATAGATGTTGGAATAAATAGGATTGAAAATCCTAGTAAAAGAAGTGGATACGAATTGATAGGAGACGTTGATTTTCGGGGGGTCTCACGAAAAGCATCAGCCATAACTCCTGTACCAGGAGGCGTTGGCCCAATGACAATAGCAATGTTGCTCTCAAATACTTTAAGAGCAGCTCGTGATCTTAAACATTCTAATGGGTCCCATGTTTGACCTTGAAGTCTGTTTCATGTCATCGGCTAACGTTATAGTTGAACTTAGTTTATAATCTTTTATCGTGAGTGTCCGGTTATGTAACTTCCTTTAATGACGCGTGTGGTATAGAAGATATGACTACCCAAAAACGAGATTATTACGAAGTGCTCGGTGTTTCTAAAAATGCTAGCGCGGAAGATTTGAAAAGTGCGTTTAGAAAACTGGCTCTGAAATATCATCCCGATCGAAACAAGGATAAGGGAGCAGAGGAAAAGTTCAAAGAGATAAATGAAGCCTACCAGATACTTTCAGATGATGAAAAGAGGGCTCAATACGACCGATTTGGTCATGCTGGAATAAATGGCAGCGACATTCGAAACAGCGGATTCGCCGATTTCGGTGGATTTGGCGATATATTTGAATCTTTTTTTGGTGGTGGGTTTGGCAGTTCTGGTCAACGAAGAAACACTGCTCAGCGCGGTTCTGACTTGCAATATAGTATGACAGTGGATTTCGATGAGGCGATTTTTGGTACAGAGAAAGAATTCGAAATTAGGAGGATTGAATCCTGTAGTCATTGTAGAGGCTCCAAAAGTGAACCTGGCAGTGATGTAGATATTTGTACCGCTTGTAATGGTGAAGGACAAGTTAGACGTGCTCAACAGAGTGTGTTTGGGCAGGTTGTTCAAGTCACGGATTGCCATATCTGTAAGGGAGATGGGAAGGTCATAAATACTCGTTGTACTCAGTGTAGAGGCCAAGGTAGGGAGCGAAAGAATCGAAAACTCGCTGTCGTTGTCCCTCCTGGTATAGAAGAAGATACTCAGATTCGGTTGAGTGGGGAGGGTGAGCATGGGACAAATGGCGGACCTCCGGGTGATTTGTATGTCGCCTTCAGAATTTCTGAACATGATTATTTCGTTCGTGATGGGGTGAACATAAGATGCGAGCTGCCGATAAATATTGTACAAGCCTCCTTGGGAGCGACAGTGCCTGTCCCTACGCTTGAAGGTCAGTACGAACTTGATATTCCGCCCGGGACTCAAAATGGGAATGTTTTTAGATTAAGGGGTCTAGGAGTTGCTCAATTACGTGGAAATAGGCGAGGTGATCAGCTTGTTACATTGAGTGTGCATGTGCCCAAAAAATTAACAAGCGAACAAAAAGGACTTTTGGAAAATCTAGGGGAAACATTACCCACTGTTGATTTTTCTGAAGGAATAGATGGTAAAGGTTTCTTCGGGAAATTCAAAAGTGCTTTTGGAGAATAGGACCCTAGATTTTTTGGTATATACATGAAATGGTTGGAGTTGAGTGTAGAGGCGGATCCTGAATTTGTAGAACCCCTCTTTCATATTTTTAACAGATATGGAAGTGGAGGGGCGGTTATAGAAAATAGTGATTCGTTTAATCCAGATGAAGGGGAAATGCCTCGAATTGATGGTGCACTAACAATACGTGCTTATCTGCCCATTGATGAAAATACCCAAGATAAGCGGAGCCGTATTGAAGTAGGAGTAAGATTAGTTAATCACGTTCACCCTATAGATTCTTTTATTGTACGTGAGGTTGAAGAAGAAGATTGGGAGACCAAGTGGGAAGAACATTTTCGGCCCGTTGCTATTGGTGAGAATATTGTTATTTCTCCAACTTGGCGGGAGGGGGAAAATGGTGAGGGTAAGGTTGTTATATTACTAGATCCTGGTATGGCTTTTGGAACAGGATATCACCCGACTACTCGTATGTGTTTAGAGTTATTGGAGGGAGTTATCTTTGGTGGGGAGTGCGTTTTGGATATTGGTTGTGGCTCAGGGATATTATCCATTGCAGCTGTAAAACTGGGCGCAGATAGTTCGATTGGTGTCGACATAGACAAGGTCTCTACCGAGGTTGCTGTCGAAAACTGCAAAATCAATGGAGTATCTGATGAAATATCTGTCGTTAACGGTCCAATAAATCAGGAGCTTATTTCTGGAAGAAAATTTGACGTAGTATTAGCGAACATATCCTCCAAGGTAATAATGGACGTTTCTGATCTTATAGCGGAGACACTCCTTCCTGACTCTAGGCTGATACTATCTGGCATACTCATGGAATCCTTAGATGCGGTCAGGGATGTTATGACAAGAAAGGGTATTAGATTTGAAATGGTGGATTTGGACGGGGACTGGTGTGCCATATTGGCTTCTATGGTTCCATTACAAAGTCAGGGCAATAGTAAATGAATCGCTTCTTCACTTCTCCTGAGAGTATAAATGGAATGGATGTTGAATTGCCAAAGGATATATCGCATCAATTAGCAGTCGTTTTGAGGGCGAAAAAGGGAGACAGGATAATTGTGATGGATGGTAATGGAACAGAGTTGGAAGTGGAACTTGGTCACATCCAGTCTGATTCCTGTAGAGGCATCGTAGTTGAGGAGAGACGAGGTACAGGTGAACCGAACGTAAATGTTACGCTTTGTCAGGCTCTTATTAAACCTGAGAGGTTTGAATATGTTCTTCAAAAAGGGGTAGAGGTTGGTGTGTCAAAATTTGTCCCATTTATCTCGGCGCGAACAGACCGGTTGTCGGTCAGTGGGACTAGGAAAAATAGGTGGCATAGGATTATCCGGGAAGCCGCTGAGCAGTCTGGGAGATGTAGAATCCCTGATCTAACTGATCCAAAGACGTTTCATGAAGCATTGTCTATATCTAATGGCCTATCTTTAATCCCGTGGGAAAAAGAGAAGGATCTTTATTTGAAGGAAGCGCTTACTACCCACGTAGAAAGCCTTAAGCGAGATATTAGGGAGGTTTCCGTTTTCGTTGGCCCCGTAGGTGGTTTTACGATCAGCGAGATTAATGACGCTATAGGTTTAGGGGCTTTGCCTGTATCTCTAGGGCCTAGAATTCTTAGGTCGGAAACTGCCGGTATAGTCACTACTGCAGTTGTTATATATGAACTTGGAGAAATTTAATTCGGCATTACTAATAAACAAACACAAGATTATTGCTAGATGAGCTATGTAGGGGTGGACGTCAAGTTTCTGATCTTGGGGCTCGAATCATCAAGTCATGAACTGCCTCAAGGGCAGGTGTGTTGTTAAACAACACATTGTAAACAGATTTTGCCACTGGCATTTCAATGCTGGTCTGTTCGGCGAGCTTTATCGAAGCTTTTGTAGTCCCTATACCTTCTGTAACGCTCCCGATGGATATTGCTATGTCCGGTATACTTGCCCCAGTTGCCAACAATCTCCCTGCCCTATTGTTTCGGCTCAGATTACTTGAACAGGTTGCTATAATATCCCCCATGCCTGCTAATCCGGCAAATGTTAAGGGATTTGCACCCATCGCTGTGCCTAATCTTGACATCTCCGATAGTCCTCTAGTTATTATCGTTGCTTTAGCGTTATCTCCAAGATCCAATCCGTCACAAATACCAGCAGCAATAGCAGTGATGTTTTTGAGTGAACCCGCCAATTCTACGCCTATAATGTCTGTGTTAGTGTATACTCTGAACTTATCAGAATTAAGGATGGATTGTACTAATTGCGCTGAGTTGTAGTCAGTAGAAGCAACTACAGTCGAAGTGGGTTTTCCGGATATTATTTCTGAGGCTAGATTAGGCCCTGATAGTGCGCAGAGTCTATCATTGGAATTATCAGAAATCAGTTCTTCGAGTATTTCCGTCATTCGTTTCCCAGTGTTTAATTCAAGCCCTTTAGAGGCGCTTACTATAACGGTATCTTTGGGTATATGATGGATTGTCTCAACCACATTTGTTCGAAAGGTAGTGGATGGCACTGCATATATGGCAATAGATGAGCTATTAAAGGCATTTTCCTTGGAATGTGTTATTGAAAGGTTTTTTGGAAACATCACTCCTGGCAAGAACCGTGAATTTTGACCCTCTTGGATCATTTTTGACGATTCTGTTTTCGAGCGCACCAACAAAGCAGTATTAATGCCCTCTCTTGAGACCATCAATGCAAGTGTGGTGCCCCATGTTGTAGCCCCTACAATCGTTACCTTTATCATATTTAATTTGATATATCCTCGGATCGTTGGCCTATCTTTTTTTCTTTTCCCTCAATAAGTCGGAGAATATTTTGTCGATGCAGTACTACTGTAATAATACCTCCAAAAATGCCGAATATTGAATATGCGTGTGGGACTGTATCTATCAGAGGTAGTGGTGAGATAAAACAAAGTATTACTAAACTGGTGGTCCCGAATATTGAACCACATATTGAACCTAAGGAGACATAACGGAAAATGATTATCAATGGTACCCCAGTCAAAGTTGCCAGCAATCCAGCCCAGGGGCATAGGACCGTTAATGCAGCCCAACCAGAGGCAATCCCTTTCCCACCACGGAACTTGGTGTATAGAGGCCAAACATGTCCGACTATTGCCGACAGTCCTACGAAGGAATGGCTCCAAATGGGAGTGTCGACGATATGTATTGCGAAGATTAGTGGCAGAATGGCTTTGGCCATATCGAGCAATAAAACGATGGCTCCGTATATTGGCCCGCATGTTCTTGCTACATTGGTGGCTCCGGTACTACCGCTTCCATATTGTCTGATGTCTATTTTTTTAACGTATTTGCCTATAATCAGACCAAAGGAGATAGAGGCAATCAGATAACCGGCCAATATGATCGCTATAGCGATCATCTGCGAGCCCATTTTTTTGTTCTTCCTCGGAAGCGCATCCTTAGTGGACTTCCCTCAAATCCATGTTCCTGACGGAGCCTATTTTCGAGATACCTTCTGTAGGAGAAATGAATCATATCGGTATGGTTTACGTAAAATGTAAAGCTAGGAGGACTAGATTCATCCTGCAAAGCGCTATATATTTTTAATATCTTTCGTCCGTTTGTGGGAGGAGGATTTTCGGAAACCGCTGTCATTATCGTCCTATTTACATCTGCACGAGGTATTTTTTTCGCCCATTCACTATGTACACGAAAAGCCGTATCAAATAATTCCTTTATGCCTGATTTGTTTAAAGCTGAAGTGAAACAAATAGGCGCGTGGCTGGCGAACTTGAATTTTTCTCTAATATTTGAGATTGCAAGTTGTTTTGTTAAATGTAGTTTTTCGGCCAGATCCCATTTATTTACTATTATCACAAGCCCCCTCTTAGAGTTGAAAACATAACTGGCAATATGGGCATCTTGATTTGTAGAGAGCTCGGAGGCATCTATGGTTAGAGCTGTGACTTGAGATCTGTTGATTGCTTTAATCGACCTAACAACGCTGTACTTCTCTATGCCCTGCTTAATATCTCCCCTTCTTCTTATGCCGGCAGTATCGACTATCTGAACTTCTCTGTGATTGACGCTCACTACTGAGTCAATACTATCTCTGGTTGTGCCAGCAATGTTACTTACTATGGATCGCGGCCCCCCAGTAATTGCGTTGATCAACAGGGATTTTCCAACGTTTGTGCGGCCGATAATTGCCAGACGAAGGTCAACAACTAAACTAGGAGGCTGTGGTATATCGTTGAAATGCTCTATAACGGAGGTCATAAGTTCATCGATACCATGATTGTGATACGCGCTGATTGGTACTGGGTCACCTAGGCCGAGCTTATATAACTCAGAGGAGTAAGCAACGCGGTCTTCGTTATCTGCCTTACTGGCGACTAATACAACAGGTTTCCCAATTGACCGTAACATATCAGCGATTTCTTGATCGACGGTGGTTGCGCCTGTTGCAATGTCAACGAGGAACAGGATCACATCGGAATCCGTAATTGCTTGGTCGATCTGACTCTTAACTTCGCTCCATATTTCTACTACTTCGGGTTCAAATAGCTCTAATCCACCGGTGTCAACCACTATAAATGCGTGATCGCCCCATACGGTCTCTTCTATTACTCTGTCCCTTGTTGTGCCTGCAACGCTACTGGTAATTGCGGTGTGTCTTCCCGTGATCCTATTAAAAAGGGTAGATTTCCCAGAGTTGGGTTTACCGATTATGGTTACTATGGGCTTGATGTTCATGATTGTTTTCTCAAACGATGCTAGTGATTGTGATATGCATCATCCCTGTCTCTTTTCGAAAAGCCTTGCAAGCACTGCCTTCTGAGCATGCAGTCTATTTTCTGCTTGCTGGTAAACGACGGAATTTGGATGATCCAGCATATTTGGGGAAATCTCCTCCCCTCTGTGAGCCGGCATGTCATGCATAAACAGGAATTCAGGGTTAGCAGTGGATATGAGATTTTCGTTAACTTGGTAGTCGGTAAAAACTTTGAGCCGTTCCTCTTCTTCCGATTCGTTACCCATGCTAGTCCAAACGTCTGTGTAAACTACGTCTGCCTTATCGACGGCCTCAAAAGGATCAGATGTCCACCACAGCTTTGTTTTTGATCTTTGTGAGATCACATTAGCTTCGGTCCACACACTTTCTGGGAGCTGGTATTGTTTTGGAGAAGCAATCACGAATTCCGAACCAACAGAGGCACATGTCATTGCAAGGCTTCCAGCGATGTTATTTCCGTCCCCGACAAATGCGACTTTGAGCCCGTCTAAACTACCCTTTTTCTCAAATATCGTTAAAAAATCTCCCAATGCTTGGCAGGGATGGGCTTTGTCTGATAGGGCATTGATGATCGGTAATGAAGTATTCTCCGACAGTAGCTCCAAGCTGTGGTGTGAAAATACCCTAGCTACAATACCGTCCACCAACCTGTCCAATACCCTGGCGATGTCTGATTCCGGTTCTCTAACCCCTAGGCCTATTTCTTGATTGCTCAAGAAAATACAACTTCCTCCCATTTGCTTTATGCCTACTTCGAAACTAACTCTCGTGCGTAGAGATGGCTTTTCAAATATAAGGGCGATTGTTTTCCCTGCGAGAAGATCCGAGGTTTCGCCGTTTTTAACACTATATGCCTTCATTATTATCTCTTCAACCTCAGAAGGCTCTAGGTGTGAGATAGTTAGAAAATCCTTTCCCTTCATGTTTCACCTCAATATTTGTTGCAATTCGGCGAATCCCTTCGGCCTTGAGTCAGATTATTAAAAGATATCAAGTTTATGGATCAGGAGTTTTTTCGCAACCCTGTATCTCTGTGTTCAATATATCTCCTATGAAATCCATTTCCTCTTCCGTGAGACTAACGTTTTCTAGTAATTCAGGTCTTCTTTCTGCGGTTCTCTGGAGTGATTGCATTCGTCGCCATTTGTTTATTTGAGAGTGGTTCCCTGAAAGCAATATATCTGGGACGGTCAAGTTACGGTATGTTGGTGGTCTGGTAAATTGTGGGAATTGAAGCAACCCCTCATAGAAAGAATCATTTGTGGGTGATTCAGACGTTCCCAGTACCCCTGGTAGGAGGCGAGTAACAGAATCAATAATTGTCATTGCTGCTAATTCACCCCCAGAAATCACAAAATCTCCAATACTTATTTCGTCAGTGGCCAACTCAATTCTTACCCGTTCATCAAAGCCTTCGTATCTGCCGCAAATGATTGATAGTTCGTCGTGATAAGACAGTTCGTGGACTATTTTGTGGTTGAGGCGCCGTCCTTGGGGAGTCATCAATATTATAGGTGTTTGTGGAGACATCATCGATCGGTTTTTTGCGGTCTCAATTGCGTCAAACAGAGGTTCTGGCCGCATCAACATTCCGGGGCCGCCTCCGTAGGGATAATCGTCCACACGTTTGTGAGGATCTTTCGAGTAGGTCCTTATGTCGTGTATGACTATCTCGATCAGATCGTTCCTGCTGGCACGGCCTACCACCCCTTCATTGAAGGGAGTCTGAAACATTTTTGGGAAGATGGTGAAAATATGAAATTTCATCTTGTTGCCAGCGATTAAAGTGTTTTAGACTTCCGGTCTTGCTCGACAGGTTTCTCTTGTAAAATGGGCTTATGTGTTCGCCACCCTCTGATCATTTCCAAAGCATGTGGGATTATTGGCAGTATTACTTCAATACACTCTTTAACTCCAGCCGGACTGCCTGGAAGATTTATGATCAAACAACCTGATCTGACACCAGAAACCGACCTGCTTAACATGGCGTATGGTGTTGATTTTGATGTTATTGTCCTCATGGCTTCAGTGATGCCGGGAATTTCCATGTCTAGCACTGCCCGGGTTGCTTCTGGCGTTACGTCTCTTGGGCCTAGCCCAGTACCACCTGTTGTCAATACAACATCAATCTCCCCATAATCAGACCATTCCTTCAGTTTCGGAGTTATCAGGTCGATCTCGTCTGGAACGATGGTTCTATCAACCTCATGAAAACCAGCGGCGGCGAGTAAATAACTGATTGTGTCTCCACTTACATCCTTCCTGTCACCTCTGGTTCCGCTGTCGCTGATAGTCAATATCGCTAGGCAAGGCTGTGCAGTAAGTTTGGGGGTCATGTTAATTGTTCCCTTAGTGTTGGGTATCGTATTTGTGTGATAAATAGATCTTAAAATGCCTTGCGCCAAATCGGAATGGGCTGGGAAACTTCTAAGCAGGTGTAGGAGTTGACCTTAATTAGTGACCCCACTATTTACGGACATTCTAACACGGTTCTAGCACGGTAAGACAATATAGAGTCAATTTTCTGTGGTGTGATGTTTGTGAATCGGTTACATGTTCCCGTGATGGTTATGGAAGTTCTAAGGGCTCTAGAACCCCGACCTCGAGGGTGTTTTGTTGACGGTACAGTAGGCATGGGGGGGCATGCGCTGGCTGTTTTGAGGTCCCACCCTGAGGCTGGTGGGATGGGTATTGATATAGATCCGATGTCGCTGCAGATCGCTAGAGATCACCTTGCGGAGTATGTGGATAGAATCAATCTTGTGAAAGGCAGTTATACACGGATGTCTTGTTTGGCCAGGAGAGAAAAGTTAGGAAGAGTGACAGGAATACTATTGGATCTTGGGATTTCATCTGCACAGTTAGATTCTCCTGATAGAGGGTTTAGTTTTAGGTTCGATGCTCCTCTTGACATGAGATTTGATAAATCTAGAAATTTTTCTGCTTCTGATGTAGTGAATGGTTTTAGGGAAAGTGACCTTGCAGACGTAATTTATAGATTTGGCCAAGAGAAAAAATCTAAAAAAATTGCAACCGAAATAGTTAAAAGGCGCCCAATTCATACGACGGGGGAGTTGAGGGATATTGTTAGTCGAGTCGTGGGGATACATTCTGGCAGGATTCATCCAGCGACTCGTGTTTTTCAGGCGATAAGGATTGCAGTTAACGAGGAATTAAATAATCTGGTTAAAGGATTAGCTGATGGCCTAGATCTGTTAGCTCATGGGGGGAGGCTAGTGGTTATAAGTTACCACTCCTTGGAGGATAGATTAGTGAAGAATTTTTTTAGGGATGAATCTAGGGCATGTACATGCTTACCGGAAATACCTGTTTGTAGGTGTGATCATACGGCTAGAGTTTTACTGGTCGAGAAGAAATTGGTAAGACCATCTAATAAAGAAATAGCTTTGAACCCGAGAAGTCGAAGCGCTCGTTTAAGAGTTATAGAGAAGATCTAGGATAGATATAGAGTAAATGTTAAGAAGGTAGATGATGAAAAATGGAAGTTTAATAACAGCGATTGATGTAGGTACTACGAAGATATGTACCATCGTCGCAATGAAGGTGAATGGCAGGTATCCTGAAATAATCGCCCATAGCGTTGTACCCTGCACTGGCTTGAAGAAAGGTAATGTTGAGGATATCAATATAACAGCGAAGGGGATTAAATCTAGTTTAGAGGTAATAAGATCTCGAACTGAATTGCCGATCAATGCAGCCTATGTTGGAATCACAGGATCTCACATAGATTTTGACAACAGGGTTGATGTATTGAGTCACATAGGATCAAAAGGGGTCATAACGTCTGATGAAGTTGATAGCGTCCCTGAATTAGTTATGGCTTCGTCAAAAACTCCGGGCAGAGAAATAATTCATGCTATACCGACAGCTTATGATATTGATGGACACAATGGCATCAGTAACCCCGTGGGTATGCACGCAGCTGGATTGGAAGTTAAGTCGCATTTAGTGACCGCTGGTGACAGCTTTGTTAGGAATCTCGATAGCGCGGTCGTTACAGCTGGACTCAAAGTTAAGCAAATGGTACTAGAACCATTGGCTAGTAGCGAGGCATTACTAACATCAAAAGAAAAGGAAAGAGGGGCTGCAATAGTTGATATCGGCGGAGGAACGACCGATATCGTAGCGTTCAAGGGAGGGAGCATCCTTTACACTTCGGTTGTTCCTGTAGGTGGGTTTCAGTTTACCAATGATATAAGCATGACCTTTAATACTTCATTTGAGGAAGCCGAGCAGCTCAAACTCAAGTACGCCAGTACTGAGCCTGCATCTATAGACATGCGAGAACAAATAGATGTGTCTGTACTAGGTAGGTCAGCGAAAGTTAGTGTGTACAGGAGAGATATATGCCAATTAGTTCGTGAAAGGGGCATGGAGTTGATAAGGCTCATAGACTTAAAGCTCCAAGAGTCTGGTATAGGTCAAAATCATAAAGCACAAGTAGTTATGACCGGTGGTGCATCATCATTGCCTGGGTTATTCGAAATGGCTCAGCAATATATGCCTAACTGTAATATCAGAATAGGGTTTCCTGATCATTTGGCCGGTATGTCTGAAGAGTTGGAGGCCCCAGCCTATTCAACTGGGGTGGGTATGCTTCTATGGGCTCTTAGGAATGAAAGAGTGGCGGAAGGATTAATAGAGAAAACGGGAACAGGAACGAGAGGGTCCGCATTCGGTGGTCTAGTTAATAAAATTGGGAACCTCATTGGAACTAAATAATTAAGCTTGAAGGGAGATAGTGATGACAATTAACGGCCGCGAGTTGGAAGGGGTAGCTAGGATAAAGGTGATAGGTGTTGGTGGTGGCGGATCAAATGCTGTGTCTCGTATGTTTAAAGAGCGAGTGTCAGGCGTTGACTATATAGTTATGAACACCGATATTCAAGCATTGATGGGTAGTGATGTTCCAATGAGAATTAGAATCGGTGAACAATTGACACAGGGGATGGGCGTTGGTGGTGACCCAGATAAGGGATCTATGTCTGCTGAAGAAAGTCGTGAGGATATTTACGATGTGATTAGGGACTCCGATATGGTGTTCGTTGCAGCGGGAATGGGTGGTGGTACGGGTACAGGTGCTGCACCCGTAATCGCGCAAATAGCCCGAGAAACTGGGGCTTTGACTGTGGGAGTAGTAACAAGACCTTTTGCTTTCGAAGGTATTCGTAGGGCGAATCAGGCTCAAGCTGGAATAGATAAATTGCAAGAAAATGTTGACACTCTTCTGGTTATACCTAATCAAAGACTTAGCATTGTGGCACAGGAAGAAGTAACGGCTGAAAATGCATTTAGGCTTGCGGATGATGTTCTTCGACTGGGTGTGCAGTCTATTACGGAACTTGTCACTAGCGCTGGTGATATAAATCTGGATTTTGCAGACGTGCAAAGCATAATGCGTGACGCTGGCCCCGCGTGGATGTCTATAGGGTTTGGAGTGGGCGAGTCGCGAGCAAGAGATGCTGCGCAACAAGCGATTACAAACCCTTTGATGGATGTTAACATTGAAGGTGCTACTGGTGTGTTATTCAATATCACTGGTGGGAGTGATTTAAAGCTGACTGAGCTACACCATGCGGCTGAGGTTATACAACGAGTTGTGGCGCCTGAAGCGAATATAATTTTTGGAATGACTACAGACCATAAAATGGAAAACGAAGTTAAGCTGACAATTATTGCAACAGGATTTCCTACCACCGAAACTCTCATACAAAGGGATATCGATAAGACTATGGCGGCGGCCAACAGAATGGATGCCAACGAAGATTCTCTAGATATTCCGCCTTTCCTGAGACGAACTCATGTAGGGACAGTGTCTCAAGAGAATGGGCATTCACGAGCGAACCTAGGGGTATGAGTTTCATTGTCGAATGGTCGTTGAAACTCTTTTTTGAGTAAATCTTGTAAAGTTGCTGCTCCGATGATGATTTAGGGGAGTAAGAATCGTTTGAAGAGTGAAATGCTTTGTTCGAGAGATATGAGTCCCAAAAATAAAACAAAAAAACGAATCAAAACCTTGTTGATTAATTGTTGACATACCTCAATATATAGTGGTACTGTTACCCTCAGTGTACGATAAGTTGTGCAATAACTGTATGCAGATGCTCGTGAGAGCCTCTTCAAACCATTAATCGTGGCTTAGTGTTAGTTTATGTATTGTCCGTTCTGTAATAATGCTGACTCAAAAGTAATTGACTCTAGAGATTCGGGCGAAAGTATTCGACGCAGAAGAGAGTGCTTAAGGTGTGGTCTCAGGTTTACCACTTATGAGCGAGTTCAAACTAGGGCATTATTAGTTGTGAAACGAGACGAGCGTAGAGAGGAATTCAGCCGTGAGAAGTTGTGGTCTAGTCTGACGAGTGCGTGCGCAAAAAGACCTTTACCGATAGGTAGTATAGAAAAGGCGATTGATGATATAGAGTCGCATCTTACCAATGTCGGTAGAGCCGAAATCTCATCCAGAGTCATCGGTGAAATGGTTATGGATAGATTGAGAGATCTAGACCGAGTTGCATACATTAGGTTTGCTAGTGTATACAGAGATTTTCGTGATATAGAAAACTTCCGAGAAGAGGTAGATGCTTTATTAGAACCGAAGGATCGGGAAGAGAGCGGTCAATTGGTTCTTATGGAAGACGAAGATCTTTCTGGTCCGCTGCGTCGTAAGAGAGGGCGGAGAGGGAGGCGTCCTCGTTCGAATAAATAAGTTCTTCCCCAAGGAAGTACCAAATTAATCGTTTAGAAATGAATTAAGTTAGTGTGTTTTTGAAGGAGCATGATGTATGGCCCAGGAAGTATTCTCCGGTGGTGCAAATGGAATTAATAGAGTGGAACGTTATAGTAGTGGAAAGACTCCCTCAGAATTGAGGCACCGATTGGGAAATACGTCCTCGGTATCAGAGATTGGCACTGAAATAGAAGAGGAAGAGCATCTGTCTAAACTGGAACTGAGTGACAATGCTAGGTTTATCATAGAAAAACGTTATCTTAGGAAAGACCATGAAGGCAATCCAATAGAGGATGCTGAGGGTTTATTTTCTAGAGTTGCAAAAGCTGTTGCAGAGGGAGAGCAGGAGGAAAATCGAGAGGAATATAGAAAGAAGTATTTTGAAGTTATGTCAACCTTAAAATTTCTGCCTAATTCTCCGACTCTTGTGAACGCAGGGACTGGCCAAGGGTGCCTTTCAGCATGCTTCGTTGTTTCACCTGAAGATAATATACAGTCAATAATGAAAGTTGCTAATGATGCGGCAATGATCGAGAAATGGGGTGGAGGCATAGGTTTTGGTCTTTCAGATCTCCGTCCGAGAAATGACAAAATCTCAACTACACATGGTCAGGCCTGCGGACCCATATCAGTGATGAAATTATATTCTTCGATAGGAGCAACATTAACACAAGGTGCGTTCCGGCTCGGGGCCCACATGGGACAATTATTGATCACACATCCAGATGTGAGGGAATTTATTCATTGCAAAGATAATGATGATACTCTGCAGAATTTTAACATCTCGTTGCAAGTCACTGATGATTTTATGAGGGCGGTAGAGGATGATACGGATTGGGAACTAGTGAACCCCAGAAACACAGGGGGCGGACCTGTTAACGAAGTTGTAGAAACAGTTAAAGCGAGAGATCTGTGGAATGAGATAACGGAGTCTGCGTGGAAAACGGGGGATCCGGGTATAGTGTTTGTTGACAGGGTCTGGGAAACTGCACCTAATCCCCAGTTAGGACGAATTAGAACTAGTAATCCATGTGGTGAGGAATTTCTTGAAAATTATGGTAACTGTTGTCTAGGATCTATCAATTTAGATCTTCATGTCGAAGGTAACGATTTTGATTGGGAGACTTTGGAAGAGACTACACGGACTGGGGTAAGGTTCCTAAATAGTGTAATAGAGGTCAATACTTTCCCCCTGCAGAAGCTTAGAGATGTGAACTTGGATACCCGCCGGATTGGTCTAGGAGTTATGGGATGGGCAGATGCATTGGTTCGAATGGGGATTCCGTATGATTCTGCAGAAGCACTTAAATTAGCTGATCGTTTAGGTAGATTTTTAAATTCTACTGCTTGGGATGAATCGGCGAATATAGCTCAGCAGTGTGGTCCATTCCCTGAGTTCGACAACTCAGCGTTAAAAGCGAGAGGAATGCCTCCTGTTCGTAATTCTAGTGTTATCACGATTGCTCCAACAGGTACCATAAGTCGTATCGCTGGTTGTTCTAGTGGCATCGAGCCTCATTTTGCTACGGCCTGGTGGTCAAATGTACTATGGGAGGATCACGAAGGTACCAGTGCTCGATTGTTGGATGCGCCAAGGTCGATAACAGAAAGCTTGGAAAATGTGCTTGGATCACCTGAAGGTGTAGAGGATGTATTAAAGCAGATAATTAATGATCCTCAAAACGATGAACAGATTATGACTGACCATGGGATAAATCCTGCTGTTTATCGAACTGCGATGAAAGTTTCTGCTGAGGCTCATATTAAAATGCAGGCTGTGTGGCAGAAGCACGTAACTAACTCTGTTTCTAAGACGATCAATATGGCGAATTCGGCTACGGTTACGGAGGTTCGAGATGCTTACATGTTGGCTTGGAAAACTGGTTGCAAGGCTGTAACAGTTTATCGGGATGGTTCCAAGTCAATGCAAGTATTAGAGACTGGGAATAGCGAGTCTACAAATATTGAGAGTGATAAGCGTTTAAAAGTGCCAAGGCAAAGGCCGGTTTCCGTTGTCGGTGTGACGGATCGGGTTAGGACAGGTCATGGCACTATGTTTGTCAATATTACTTTCGACGATGAAGGACACCCTTTTGAAGTTTTTGCGACATTAGGTAAGTCAGGTGGAAGTGATGCAGCGTATCTGGAATCCATTGCTCGTTTAGCGTCATTAGGACTGCGGTCTGGGATTGAACCTGAGCAAATAATTGACCAATTGAAGGGTATTACGTCTGAACCAGCTTGGGATGGTGGTACCTTGGTCAGGTCCCCTGCTGATGCTGTTGCTTTGGTTATGAGCAGACATATAAAGAAAGATTCAGCCTTACAGAATGTTGCGTCTGATGGTGGGGGTACTTCTGCTCAATTGGGATTATTCCCATCCTCAGGCAGTAGCGATACCAGAGGGTCCGGTTTATCAACGAGCGGAGCGAAGTGTCCCGAATGCTCAGGATACCTACTTCCCCAGGAAGGATGTCTGAGTTGTCCTGATTGTGGCTACAACAAATGTGAATGAAGAAAGTGTAATCATTGGCGTTAGATGGTTATACTCCTAGGAGAGTTGCTCTGTCCTATTAATCGAGGGAATTCCAGAGATAATTGCGATATAGATCCCACTATTAATTTCTCTTAAGTTTATAATAGCTAGGCAAGTTGAGATTATTGGATACGGAGGGACTGTCTTTGAAGAAAAGACCGCTTGTAGCAGTAACAATGGGAGATCCCTCGGGGATCGGACCAGAGGTTGCTGCAAAGGCATTGTTAGATCAGGCAATCTACGAGAAATGTTGTCCATTTGTTGTTGGTAACAGTCAGGCCATGAAGGATGCATTAGCGTTAATTGGTAGTGCTTATACTGTTAAGTCTGTTAACTCATTGAAACAAATTGATGGAAGATATGGGACTATAACTGTACTTGATTCCCAGAATTTGAATTATGAAGAAATAGAGTATGGCCGTGTATCTCCAATATCTGGACAGGCATCGGTAGATTGGATATTACAGGCCGGGGAACTTGCAGCTAGAGGAGACGTACAGGCTATTGCTACGGCGCCCATTAACAAGGAAGCTTGTAGTCTCGCCGGCCATAAAGATATAGGCCACATGGAAATATTTCAAAGTCAGACTGAGTCAACGGAAGTTGCGACTATGCTGATGGCGAGGACTCTTAGAGTGGTTCACCTGACGACTCATAGGTCTTTACGTGTGGCGTGTGACTACGTGACCAAAGAGAAAATCCTTTCGAAAATAGTATTGACTTATCAACACTTTAAAAAGTGGGGCTTTATAAATCCCCGAATCGGTGTATCTGCTCTTAATCCTCATGCCAGTGATGGTGGGTTATTAGGGGATGAGGAAGCTAATGAAATTGCTCCCGCTGTAGAGGAGGCGAAGGGCATGGGCATTAGTGTTTTTGGGCCGATTCCCGCCGACACAATATTTAACCAAAATATCAATGGAGAATATGATGTCGTCTTAGCTATGTACCATGACCAGGGTCATATACCTATAAAAGTTCATGATTGGGCCCACAGTGTTAGTGTCAATCTTGGTTTGCCGTTCGTAAGAACCTCTGTTGATCATGGTACTGCGTTTGATATAGCTGGCAGAGGAATCGCCGACCATGTGAGCATGAAGGAGGCGATTAACGTAGCTGTGAGCCTCGTAAGTGAAAGCAAGCTGCCGTAACAATAGTATCTCAGGGTAAAAATAAGGGGGGGACCAACAATGAAAGTATCATTTATCGGTGGTGGAGTAATGGCGGAGGCACTCATAAAAGGCACCCTAGATTTTGGAGTATTTTCATCTGGAGATATAGTAGTATCTGATCCGTTGAGTAACAAACTTGAATATCTGCATCTTGAGTACGGCGTTGACGTATCTGAAAGTAATGAGGAAGTTATTGAGTCTAGTGATGTCGTTATACTAGCTATTAAGCCTCAAACCATGTCTTCTGTTATGCCCATTCTCAAAGATAATCTTAGGGAAGACCAGGTGGTAATATCCATAGTAGCTGGTATGACTCTAGAGAAAATAGCTATGAGCATTAATCATCCGACCGTGATAAGAGTTATGCCTAATACAGCTGCTCAGATAGGTAAAAGCATGTCGGTATGGGCTTGTGCACCCTCCGTGTCTGAAGAATATAGAGCTCTGACCGCTAGGATATTAAATGCCGTAGGAGAGGAATATTTTGTCCATGATGAGAAATTATTGGATATGTCTACTGCGCTGAGCGCAAGCGGTCCGGCGTATGTGTTGCTTTTCATAGAGGCATTAATTGATGGTGGAGTTAGTTTAGGTATGCCTAGAGAAATGGCAAAAGTTCTTACGATCGGGACCGTTTTAGGTTCTACAGAAATGGTTAAGCTGAGTGGAGAACATACGGCTTCTCTTAGAGATTTAGTTACGTCTCCGGGCGGAACGACTATTGAGGCAATTCTTTCCTTGGAGAATGCAGGTTTTAGGGGGTCCATAATGACGGCCGTGAGGGCTGCTTATGATCGTTCCTTGCAGTTAGGATTAAATTAGTGGGCGAATTCCTTTTTTTCTTCCTTTGGATATTGGCCAAGGTAATTTGGGTAGCTATATTTATTCGTGTTCTCGGGTCATGGTTCAATGTTAGTGCGGATAATCCGTTTGCTCATGTACTCCGACTGTCTTGGGTTGTCACTGAGCCACTTCTTTCTCCTATCCGACGGCTGCTGCCGAGGACCGGCATGTTCGATTTTTCGCCGATAGTATTGATTATAGTGCTTCAAATCGCCGAAAGTATGGTGCGGAAACTGATTCCTTAGGCCTGTCTCTTGAATCGTAAAAAAAACAATTTTGCGATAGGTCGACTAAAAATGTCTCTGCATCGTTACTTCACCTGATGATCCTGTGAATATAGTGTTGTTATCAAGTCGAATGTTGATTGTTCCATCTTCGTTTATGGACTCTGCAATGCCTGACACTATCCCTGACTGCGTGGATAAGCTAATTAGTTTACCTAGGGTATTGAGCTTAGCTTTCCACATTTCTAACAGAGAGATGTCGTTTTTAACAAGGTCATAATAATAATTTAGGTGGTGCATCAGTACTCGTAGGGTTTGTGGGCGGCTCACATATCTTTGACAAAGTTCTACGAGGCTGGTCGCTTTGTCTGCTATTTCTCCGTGCAACTTTGGTTGTAAATTGACATTTAAGCCTATCCCTATGATAGCGTAAGATGTGTTCCTGTTAGTTATTTCAGATTCTACCAATATACCTGCTATCTTTTTCCCAAGTACTTCAACATCGTTGGGCCATTTTATTTGGCTTTCTTGTCCGGTGATTTCTTCTACTGCATCAGAAATGGCCAAGGCTGCCGACATATTGGAATGAGATAGTTGCTGCGGAGAAGGCCTGATTAAAATCGATATTTGCAAATTTTCACCACGTGGAGATATCCAAGACCTAGAAAAACGGCCTCGCCCGGCTTTCTGGGAATTTGCAAATACAACGGTACCTTCAGGATATCCTTGGAGGGCAAGGCGTCGACATTCTTCCATGGTGGATATCGTGTCGGCTAAGTAATGGACTTCTGATCCTATATTCAAATTACTAATGGACTCAGTCTATATAACAATGGCGTAAACATAGGTGGAACTATTGTACTCTCATTGGATACAACTCACGAGATGTATATGGCATCCAAATTAGTGTTAACTTGCCCCGGTTGATTAAAGACGTGAACTCAATCTACAATGGTGATTGCGCCCGTTTTTATGCAATGTACATGATAGTTGTACCAACAAAAAGTGTGGTACAAGATACAAATAGTGGAGGACTTATTAGATGAAGGTAATAGACGCTGTAGCTCGAATTTTAAGAGTTGAAGGAGTGACTTGGACAGGTTGTTTCCCGTCAAATGAGTTGATCGAATCTGTCGCCAAAGTTGGCATTAATCCCATAATGTTTAGGCAAGAACGGGGTGCGGCTATGGCAGTTGATGGATTCAGTCGCATGAAAAATCGTGAGGAATTTGGAGTACTTATTACACAAGGAGGACCCGGTTCTGAGAATACTATGGGAGGCCTTGCTCAAGCCTATGCCGACAATGTACCTATCTTGTATCTCCCAGGTGGTCCGCCGGTAGCGTCTAGGTCGGTACAGCCAAATTTTTCACCAGCTCGAACCTACGAATCGGTCTCTGTCTTTTCCGAAGTCATTTTCCAACCTTCCCAGGTGACTGCAGTCATGAGGAGGGCATTTCATGCATTGCGGAACGGACGTCCTGGTCCAGTAATAGTTGAAATTCCCCAAGACATAGGAGCAATGGAGATTGACGAGGATATATTGGCGTCTTATTCACCTCCCAAAAGGCATAGATTTGCCCCAGATCAAGCAGATGTTGTTGAGGCTGTCAAACTGTTAGCCTCTGCGAAAAAGCCAGTTATTTGGTCAGGGATGGGGGTCCTCTTGTCCGGTGCAACCAAGGAGTTACAGGAATTTGCAGAGTTGATGGAAATACCTGTTTACTGCACGATGCCTGGGAAGTCTGGGTTTGATCAAAGACATCCGTTGTCATTGGGATCAGGAAGTGCTGCTACCTCTAAAGAGGCTTGGGAATGGTTACAGGAGTCGGATGTCTTATTGGGAGTAGGGTCCAGTCTGACTAGAACTGGCTATGGGCAGCCTATTCCAGATGGGAAACTAATGATTCACAACACGGAAACAATTTCCGATTTAAACAAAGATTTTTCTGTAGACGTTGGACTAGTGGGTGATGCGAAACTCACCCTCCAAAATTTGATTAGTGAGGCAAAACGGCAGCTAGGTGAGGGGGGGAAGAGAGGTACGACTGGCGTGGCTCAGCAGATAGCCGATATACATAAGGAATGGATGAATGAATGGGTTGCTCTCTTGTCGTCAGATGAGGTTCCGATAAGTGCGTATCGTGTTATAGGAGAATTGGAACGTGGTTTGGACAAGGAGAATAGTGTGGTTACCCATGATGCTGGTGCCCCTCGGGATATGATAATGCCATTTTACACTGCCACAGTTCCTCATAGCTATGTGGGCTGGGGTAAAACGACTCACCTTGGGTATGGTATACCGCTTATGACAGGTGTAAAGCTTGCTTGTCCGGACAAATTCTGTCTTAATTTTATGGGTGATGGAGCTTTTGGTATGTCGGGCCTTGATATTGAAACCTCAGTACGAGCTGGAGCCCCCATAACAACCGTTGTTCTAAATAATGGTGGCATGGCGACGTACCCAGGGGGGTATCCTACCGCAAAAGAATCTTTCGGGACTACACATATGACCGGTGACTACGCCAAAATAGCCGAAGGCTTAGGAGCTGTAGGGATAACTGTGACAGAACCAGGGGAGATCGCTAGTGCGATTTCTGAGGCCAGAAGATTAAATGCGGACGGGAAAACAGTTTTGATTGATGTTCACACAAGCTTGGATAGGAAAGTATCGACCTTTTAAAAGTTAATATCTCTTGGGATTTATATTTCCGGTTTTAGGAGATGGAGGTGGGTAGTCAGGTCTATGTATGGGTCATACCAGGGTGTGATGAGTTATCTGTGACCAGGTCCGCCGTAATTCTGTTAAGGGCCTACCAACAGAGATTAGTGTGGTGCGTTGAAAAAATGCTCTATATGATCCAGCGAATTTTGTTATATGGCTGAAAAGGTTAACTCCAGTAGATTAATCAAGGGCTTAGTGATTATGGGTTTGGCCGGTCTGATCGCTGGATTCATGGCATTAATGGCCTTGGGCTTAATCGGTAAAACTTCAGCCACGGGGAGAAGTGGAGAAGTTCTCGTTGGCAAACAATCACCCCCTTTTGAATCGTTGGATTTAGGCACTGGCCGAGTAGTGTCATTGGCCGACTATGAAGGGATGCCCGTCATGATTAACTTTTGGGCTTCTTGGTGTCCTCCCTGTAGGGCTGAAGCGCCTGGATTGGAAAAGATATGGCGTGAAAACATGGACTCTGGGTTAGTCTTATTGGGGGTTAATGTCCAAGATACTGAAGAAGATGCACTCAAATATCTGAAGGATTTTGGGATAACCTTTCCTAACATTCTCGATCATGGAGGCCAAATCACTATCGATTATGGTGTTACAGGATTACCTGTCACGTTTTTTATCAATCGTGATGGCAGAGTGCTAGGTCGCTGGGTTGGTGCCATTAGTGAGTCCGGACTGTGGAATAATGCTAGGTTATTATTAGAAGCCGATGAAGAGGTAGATCTTGACGTGAAGAGTAACAGGATCCTTTATAAGGAGCTAGACTGAATTTATTGAAAGCTCAGTTGTGGCAATTTGGGCACCTTTAGTGTCACCACTTATCGATGATGGTATCTTTTATCCACTATTCAAGCTCCTGATCGTCGTTTGTCAGTAGATTAGTATCGGGTTCTATGTGCGATTTCATGCACGTGAAGAATTGATTCATCAGCATCCTTGAGGCTCCACTCATGATGCGTTGACCGACTCTAGCAATTAATCCAGTAACTTGTGCCTCCCCTGAAACAGACACTTCAGTATGGTTGTCTACAGCTGTAAAGTTTAGGATCCCTGTAGCTTTTATATTGCCTCCAGTTCCTCTTCCTGTGACTGTCATAGTATAAGTCTCTAGATAGGAAATATCTGACACTGCAACAGTGCCGGAATACTTTCCTCTTATTGCGGCCACTTTGACATTCATTTCTACGTTAAATTGGTTTTCTCCGGCGGGTTCAAATCTGTCGCATCCTGGAATGCATCCAGCAATCGCTTCTGGAGACTGTAGATGATTCCAGACTGCAAGGAGCGGGGCGTCGAATATGTATTTACCTTCTATTATCAATAGATTTATCCTCAATGCAGGTTGATTTTTGTAATTTATAGCTTCTCAATCCATGTCTTTCAAGTTCATGTATCTCTCATTTGGGGTGAATTGGTTCGTTTGAGTTTAATGGTTTATTGGATGTCAGCAGATTCTGAAAAGTATCTTGCCAATTCATCTCGATCAAAATACGGTAGATTAGTTGTGATATCTCCATAAGTAATTTGATTCCCTAGCGATACGTCTGTCATCTCACCTATCTTGCAAGCTATGATTCCATTATTGGCAAGTAAATTGATGATCATCATTTCGTCGTTTGATGGCACACAAGCTAGTAGAGAACCGGATGCCAACAGTCCAAGAGGATCTAGGCTCAGGGCGTCGCAAAAATAACGTGTACAATCCAATTTAGGTATCGTGTCTCCATATATATGAACACTCAATTCAGAGCATGCTGCCAGCTCTCGCAACCCTCCAATTATGCCTCCTTCCGTGGGATCATGCATAGCGTTGACTTTCCCCGTTGACGCGATAGCTTTGGCTTCCGGTACTACGCTAATACCAGGGGATGTTAACAAATTCTTTCCTAATCCAATTAAACTTCCATCTATCCCACTTGCAAGGAGATGTTCTTCCGCTTCGTGAGCTAGTATTGAGGAACCCTCAATAGCTATTTCTTTTGTCATTAATATTGAATCTCCAGATTTTGCTCCAGAGGTTAGAATCTCAGAACCCTTGTCAACTTCGCCTAACATTGTAGCAATGACGAGTGGTCTATCTAATTTGCCAGTTACCTCTGTATGCCCCCCGACAAGATTAATACAGAGATCGGTACATGCTTTTGTCATTTGCTGAAAAATATTTCGGATGGCCTCTTCTTCTACTGACTCGGGCAACAATATAGTGGCTAGCATCCACTTGGCAGTAGCCCCCATTACCGCAATATCATTAGTATTTACCTGAACCGCATACCAGCCGATGTCTTTTGTAGTAAATGTTATGGGGTCCGTTTTAGCGACCAGATATTTGTCACCGATGTCAATCAGCGCTGCATCTTCCCCAACTTCAGGACCCAAGTGGACTCGAGGATCCGATAACGGGACAGATTTCAGGAGATCCGAAAGAAACTCCTGGCTTAATTTACCTGTGCGCATTCAAAACCTCTTTTGTACCGCTTGCAAATATTAATTCTTATGGATGCTATCATAATGTTGAAATGATTAAGGCAGTATTCTTTGATATTTATGGTACGTTGGCGGGGTTTAGCCCTTCCAGATTTGAAATTCAATCTCAAGCGTGCGCCGACTTTAATATAACCGTGACTAGAAAAGGGGTTTTGAAAGGTTATTCTGAGGCCGACAAGTTTATGGGGAAGCAGAATATCACTAGACCTTTAAGATTAATGTCAGAAGGAGAAAAATTTAAGTTTTTTTGTGAATATGAGCGACTAATTCTTGCTGGAAGCGGAGTGAGAGTTGATCATTCGACTGCAGGAAAAGTGTGGCTGGCAATAAGAAATATACCTTATGACTTGGTAGTTTATGATGACGTGTTTCCCATTCTTGATCTTTTGAAGAAGAGGGGTATTACTCTAGGTCTGATATCGAATATGAACATGTCGGGGAGAGATTTGGTCTCTAAATTCTTTCTCCAGGATTATATTGATCTTGCTGTAACGTCCCTTGAAGTAGGTATGGAAAAGCCCCACCCTACTATCTTCAAAGAGGCGTTGCGACAGGCTAAGGTTTCAATATCTGAAGCTATGCATGTTGGCGACCAAGTTGAGTCTGACATCTGTGGCGCGGAAAAGGTAGGTATCACCCCTGTTCTATTGGACAGAGACGGTAATCACAGAGGGTTTTCTCGATGTAAACGAATTGAAAACCTATCTGATTTGGCGGGAGTTCTTTGTCAGGATTGAATCAAAGCTGATTCGTCTAATCTCTTTTCCATATCTCTCTTGAAATCAGACAAGGTTTTTATAACAACGTATAATGTTTTTTCCCAATCGGTGCCTAATTGGCTGATTGTGGATCGTATTTGCATGTTCCCTATCTTCCATTTCTCACCAAGAATCCCTTCGAAGATTTTCCGCGATGATTGTATCTCGTAAGGGAACTGCAGAATGATTTTGTCACCGATCCGCTGGATTGATTCTATTCCTGAACCTATGGTAGTGATCTTGAGGCGTAGACTGAATAAAAGGTTTTCAACTTGCCATGGGAGCGAACCAAATCTGTCAATTAATTCACTTTCTAGTAGTTGCGCTGCATCCAATGTTCTAGTACTGATGAGCTTATGGTATATGTCTAATCTTGTTGGCAGATCAGGTATGTATTCTTTAGGTAATCCAGAGGGAATACCCAGATCTATAAGGACATCTGACCATGATCCACTGTCCTTAATGTTTGTCGTATCACCATTAGTCTCTCGGAATCTTAATTCTTCCACGGCCTCCGAAAGTATACGAGTGTAAAGATTGAATCCTACGGAATGGATGTGACCACTCTGTTCTGATCCTAAAATGCTTCCTGCACCGCGGAGCTCTAAATCCTTCATCGCTATCTTGAAACCTGATCCCAACCCCGTCGCAGAAAGCATTGCTTTCAGGCGTCTTTCCGCCGCCTCGGTTACGTTTCGAGCACTTGGTATTAGGAGGTACGAATACGCTCTTTGGGAACTTCTTCCGATACGTCCTCTCAACTGGTAAAGTTGGGATAGGCCAAAAAAATCTGCTCTGTTGACGATAAGTGTATTGGCATTAGGTATGTCTAGTCCGGACTCGATTATTGTGGTGCAGATGAGTACATCGGTTTGCCCGCTGGAAAACAATGCCATGGACTTTTCCAATTCTCCTTCTGGCATCTGACCGTGAGCAATGCCGATACGGGCTTCGGGGACCAAGGACCTTATACGTTCCGACATGTGCTCGATATTATAGATTCGGTTATGAAGGAAATATACTTGTCCTTGCCTGTCCAATTCTCTGAGAATGGCTTCTCTGATTAGATCGTCATTAAACTCCGATACGTACGTTTTTATGGGGAGCCTTTCATCTGGTGCTGTTTCTATGGTACTCATATCCCTAACCCCTGCTAAAGACATGTGTAACGTGCGAGGGATTGGAGTGGCCGTTAACGTCAATACGTCCACCTGTTTTCTCATCTGTTTTAATTTTTCCTTGTGTGCCACTCCAAATCGTTGTTCCTCGTCGATAATAACAAGTCCCAATTTCTTGAAGTTCACGTCTTTTTGTACCAGTCGATGTGTTCCTATACATATATCGATAGACCCGTCTTTGATTTTCTCTAAGATTTGTTTTTGCTCACTGGCCGATCGGAATCTACTGAGGACAGATAATTTTGTAGGGTATGCTTTCATCCTATCCTTGAATGTTTCATAGTGTTGTTGTGCTAGGACGGTTGTCGGTACCAGAACCGCTACCTGATAACCTTCCATTACGGACTTGAAGGCGGCTCTTAGAGCAATCTCAGTTTTTCCATAGCCGACGTCACCACACACTAACCTGTCCATAGGCCTATTTGACTCCATGTCATACTTTATTTCAGCAAGTGTCGTTAGTTGATCTGGTGTTTCTTCAAAAGGGAAGGATGCTTCCAATTCTCGTTGCCATTTCGTATCTGGCGCGGCCGCATGGCCTTCAGCAAGCTCCCTTTCAGCATACAAAGAGAGAAGTTCTGAAGCCATTTCTTTGGTTGACTTTTCTACTCTGGATTTTGTCCTAGACCATTCCTGGGTACCTAGTCGTGTTAAAGATGGGGATTTTTCCATTGGGGCAACATACGCTGCTACTCTGTCTAGATGATCAAATGGCACGTATAACCTATCACCCTGTGCGTATTGTAATATCATGTACTCCTGTTCGCTGTCTTGTTCAGAAGGGGTTCCTGTTCCTAAGAATTTGGCTATGCCATGTTCAACATGTACTACGTAGTCCCCTGGTTCTATTTCCTCAAAAAATGCCTCCCTTTGTGCTGACCTCCTTTGGGCAGTGCGGCGTTTTTTCTTAACTCCGTATATCTCGGTGTCGCCCATTAGCATTAGGCGTTTACCGATATTGTTCAAGACAAAGCCATCTCCTATGCTATGAGATGGCTTTTGGATCAATGTAGAGCTTCCCGGTGCTGGGCATTTCTCCATGTTGATCTGTAAATCATGTTCTACATCGTTAGCCTGAAAAATTTCCGATAGGCTTTTTGCGTGTGCTGTTTGTGCTACGAACAGGCCTTGATTTTTCCGTATTTCCTCAGCATCACTCATAATGGTTTCTAGGTTGCCGTAATGTAGTGGTGGTGAACTAAATGGCATGATATGGATGTTGTGATGTACAAGATCATCTGCCCCCCAAGGCATTATATTTAATTGTCTATCCCATCCGTCGAGTAATCTTTCTAGTGTTTTCCATGTGAGACGATTTGATGGAAATCTATAGGGGATATCGCCCCTCCGTTCCTTTGTAGACCGTAGTTCCGCGATCCGCTCTTCCGTATCCCATGCTGATGCGTTGAGGTCAGAGGGTCGATATTTGATGATCAAGCCGTTCTTAGGAAAATAGTCCAGTAAATTTCCATGATTGAAGAAGCCTGAATACATGTCGATATTTTCCACGTAATGTCCTTCAAGTAGCGAATGCATATCCTGTCGAAAGTTTTCAGACGTACTAACACTACAATTTGAGAGGTCCAAGCCAGTAAGTATCTTTTCCACCTTACTTTTGTCGACCACTGTTGGTAATGTCTCTACTGCCGGCATTATCTCTATTGACTCTATTTGTTCCTGTGACCTCTGTGTTGATGGATTGAAGCGTCGTAAGCTACAAATCTGGTTGTCATCAAATTCAATTCTGTAAGGCGCCTCTGAACTACTTGGGTAGATGTCCAAGATTCCTCCGCGTCGACTTGCCGTGCCTGGCACATAAACATTTGGTACAAACGTATAACCAGATTGAATCCATTTTTCCATCATATGGTCGATGCTGGTTATATCGTTGACTCTTAAGGTTTGCCTGGTATTTTGGAAGGATTTTAGGTCTATAGTTGTTTGTGCAAGAGCGGCGACAGATGTGATCAATATATGAGGTGAATTTGACATTGCGCTCAATTGATTAAGTACTTCGATCCTAGTACGTGAAGTGTCAGTGTCAGTTGTTATTTTCTCAAATGGCAATGCTTCTGTTTCTACGAACCTTAATGGGGTAATTTGTCCTTCAGCCCATCCCGTGACCCTTTCCTTTAATCTTTCGGCAAGTTCTGGTGTTGGGCAAATTAACAGTACGGGCGCTTTGAGGTCTGACCATAGTTTGGTGATCAGAAAGGGCACTGCTTCGTCTATCACTTGAATACTAACTTTGCTCGATTGGCTAGCTGTGGCAGCTATTAATCGCCTGTATTCAACGGTTGTTTCTAAAATTTCTGTTAGATTGAAAATACTCATTGTTTGGAAATATTATGGCGGGTTTTGATAATCATATAGGGTGTGCAACCGTTTAGCGCCTAATTGTAGCATCCAAAAGTTGTAGCAGTGACTCCTGATGGGATCATTCTTCGGCTGATTAAAATCAATTCAAGATGACTATCGCGTCATGAAGTTCTTCGTATGTTGTAAACCCTTCAAATTTGCTAGATATTATGCCTAAATTGTCAATAATGAAGGTCCACGGCTCGCTCGGGAGTCCCCATTCTTTTACCGATGTTGAAACCGTGGCGTTTTTTAAATTTCCTTGAAGCTGGTTGATATTGTCGTAAATTTCCACGTGTATGAAATTTACTTTATTGCTTAGGTTCTTCTCAAGAGCTACGAGTACGTCGACTTGAGGGCCACAAGTTGACGTACTGCAAAATGCTGGCGTTGCAAATACTACGACGGTGGGTTTATTTGTGGTGAGGGCCTGTTTTAAGCTCAGTTTGTAAAGTGGTGCGTGAGGATTGAGCGACGAGGTAACATTCTGCAAGTCTTGATTGTGGAGAGCAATTTTTGTTTCCGAGGGTGGAGCAGGGCTACCTACCGGCGGAGTTACACTGTCTTTCTTCACTCTGAATGAGGCGCTTGCGAGTCTTTTTTTACCATCAGATCCTTCAATGGCAACTTCGATGGACCAAGTTCCTGACTCATCGAAATGCGCTGTAGTTGTATATATTCCTCTTCTGCTGTCGGGCCATTCACGATATACGACGTCTAGATCTTTTTTGGGTCGGTCTTTTACATCTTTTCCAACAAGAAACGTGTGAGCTTGAAGGGATGTACTTTTTAATGGACCCGTCTCCGAATCGATTAATGCAAAGGTTAATCGGTTGTATCCCGTGCTAAGGTCAGTTGCTGTAACCACTATGCGTAGCGTACTAGTTGGTTGCGCTTGCTCAGTTGAAGGGCTATCGGCCTTGTTGCAGGACACAATCATAACGGATGCCAACAGCATAACAAGGACAAAAATATTTTTCATAGAAATCGTGCTATGTTGAATTTTCTTATAGCCATATTCGATTTTCCCTCTGAGATAAGTTCTGCAATTGATTTTCCCATGGCTAAGCTTAGTAAAATGCCCTTTTTCCCAGCGCCGGTGGATATCCAAGCGTTGTCCAAACTAGGTATATTGCCAATAATTGGTAGATCATCGTCAGTGACTGGTCGAAGGCATGCGGTTTGTTTCTCTATTTTTGCACCTGCCATGTCTGGTATTACGTCTATGGCTTTTCTTAGTAAGTCTATTCTCGCTTCTGTAGTAATGTGAGTGTCAAAACCAAGATGTTCTTCTGTTGAACCAATCCAGATTAAATTGTCCGGCTTTTGGTAAATGGTTATTTTTTTGCCAGATACATCAAATGGCAGAGGCGTAGTAATATCAGGTACATGAGTCCTTATAATTTGCCCCTTTAGCGGCTTTACTGGGATTCTAATCCCCAACCACTTGCCTACTAAATGGGACCATGGACCGGCTGCAAATAGCACAGACGCGCAAGGAATATTGCCTTTGTTTGTGCTTATCGAGACTACCTTTTGATTTCGTATGTTTACGCCAGTTACCTCGGCAAGCAAAAACTTTGCCCCGTTGTTTATGGCGGATTGTCCTAGTGCCTTTGTGAAAAGTAGGCTGTCCAGTGTGGCCTGACCTTCTAGACATAGTGCATAGGTGATTTTCTCCGATAATCTAGGTTGAAATTCCCTCAAATCATTTTTGGTTAGCGAGTGTGATTTAAATCCCTTGGTTGAGTTGAATATGTTATGAGTTGACTCCAGCGTTGTTGTATTGGGATCATCGAATACGACCTCCAATGAGGTTATTGAACGGGGTTGAAAATCCACCCCAGTATTTTCCATTAGCTCGTTCCATGTAGACAGGTGAAGTCTGAATGAAGTTAGTGCGATTTCAGCAAGATCGCCGGGGATATTCGAACCAACAAGAGGATTTAACATGCCCGCTGCGTACCCTGAGGCATGCTGGCCTATACCTCCGCTATCAACAATAGTGGAGCTTATTCCAATTTTAGATAGATAATGGGCGGCGGCACATCCTGCAACGCCACCACCTATTATTACCACGGAGTCTGATTTCATGGTGTGCCTATGTCAATTATGATCGGGGCAAGAAATATTTGGAGCATTGTATTACTTTTGGGCTGTTAAGTGATAAGGCGCTAGGAACTCACGTTATAGAAATCATAAATGTTGGGGAACAATTAAGTCTTCACCTTATCAAATGTTGGTATATTGGTTACATCGAAAATAGTTCATAATCAAATTTTAGGTGAGGTCATGAAAGATCAAGGTCCGGTCATCGGATTAACATGTTCGGATGAGGAATCTGGCGGGCATTGTGCGAACGTTATCAGTCAGTTTGGTGGTAATGTCAGGTTGATTACCCCTGAGAATGTTCACCAGATGCCCGATATATCAAGAGGATTGGAAGGGTTGCTACTAGCGGGACCGGGTGACCTCAGTTTGAGTTTCTCAGACGACCATATGACACATTTGAGTGATAAACCGACCAAGGCAAGGTTTGAGGAATTAGAGATGATTCTGCTTAAAGAAATGATGATGCGCGATGCACCTGTACTGGGTATCGGCCGCGGAATGCAGATTCTCAATGCGGTTTCTGGAGGTACTCTCAATAAAGTGGCTCATGGCCATGTTGCAGACGGCACAGCAGAAAAGGGAAAAGAGATGTTATTGGGGTATCATCGCATATTTTTGACACCAGGAAGCAAGCTGGCTGCAACTGTAGGTTCGGGTGGATTTGTTAGAGTCAATAGCTACCATCAGCATGGTTTAAGGGAGTCGGGGAAATCTGACGAATTGATGACCTCAGCCTGGTCCGTTGATGACGGCTTGATTGAAGCATTGGAAAGTCCTACTCACAACTGGGTCATCGGCGTTCAGTTTCATCCAGAGCGTAGGGGTGAACTACCGCCACACTTCGACGGACTTTTCAGGACTCTTGTCGGGAAATCTCAATACACAAGATAATGTGTCTAAATGTACCTAAAAACACTGGTTTTTGTGGTATAATCTGAGCGCCTCTGTGTTACTTTCGCGGAGGTATATTGCAGGAGTCTTTATAGATCACATTCCAGATTTTGGGATTAACAGTGAGCCTCGCAGAGACTTCATAAATTGGTGTGTAGGAGTTCTCAATGACAACTAGCAAGTCTGACTATGGGTATATCAGGCCAACTCAAATAGTTGACGAGATGAGGGGATCTTATCTTGATTATGCCATGAGCGTAATCGTTTCTAGAGCTCTACCGGACATCAGGGACGGCCTCAAGCCTGTGCAGAGACGAATATTGTACGCAATGCATGATTTAGGGATGAGGCCGAATTCAGGCTACAAAAAAAGCGCCAGGCTTGTCGGGGAAGTCCTAGGTAAATGGCATCCGCATGGAGATTTAGCTGTCTACGAGGCGATGGTTAGGCTTGCACAAGATTTTACTCTGAGGATGCCTTTGGTCGATGGGCAGGGGAATTTTGGCAGTATTGACAATGATCCGGCAGCTGCAATGAGATATACGGAGGCGAGACTGAGTCGAGTCGCTGAAGAAATGCTGTCGAATCTAGATCAAGACACTGTTGATTGGGCGCTCAACTTTGACGATACCCTTCGGGAGCCGAGAGTCTTACCGGCGAGGCTGCCAAACTTACTTATCAATGGTGCTTCTGGTATAGCGGTTGGTATGGCAACAAATATACCACCTCATAATCCTACTGAAGTATGCAACGCTATTAATTTGCTGATAGACAACCCAGAGGCTACTACTGATGATCTCATAAAGAAGGTGAAGGCACCTGATTTCCCAACAGGTGGGACGATCATGGGACGTCAGGGAGTGCGAGAAGCATACAGTACGGGTAAGGGGCAAATCATTGTTAGGGCCAAGGCTGAAATAGAGCCTATGCCACGGTCTAATAGTCGAATGCAAATAGTGGTATACGAGCTTCCTTATCAAGTGAACAAGTCTGCACTTATAGAAAAGACAGCTGCATTGGTGAAAACCAAGAGAATTGAAGGTGTTTCGGAAGTACGTGATGAATCTGATAGGGATGGGATGAGGATCGTCTTTGAGTTGAGAGGTGGTGTTCAACCTCAGGTAGTTTTGAATAACCTTTATAAACACACCTCGATGCAGTCATCTTTCTCTGCCAATATGTTGGCTATCATTGACGGAAGTCCACGTACTATCACTCTCAAGCTCGCTCTTCAGGAATATATTAAATTTCGACAAGAGGTAGTGCGCAGGCGGGCGCAATATGAGTTGGATCGAGCTAGAGAGAGGGCGCATATACTGGCTGGTTTGAGGATTGCTATTAGCAACTTAGATGAGGTTATTGCCCTGATAAGAAATTCCGAAGATGTTGATGCGGCAAGAATTGGACTGATGGATCGGTTTGCTTTGGATAGACCTCAGGCGCAGGCCATCCTTGATATGCAGCTCAGGAGACTTGCGGCCCTTGAACGAGAGAAGCTTGAAGAAGAATATCGTACTCTGCAGGAGACTATAAAAGGATTGCAGGAGTTGTTAGCCGATGGCAAAAAAGTGCTTGAGGTCGTTAAGTTAGAGACCGATGAGGTAAAGAAGAAATATGGTGAAAAACGAAGAACAACGATCAGTAACGATGCTCATGATTTGAGCCGAGAGGAATTAGAAGCTCATGAGCAGATAGCGATAACACTTAGCAGGGGTGGTTACATAAAACGTATTCCAGCTAATACCTTCAGGCGTCAGCATCGTGGAGGGAAGGGTGTTTCAGGGATGAACACCCGAGATAATGATCCTGTAAAGGATATCAGGGTTGTCGATAGTCATGAAAGATTAATGTTCTTTACAAACAAAGGGCGAGTACTTTCGAAAGTAGTATACGAGTTGAGAGCTGATGTTAACCGCAACACCCGTGGAGTCCCTGTTGTCAATGTGATTAATATATGGGACACAGAGAATGTCAGCGCCTTGATAAGCGTAGGGAAATCTGAGGAAGAGGGGTTTAAGTACCTTATCTTAGGGACACGACAGGGCAGAGTAAAAAGGGTAGAACTTAGTGCAGTATCAAATATTCGCCCGTCTGGACTGAAGATTATGAATTTGAAAGGTGATGATGAGCTTGTTTCAGTGAAACTAGCTAAGGAAGGGGATGATATTGTCTTTATCTCTGAACAGGGTATGGCAATCCGATTTTCTTTGGACGAAGCTCCTTTGAGGCAGCGAGCAGCTGGAGGGGTGAAGGGAATGTCTTTAAGGAGAGGCGATAAGGTAATCGCCATGGATGTTGGCAATGATGAAAGCAAGCTTATGGTCATTAGTACGCTGGGACGGGGCAAAATAAATCCGTTAGCAGAATATAGAAAGCAAGGACGTGGCGGTTTGGGTTTAAAGGCGTTTAAGATCACTAAAAATACTGGTAACTTGGCTGATGCACAGGTAGTTGACGATGGGAAAGAGGTATACGTAGTATCAGAGAAAGCGCAGGTAATGCGAACTGACTTGAGTGAAATCAGAAGTTTACGAGGTCGAATTACTCAGGGGGTTACCATTTTCAAACCTAGGGACGGTGACTTTGTCTCCTCTATTTCATGTGTAACTAGTTTGAAATATGATGACGATATTCCTGAGCAACAAAATGGTAATGGGAAGAATGGGACAGGGCATGGGTCTGGGAAATAGCGGTTAAAGATAAGTCATTACAACCATATGTCTGTTGATTCATATTACCCGCCAGACAATTTGGATCTGTACTGAGCGAATATATATGTTGTAGCTAAACTCCTGTAAGGTGACCACCTTTTGGAATGGCGTAAAATATCGCGTTCTGACATATGTTGTTCGTTGTTTGATAGCATTGTCACTGCTTTTTGAAGAGCTAGGTCTCCTGAGGGGAATCCGTCTGGATGGCCAAGAGCCCTAATAAGTAGCCAATTTGCCGTCCACATACCGATTCCTCTTAAAGCGGTTAACTGTTGGATTGCTTCATCAGTTGAGGCAAATCTGAGACTCTCCAGATCTAGTTCCCCTGTTGTAATTTGTTGGGCAATACCCCAAATATATTGAGCCTTTCGATGGCTTAATTTGTATCGTTTTAAACCGGCTGTACCCGCATTGGCCAATGATTCTGGAGTAGGAAAGACAGGATATGTGTTACCATCGACCTGCAGCCTTTCACCGAGATTTTCCACTAATAAGTTACAGATCTTTCTTGCTACATTTGTATGGATCTGTTGGCTTATGATGGACTGTATTAGTGCTTCGAAAACAGTGGGTGCTTTTGTGGGCCTTAATCCTATGAATTTCTTAGTAATTGGTCCTAGTACTGGGTCTTTGCTTGACATCCTATAGAATTTCGACACGCTGAGATCAAGGCCTAATATGGATCTAACTTGTAAGGATATGTCTTTTACAAGTTTTCCCGAGATGTATTGCGCATCTATGTTGAGTTCGATCCGAGTTGAGTTCTTAGCCTCGGCCTCTCTAACTGTGACAAGTATTGTCTGATCAGCGGATCTTAATGTCCTGATATACTCGCCCGACTGATAAATATCTGTCGAATTCGAACCTGGGAATGGGGAGGAGAGCGTGCAGGTTTTATCTAAGTCATATGGCCTAACGGGATGAATAATTGTTGATATCCGCACCATATATCTGAGTAGGAATCAAAAAACTGCTATTGGATTTGCTGGGGAACCAGTTCCCCCTTTCACGAAGAGCGGGTTAATCGTTAGCATGAACGTATATCTATTCTCTTCTGTGCAGGTTTTTGATAGATCTTCAAGATAGGCGTTATCAACGAGGGCAACTCCGTAGGCGAAGATCGCCCCATGAACAGTCCACGGAACATTGTACTCATTAGGTTGTACATCCATCATGTCCCATCCTAAGATAGAAATATCATGTTTTTTCAAGAATGGTAAACAGGAGGCGTGCAACCCAGGGCGTCCGTCCACAGTCCCCCATTGCCCACCGTTAGCTGCTGCGTACTTGTCTCTCCCACTATATACGAATACCGCATCCCCAGGCTCTATATCGACTTGTTGTGCCTCCGCTATGTCGTCGAGTTCCCAGCCGTGTACTGGTTCTTCAATTGTTACGTATGGAGTGTTTCTATGATTTGGCACATCCAATAAGACTCCCCTAGTGAGTATACCGTCCTTCCATTCATCCACTGTGCCATAGTTTGCGCCGTCAAATCCGATTACTTCATCTGGATTCTTGCCATCCCACATACCGTCCTTGTTCCAGACATGACATAGGGCATCTATGTGAGTTGTTGCGGTGCCATGATAAAAGACTCCGTAGTAATCCATAGCTGCGCCGCCGTTAGGCGGTCTTTTTTCCTTGTGCATAAAATGTTGAGCAGGTCTAGGGTTATCGTTGGCAGGAACGACAGCTAGAGGTCTGCTTAATGATACTGTACGTCCTGCTTTAACAAGATGTGTCGCTTCGATCCTCTTTTGTCTTGTTATTAAGTTCAATGCTCCGGCCGATCCCTTTGATCCCCACCTACCCCAATTGGTATCCTTCAAATATGAGTCCACTTCAGCTTTTGTAGGAATTTGTCTGTTTGTCATAGGATTCGTACTCTCCGATAGGTGAAATAGTGAATTCGGATTCTATCTAGTCGTCTGAGATCTTAACACCGGCCATGTCTTCCATGAAGTTGGCTATTGCTGAATGGTCGGCGTTGCCTTTTCCATCGTTGATTAATGAGCCAAGAATTTGCTGGACAGTACTCGTAATAATCAGGGGGACTCCAGATTCCTTACCGGTCAGGATGGCATTATGAAGGTCTTTTTGATGAAGAACTATCCTGAAACCTGGGTCAAAGTTTCCATCTATCATCATAGGGCCCTTTGTGTTCATTACGTTGCTACCAGCGAGACCACCTTTTATCGCATCGAAAACTACCTGCGGGTTGATTCCCGATTTTTTTGCTAAGACCAAAGCTTCTCCAAGTGCAGCTATGTTACCAGCGACAATTATCTGGTTCGCCAGCTTTGTGATGTTTCCAGCTCCGTAGCCTCCGCATAACACAATACTCCCTGACATGGTTGACAACATGTCAAAGTTTTTGTCGAAAACATCCTTCTTTCCACCTACCATCACAGCGAGAGTTCCTTCTATGGCGCCCGTTTCTCCGCCGCTAACTGGGGCATCCAGAAAGCTTACTCCAGCTGCCTCACAGGCTGCGGCAATTTTCTGGGAAGAAGCCGGGGCGATCGAACTCATATCGATTACTGTTGATCCCGCCGATGCACCCTCGAGTACACCCCCAGGACCCAAAATAGCGGCCTCTGACTGAGGGGAATCCGGTACCATCGTTATGACCACAGGGTTTTTTGAGGCTACTTCCATAGCAGAACTCGCTGGAGTTGCACCCTCACCTACCATCTCCTCTACGGCCTCACCAACAATGTCAAAAATCGTAACATTGTATCCCTCTTTCATGAGGTTGCGAACCATTGGTTTTCCCATAATCCCCAGTCCTACAAATCCTATATTTCCACTTGCCATCCTATAATCTCCTTAAAGGGTTAACATTTGCTATGCATAAAATTAGAACATCCACATTATTAAGTTTCCCGCGTATATGGTCAAGGAATTGGTTACTTTTATATTATTTGGGAGCTCAGAAGTTTTCGTTGTTCGATTTTTGTGTAAACTAGAGCAGTCACTCTTAGGATACTTAAACAAAATGATGTACTGGAGAAAGAGATGGTAGACATAAGTGAAGATCAGATCAGAGATGTTTCAGAGATGCAGACTTGTGCTGTATCTAATGCTATCGAGAGCCTTAATGTGAGATCTAAGACCGAAGGTTTTATGAATCCTGACATAAAGAGTATGTTTCCGGAGATGGGTAGTATGGCTGGGTTTGCAGTGACCGCGGTAATAAAAGCTTCCACACCCGCCTCAGAAAATATGAATTTCTCAAGAGTCGATTGGATAGATGAAATATTAAGTATTCCTGGACCAAGGATAATAGTCATGAAGGACTTAGACCATCCGGATGTTATTGGTTCATTTTGGGGGGAAGTTCAAAGCGCTATTCACAAATCGGTAGGTTGCGTTGGGGTTGTTACTGATGGTGGAGTTCGTGATCTTGATGAAATGAAAGAATGGGGGTTTAATGCTTTTGCGACAACCAGCCTCGTATCCAGGGCGAATGTACACTTGGTAGAAGCGAATATACCAGTTACTATTGGTGGCGTCACTGTGAACCCCGGGGATCTTCTTCTTGGGGATCAACATGGAGTTATTAGCATTCCAAAAGAGATAGTTGCAGATCTCCCGGGTGCTATAGCTAAGGTGGAGTCCGGAGAGAAGGAAATAATAGATGTCTGTATGGCGCAAGACTTTTCTCCGGAGAAACTGAAGGATATTCTCCGACAGAGGTACGGGTAGATAATATAGCAGAGGAGGGTAGACCCCATGGATTCGACTAAAGTGGTGTTTCTTACGAACCTGGCGGATGTTTTAATTGATAAGGTGCTTTCCTATGCACCCGACGGTTACGAAATCGTGGTATTGGGAAAGTCCTCTACCGAGGAAAACCGTATAAGTGAGGCTCGCAGTGCGGATTTCCTGATTTGCTATGGCAACAACCCTTCTGACGATGTACTCAGATCAATGGAAAGATGTCGATTAGTCCAGACTCTAGCAGCAGGCTACGATTCAATGAACTTGGATCTTATTACCAAGCTTGGGATTCCCTTGGCCAATAATGGGGGGGCGAATTCTTGGGCAGTTTCCGATCAGGCGATTCTTTTGATACTGGCAATTTACAAGCAACTTTTGGCCTGTAATACATCTACCAGATCTGGACGTTGGCTAGAACCAATAACGGGACAAAATACGTTTGAGTTGGCTAACAAGAAGGTGGGGATTCTAGGTATTGGTAATATCGGTAAGCAGGTAGCCAAAAGGGTTCAGGCCTTTGACTCCGAAGTCCAGTATCATGATATGAATCGCCTCGATGAGGCAACGGAAAAAGAATTGAATGTTAGTTATGTGTCGCTTGATGAACTGTTTGAGACATCTGACATAGTTACATGTCATACTCCACTGACAAAGGAGACTAGGCATATTGTTAATTCAAGGAGACTTTCTATGATGAAATCTTCAGCGATTCTTATCAACACATCGAGGGGACCAGTAGTGGACGAAATGGCTTTGATATCGGCCTTGATGGAGGGTGAGATTGCTGCAGCTGGCTTAGATGTTTTTGAAAAAGAACCCGTTGATCCTGATAATCCTTTATTGAAGATGGATAATGTTGTTGCTACTCCCCATATGGCGGGTACTACTTGGGATACATGGTCCAGGCGGGCTAAATTTGCCTTCCAAAATATGGAGAGGGTGAGAAGAGGAGAAAGTCCTCAAGCAGTTGTTAATATTGTCGATTGACCGCCTGGAATGATGCCGGGGTATTTTAACGTGAGGTGGTAGGATGCCAGATTTGAGATTAGTTGGGCTTATGCTGCAAGAAAGGGAAGAGCGGTTATCGACATTTGCTTCAAAGTCGTATGAGACTAAAGGAAGGGAAGTTTTTGAGGATCCACCCGGTTTGAGGACAGAGTTTCAACGGGATAGGGATCGTATAATCCATTGCAAAGCCTTTCGTCGTATCAAGCATAAGACACAAGTCTTTATAGCCCCTAAAGGTGACCATTATGTAACTCGTCTAACGCATACCTTAGAAGTTGCCCAGATAGCTCGTACCGTCGCACGCGCACTTAATCTGAATGAAGACTTAACTGAGGCGATGGCACTTGGACATGATATAGGCCATCCTCCGTTTGGTCATATCGGGGAGAATGAACTTGGGAGTTTATGCGCCAAAGGATTCAGGCATAATCTTCAAAGCTTGCGCATTGTGGATCATTTGGAGAAAAAGGGCAAAGGATTGAATCTTACTTTCGAAGTTAGACAAGGAATTTTGCATCATTCCAAGCCCAGAGGGGATTTTTGGGGAGAGGAACTTCCGCCTGGATTAAGCTTGGAAGCACAGATATTGCGTGTTGCAGACGCTATTGCATATCTAAACCATGATCTCCTTGACTCTTTCAGGGGGGGGCTTCTGAGGGAATCGGATGTACCGTTAGATGTTCGTGAGGTCCTAGGTGATAGTCATTCTAGTCGGATTGATTCAATGATAACGGATATCGTGGCAACATCATGGGGGGCAACTGGGTTGGTCTACAACTGTGTAAACCCGGTAATTTCTGTTAGCGAACCAATTCGGGATGCGGCTAATTCTTTGAGGGAATTCATGTTTCAAAGAGTGTATATGCCGATAAATGATGGTCCTGAAGGTATAGCCGCTAGAAGAATAATCCGATTGTTATTTGAGTATTTTAACGAAAACGTTGAGTTAATTCCGGATGATTATCTAGAACAGTGCGATTCAACGGAAGATGCTGCTGTCGATTATATTGCAGGCATGACCGACAACTTTGCAATTGAACTGTCTGAAACAATATCACAAGGTATTTCGGAACCTTTGAAGGGAAGGCTGGTATAATCGCTTGGATGCCATCAATGTTGTGCCCAAGAGATCGCTTGTTATTTAGGTTTACCCTAAATAATCTTAACTATGTCGAGGAGCATTTGGAGGCTATGCAAAGAGATCCACACGGATTAGAGTTTGGTCCATGGAAAATGGAGGTTGAAGATCTCTGGAAGAGGACATTCGAAGGAATCAGCCGTATGACAGAACAACCTCAAAAGGAAGCTTTGGAGACTGTTAGAGACGTATGGGTTAGCTATATTACCCATTATGGTGTGATGGATTCCCACCAATCCTAGGAGATCACTGCGTGGATATGGATAATAGTATTAACCGACAGCCAAAATTATTAGAAGCAAGGCGAAGGTCTGGTATGGCGCATCAAATCTTAGTGCTTCTGAAAGAAAAAGGATTGCCTGAGGAAATGGATCAGGAATTATCAAGACTCTGTACTGATTTGGCTGACATTTGGAGTGCCCATACTACCCTTACAGATAATCTCAAAGCTTTCATAGAATCAGATGAAGACGACTGGGGTCGTTTGGGAGATGTTCTTGTAGACATTCGAAGTGAGTTAGATCATATGAAGTGGCATATTAACAGTGTCGATGAGCCTATTCAGCGTATTGCTGAGCGTGCTTATGAGTTATCAACCCGGAATAACATCGCGGAAGATTCCAAATAAATAGAGGCGGATGGGTTGTGGAGGTATTGCTTGTAGGGTAATTGTTAGGTATTACGAATGACTGACTTGGATGTGATAAAAAACCAGATTGATATTGTTGACCTGATCTCCAATACGGCGCCGCTTAAAAAAGCAGGAAAATATTACAAATCGAACTGTCCTTTCCATCAAGAAAAAACGCCTTCATTTATCGTTGATGATGTCCGACAGACGTGGAGATGTTATGGTGCCTGTTCCATGGGAGGAGATATTTTCAGCTTTGTTATGAAGGCTGAAAATATCGAATTTGTTGAGGCACTTCATGTTCTTGCTGAAACAGCTGGAATACAACTTGAGTCCCAAGAAAAAGTGTCCGATAAAGGAAGTCTGTTTGATATAACTCTACTGGCTCAAAAATTCTTTCAGGATTCTATTCGAATTACGGAAGGAAAAATAGCTGCCGAATACCTCAGTGAGAGAGGCCTGAGCGATGAAATGATCTCGAAATTTGGCTTGGGTTATAGTCCCAGAGACGGAAAGTCATTAAAGAGGCATTTGGATTTCCATGGGGTTGAAGTGGACAAAGCCGTGGAATGCGGGGTCCTTTTCCGTTCAAAAGATGGTACCGTCCGAGATTTTTTCAGAGGGCGCTTGATGTTTCCCATTCATAATAGGCAGGGTCGGGTTGTTGGATTTGGCGCTAGGACGTTAGAGGAAACGATGCCTAAGTATATAAACACTCCAACGACGCCAATATTTAACAAGAGTATGACTTTGTACGGGTTGAATCTTGCCAGAGAGTCAATCAGGCAAAAAGGTGAAACTGTTATTGTTGAAGGTTACATGGATGTAATAGCTGCTCATGAGGGCGGTTTTGATAACGTGGTTGCATCAATGGGAACATCTTTAACCTCGGAGCAAGTGCGGGATTTAAGTAAGATATCTAACCTTCATGTTCTAGCGCTTGATTCGGATGCTGCAGGTCAGGAAGCGACCCTGCGGAGCTTAGAGACATCTTGGCGTATTTTTGATAGAGGGGATTCCCGGAAGTTAGAAGGGTTATTTGCTCGTGAGGCGATGCAACTCAAGATTGCTATATTGCCTCACGGAAAGGATCCGGATGATTTTATAAGGTCTGGAGGAGATTGGAAGGATTTGATCTCAAATGCCATACCAGTTGTCGAATATCTTATTTCTGCTGTTTCAGAGCGATTTGAATTGGATTCACCCGGAAGTAAGAACAAGGTAGTTGAGACCCTAGCCCCTGTTTTTAGATTGCTTGATCCGTTTGATAAGGATCGTTATTTACACCAACTATCGGATAAACTGAATTCTTCAGTGGCGACGGTAAGGGCGGCTTTGGACATGTGGGAATCGAGGAGTAGGTCTTATCGTAATAGGAATGGATATCGGTGGTCTGAAAATAAAAATGAGAGTCCGGTGAATGGCCAAACTAATAAACGTTTGGAACCAAGTAGGTTCCTAGAGGAATATACGCTTGCGCTGATTTTAGGCAACACTGAATTTAAACATGGGATCGATAACGTTAATCCAGAGTGTTTTAATCGCACAGAAGACAGAGAATTGTATTGCCGGTGGGTTTCTACACCTTCAATTGAGCGGTTGAAGCAGAACTTGGAACCTTTCCTAAAAGCTAGGTTGTTGCAGATCTTAGAACGCAAATCTATTGTTGGGACGGATATGGAGGAAGAATTGGATCTCGACCAGTGTTTGAAACGGCTCGAGCGAAAAAGACTACTTGAGTCTAGGAATATGCTCATCTCATCCGGGGAGTCTGAGTTTATGCCAAGTGATAATTTGCAGGGGGAAATATCAAGGATTGATAAGCTACTAATGAATACATTCAACAAAACTAGATTAGAGAAGTGAATTATGCAATTTGATATAATGGGTCGTTACCTCAAGAGATAAGGTATTAAAGCATTGCTTAAATAGAGTAAATATGGAATGCCACGTAGATAGTATTAAAGGAGATGTCAAATTATGACAACGGATGGGTTGCATCTAGGAGGAGAGTCTTCCCTTATAGACGGTGCTATGAGGAGTAGTAGGTCCAAGGAAGACGGATATCGTGTCGTAGACGAAATAGACATAGATGAGGATGATGACTCGGAAGAGGAGGCTGAAGACGACGGTACGGTGGTGGTTGAATTGGGTCAAAATACGCCAGTGAGTAGCTTGGATGACGACTTTGACGCGCCACCCGATTTGGAAGAATCTAAGGCAAAGGCGACTCGAGAATGGGAAAGGGACGTAGGAACGGTCGAGATTATCGATGATCCTGTGAGGATGTATTTGAGGGAGATAGGAAGGGTGGGGCTACTAAAGGCTCCGCAGGAACGAGATCTAGCTCGGAAATTTGAAGCTAAGCGATATGTTGAGCAACTCGATGTCGAAATGGCTAAGGAAGACGGAAGCCCACCTAACGCGAGAGATATGGTTACCCATATGTTAGAAAAAGTGGCTGACAATCAGGACATCGTGAAGGCGATTCTAACATCTAAGGAGGTTCCATTTGATGGCACTCTCACAGACTTGATGGCCGATCCTGGTGTGAGAGAGGCCTTGGACGGGGTATTTCAGGATGAACTAGTCGAGCAGATATCGGCGATATTATCTGAATTGTCTGACCAAGAACCTCCAACTCCCGAAGAAATTAAGGACAGGGTCAAGCAGTTGTCGATGAATAGTAGGCTTTTACCTTGGGATATTTTCCAAGTCTTGGATGGGACGCTTGGTCTGGCTGATTTGGAGGACACGTTAAACCAAGATGATTTGGTAGTGCGGCTTGAGCCATTGGAATTACTATTCAGGCAGCATATAGATAAGATTCGAGGGCAGGGTGACGATGCTCAACAACACCTGTCCGAGGCGAATTTAAGATTGGTTGTCAGTGTGGCCAAGAAATATATTGGACGGGGTATGTCTCTCTTAGATCTTATACAAGAAGGCAATATTGGATTGATAAGAGCGGTTGAAAAGTTTGACTATCGTAAAGGATATAAGTTCAGTACTTATGCCACGTGGTGGATACGGCAGGCGATTACGAGAGCAATCGCTGATCAGGCTAGGACAATAAGGATTCCAGTTCATATGGTCGAGACTATCAATAAGTTGTTGAGAGTAACGAGGCGTCTAGTACAGGAATATGGAAGGGAGCCAACAAGTGAAGAGATAGGTAGAGAAATGGAGGTTTCACCGGATAAAGTTAGGGAAATACTGAAAATATCGCAGGAACCAGTGTCATTAGAAACCCCGATAGGTGAAGAGGAAGATAGTCATTTAGGAGATTTTATCCCTGATACTATGGCGCTGGCCCCGGCAGAAGCTGCATCCTATCAACTCCTTAGGGAGCAGGTTACAGATGTATTACATACCCTTAATGAAAGGGAGGCTCGTGTTTTGGAGCTTCGATTCGGCCTTGAGGATGGTAGAGGTCGTACATTGGAAGAGGTAGGGAAAGCTTTCGGAGTAACGAGGGAAAGAATAAGACAAATAGAGGCCAAGGCCTTGAGAAAGCTCAGGCATCCGACCCGTTCAAAGAAGTTACGTGACTTTTTAGAGACATAATTCTTTGTGATTCGTTGGTCCAAAATCAATACCTGCAAAAATGATCCTGAAAAACCATGAAGGGAATTATTGCCAGCTTGAATGAAGGGTTATTTTTGTTGGTCGACAGCTATCAATATCAAAGTATTTATGCTCGGAAGGGATAGTTTTTCGCATGGCTGATCCTGTATGTGATTCAGCAAATAGCTGTTTAGTAGGAGACTAATGAGAGGGAGAATATCTAATTTTCGGCGTATTCATCATGGCGCAGTGGATCTTGTTAATGAGATTTTAGTATGACTGAGGCAATTAGGCCAAAGGTATCGGTTGTTAAGGTTTCCCCAGATACTGTCTTTGACGGTATTGCTCATGCAATGAAGCTTGCTGACTATCAGAAATACTTGTCAGTGAATATTCCGACACTTTTAAAGATCAACACCTCTTGGCAACATTATTATCCTGCTTGTTCTACATCACCTTGGCAGCTTGATGGTGTTATACAAACGTTGAAAAATGACGGTCATAAAGATTTGATACCTCTTCATAATGGTACTGTTGTAGTTGACTCCAGAGAAGGTGAGGTAAATAACAAACATAGTGTTGTGCAAAAAAAACATAATTTAACAGGGGTGCATTTAGAAGAAGAGAATTGGGTACGTTTCAACCCCAATGAAGAGTTGCTCGTATTAGATAAAGTGTACGAGGATGGTATATATATTCCTCAAATTATGGAGGGCAAGAATATTATTCATTTGCCTACCATGAAAACCCATGTGTTCACCACAGTTACTGGGGCCATGAAGAATGCTTTTGGGGGGTTGCTAAATTTTGAAAGGCATTGGACACACTCTGTTATACACGAAACATTAGTAGATCTTCTTAGGATTCAGAAACAAATTCATCCTGCTATATTTGCCGTTAGTGACGGAACTTTCGTTGGATCGGGCCCTGGTCCTAGAGCTATGAAGTGGCATCAGAAAAACATGATAATAGCGGGTGCTGATCAGGTGGCAGTAGACGCGGTTGTAGCAACTATGATGGGTTTTAACCCTATGGAAATAGATTTTATCAGGATATCTCACGAAGTAGGATTAGGGTGTGCGGATATCGATAAAATAGATATTATAGGAGAGGAAATATCAGAAATAGACTGGGGATTTGAGCGGGGGAAGAATACCCTCGCCAGCATCGGACAAAAAATGATCTACTGGGGACCATTAAAACCATTGGAGAATGTGCTTTTAAGGTCGCCTATATCACCCTGGGCATATGTGGCATCCAACTTGTACCACAATCAATATTGGCTGCGTTTCATTGGACGAAGAAGGATCAGTGAAGCAATGTCGACTCCTTGGGGAAGGTTGTTTCAAGAATATTGAAAAGATAACATGCGTACTACCGTAAGGTGGATTTGTTGAGAATGAATCCTTTCTCGCCTGACACACGTAATTTGTTGGCTTTTGGCACAATGACCGCTGCCAGGCTGTCATCTAGAAATGAAGCATTAAACTTCCAAACAAGCTCTATCGATTCTAATGGCAGGTCGATAGTTTGGAAAGAAATTTCATGATACTTGGTACGCTTAAAAGAACTGATGTTGATTCCGTGCCAGACCGTCTTACCACCGATGGGTTCCTCGAATTGAAGGGACACCGAGTGGTTCTTCTCGTCAATCTTTGTTGTCATCTGACATTCTTGATCGACTCCGGGAACGGTGATCTTGCCTGAATAATATACAGAAGACATCATTTATATCCTTTTACCTTAAATATGAATATTGGGATTGTCGTGACAATGATAGCGTTCTCCTATGTTAGCCTATATAAAGGAGAGACACATTCGGGGTGATTGTTTCTTGGTGAATTTACCAGAGTTGACACCTCCCAAAACCTGAAGTTTGTGTCCTCGGATCGTGCTATCAGCTGTTGATAGGAGGCGATATCTTTATTGTCATTGTGAAGCCATGCTTGCTCATCCTCTTTTGCAAGAATTACTGGCATCCTGTGGTGTATTGTTTTAAGACAGTTACTAGAAGGCTTCGTTAGTACCGCACAAGTGTAGACTTTCCCACCGTCTGGTTTGTTCCATTTGTCCCATAGGCCAGCGAATGCAAATGGGTCTCCGTTTCTTAATTGAATTCGCATAGGTATCTTTGATTTCCCATTTTGACTCCACTCATAGTATCCATCCGCCAATATTAGGCATCTCATACTCGCTAGGGCGTGCTTGAAACTAACCTTGGTGTGCATCGTTTCTGATCGTGCGTTGATAAGACCCGAGTGGGTTGTCAAGCCATTTTCCCAGGAGGGTATTAGCCCCCACTGGATATACTTAGCCTTACGCTCACCGCCCATAGTGATTATTGCTAGCACTGCCTGTGTTGGGAACACGTTGTAGTTTTTTTGGTAATTTATCGTATTAGAGCAGAAATTAAATCTGTCTGACAGTTTCTTCAGATCCGTGAAAAGCGTGTACCGTCCGCACATTATCGATATACCTCAGGTACTCTGCCAAACATGGGAAAATACTCACCTAGTAACTATTCTTCCTGATCTTCCAGTTCCGTTTCTTCCCCTGTCTCTTCGGCTAGCAGTCCTTGATCAACGCCCTCAGCCTCATGCTCCGACTCGACTCTCGGAGGAACTGCAGTGGCTACCATTTCTTCTGGATCACTTATCATGGTTACACCAGAGGGTACCTCAATATCTTTAACGTACAAGTTGATGTCAAAGTCCACCAATAATTCCGCACTTAATGTGAACCCAGCTGGAATGGACATTGGGAGGGCTTCAACCGTAACAACTTGTAGTGGTTGCAGTAATGTCCCCCCTAGGTTTCGAACCGCTGGGGATACCCCATCCACAGTCACTGGGACTTCTGTTCTTACTGTAGAGGACACGTTAACTTTCAAAAAATCTACGTGTATGATTTCATCGGTGACGGGATGATGTTGGACCTCTCGCACAAAACAAACGCTGGCATTGTCCTCTCCTGGCAATGTAACATGAATCGGGATGTTTCTTCCTGCTTCCGGTATTATTTTGTTCAATGTCTGTGTGTCGCACTGCAGCGACAATGAGTTTGTCTTATCCCCATAAAGGTGGACCGGAGTTATACCGGACCTCCTGAGGTTGGCCACTTTCTTGCCTCGAATTTCTCTGTTATTTAGATCTAAATTGAGATCATCCACCGATTTCAATCTCCTGAAATAATTTCTTGTGTTTGTTAATCATAAATTTAGCTTGTGGTAACGAGTCTTTTAGACTGATAAAATTTTAGCACAAGATCTTTACATAGGCACTACTGGTAGATATTTATTGATTAGACTGTTGGATCTTTTATCCAGCTTGGTTGCAAGCCTCCAATCAAGTTATGGATTTCTATCAATTCCCCACGACTGAGTTTCCAATCGGCAGCTTTGGTGACATGCTTAACTTGATCGATCGTCTTCATTCCGACAATAGCAGAAGTAACTGCTTTGTTGGCTAGCACCCAGGCTATTGCCAATTGGACAATATCTCGTTGATGTGACTTTGCCCATTCGCTTAGCTTTGTTGTGACGGCGTGTATGTCGATGAACAACTGACCACGGAAAAAATTGAATAGACGTCTTTCATCGTCCACTGCGAACTTATGTCCCGGGCTATACTTGCCGCCTAGAAGACCTTTCGCCAATACTGAGTGTGCAATGACTCCAATTCCGGATTTTTTGCAGAAGTCTAGGGTGCTTTCTTCTAAGTGTGGGAATAGCATATTATATCTTGGTTGGGAGCTATGAATTACTATGTGTTTCATGGCTTCCTTTGTCTGTAGATCAGAGAAATTAGACACACCAATGTATCTGATTTTACCTTGTTCTTTTAGTTTTATGAGTGAGGCCATCGTATGTTCAATAGGCCATTTTGGCTGTGGGCTATGTAGTTGATATAGATCTATGTAATCTGTCTTGAGGTATTTCAGGCTGTTGTTGATTGCTGACTGTATATGTGTATCAGAATGATCAGATCCTGAAAGCTTTGTAGCCAGGGTAACTTCGTGCCGTCTTCCCGTTATGGCCTTACCTATAATTGTTTCGCTGGTTCCATAACTTTCCGCGGTATCGATGAATGTGATACCACTTTCGATAGCGGACTGTACGGTGTTGATAGCCTGATTTTCATCAACGGTGCCTAATCCTCCCCCTATCGGGTAGGCTCCAAAACAAATGGTAGGTACTTTTGGTCCGCATATACCGAGTGTCCTATATTCCATGACTACAACCGGCATATATCCATACTCCGTATTTGCCAATACTGGCCCACTCAGAGTTCCCAAGTCTAAATCTTTGAGTTTTAAAGTTGCATTTTTTAGCTCTCATAAATGCCATATTGTTTCCAGTCCGATAAAGGTGGCCCTGATGGATATTTTATTAGGCTGTCAGCTGTTTGGCGCACCCTCTATTTCCGCAGACAAATCTCGCACATATGTCGGTCTGATGTGTAGCTCTGGAACATTGGCACGTTGAGGCAATTTCACGATCATTAGAATGGCGGCAGCTGTATCTTCAGGTGTTACCATGGTGTCTCTAGCTTCTCTTGATGGGGGTGTTGGACGATTGTCTAAGATTGGAGTATCCACTTCCCCTGGGATGACCACACTGGACCTAATCCCAGTGTTTTCGAGATCCTTATTAAGGAACCCGGTAAAATTAATTATGGCCGCCTTTATCGCACTATATATCATCCCGCCTAAGGGACTAGGTGCTACACCGGCAATGGATGATACATTAATGATGGTACCTTCCTTCATATTGACCATGTGTGGTACAACGGCCTTGGTACAATTTATAGTTCCTATGAGATTGGAATCGATTACGGCTTGAACTTCCTTATGAGTGGTTGTAAGTAGCCGTCTGTGCTGGGAACTGTGCCCAGCGTTATTAATTAACAAGTCTATTTTCCCGTAAGTGTCGGTGATGGAGGCTACAATTCTGTTTATGCCGGCCTCGTCCGAGATATCTACACCGTGAGTGAAGCTCTTTCCAGCGGTTCTTTCTATAATTTGTTTAACGCTTTCTAACTTTGATAAAGTCCTACCGACTAGATGCACAATCGCACCTTCAGATGCCAGCGCAATAGCGGTAGCTTTGCCTATTCCACTTCCTCCACCAGTGATGATGCAAATTCTCTGGTTTAATTCCATAAGGAAATCCTTTTGTGTGACTAATTTTCCATGTCGACGGAAATATTTTCGTGAACCCGAAGTATATTTTGCAATTTTTCAATAGGGATAGCATGTCGGGTGTTCCCATCTCTTCCAATGGTGGTTTTACTCCTGAGAATTGAGTTTACTATGGCTTCTTCTGAAGCCTCTACGACACCCCTAAAGAGGACAGTAAGGTGTGCGTCATCAATTTGAGGTCTCTCTACAGAATTTGAGAATGCAATCGCTGAAGTACCGCTTCCATGACTTACTATACCCCCCACTCGTGCAAGCCCAAGGGGAGCCCTTTTGGCCATTCTTTGGAGTTGTCGAGCAGTGACAGGAGCATTTGTTGCAATAACAAATACTATGGAGCCTCCTGCTTCGTCGAGTACCCCGGGGGGTGTAAGATGTTTTCCAACATTTATCCCATCAATCCGTAAGTCACGAGGATCCCCCGTATTACATAGGACTAAGACACCAACTTCATAGAGGCCTTGCAAAGATTCACATAACCTTGAAGAAGTACCAATTCCCCCTTTCCATCCAAAGGCTGTTAGGCCTGAGCCGGCCCCCACATTTCCTTCATCAGTATTAGGATAGTTGGCCTTTTCTATGACCTTGAAAAGATGTTCTTTCTGAACGTGCCGTCCAATTGCATCATTTAAATAGCGGTCATTGCATTCCAAGACCAAAGGATTGAATGATTGTATTCCTGGGTTGTGCTTGCTGAGATAATCAATTAGGCTGTCTGCTATTTTCCATGTGTTCAAAGTACTAGTGAGAACTATAGGGCTTTCGACTCTTCCTAATTCCATGACCTGAAATAGTCCTACTGATTTGCCGAAACCATTCAAGACATGAGCTGATGCGGAAACATTATTCCTGTAAATATTGTGTTCATGAGGCAGGACGACAGTTATTCCAGTTCTGATTGATCTGGAACTAGCGTCAGTGGAACCCTCACCGCTTTGGATACTCAGATGTCCTACCTTGACACCTTCTACGTCAGTGATCGCATTATTAGTCCCGCGCGGAAGTAAACCAATACTAAGACCTAAGTCAGTTGATCGGGGTCTCTCTTGGGCTTGTTTTGAAGTGATTGCGCTCTCCTCAACACATTATATAAGTTTTTATCTCAAAGGTATTTCATTCTTTAGTGGGTTGCAGGCTGGGTAGTTGTGCACGTTAAATTGGTAAGGTTCTACCTCGATTGTACTGTTCTAGGAGATTGCTAACCCAATCCCGTATCCTACACCGTATGTTATAGAGGCCGCTATTGTCCCAGCTATGAGCATTCTCAGTCCACCCCAAAGAATATTTTTTGCGCTCAGTGATGACAATATGCTTCCCACAATTAGTAAGGCTGCTATGCTGAAGATTGCGCTAAATACAAAGGCCCTAGTACCTGCACCGAAAATGTAGGGTATTATCGGCACCATCGCCCCAACTGAAAATGCAATGAAACTGCTCATGGCGGCGTTCCAGGGTGATCCTAGTGAGCTTGGATCTAGACCAAGTTCTTCTTTAGCCATCGTGTCAAGGGCTACGGTTGGATTCTTGATGATCTGGGCTGCTATTTCACGAGCTTCTTTCTCAGGGATGCCCTTGGCCATATATATAAGCGCTAGCTCCTCCTCCTCTTCTTCAGGCCACTGTTCAAGCTCTGCTTGTTCTACCTCTATTTGGCGTTCATATATTTCTCTTTGTGACCTCATTGAAATATATTCACCCGTTCCCATTGAGAAGGCACCCGCAACTAACCCTGCTACTCCTGTTAGTATTACTAGTTCTGGTTTGCCTAGAGTAGTGGCTCCTGCCGCAGCCCCCATCACTAGGCAGAAATTTGAGACTAATCCATCATTCAGTCCTAATACCCCAGCTCTCAGCCCGCCTCCTCTAACGAAAATATGACCCGGTTCTTTCCTTATGAAATCCACCTCATCGGAACCATGTGCCATAGTTGCTAATATCCTGGCGTGTTCTCGCTCCTCTGGTACTAGATCTTTTCCCTCAATGTCATTACTGTACAAGCCCACTTCCCTTGCTTCTAGTCTAGCTATCCATGGGATAATTTTGTATGGTCCGAAGAATTTGCATATGAATCTGATATATAAAAGTTTGAGGGTGTTCTTTGTTGGCCTAACATCATCACTGTCGAGGCCCAGTTTTTTGGCCCATCTGTTGGCATGCTTCATTTCTGATTCAAACAGCCGTTTGAAAATGTCGCGGCGCGCTAAGTCGGGATCTGAATCCAGTAGAATCTTATACATACCAGCTGCTTCGAGCTCTGACTTTAGGTAGGTTTGGTATCGTAGCCGATCTGAAGGTTCCATTGTGGACAATTCTTAGACCCCTAATCCTAATTTTGTTCTTATGCCTTTTAATATTTCCAGGTTTTCCTTATCAGGTCCGTTGTTTGCAAACCCTGGTACTTCTAAGATAAATGGTATATTTTGGAGAGCTGGATGGGATAGGATGTTTTCAAACCCAGCTGTTCCGATGAATCCAGCACCTATATTTTCGTGTCTATCGACACCGGATCCGAGTTCTACTTTAGAATCGTTCGCGTGTATCGCGACTAGTTTATCCAACCCAATCTCATTGTCAAAGTTGTCTATGATGCTATCAAGATCACTTTTGGAAGCTATGTTGTACCCGGCGGCAAAGCAGTGTTCCGTATCCAAGCAGACTTTCAGATTGGGGTGATCCACACTTTTCAGGAGTTCTCCTAACTCTTCGAAAGAAGACCCTATATGCGATCCCATTCCGGCGCTATTCTCAATTATTAGGAATGTACTGTCCGGAGAAGAGTCTAGCACTCTGACCAGACAAGTTGCGGCTTGTTTAAGTACTGCACTAAAACCTTTTCCTTTGTGGCTCCCCCCATGAAATATGACTCCCATTGCACCGATATTGTTTGCTGTAAGCATGTTATCCGATAGGGATTTGACGGATTTTTCAATAAGTTCAGGTGCCCCCCCTATGTTTACGAGGTAGCTTCCATGTATGTAGCAGGGGCCTATGCCGGTCTCAATCGATTTCTCTCGGAATTTGTTGATGTCATCCTCTTTAGGAAACCGGAATTTCCACGCTCGTGGCGACGACACGAAAACTTGAATTGTCTCAGCACCAATGGATTCAGCTCGATCAATCGCTTTTTCTATACCACCAGCAACTGAAATGTGAGCTCCTATTTTCATCGTTTATGTCCTTCTGGAGTATTGTATTCCAGAGTTTACCATTTAGCTGAGGCCCTTAGGGGATTTTATTGCTGAGCATTGGTTAAATATAATTTGAGGGAATTATATTTATTTTATCAGTCTAAATTTAGGAGGAGAATTGTGACACCACGAACTATTGCGATACTTAGTCCCGGAGATATGGGGCATTCGGTGGGGAAGATTCTTGGCCAAAATGGGTTTGATGTCGTTACTTGTCTATCGGGAAGGAGTGATAGGACAAAGCGGCTAGCTTTGGAGGGAAACTTTAGGGTAGTTAACAGCATCAATGAATTGGTCGAAGAGGCAGATATTGTGCTTTCCATTTTAGTTCCAGCGTATGCCCAATCGGTGGCTGAAGAAGTTGCTAGTGCGTTGAGACTCACGGGAAGTTCGACCTACTTTGCTGACTGTAATGCAGTATCTCCAAAGAAATCTTTGCTTATTTCTGACACTATAAATAATGCCGGGGGGCGCTATATAGATGGAGGTATCATAGGAGGTGCACCAGGAAAAGGCGTTGCCCCCCGTTTTTACGTATCTGGACCTGACTCTGATCTACTGATGGCGTTGGATGGTAAGGGGATTAGCGTCAAGCCAATTGGCGATTCCATTGGTCGCGCTTCTGGCATCAAGATGTGCTACGCTGCTTTGACCAAAGGTACTAACACATTACAAGTAGCTTTATTGCTTGCGGCTCATAGGATGGGGTTGATATGCGAGCTTGCAGAAGAATTTCGTTTTAGCCAACAAGATCAACTCAAGAAAATGGAGGCAACTATTCCGAGTTTACCTGCCAATGCTCATAGATGGATTGGGGAAATGCAGGAAATATCCCAGACTTTTGACGACGTAAATGTCACGTCACAGTTTCATATGGGGGCTGCAGTTATATACGATTTGTTGAATGCCACACCGTTTGCTAACGAAACTCCTGAGTCGATAGATACGGATAGAACGGTGTGGCAAATCATAGAATCGCTCTCTGAGAATTAGGCATATAAGAAAAATAGAGGTATTTGTCAGTGAAATCATGGGTACTGAGGGTTCCAGGAACGATCCCACAATTTGATATTGTCGAATGCGAAATCCCATATCCGACCGCTGATTTTGTTTTGATGAAGGTTGCTGCCGTTGGGCTTTGTCACCATGACATAGCGGTCATGAGTGGCTTGCTTAAAAGAGGTGTTAGGAAAAATTTAGTTCTCGGACATGAAGTGTCTGGGATCGTAGTTGGAAAAGGTAAGGATGTTGAGGGCATAGAAATTGGTGCCAAAGTGGTGGCTTCCCTAGTAGATTTTTGCGGTAACTGTAGTAGTTGTCTTGCAGGAAGAGACTACCGGTGCGTATCAGGAAAAGGTCGAGGCCATGGCATTGATGGGGGACTTACGGAGTACATATCTGTTCCAGAAAGACACTTGGTTCAGATTGATAAGGGATCAGACATCATAGGCGCGAGTCTATATGGTTGCCCGATTGGTGTAGGGATTAGAGCGCTTCGGGATGTGGTTCATATCAAATCTGGGGATAGGGTTGTTATCTTTGGAGCTGGTGGTGGTTTAGGGTCTCACGCGGTCCAAATAGCATCTTCTGCCGGAGCGCAAGTAATCGCCTTCACAAGCTCTCCCAATAAAATTGAGCAATTGGAACACTTTGGAATCGATTCAGTATTTCTTATAGAACCAGAAATTGATCCGTCGGAGTTAGTGTTGTCTGCAACATCCGATATGGGAGTCGATTTTATTTTTAATCCCATAGGGGGTGTTGTATTTAGATCGGCAATCAAAAGCCTGAAGTTACGGGGCAAAATGATATTGGCCGGTGATATCCAAGGGTACAGGGCGAATATAAGCATGTCAGAGATTATTTTTAGAGATGCCAGTATCTTAGGTGTTGTTGGGGCTGATATAGATCACATTTGCAGGGCGGCGAAAATGGTTTCTGAAGAAGAGATCGAGCCCGTGGTTGGGGCGATATTTAAGTTTAGTGAAATCGTTGGAGCCTATGAAAACGTAAAAAATGCGTCTATTTTTGGCAGGGCAGTTCTTGTTCCCTAATTTACTGACGGCTGTTTTTGGCGAAAGAAGCGGCCAATACTGCGCATTTCCCAGGATACAAGTACTTGACTGGCGATCGCAATTGAGCTGTAGGTTCCGACTATGACGCCAATTAAAAGTACCAATAGAAATTCGCGTATTGTAGCGCCTCCAAACAGCAGTAGGGCTAGCAGGGCAATGAGAAGTGTAAAACTGGTATTAATCGATCTGCCGAGGGTTTCGGAAATGCTCAGATTAACTATCTCAGGAAACTCTCGGTTGGGATAAGCCAAGACATTCTCCCTTATCTTGTCAAAAACAACTATAGTGTCGTTTACGCTGTAGCCTATTACTGTCAGAAGGGCTATTAGAAACATGGTGCTGACCTCTATATCTAATACCTTACCGAGAATAGCGAAAATGCCCACAACTATGATTGTGTCATGGGCTAAGGCAATAATCGCTGCTATGCCATATCGAAATGGGCTGGGCACATTTCGGAATGCCCACCAAATGTAGATGAATATACCTATGGACGCAGCCAAGATCGCCCAGAGGGCGTTAAGCACCGTCTCTCTTGCAACGACGGGAGATACGAGATCGAATCCTAGTAGGATGTTGTCTTTCTGGGAACTGAATCTACCGGCTAACCTGTCAACCAAGTTGTCTTTAGATGCCTCATCTAGTTCTTTGGTGCGCACGAAGAAGCTGTTGTCACCTAAGTTTTGAACGCTAGCGTCTGTATAGGATGCTAGCGATAGCTCTGTTCGCAAGGATTTTTGGTCCACAATTGCATCGTTGGGGAATTTTAGAGTCATACTGGAGCCCCCGGTAAAGTCTATTCCTGGTTTTAGCCCTGGAGCAGCTGCGAGAAATACGATACCGGGAGTGATAACCAGTAAAGAAAATACGAAGAACCACAATCTTTTATCTATGAGATTCAAAATTAGCCCTCCTCTGGGCATTTGTTATAAAGAAACCTATTTCGTTCACTGTGCATCTCTCTTTAGGGCATGAAAAGTTTAATTTTTTTGGACAATGGGGACAGAGCCAAGATCCTTAACATGGTGCGACTGATCACTATAGCGGAAAACATGCTGATGATTACGCCTACAGCGAGTGTGACAGCGAATCCTTGCACAATTGTTGCACCCAATTGATCAGAAAACCAAAAAAGGATAGCACAGGTGATAAGAGTGGATACGTTGCCGTCTCTAATTGCAGGCCATGCGCGATTGAAGCCAATGTTTATTGCCGAAAGCATTGTTCTGCCAGCCCGCAATTCATCTTTCATTCGTTCGAAGATCAAAATATTAGCGTCGACGGCCATCCCAATTGAAAGAATCGCTGCGGCAACACCCGAAAGGGTGAGCGTTATGGGAATGAGCTTGAAGATCGACAATACCATTCCAGCGTACAAGATCAGGGCAAGCGAAGCTACAAAACCTGGAACTCTGTAGTAAAGAGTCATGAATAATAAAACTAGTATCAATCCTGTGCCGCCTGCCAGGACGCTTTTTGCTAATGAATCTGCTCCTAACATGGCGTCAACATCGCGTTCTTGTATGAGTTCTATCGGGATGGGGAGTCTACCAGATTCCAACAAGAGTGCTAAATCTCTTACTCTTTCCAGAGTGAAATCAGCACCTTGTATGATAGCCGTTCCTGCTGTAATTGGCGTGGTCACTACAGGAGCGATCAACTCATCACCGTCGAGTATAATCGCGATTTGATCTCGTATACCAGTGCGTTCTTGCGTCGCGACTATTTTTGTTGTCAATTCTCCGAATAGCTTAGTTCCATCGCTATTAAACTCAATATTTACAATGGGGGCTCCCGATGTTTGATGTTGGCTGGCATATGCGTTTGCAAGATCGTCCCCTGTGAGCCCAATATCTTCGTCCGAGGAACCTCTCTTTAGTAGGAAAGTAACCTTTGGGGATACTCCTAGTTTCGACTTGGTTTCTTCAGTTGATACGCCGTAGTCCAAGTCAGTTGAATCCACTGGCATATATACAATATATTTCGTTGAAGTTGCTATTGGCATGATTAAATTACCAGTCACATTGAATCTCAAGGAATCTTGACCTTCAAAATTTAGCTCTAGAGAATCCGCTGGTAACAAATCTCCCCGCAAAGTGGCATTCATTGATTTAAGATATGATTCTTGCAATTCAAGGACGACGTCATAAAATTGCTTGGATGCGGTGTCAGTGAATTCGATAATTATAGCTGGGTATGTGACCGCGTCCGGCGTAGAAGTAGCTGATCCTTCTAACTTAAGATCGCCGACGGGCACCCCGCTCGTTGTTACATCCTCTGCACTTATGGATATAACGTCTTGTCCCGTAAAAATGTCAAGCTCCTCGGGTGGCACGTTTAGGTCGCGATGCTTGAACTCTAGTCGTGCTGTTTCTCCAATGAGGGTTTTAGCTCTGCCAGGATCTCTGACTCCAGGTAATTGGACCAACAATCGGTCTTCGCCCAATATCTGTATAATTGGTTCCCCAAGTCCTGAGGAGTTTATACGTCTTTCGATTGTTCTGACCAGCGAAGCCATCTGATCTGAAGTGACCGCCTTGGGTAAGCCAGTATCAGGATCTTTTAGTGCAGCTTGATAGACTAAATGGCTACCCCCTTGCAAGTCTAGCCCTAGGCTCAACCCTAGGGGTGCGTCTGAGCCTCGTTCAAAGTTGTTGAAATGTATTTTCTTTACACTGAGCGTCACCGTACATATGGCCAGTATTATAACTATTAAAATCAGTGCCCTAGCGTTTCTACGCAAGATATTCTCCTAGCAACTTTCTCCTGAAATCAGGTTTAATGCCTCTTCCTTCGTTGTTATCTTTCCATCAAACTGAGCCTCCTCAACAAGATCAATCAGCTTTCCGATATGAGGCCCTGGTTTCAACGACAACCTTTCCATTATATCGTGTCCTGTCACTAAGGTTTTAGTTTTGACGGCTGTATTTATTGAATGAAGTTCATCTAATATTAATTTTACCGTCTGGCAGCGGTGCTCCCATTCAGCGTTATCTAGGTGTGGACCTCTGGCTGCAAGATGATCCGCAATACTCAAGTAAAGAGTATCTAAGGCCACATCGCCAACATCCTTGTAATATCTTGATATGGCTTTTCTTGAGGGCATCTTACCTTGGGGGGCCAATTGGCTAGGTCTTAGATGATGGAGTATTTGACCTTGGATGGACAAACTTACTTTGCGACTCATCCTCAATCTGTTAGTGATCCTGCCTGATATTAACGCGCCTTCTGTTGCGTGGTTAAGGAATCTGATCCTCCCTGTTGTATCTATCGTCTTTGTTTGAGGTTTGGCGATGTCGTGGAGTAAACTTGCCACTTTACAGATTGTCAATCGAGTGTGCCCGTCGCCTATCAATTCATCAAAGTAGCTGTTTGCTCCGTCGAATGTCGGTGCCATACGATCAGAAGGTATGTGGGATAGAATTCTTTCGAGATTGGATACAGTTTCTATAGAATGTTCGAAAACATCCCAGTAATGCTCCTTTGGTTGCTCCACATGTTTGGTTGCTTGCATTTCAGGGACTATCTGATCCAAAAGGTTATGACAATCAAGGGTTTTAAGCGCGCTAGCTGCATCATCTTGGGCAATGATACCTAGAAATTCGTTTCGTATTCGTTCCCAGCTAGCGGTGGCCAGCCGAGTGGCATCTGACGTCATTTGTTTTGATGTGGTATGGTCGATATTTAGTTCAAGCTGTTGTTGAAGTCTGATAGCACGCAGCAGTCTTATTGGATCACTTGCGAATACCTTGGGAGAGGTCATCCTTAGAACATTACGGTTGATATCTGTTATCCCATTAAATGGGTCGATAAGATCCGAGACGTTTGATCGTTGCGAAATAGTGTTTTGATTAATGGGCAGCGCTATGGCGTTGATGGTGAAGTCTCTGTTAGCTAAATCACAGGAGATGCCCCGGTAAGCTGAAGTAAAGTCAACTTGGATGTCCATACTATCTTTGGTCGTGACAACTCTGTGTATTCCTCTGGTTTTACTAAGCTCAATATGAGTGCCGTTTAAAAGTTTTGCGACGGATTCAGCGACAGGAAGTGCGTGCCCCACAATACATATATCAATGTCAGCTGTGTTAATTTTTGCTATTGAGTCTCTTAAATAGCCGCCGACTAAATAGGCTTCTTGTTCCTGATTTGATATAAGTCGTAAAACTGGGATCAAGAATGTTGGGAAAGTGATTTCACTCTGAGTTATGCATCTATGGGACAATATATTATTTACTTCACTTTAATCGTGGCGGCCGAGTCAAGATCGGTGTCATATGTTTCAGCTGCTGAGTGATCTCTTGTTTCCGAGTCGATTTTTGGCATGTCATCTATCTTGTACAGATCCTGATGTGAGGCGAGATGGTCTGTGTAAAGAATGCCATTGAGATGATCCACTTCGTGTTCTAGGATTTGGGACAAGAGATCCTCTGCTCTAAATCCAATCTTTTTGCTACTGTGATCCAGTCCGACGAATTTTATCCAGACCGATCTTTCTATTACACCTCTGTACCCTGGTAAGCTCAAACATCCTTCTTCAACTTGTCTGGACCCATGTTTTTTGACGATTTCAGGGTTTATATAGATCCGTGCCGATTCCTCTTCTGGTAGTTGAACAACTATGATTCTTTGTAGTTGACCGACTTGATTTGCTGCAAGACCCACTCCCCCCGCTTCTCTTAATGTATCGACCATATCGTATGATAATCGTAGAGTTTTTGAATCAATCCGCCGCACTTTCTTTGCTCTTTGTCTGAGTGTAGGATGTGGAATTTCTAATATTGGAAGAGTTGACATAAACTCACCTTGAAGAAGTGTACGCAAATCAGGACCCGGTCATGTTTAAGTAGATTACCGCATGCTAGTGTTTTAGTCTAATAATTCGTGGTTTGTAAACTGCCAGTTACGCCTCATATTTAATTTTCCGATCAAGTCTTGATTCTTTAAAGGGATGCTTAATCGAAGTGTTTCCGATTAGGGGAAATCAGATAGCAGTTTTTGCAGGGCATTCACAGTGTTGGTATTGTACTTTAGTATTTTGTTTTTGACTCTTTGGGGAGGGCCATCTTGCCGATGGTCTATCAAGGAATCAACGTTGTGGAGATGTGAATAGGATTCCGGAATTCCTGATCCAAAGTGTTGGCCTGACATTATGCCATACTCTAGCGCCCAGGAACGTGCTACAGCTTGGAGGTTATATCCTCCGCCGCCTAGGGCAAGCCAGGGGCCATTATGGGATCTCTTTATTTCTTTCACAATGTCAGAATGGCCTTGTGTAGTGAGGTTTAGGTGAGTGATAGGGTCTTGAAAGTGAGAGTCGACACCCTGTTGGGTCACTAAAATATCCGGACGGAATTTGGCCATGATTCTTGGGACGATTTCGCGGAAAGCCCAAAGATATTCTTCATCGTTTGTGTAAGGGTATAGCGGTATGTTGATTGTGTAACCTCTTCCTTTCCCTGAACCAATTTCGTTGACAAATCCAGTTCCTGGAAAAAGGAATTCCCCTGATTCATGTATAGATATATTTAAAACTCTGTCTGAATCGTAGAAAGCGTATTGAACTCCATCACCATGGTGACAGTCGATGTCAATGTACGCGACTCTGAGATCATTGTCCAAAAATGCCTTGATTGCAATTACAGGGTCGTTAAATATACAAAACCCGCTTGCATGATGGGGCATGGCGTGGTGCAGGCCACCTGATATGCTGAAGGCTGACTCAACGGTTCCGTTGAGAATTAAGTCAACTGCCCTCATGGTAGAGCCAGTTGAAAGAAGTGCTGCTTGATAGATTCCTTCGTAAATAGGATTATCACTTGACCCGAGGTTGAATTTACTCGAATTGGGGTGCAGGTTGCCTCCGTCTGCAGTTGCAACGGCACTAATATATTCGGAACTGTGGAAACTGAGAATCTCTTTGGTTGTGGCTTTTCTAGCTGAGACCAGTAATGAATTTGGAACTTCAAAAGCTTGCAACGCTACTAAGAGTTCATATGTATATCGAAGACGTGACGGTTTCATAGGATGGGTATCTCCTAAACTGTGCCTTGATAGATTATCTTGATATATGAATGCTGTAGTCATTGATAATTACCTTACTGATTGAACTAATTGATCCTCAATTCCAAATTAACTATGCTTTTCCCGTCGTGGTTGTATCACAAT
>CAZRSW010000004.1:0-1322 GCA_964602845.1 uncultured Dehalococcoidia bacterium | reverse complement strand
GTATATCTTATTAATGTTCAAAAGTACCGCTGTGAAATGTTCCACATAACGGGAATTCTCTAAGGGGCCACCATCAATTCCTCTGATCCCACTGATCTTTTCGCTGATTCCAATGACTTGGGATGTCGCACTCGGATTGTCGGAGCAAACAACTACATCTGAGTCAATGATCTTATTTGGAACTAGTAAATCATTGGCACTTATACTGTGGAATGCTGAAACTACTGTGGATTCTGGAAGCAGGGTTTGGGCTTGCATTGCTGCCGATCCTTCAGCCACCGTTATTACAGAAACATGTCCCTTTGAGAAGGAAATAGGCACTACTACATCTACAATTATTTTATTACTCAGGTATTTCCGCAACGAAGTGATGCAGCTAGCATGACCTGAAAACGGGACTGATATGAAGACTATATCTGACTCCGCAGCTGTTTCCTCGTTTGTTCCCCAGGCAATAGACCCTGAAGTTGCATGTTGCGGAAGGCTATTAGCAGCCAGTTGTGCTCTTTGGGCGCTTCTAGATCCCAACATCACGGATTCCCCCTGCAGCGATAACCTTAATGCCAGGCCTCTTGCCTCAGGGCCGCTACCTCCAATGAAACCAATCAATCTAACCCCCATACGTATTCGTGATCGTTGAAATGTGTTTACTGATTTGCCAGTTATTGTTGTAAAAGATCACCGATTGTAGCGGAAAAGGAAGGTAGGATTTTTTCCCAATCCCCTACGACTCCATACGTAGCGGACTTAAATATATTCGCACCGGGATCTTTATTTATTGCGACAATGTTCTTGGATCCTGAGCACCCGGCCATATGCTGACTTGCCCCAGAAATGCCTACCGTAATATACAAATTAGGAGATACGGTTTTACCTGTCAATCCTATTTGAAATGAATGGTCTAGCCAACCTGCATCACATACGGCCCTGGATGCCCCCACCGCTCCGTTAAATAGTCTCGCTAGGTCGATCAATTGCTCGAATCCTTTTGCTCCCCCTAAACCTCTTCCCCCTGCGACTACCACGGGAGCTTCTTCAAGCCTAATACCTTCTGACTCTTGTTTTACTGTGCTTAGGACATGAGCTTTTAGGGTAGAGTTGTCAAGAGTGACAGTTATTTTTTCTATTCTGCACGGTATATCCTTATTGGGAGAAGATGCCTCAAAGTTCTTAATCCTAAGGGTTGCGATCTGTGGGTATGTAGCTTCGAATGTAAACTTAGCCATCGCATTTCCACCGAATACGGGCCTAGTTACAACAAGATTGTCGTTGGGCTTGTCAGTACCTAATGAAACACAGTCTTGAGCGATACTCACCCCCAT
>CAZRSW010000003.1:44123-147810 GCA_964602845.1 uncultured Dehalococcoidia bacterium | reverse complement strand
CAGGTTCCTGTGTGATTTAAAGCGAGGATACCTCGACATCGGGTTTGCAACCTCAGCATTAACAGCCCATCCTTCTCGTCGTGCGAGGCCTGTAGATTCTGTTATAGGTAGTTCAAAATTGGAGGCTTTAATGGATCTAATTTTCATAGGAACTCCTGATAATTTGAGCGACAAGCAGCATCAGTTTGGAAACTTTACCCTTGAATTTTTATTAAAACACTCTTCATCAGCCAATGAGTCTTATAGGCATATACTCATTTTCGTCACGATATGATCGTAGTTTGGCCTCTAAAATTGGAGATGAGACCACTTCAATTTTCGTCACGATATGATCGTAGTTTAGCCTCTAAAATTGGAGATGAGAGCACTTCTTTATTCACAATATATTGAGGTGCTTGACCAGAACGTACGGTCAGAGCGCTCTTTAAGGCGCTAAGTCCAATATCCCTGGTGCATTGGTCAGTTAAACACATCGAATGAGGAGTCACTATAACGTTGTCCAATTTGAGCAAAGGATCGTCGGCATCTATCGGCTCTTTTTCAACTACATCTAGGGCTGCGCCACGAATTGCACCACGGGTCAAAATATCTGTAAGAGCTTTTTGATTAACTATCGGGCCCCTAGCCACGTTGATAAAATAGCTGTCTTTCTTCATTAATTGAAGTCTGTCTTCGTTTATTATATTTAAGGTTTCTGGGGTAAGTGCGCAACAGACACATACAAAATCAGAAGTACTCATCAACGTATCTAGATCTGTCAATTCCACACCCATGCTTTCTGCTACATCCTCGGGAAGATAAGGGTCATGGGCAATAATCTTCATCCCGTGGGGTTTAATCAATTTAACAACTTCTTGCCCTACATTTCCTAAACCTAATAATCCGAGTGTACGTTCGTAAATCCCGAATCCCGTTGAATTTTGGATCCACCCGATATTTCGGGTTTGGTTATGCAGCCCAATAAGATTGTGGCTTAATGACAAAATAAATGTGACGGCTGATGACGCTAAACCTCTTCTTACTCCGTCCGGGGTAATAGTTAAAATAACGCCTGCGTTGGTACAAGCATCAACATCAACCGTGTTGTATCCTACGCCTAAACGTGCAATTATGGCTAATCGATCCACCCCTTCAAGGGTCTGGCTCGTTATCTGTGATCCGAATAGCACCAAAGCGTCATATTGATTAACCTGGTCAGGTCTGAGTTCGTTTGTATCTTCAGCCAAATATTCCCAATCGATTCCTTCAACATCATTTAATGAGTTGATACCCATCGAATCGGCCATCAGGATACCATCTCGAGAAACACCAATACGAAACATTTTTCCTCCTAATTTTTTTAATTGAGGTTGTTATTCTAGTGTACCAACTTTTCCAAGACAAACTATATGTTGACGAGAGAATCAGTGTAGTATTCCAAGTCAATATGATTCTACACTTTTAAGAGAGTGTGCCTCACAGAAACCCCGTAGGACATTAACAAGGTATAGAAGGTGTTGGTGCCCAGGTATGGCTTAGTAACTGAACCGACAAGGACTGTTCAATCACTTCCCATTCAGCGGCCCAACCACGAGGGGCGCTCGCTTTGACTTCCCATTTTCCATTTCCCACATATCTCTCAGTCCATCTTTCCAGCCCTCTGCCTTGTTGTAAAAAACTCGTTTTCAACATGTGGCAATCACTGTTAAAAAGCCAATCTTGGGCTAACGCTCCCGCCTCACCTCGTGCAAACTTGGGAGTGTCGACTATTAGGGTTGGTGTATCAGCCTTACATCCTACCAAGAGCAAGATTGAGACCATGACAGTTATTAACCGCTTCATGCTGACTTATGAGGAGTTCAGTACCTAGTCTCTAGGAATGCCTATCGTTAATTTTCTTTTTGGACGACAGACCATATACCCATAATGATCGTCATCAGCATGATTCCCATCCAACCCACGAACCCCATTATGTCTGGCCCCTCAGAAATAATCCCGTTAAGAAACGCGCAGATAGCCACTAGCATGACGAGACAGCCAACAACTACGTGGAACTTTCTTTGCACCGCCAAGGCAACGCCCAATAGGAAAATAGTGGCGGTGATTAGTACATCACCAAATGCCCCTGTAATTTCGGAAGCGATCAATATCCCTTCAGCAGCAGCCCTATCTGTTACTGCTTGGTCCAGCGCATCTACAGCTGCACCTTCCCAAACAAACACTAAAGCAAACATGGATATCAACATCAATCCTGATATTTCAGCACAGATGATGCCTGTAGAATTTCCACTTCGTAACGTACGTGATAGGAAAAAGAGACCGAGGAGCATTAAAAGAAATCCGATAGCTCCAACTAGGGAGCCGAACCTAACGGCAACGTCATTTGCTATGAGCTTATCCAACCCATCAGAAATGCTTAGGTCGCCAACTTCAGGCACAAATACTGACCACATAACCATTGCAAGAATTGGTCCAACAATCATGAAAGATCCAAATACTTTGGAATTCATATCACTCATCCTCCGATGTAATCTAATTTCATTATTTGAATTTATCGTAGCCAACGAAACTCACATTAACCATCAGGATTTGGGTGTATTTAACCAAAATCTAGCACCTGTCCAACGGGACGAACTCCTCCGTCCCGTTGACAACAAGCAAGGATGCTGGGGGTCTCTCATACATTGCTTAGCCTAATGAAGAATGGCAAACGTAAATGGGACCCAGAATTGAAGGAAAGATATGACCAACTTGTCACCACTCTGCCAAATAATGGTGACGAAACTAGCCAAACTGAAACAGTGTTGAGGGGTGGTGACACCCCCTTTCTATGCGTTAATAATGGTGGTGGGCCGACTGGGATTCGAACCCAGGACACTCGGATTAAAAGTCCGATGCTCTGGCCTAACTGAGCTACCGGCCCACGCGTTAAAGCAAAATGATTGATAGATTAAGGTCATATAGACTGCTACTAAGTTTACTTGTTCACCTCAGATTGCCATGTCGTAGTGGCGCTAGTGTGCACAAGCCCTCCCAATAACGAAACCAATATTTTCCAATTATGTCATTGTGAGATATTAAACCCCAAGCACGGGAATCGTTACTTATCGCTCTATTATCCCCGAGGACATAGTATCCGCCCTGTCCTATTAAGCCCGAATCGTAGTTAGATTTAAATGGGACGGGGCTGATATATTTCCCGTCAAGTTCTTTGCCATTCACATATATCTTATTCGAGCCTTTTTTCATCTGAACGCGATCGCCTGGGGTGCCGATTATTCTCTTAACGAAATGTCTCGATGGATCTCGAGGGTACCGGAAAACCACTATATCTCCTGTACTTGGTGAATCAAATGGATATATTAGCCCGGAATTATTATCAGCCCACAACTGGGGGTACTTTCGTTTATCGATGTGTTTGTAGGCTAACTTATTAGTCAATACGCAGTTCCCTGCTTCGAGACTGGGGAACATACTGTCACCGACAACCTGGTAATTTTGGAGCGAGAAATGCATACATACAAATATAAACAATGAGAGTATCGTTGTTTCTATGATATCTCTGATCCCCCGTCTAGGAACGCCTATGTAAGAAAATTTAGCCATAGAAAAATTATATCTTGTTGTGCAAGATTCAAAAAGAATCTGGTTGCGATAGGTTACGATCACGTGGTGTTACAATACCTCGCCAACAGATATAAAGAAGTCTCCGGTTTAGCCCTTTGAAAAGAGAGGATGGTCATGAATATAGGTTCTAAATCAATCTTAGTGGGATTCCTTTTCGCCATAGCAAGTGTCGCTTGTGACGTAGACCTGGATCGTAATACTGACAGTCCTACAGATAACTTACCAAGGGCTCAGGTGCAGGAACAGAATTCAGTGCTGAAAAGCGATGAAAAGTCTAATTCAGGAAAGCCTGTTCGGTCGATAGCGGTATCTGGCAAGAGTAAAAAACTTGTTGAGCCTGACATAGCAATTATTAGGATCGGCATAGAGGTGTTTGACCTTTCAGTAAGTCAGGCGAGATCTCGTTCTACAGGACTTATGGAATCGGTCATTAAGGGTGTGGTGTCAGAGGGTGTTGAAAGCAACGATATCCAAACGGGACGATATGATATATCCCCACGGTATGAATATCAGGAGGTTTTGAAGCAGGGTCGGACTGTGGGGAAACAGGTGTTGACGGGTTATGTCATCAACAACGTTCTTCATGTGAAAATTTCAGATTTGGAGAATATTGGGAAAGTGGTTGATAGGGCATCTACGATTGGTGGTGATGACGTTAGAATAAATGGAATCGAATTTAATATAGATGACCGAGAACCGTTTTTAAATGATCTTCGTGAGCGAGCGGTATCGGATGCGATTTCGAAGGCCGGGCATTATGCTGAATTAAGTGGTGTGTCGCTAGGTCCCATAATTTCCCTAAGTGAGAGAGGAGTTGATCAGGGGAGGGATTCTCAAGTTGTGGGATATGAAATGAGAGCCATGGCGATTCCAAAGGCAACGCCGATATTGTCAGGAGAACTAGAGATTAGCCTGTCAATAAATGTGGTATTTTCGATACGATGATGATTGTGACCTCGTGAGAATGCTAGTAGACTTCAGCTGATATATTCGTATTTATCATTTCTTGGGATAAGATAGATCACTTTGGAGGAAGCATGGTTTTAAGCGATCGCACAATAAGGGAAGAGATTGCGGCGGGTAGGATCATTGTGGATCCGCTTGGGGATGGGGCAATTCAACCTGCTAGCGTGGATGTTCATCTAGACAGAAGTTTTCTAGTCTTCAGAAATTCCCGTAAACCGTACATTGATGTCAGAGAAAGCACAGAAGATCTCACGGAGAAGGTTGAGATCAGAAATGACGTTCCTTTCATATTGCATCCAGGAGAATTTGTTTTGGCCAGTACCCTTGAGCATATTGAATTGCCAGATGATCTTGTGGCACGGGTGGAAGGAAAAAGTTCACTGGGACGATTGGGATTGTTGATTCACTCCACGGCGGGGTATGTAGATCCAGGGTTTAAGGGACATCTGACTCTTGAACTCAGCAACGTGGCGAATCTCCCTATTACTCTCTATTTCGGCATGAAAATAGGCCAGCTATCTTATCTGAGGTTGACTACAACAGCTGATTATCCTTATGGGTCTCCCGAACTTGGTAGCAAATATCAAGGACAAGTAGATCCGACCGCGAGTAGGATACACCGAGACTTTGAATAGATCTACAGAAGTGTTCATGGAAAGAGCACTGATGATTTCTATGAGGGCTCTTGGTAAATCTAAACCGAACCCCCCGGTCGGAGCGGTGTTGGTTAAGGATGGAAAAATCATCGGGGAAGGAAGTACTGGGTCGCCAGGGGAACAACATGCTGAGATTGCTGCTATGTCTGGTGCGAGGAGAGATCTGGAGGGGAGTTCCCTTTACGTCACTTTGGAACCTTGTTGTCACTATGGAAAGACCCCACCATGTTTAAATTCTATACTTGATGCGGGTATAGATGAGGTACACATCTCGATTGTGGATCCAAATCCTCTTGTGAGTGGGCAAAGTATACAAACTCTTAAAGAAGAGGGTATAAAAGTCACGGTGGGTCTTCTTAAAGAAAAAACAGAGAGACTAATGGCCCCGCATATTAAGATTATGAGGACGGGTATGCCTTTTGTAACGGTTAAGTTCGCGGCGACTATTGATGGAAAGATTGCCACGTCAACGGGTGAATCTCAGTGGATAACCGGTTCAAAATCTCGAGCGATGGGTCATAAGTTAAGGTCGCAAAGTGATGCCATAATGGTTGGTATAAACACAGTGATGGTAGATGACCCTAGCTTGACTGTAAGAGGACCAGCGTCATATGCCCTGGAGAGCGGACCAATGCGTATAATTATTGATTCCCACGGCAGAATATCTCCGAACAGTGCCATTTTTAACGATGACGCACCTATCTTGATAGCTACTGCCGTGGAAAAAATAATGAATGAATCTTACGAAGGTGCAAAGTTTTTGTCATTTCCATCCGGGGTGGATACAAAGGTGGATTTAGTTGGTTTATTGAAGTATTTAGGTGGTGAGATGATAACTTCTGTCCTTGTAGAGGGTGGGTCAGAATTAATAGGGTCCTTATTTGACCTGGGTCTGGTTGACAGAGTGGTTGCTTTTCTTTCTCCTTCGGTAATAGGAGGCAGGACTGCTATCACGGCAATTGGGGGGCAAGGGTGTAAAAACATATCTGATATGAAAAAGCTTGTAGATGTGAGTTACGATGTATTAGGGGAAGACATTATGATTACTGGTTATTGTGATTAAGGAGCGACATGTTTTCTGGCATAGTTGAAGAGATGGGAATTTTGCGCGAAGTTGGTCAACCTGCTTTGGCTATAGAGGCCCAGTCAATTATCGGAGACTTAGGAGTTAGTGACAGTATTTGCGTAAATGGGGCATGCCTTACAGTGACCTCTGTTTCTGGATGTGTATTTACTATTGACGTGGTTCCTGAAACTCTTAGGAGGACTAACTTAGGTAATTTGTTGGAGGGGGATATGGTCAATTTGGAAAGATCCATAAAGGTTGGAGGAAGGTTAGGCGGGCACTTTGTACAAGGACATGTTGATTGTACCGGACTAATCACGGAAATTATTCCCGATGGTGATGCGCAACATATTAAATTATCCGCGCCCACTCACTTCATGCGTTATGTTGTGGAGAAAGGATTCGTATGTGTGGATGGTGTGAGCCTAACCGTTGTCGGCGTTGAAGATGCATATTTTTCCATCACATTAATACCTTTTACAAGAACACATACGGTGTTTGGAAATAAGCATGTGGGGGATTATGTTAATTTAGAGGCTGATGTCATTGCTAAATATGTAGAAAAACTTTACGTGGATAAATCTTGAGATTGGTGGAAATGTTTGTTGGAGCTAGTTAGTAGAGGAGTGCTTGTCATATGTCTTTAGAAGATGTAGTGGGGGGAGCTAAGGACCTGGAAGCGGGGGCTATGGTTATCATAGTAGATGATGAGGATCGAGAGAATGAGGGTGACTTAGTACTAGCTGCTGAAAAAGTAACCCCCGAAAGCATAAATTTCATGGCGACATTTGGGAAGGGGCTAATTTGTGTCCCAATGCTCGGTGAGAGATTGGATAAACTACGGCTACCTCTTATGGTTGAAACCAATACTGCTTCTCTTCAAACAGCATTTACGGTATCAGTAGATTCACTTAAAAAGGCCACTACCGGGATTTCCGCTCAAGATAGATCAGCTACAATCGAAGTACTTATTGATGATGAAACGGAGGCTGAAGATTTAGGGCGACCGGGCCATATTTTCCCTTTGAAGTATATGGAGGGAGGCGTTCTTAAAAGGGCCGGTCAGACAGAGGCTTCGATTGACCTTTGCAGAATAGCGGGTCTCAAGGAAGCTGCCGTGATTTGCGAAATAATGGCAGAGGACGGCCGCATGGCCCGGATGGAACAGTTAAAGAACTTTGCCGAAGTACATAACCTTCGCATCGTATCTGTAGCGGACATAATAGCTTATAGACGTAAGAACGAAAAATTAATAGAACGTGTTGCCGAGGCCCGAGTTCCCACAAAGTTTGGAGAATTTAACGCTATATCCTACAGTAGTTTGGTTGACTCTTATGAGCATGTAGCTATGGTAAAAGGGGTATTAAAACCGGATTCTGTAGTTTTGGTTAGAGTTCACAGTGAATGTTTGACAGGGGACGTATTTGGAAGCGAAAGATGTGATTGTGGGGATCAAATCCCATTGGCTTTAGAAGCAATAGGCAAGGAGGGCGCGGGGGTATTTTTATATATGAGGCAAGAAGGTCGAGGTATAGGTATACACAATAAATTGAAAGCCTATGCTCTTCAGGATGAAGGCTATGATACTGTGGACGCGAATATTGCATTAGGATTTTCACCAGATCCACGCCAATATGGAGTGGGTGCTCAGATTTTGGAAGATCTTGGTGTGAAAAGGATGAGACTGATGACCAATAACCCCACGAAAAGAGTTGGGTTGGAAAGTTTCGGCCTTGAGGTCGTTGAACGAATTTCTATTGGAGCTCCTTATAAAGGAGAGAATTTAGCCTATATGGAAACCAAGAGGAAGAGGATGGGACATATGATCTCAGATGGGAATCCTGAAGAAGAGTCGAATTCGTGAGCCGGTATGTTGAGGGGGATATGAACGGCCACAATCTTCGTATAGGTATAGTTGTTGCCTCATTCAATGATTTTATTACGTCCAAGTTGTTGGAAGGCGCCGAATTGGGATTGTCACATAACAATGTGTCTCCTGATAATATAGTGGTATCCAGAGTTCCTGGATCTTTTGAAATACCTGTGGTCGCGGCGAAAATGGCTTCTTGCGGTGAATATGATGCGATTATTTGTCTGGGTGCAGTTATCAAGGGTGAGACGGATCATTATGACTTGGTAGCCTGGGAGACCGCCCGTGGTGTTGGGGATGTTGCACTGACAGCGGGGATACCTGTTATATTTGGCGTATTAGCAACTCATACAGTGGAATTGGCCAAAGATAGAGCGGGCGGTAGGCAAGGGAACGCGGGGTATAATTGTGCCTTGACAGCAGTAGAAATGGGAACCTTGATGAAGAAATTATAGGTAAAGGTCTTGAGTTAAGTAAAAGGCTCACCTCAACTAATGTAGTTGTCTCACCTCGGTATTTGGCGGGATATGAAGAGAAAATATTCGGTAGATGCTCTTGTAGATGGTTTAGTTTCACGGAATGAAGGGGCTTTGGCGCGGATACTTACACTGATGGAATCGAGTCCCAGGAGCCGGAGTGCCATATCTCAGAGAATATCCGACTACTGTGGGTCTGCGCATGTGATAGGAATAACGGGTCCACCCGGGGCGGGTAAAAGCACCATAACAGCCGCTTTGACAGCTTTGCTACGAGAACAAGACCGCAAAGTAGGTATTATTGCATATGATCCTAGTAGCCCCTTTTCAGGTGGATCTGTTTTGGGTGACAGGATTAGAATGAGAGATCATTTTTTGGATGATGGAGTATTTATCCGTAGTTTGAGTAATAGAGGTGTCCCTGGCGGAATATCTTCATCAGCAAAAATCGCAGCCGATCTTATGGATGCTTTTGGTCTTGGGTCAATTATTATCGAAACGGTTGGTGTGGGGCAGACCGATTTGAATGTGATGAGAGTTGCTGATACGGTTTTGGTGGTACTTGTCCCAGAGTCAGGTGATTCCATTCAGGTTATGAAGTCGGGGTTAATGGAAATCGGAGACGTTTTTGCCGTCAATAAATCAGACAGATTAGGGGCAGACAGACTGGTTCATGCTTTGGAGACTTCTTTTAAAGATTCGGAAGTGACGATCCCTTCTGTTGTGAAGACCCGAGCTGATACAAATGAGGGAATCCATGAGCTTCTTGAGATTCTGGACCAACGATTTCGCACTATGGGGGCAAATGGGTCATTGGAAATCGAAAGGAGATCCTCGAGGGTGGGTTATATGTATGACGCAGTTGCTGAAATAATCACAGGTAAAATCCGTGATTTGGTTGATGTGGAGGACCTTCGAAGTGATTCCAAAATCTTAAATATTATTGATGGTGTGCAATGTGGATCGAATGACCCATTTGATAGTGCAATGAAGATTGTGGATCTGTTGCTAACGGAAAATCAACTGTATAAATGATGAGGTGAACAATATGCAACACCAAAGGCAATTATGGTTGATGTGATAGATTCAAAAACTTTACTTGATTGGCAGTCAAGTGCCGCGGAACTGGTTTGTGATGCGGGTGCTCTATTGAGCAAATTTTTTCCGAGCCCGGTTAGGCCAAACAGGAATCTGGAGATAGATTTCAAGGATGGCAGTAGTAGTGATCCTGTCACTCAAGCTGATACAGAAACGCAGGATTTTATCGTGAAAGAAATTCAGCGACGATATCCGGATCATGGGATTGTGGGTGAGGAAGATCACGGTAGTGACGTAAAGGCACCTGACACTGTTTGGATAATCGATCCGTTGGATGGTACGAGAAATTTTATGTATGGATTCCCATTTTATGCTTGCTCAATTGGGGTAATGCACAGGGGCGTCCCAGTTGTTGGGGCAGTTTTTTTACCATGGCCTGGTAGAGAACACGGTATAGTGCTGGAATGTAGTTGGGGAAGTGGGGCGTCTGTGGATGGTATCCCTATCAGTGTTATCAAGAAGGGAGAAAGTGATCCGAAAGGTCTGAGAACCTTACCGGGATCTTTTGAAACTCAATTCGGAAGTTCCACTAAAGGTATTGGTGAGGCTGGTGAAGTGAGAATGGCTGGCAGTATCGTATACGAAATGTCAATGGTTGCCCTAGGTGTAACGCAGTATGCAGCCATACCTAGTGCTCGGTTGTGGGACATCACCGCTGGGGTAGCGCTGATTATTGAAGCTGGTGGAATAGTAATGCATTTGGATAAAGGGTCCAGTATTACCCCTTTTTTCTCAGGTAAAAGAGAGTGGGATCAAACTCATTCCCTCTTACCACTGTGGGGTTCCCGTGACTACACCTTTAATGATTTAAGGAAACCTAGTCGGCCAATGTTGATAGGATATTCTGGTTTATTAGATAGGGTTTTTGGGGATTTTACTGGGAAAAGGCGTCATGTTAAAACTATTACCAGATATTTCTATCGAGGGTGAATAAATTGAGAAAGGATTCTTGTGAGTATTAAGTTACTGTCACCGGAAGTGTCAGCTCTGATCGCAGCTGGTGAGGTTATTGAAAGACCCGTTTCGGTCATAAAGGAACTCATAGAGAATGCTATGGATGCAGACGCTTCTCGGATTCGGGTAGAGACTTCAGGTGGGGGGTTGCAATCCATGTTTGTTGCTGATAACGGATGTGGGATCGGTCAGAAAGAAATGGGATTGGCGTTCCAGAGATTTTCTACTAGTAAAGTTTATACAGCGTCCGACCTTGAAGATATCCAAACCTTGGGATTTCGTGGTGAGGCACTCTATAGCATAGCTGCAGTATCGGAAGTACACTTAGAGAGTAAGGAGAGATCCTCTTCACATGGAGCCAGGATTGTAGTAGATCAAGGGACTGTCATGGATCAAGGGCCTGCTGCAGTAGGTGAAGGTACACTAGTCCGAGTGAACCGTCTGTTTCAAAATTTCCCGGCGAGGCTTAAATTTCTCAGATCGGCTAGATCAGAGTCAGGGAGAATCCAGGTGTTATTACACCGATTGGCTATAGTTAATCCAAAGATTTCTTTTGAGTTGAGACAGGAACGATCCAGGCCTTTCATCACCTTAGGTTCTGATGATCTTAGAGACGTCATGGCAGTGATCTATGGGCACCAATTTGCAAGAATGATGATCCCTATACATTCTCTTGATGATAAACAATCCGCCAAAGGATGCTATATCTCAGGGATTATAGGTATGCCAGAGCAGACACGGGCGAATCGAAGTCACATCAATCTATCTGTAAATGGCAGATGGTTTAGAAGCAGAACATTGACGTATGCTTTCGAGCAAGCCTATCACGGCTTTTTAGAAGGGCGGCGGTTTCCCGTCGGTGCAATACACATAAAGGTTCCTAATGAAGACGTTGACGTGAATATTCACCCAACAAAATTAGAAGTGCAATTCAAATATGAGGATTTGGTATTTTCAACTATCAGAGATACCGTTAGGCAAGCGTTACTGGATTTTTCTTCTGTGCCTTCTGTTAGCGTTAATACTACGACCAAGGATCTATCTTTTCGGACAAAACCCTTAGTTGATATGGGGCCCTCAATTTTCTTAGATAGCAGAGTAAATAATCGAATGTCAGCGAGTGACGTAGACGTTGATACATCCGAGAGGGAGAGGGACGAAAGGCTAGCATCAACTCCTAGGGATACATTGCCTCTTCTTAGAGTTTTGGGACAGATATCCAGTTCTTATATAGTTTCTGAAGGTCCAGATGGTGTGTATTTGGTAGATCAGCATGCGGCCCATGAGCGAATAATATACGATGAGATATCCAAGGGTTCACTAAATGAAACCCCTCCCACCCAGACATTAATGGAGCCAGTGCTGATTGATCTAGATGATTCACAAATATCGACGTTTACTGAGAATAAGGAATTATTCTCAAAGCTAGGCGTTGACTATGAGCCATTTGGTAGCAATACGATGTTGATTCGTGCGATTCCAACTTTGCTATCAGAGGCTAACCCGACACAGGCTATAACTGGGATATTAGAAGTTCTAGATGATGGAGCTCTATTCGAGACTTGGGAAGAGAAGGCTGCCTACTCAGTGGCTTGCCATGGGGCTATAAGAGCGGGTAAATCTCTTTCGATGCGGGAAATGGAGCTGCTTTTGCGGCAGTTAGAATCTTGTGTACAGCCTAATACTTGCCCTCATGGCAGGCCAACCTTGGTGAGAATTAGTTTACAGCAGCTTGAGCGATATTTTTCTCGACGGTGACATCTACTCTTAGTGAGTAATTAATTAAATTCCAGTGTCACGTTTCGAAAAAATAATTAAAGCCAATGCGAATAACGTTACTGTGACTGCAGAGAGCACTAGTATATGGACCCAATATGGGCCAGTGATTAGTACATCAGACCCACCATAGTAATGAAATGTCGATACGTACCGAAGATATTCTAATGAGTTGATCGCGTTTGATAGAATATTAGTAAGATACGATACCAATAAGATTCCTGCTCCTATACCTATGGCGTAGCTCCGACTCTGAGTGAGGGATTGCACAAACAGCGCTAAACAGCCCATGAGTCCTCCCAGTAGCCATGCCATGAAAGATGCCCAGAACACTTTACTCAAAGAGATATCGAATGGGAATAGTATTGTTCCTATAAGAATACCCAACCATACTAAGGTTGCGACTAGTGCTAGTTGGATCTCTATTGCTAATGTTTTGTGTACTAGGATGGTGATTCGGCTAACAGGGCTGGAAAGCAATAATTCTAGGGTCCCACTATTTTCTTCATCGCCAATTATCGATCCTCCGGCTCCTGTTGCTATGATTACTAGTACGATAGGTAGAATGAATCCGTATAGCTCTAACCCTAGCCAACCAGCTGGGGAGGATGCATTTTGAAGGTCAACCCCATAAAATGCCTGCAGGGGTGGAGGGGCCGCCTCGATCATGCTTGCGATTTGGTTCTGGAAATAGTCGTAAAGCCCTGTAAACATAAGAGCTATTAAGAACATACTAGATGACCACAGCATTATACTTCGCCATCTCTGAATTAAGGTAACGGTAAGTATTACACTGGGCATCGGCTAATCCGTTTCATAGTAACTCATAAAAATATCTTCCAAGCTGGTTGTCTGCTCTTGAAGATCTCTGGGTGAGTATTTGCTTATGAGTGAAATGAACTGATCTATTCGTCCTTTGACCGTTACTGTAGCTTGATTACCATTTAATTTGGCATCTATTACGCCCTCAGTAGTAAGCAGGTTTTCTACTGCGGGTGGTGTGTCGAAAATGACGGCGTATTTTCTGACATTTAAGTTGTTGACAGTATTCATGTTCTCAATGGCTACTAATTTGCCGGATCTAATGAATCCCACGCGATCGCATATTCTCTGCACTTCTGTTAGATCATGCGAAGAAATAAAAGCGGTCTTCCCCATATTTTTCATGTCTAAGATCATGTCATAGAAGACTTGTTTTTTTAGCGGATCTAAGCCGCTTGTTGGCTCATCAAGTATCAGCATATCTGGTTTGTGCATAAATGCTTGAATAAGGCCCAACTTTTGTCGGTTGCCTTTAGAAAGTGTTCCGATTCGTTGAGTAACGGGGACGTCTAATCTTTGAACAAGCTCTGTAACGAATGTCCAGTCAGTATTTTTGCCAAGAGCGGTCAAGTAGTTTAGAAGAGCTTTTCCAGACATTGAACCATACAGTGCTATGTCCCCGGCTAGATAACCAACGTATTCCTTTATCTTTACACTATCCAAGGTGCTATCCAAATCGAACAATTTGATTGAACCCATAGTGGGACTTATGAAGTTCATCATGGTCCTTATAGTGGTGCTCTTACCCGCACCATTTGGGCCAAGAAATCCAAACACTTCCCCGTGATCAAGCTTAAGGTTCAGATCATCGACAGCTGAAAAGGATCCGTAGCGTTTTGTAAATTTGGTTATGGTTAGTGGACTTACGGCTTGCATATCTCTGATTAGCTGTCAGCATCATCAGAGTCGTTATGAGAGGATACATCTTCTCCTGGCAAGTAGTCGGGCATTCTGTGATCTAGCCTTGAGACGGGGATGGCTGGTATCGTTTCTACTTGAACCCCCGCTTTTACTCCCAATTCTATGGAGAAGCGGGCAGCAGCCTCATTATCAGGTGCCTCTAGAATGGTAATGAAGTCGTATTCACCGAGGACAGCGTATAGACCCATGCATTGAACATCAGGTAGCTCGCTGGAATGGGCTGAATGAAGAACCAATTCCGGTTCCTCGCGCATCATATTTCGTCCTTCAGTAGTGAGGGATAGAAGTAGGAAATAAGTTGACATCTTAAAGCGACCCTTAGGCTACGTTGTTGTCTGAGAGAATTAGGCTGTCTCTTACCAGCACGAATTGATGATACTAGTTTTGTGTGTCATGTAATAGATGTTTTGGGTGTATATCGTGCCATCTTGTAGACATTTGATACCAGGATGCTACGTCGATAATGCTGTTTTCATCGTTTGGTCGCCCTATAAATTGGATCCCAGTCGGTAAGGAGCTTTCAGAAAATCCATTGGGCACAGATATAGCGGGCAGGCCAAGCAGATTACTTAAGGCTCCAATTTCGTCCTGTTTATCGTCTGAAATCACCGCATCGAAATTTCTGTTTATTTGGGGTGCAACAGAAGGTCTGCTAGGACTAATTATACAGTCGAAGTTAGCCATTAAATTATCCATTTCTTCAGCGATCTTTCCTCTTAGTCTCAAAGCCTTAATATAATCTTTAGCCGCTATGGTTGTTCTAGCATATGGACCATAGCGATCTTCTTGGGCTGTTAATTCGGAGGCGGTGCCATTGTCTGTAAAATCTTCCAAAGCACTGGCGGATTCCGACAGTAAAATAGTTCGTATAATTGCTTCATATGGATAATTTGGAAGGGTAATTTCCTCTATATCCGCTATGGTATTTAACATGCTGAGGGCATCAAGAAAATTGCTCTTTGTATCCTTGTCGGCATGTAAACAATTATCCTTGAGGACCGCCAACTTGACCTTGTCGCGAAGTCCTAAATGCAGCAATGTATTTCTCTTAAATGGGGTCGTTGAATCTAGGTGGTCCGGGACCGAAATGGTTTCCAATATCGTGCCGCAATCGTCTGCTGTTAGGGCAATAGGGCCTACTTTGTCTAAGGACCAACTTAACGTCATGGCACCATATCTACTCACTCTACCAAATGTTGGCCTCAGTCCTGTTACACCACAATATGAAGCTGGGGTTAATATGGAACCCCAGGTTTCGGTTCCGATTGCAAAAGGTACTATCCCGGAGCCAACAGCGGAACCTGATCCGCTTGAAGATCCTCCAGCCCATCTATCCTTGTTCCATGGGTTACGACATGGGCCCGTAAAAGATGCGTTAGGTTGATTGTATCCCATGCCACCAGCCATCTCTATCATGGCAAGTTTCGCCACCAATATTGCCCCAGAATTCTTGAGGTTTGTCACAACCGTGGCGTTGTGGTCAAAAGTACGGTTGCGAAATGGATATGCCCCCCATGTGGTAGGTGCATCCACTCCGGTCGCAAACAGATCCTTTAACCCGTAAGGTATCCCATGAAGCGGGCCCCTATACATTCCTTGTATGATTTCTTGTTCGGCTTTCGAAGCCTGTTTGATGGCTAAATCGTGGGTTACGGTGACTGTGGAGTTGTAACTAGATCCTATATTTTGTAAACGTTCAAGGAATGTGTGAGTTAACTCTGTTGGAGATAATTCCTTATCCTTTATCAATGATCCGAGTTTCTTCACATCTAAGAAAACTGGATCCATAATCATTGATGTCTCCTCGTATCTTTTCGGCTTGTGGTATATATCGAAAACGGTGCCGCATCGTGATTGAGTTTGATTTTTGATAAGTCCCTTGAATCTTGAATTTGGTGGCCTATAGATTTTCTGATGTTGTTGATCTGAGACTTGGTCAGGTGATTCCCGTATTTCGTTTTGATAAATTTTGTAAGTATGTGTATTTCCTCATTAATCGAATCCATTTCAGAATTTACTCCTCCGATACTTGGCGTTTTGCTCTGTTCCATAAGATGTCTTTATCCGACGGTTTTAGGTTGGTAAAGTCTTTGTTTTCTTGGTCGCAAATCTTCTCCATGTGCTTGAATCGGTTGGAAAATTTCCTATTCGACTGCCTAAGTGCCTGTTCAGGATCTATCTTCATCCATCGGCACTCGTTGACTATAGTAAATAAGAGATCGCCTAGTTCTTCCCGTTTTTCGTCTAAGGATTGGGCAGCATCTATTTCATTAATTTCTTCCCATACTTTGGCTCTTAGCTCTTTCCCAGAAGTCCAATCAAATCCAGTTGTGGCAGCTTTTCTCTGGATAGCCAGTGCGTAAGACAGGGCAGGAAGACTCCTTGGGATGCCATCCAGCTGAGATTGATTATCGAGAGTTTTTTCCTCCCTTTTTATACGTTCCCAATTGCCCTCTAACTCTTCTATGGAATCTGCTTTACCGTCACCAAACACATGTGGATGGCGTCTTTTGTACTTTTCAGAGGTGCGGATACAAACGGTTTTCTCATTGAAACGACCATCAGAATCTCCGAGGCTAATTTGGAAAGCTATATGTAAGAGTACATCTCCTATTTCCTCAATCAGGTTTTCGTAATCCGCAATTTCCACGGCATCGGCTAGCTCGTAACATTCCTCAAGGAACAGTGGCACTAGAGACTCCATGTTCTGTTGAGCGTCCCATGGACATCCTCCCGGCCCTCGAAGGATGTCTATTAAGCTAATAAGACCTCCGAAGGATGGTTTAATCTTTTGTTTGTCAATAGTCATTGTGTTCTCCTGTTGATTATGAGTTGACAGGGTTTAGGGCTATTTATAAGCTTTCACGCACGATGCTTTGGAGCTTTATAAATATCCTACGACGATTTGTCATTATTGGTTCAATCCCGTTCCTAATTTTGACCACGAATATACGTTGTGTTATTAATTCAGAAGCTTTTTTCAGTTATGGTTTTGAAGCATATCAAGTGCAAGAATATACTGGCATAGAAAAAGATCAACTTGAATATGCTGGTAATCAAATAAGAAGCTACTTCAATAATGGGGAGGAATTTATAGCAATCAGCGTTATTAAAGGGGGTATATTAATAGAAAACTTGTTTAGTGATAGAGAAGTACTTCACATGAAGGACGTAAAAACCCTAGTTGAATGGGTCTACAGAGTCCAGATTCTGTCTTTAATCTCATTAATTGCTGCTATACTGGCGGGATTTTTTACTAATAACCCGCGGCATTTGATGTTGTCTCTACGGATGATTGGTTTTTCTGGAGGCTTTACCCTGGTGTTGTTTGTATTGGTAGCAATGGGTGTGGCAATAAGTTTTGATAAGCTGTTCTTATTGTTCCATTTGATCAGTTTCAGAAACGATCTCTGGATGCTGGACCCGACCCAAGACTATCTGATAGCGATGTTTCCGCAAGGGTTCTTTTTCACTGCGACGATATTAATTGCATCCCTTACTTTATTGGAGGCGATCTTGATATGGCTATTTCCTAAAATAATTGGGCGGTTCTGGAAGATTTGAAAGAAAGGAGTTTTGATGCATTATCAACTTGAAAGAAATTACGGATGTCGCGTTTCTGATTCGTGGGTCTATCGGGGGCTCAAAACTGTAATCATAGAAAATGAAATATTACGGCTCGTCGTGCTAGCCGATAAGGGAGCTGATGTTTATCAGCTAGTACATAAACCCTCTGACGTGGATTTTCTGCATCGCTCTCCTTGGGGAGTGAGAGACCCCTCCACTTTTTTACCTACTACTGGAGATGGTGTAGGTATATGGATGGATACATATGAAGGTGGATGGCAGACTGTTCTGCCCGCTGGTGGATTTCCCTCAACTTATGGTGGAGCTGATTTTGGGCTACACGCAGAGGTTAATACAATCCCATGGGATTGTGCGATTGTTGAAGACACCATTGATAGAGTGAGTGTCAAATTTTCTGTGCGGTCCTATAGGACCCCATTTTTTTTCGAGAAGACTTTGAGCCTAGAATCTGGATCCCCTGTACTTAAAGTGGAACAAATTTTGATCAATGAGAGCCGTGAATCGATTGACTGTGTCTGGGGAGAGCATATCGCTTTAGGTGAACCATTCCTAAACGAAAAATGTGTCGTGGATTTGCCGGGTGGTACGATTATTAATCATCCAGTAGACACTCATCCTAATAACAGATTACTGGCTGGATTGGAGAGCTCTTGGCCTTTAACAAAACTTAAAAATGGTGAAGACCATGATTTGAGCAGGATACCGGCTAAGGATTTCAATTCTTATGATATGTCCTATGTGTCTGATATGCCTGAGGGTTGGTATGCTGTAACAAACCGAGATTTAGGAGTTGGTATCGGCATCGTTTATCCGAAAGATCTTTACAAATATTTGTGGTATTGGCAATCGTTTGGTGGAGGGACGGGGTATCCTTTTTATGGTCGTACCTTCAATGTGGGCCTAGAACCTTTCACAAGCTATCCTAACGATGGCTTGGAAGCCGCAATCAAAAATGGATCAGCACTTAAAGTTGGACCAGGGGAAAGAATTAATTCTATATTAAATGTTGTTGCATTTGAGTCTAACTTAGGAGTGGAATCTATATCCAGAAATGGGGGATTGGAACTAAAATAGATATTAATATGGATCTAAGTTGTATGGGTCATGAGTCGGAAATATGCTGTTGTGTTTAACCCCTGGTGATGATGTATTGGCTGTGCTACTGAACTACTCGTAAAACGCCGTGATAATTATTGTGTCGGCATCGTCCGAGTTTTGGTTCTAGAGAAGGTTGTGCTACAGCTGTCATATTGGTTTGTACGCTGGTGGAAACGCGTTGAAATTGGGCAGGTCAACTCTTGTAAAATGAGGTTAGTAATTTGAATGAATAAGGTTTGCTCTACTTTCAGTCAGGCTGTACGAGATATTGCAGATCATTCTATAGTAATGATAGACGGATTTGCCGGTCCGGGTGGAACACCTCAGAATTTAATCAGAGCACTAGAAGAACAGGGTGCCAAAAGTCTTACAGTGGTTAGTAACACGGCCGGTTTGGCAAGTGTAATTGGGTTCGGAACTCTTCCTGGAGATCGTCCGACCGACATTGGAATATTGATAGAGAACCATCAGGTCGATAAGATCATAGCCTCGTTTCCTATTTCTCCATCTCGGTCACGTCCTACTGCTTTCGAAAGGGCCTATAGAGAAGGAGAAATAGAATTGGAATTAGTTCCCCAAGGTACATTAGCGGAGAGGATAAGGGCTGGCGGAGCAGGTATACCCGCATTTTATACTCCAACCGGTGTAGGAACGCAGATCGCTAAGGGTAAAGAAACACGTGTATTTGCAGGTAAAACGTATGTCATGGAAAAATCGATAACGGCTGACTTTGCTTTGATAAGGGGATACAAAGCTGACACATTGGGAAATGTTGTGTATAAAGGCACATCGCAGAATTTTAATGGCGTTATGGCAACGGCGGCTAAAACGACTATTGTAGAGGTTGATGAACTCGTGGACGCTAGTGAGATCAGTTCTAACTCTATTGCTACCCCTGGGATATATGTAGATAGGATCGTCCTTATTTAGCTTAGAGAAAGTGAGTTCGTAGAGGTTTGAATGGAAAAAGAACGGTTACACAGAGAAGTAATTGCAATGAGGGTCGCCAAAGAACTGAGGGATGGAGATGTCGTGAATTTGGGAATAGGTATCCCGACACTTTGTTCTCAGTTTGTCCCTGATAATAAGACCATTTTTTATCATAGTGAAAGTGGAGTTTTAAACTACGGGCCCATGGCTGAAGAAGGCAAGGAGGACCCTGATTTGATTAATGCAGGAGGTCAATTTCTAGCACCAGTAGCTGGGATGTCGTTCTTTAATTCGGCTGATGCATTTGCAATGATTAGAGGGGGACACGTGGATGTAACGGTTTTGGGGGCTTTCCAAGTTTCCGTTCAAGGAGATATTGCTAATTGGATGATTCCGGAAAGAGGAATTGGAAATATTGGTGGTGCGATGGATTTGGCGGTTGGGGCAAAGAGGGTTATAGTGGCTATGGAACATTTGGATAGGAAAGGAAGATCGAAGATAGTTAATGAATGCGATTATCCTTTGACAGGGGAACGGTGTGTTAGTCTTATCGTCACCGATATTGCGGTGGTGGAGATTGACGAAAAAGGACTGCAGTTATTGGAGGTCGCACCTGGTTGGGACTTCGACTCGGTTCAGAACGAGACTGATGCTACCCTTATCCCCTCCCCATATTTGAGTGAGATGGTTTTATAAAACTGGTGGCCGGTCAGCTTACTTGTATTGTAGAACCCTCTGGGGTTTTGAAAACTTCGATGCGATGTTCAAAGCTTTCTTTCATCGTGTCTACATGAGTAATTACAATTATTTTCTCAAATTCATCTTGAATTGATTGAATAGCTTCAGTAAGCCGTTCTTGACCGCTATTATCTTGCGATCCGAAGCCCTCGTCTATAAAAAGTATTGGTAGAGGTGTACCTGACCTCGATGCCAGAAGTTTTGAAAGAGCAATTCTTAGCGCAAAGTCTATACGAAAAGCTTCGCCTCCGCTGAAAGTTTCATAACTTCGAGTGCCCTTCTCGTCTGAGACACTAATATCGAGTTCTTCTGATGGTAGACCTGTAAACTTGTCTATTCGTCCATCCTTTATCTCAAGTTTTACAGCCATTCTGTTATCGGTTAACTTGCTGAGCAGGTCATTTGAGATCTCTTCAATTTGTGGAACTGTTTGTTCTATCATTAAGGCTTGTATACCGTTAGGTCCGAACGCAGAAGCTAGTTCATCGTATATAGCCGATTCTTCTAAACTACCAGTAAGATATTTAGTGATGTCTAATATGTCCTGCTCGTATTTCGCGAGGCGTTCCAACTGTTGTAGGGAACTATCTCTTTTGGATATGTTCGCCTGGATATCTTTATTGATCTCCGATAGCTCCTTCTCGATGACGAGTGATTCATTTTGCAGGTTTACAATGCTTGATAGTCGTGTACTGAGCTCCTTAAGTGTTGTTTCGCATAATTGGATTTCCTTGATGCGTGTGGATGTCATTTCCAGATTTGTTTGGAGGCCTTGTTTTAAAGAATCTAGACTGGAATGTGACTGTTCAAGTTCAACGGAAAGCTTGAGGTAGGGAGATAACTCTTGTACTTCTTGTTCAAGTTTATGGTGTTCAGTTTGATCGAAACTGATTTCTTTTAACGTAGCTTCTATCTTTCTCAGCAATATACGTTCTTCTATAGCGTAGTCGTCACATGAAAGTTTATGGGCAATGATACGGTGATCTTCGACCTCTTGAGACATTTTAATTTGATTGTCTTTCCCGAGTTTTAGTAGCTGGTCATTGGAATACAACTCTCCCTCTAAATATTTCATCTGGGATTGGAGTTCGGCTCTATTCTTATTGATCCGAACTGTTTCAGAGCTAATGTTGGTTTTCAGGGTTTTGATCTTTATTAGGTTGTTCTGATATGTTGACCGTGATTCCACGCCGCTTTTCTCGTATTCTTTACTCAGATGGAGTTTACTCGTTTCATCGAGGGGTTGAGAACAGAGAGGGCAGTGAGCGTTGGCTTGACCCAAGAGGTCATACCGACCCCTTGTTTCCGACATATTGTCCTTTAAGGCTGTGTTTATTGTTTCCAAAGAGCTTAACTCATCGGATAATTTTTTAATTTTGGACTCATCTGTTGATAATTGGTCTGAGTTGTTGCTACATTCTGTTAATTCTTGCCTGATCTTCTGGAGCTGTTGTTCAAGATTTGGTATTTGATCGACTGTTGGTCTTAAATCACTGTCTATACGTTGCCGGTACTGCTTTTCAAGCCCCATGATTCTTTCGGACTCGATAGCAATAATTTTTTCTAAACGGGACTTAGATGCCTCAAGTTCCATTACCTGGGTTAGTTGTTTGGTCAGGTGTTTTAGCGAACCTGTTTTTTCTAGGAGTTGTTCTTTTTTAGAAAGTATCTCCTCAGACCTTGACAACAATGATTCGACCTGGCTGATTCTCTCTTGCCAGTCTTTTTTCTGGGAGTTCAATTTACAAAGCTCTTGCTTGTTGGTACTTAGAGAAATTAATAAGCGCTCTTTTTCTTGTTGGTCTCTATAGTTGGATTCTTTTTGAGAATTCAAATCGTGTAATTTCTTTGTGAGCACCTGTATCTTTGGCTCAAGCTCATTAATTCTACCTTTGCTAATTTCCACTTGGGTAGTTAGGACGGGTTTTTCTTCAACTTCAGCTTCACGTGCTGATAATACGGCTTTTTTCTCTAAGATAGATTCCTTTATTTTTCTAGATCTATCCCTGGATTTTTTTTCCAGATGCTCATAATAAGATAGTCGTAAGACCTCAGCTAATGTACGTTTTCGCTCAGCAGGTTTACTGCGGGTGAAACGGTCTGCGTCCCCCTGTCTTAAATAGGAGGTGTTGATGAAGGTATCATAATCCATACCTAATAGCTCAACAATTTGTCTCTCGGTATCTCTAATGGTAGCCCCCATTATGGACGTAGGTGTACCTTCCGACAGTATGGCTAAATCTAACTCTGTCCGCCCTCGAGATCCTAGGAGATTTTTACTATATAACCTGCTCACTCTATAACGCTGGCCCCTTGCCACAAATATTAGCTCGACCATCATATCTTTTTGGCCTTGATGGACTAGTTCCTCTTGAGTTCTGGATCGTGCCTTACCCCAGAGTACCCATGTGATCGCATCTAAAAGGGTGGTTTTACCATGGCCGTTAGGTCCGGATAGACAAGCTATTTTTATGCCCTCCAGGTCCAGTGTTTGTTCCGGCTCCCGGTAGCTCATAAAGTTTTTAACCGTGAGGTTGATTGGTATCACAGGTTTCCCCTTGCCATGTTCTAATAGTCTGAGTTCAGCTACAGTTTTTTCCCTGGCACCACTCTAAAACTTCTGGCATATTATTTTCCATTTCAGTCGTCTAGATATTCAGAAACCGTCTTTACGTTGAAGTGGTTATGGTTGGCAGTCAAACTTTCAACCGCGGCTCGGGCAGTGTCTAAGGAAGTGAAACATGGTATTCTCTTGTCAACGGCTGTTCGACGAATATAGAAGCCATCTTGCAATACCTTTCTATCGCCTGTAACTGTATTTATGACAGCGTCGACAGTCTGATTATTGATTATGTCGACTACATTAGGTTTGGTTTGATCCAACCGTTTAGGTACGGAAATGACGGGTAATCCTAATTTTTGTATCAGTGAAGCAGTTCCCTCAGTGGCAAAAAGATCATACTTAGCTGAGGCTAGTTTCTTTATCATGGATATAGCTTCGAGTTTATCTTCGTCCGCAATACTCAAAAGGATGGCACCTTGATTAGGAAGGTCCAAATTTGCGGCTATCAAGGCCTTTGCTGTAGCAGATTCGAAGTCTTTATCAATGCCCATTACTTCGCCAGTCGACTTCATTTCGGGTCCTAAGTAGGAATCAACCCCTGAGAGTTTGGACATTGAGAATACAGGAGCTTTCACCCCAACTAGATTCTGTTTTTTACTCAGTCCACTTTCGTATCCGTTCTCGGTTAGTTTATTTCCTAACATAGCCGATATACCGAGTCTCACCATAGGCACATTTGTTACCTTGGATATAAAAGGGATTGTTCTGCTGGATCTTGGGTTTACTTCTATAACAAAAACTTGGGTATTTCCTGCAGCGGAGGAAGTCCTTAAACTCAATCTCGAGGCCATCTCTGGGCTTCTATATTTGGGACCTCCAATAACGACATACTGGATGTTCATTAAGCCTTTCACATTCAAGGACTTTCCTATCCGAATCGTGTAGTCTGTTATGGTGTCTACCTCCTCCTTTGATAGCGTGATTCCAGGGTATATGGCTAGAGAATCTCCACTATGAACTCCGGCTCTCTCTACGTGTTCCATTATGCCAGGGATGACTACGCTTTCCCCATCACATACTGCATCGACTTCAACTTCGCGGCCTTCAAAATATTTATCTACAAGTACTTTCCTTCCTACACCCACTTTGAGAGCACTTGCCATATATCTGGTTAGTTCACTTTCATCATGTACTATTTCCATTGCTCTTCCTCCTAGCACATAGCTAGGTCGTACCAAAACTGGATATCCAATGTCCTCCGCAACTTTAAGACCTGATTCGATGCTATCTACAGCAGAACCTGGTGGATTAGGGATGCCTATTCTCGAGAGGAACGCCTCAAATAGATGCCTGTCAGATGCAGTATCTATAGAGTCAGCAGTGGACCCCAAGATAGGGAACCCCGCCTGGTCAAGTTTCTGAGACAGGTCGATTGCTGTTTGCCCACCAAATTGGACAATGGTCGGAGGAATGTATGTATCTCCATGTTCGTCTATAGTGGACTCGTTTTCTATTACGTCCATTATGCTCTCTTCATCTAAAGGCTCAAAATAGAGACGATCACTGGTGTCGAAATCCGTTGATACTGTCTCAGGGTTAGAGTTGATTATTATGCTGCCTAGCCCCTCATTTTTGAGAGCCCAAGCTGCGTGTACTGAACAGTAGTCAAATTCTATCCCCTGACCGATTCGTATAGGTCCACTTCCAACTACTATGGCTTTTGGTCCTTGAATCGGATCAGCCTCATTTTCTTCTTCGTATGTGCTGTAAAAATAGGGAGTTTGGGCCTCAAATTCGGATGCACAAGTATCCACCATTTTATAGACGGGTAGAAGCCCAAATGCTTTTCTAATTTTCCGTATCTCCAAGGCAGTTTTATTTGTTAATAGCGCTATGACCTGGTCTGGGAACCCCATCCTTTTAGTTTCTCGCATAAGGCGGTAAGACATCGTTTCATTCTTTAACCTATCTTCCAATCTCACTATTCGGTTAAATGACCTGGTGAACCAAGGGTCTATACCGGTGCGGCGAGATATATCCTCTGGCGAGATTTTTTGCCTTAAGGCAGAGAACACTGTCCAAAGCCTTTCGTCGTGTGGGTCGAGTGGTAATTCGGAAAGGCTAGAATGTTCTCCATTAGACCATGCAGAATCTTCCCAGATGATCGACCTGTCGGATATTTCGAGAGACCTAACAGCTTTTTGGAAAGCGGATTCGAAGGTTCTGTCTATGGCCATTACTTCTCCCGTTGCCTTCATCTGTGTACCGAGGGTACGATCCCCAGACGGAAACTTATCAAAAGGCCATCTAGGAATCTTTACAACACAATAATCTATGGCGGGCTCGAAGGCTGACAGTGTTTTTCTGGTTATGGCGTTGGGTATTTCATTTAACAGTTTCCCAGTAGCTATTTTTGCGGCAACTCTTGCAATTGGGTATCCCGTCGCTTTGCTGGCCAATGCGGAACTTCTGCTGACTCTAGGGTTCACTTCTATTACGTAGTAACCCTTTCCTTCTGAGTCATAATCAGGGAGGCTAGAGGCTACAACGTCACCAGGAGCCAGGGCGAATTGAACATTGCATCCACCCTCTATTTTTAGAGCTCGAATTATCCTTAAACTTGCTGTTCGTAAGAGTTGGTATTCTTTGTCTGAGAGTGTTTGGCTGGGAGCAACAACTATGCTATCCCCTGTATGGGTTCCCATAGGATCAATGTTTTCCATGTTGCATATTGTGATGCAGTTGTCAGCATGGTCACGCATGACTTCATATTCGAGTTCTTTCCATCCGACGATGGATTTTTCTATAAGTATTTGACTTATAGGGCTTGCTGCAAGGCCTCCAGATGTGATTTCATCGAATTCCTCCTCAGTATTTGCTATTCCCCCCCCCGTTCCTCCTAGTGTATAAGCAGGCCGAATCACTAGAGGTAGGCCTAGCTTTTCTTTCGCTTCATGGGCTTTTTCAATAGAGCTTACTGTAAGGCTGGGTGGAACCGGTTCACCAATTTGAGTTAGCAGCTCTCGAAATAAATTTCTGTCTTCAGCTTTCTTGATTGTAGAGACAGAGCTTCCTAACAAGCTAACATTGAATTCATCCAAGACTCCTTGTTCGGCTAATGAGACGGCCAAATTTAACCCTGTCTGACCTCCCAGGGTCGGTAATAGTCCGTCCGGTCTCTCTCGCTCTATTATTCTTGTGAGCACGGGGACCGTTAATGGTTCAATGTAAACTCTGTCGGCAATGTCGTTGTCCGTCATAATTGTAGCCGGGTTAGAATTTACGAGGATTGTTTCTATGCCTTCTTCTCTTAGGGCGGTGCAGGCCTGGGTCCCAGCGTAATCGAACTCTGCGGCCTGACCGATTACTATAGGCCCCGATCCGATCACTAGAATTTTGTTCAATCTCTGTCTCATGGTTGTAGGTCAACCTCCAACATATGCTTTAAAGATACTGTCTAACGGATGAATCGGCCTGGCTATCACGTGGTAGATGGGTATATTGATAGAACTAGAATTCATCTACTTAACGGCTTTGATCATCGAAATGAATTGGTCGAAGATATATTCGTTATCTTTTGGCCCGGGAGATGATTCCGAGTGGTATTGTATGCCCATGGCTGGCATTGACTTGTGTTTGATACCTTCTACAGTATTGTCATTTGCGCTGACATGGGTGATGGAAACCTCCGATGGTAAAGTGGATTCATCTATAGCATATCCATGGTTTTGAGAGGTTATGTGAATCCTGCCAGATTCTAGGTCTTTGACGGGATGGTTACCGCCGCGATGCCCAAATTTCAACTTATATGTTTTAGCTCCTGTTGCCATGCCCAACACCTGATTCCCAAGACAGATACCTAAGATAGGTACACGCCCGAGGAGTTCTCTAGTGGTATCTACCATGTAATTGAGTAATTGTGGATCACCCGGACCTGGGGATAACAATATGCCATCCGGTCTCAAATCCAGCAGATCTTCTGGGCTGGTATTAGAGGGATAAACATGAACCGCGCAACCTCTATTTCTAAGGAGACGCAAGATGTTGTATTTAAGCCCAAAATCTGCAACCAGTATCTTTATTTTATTGGTTGCAGGGTTCTCCCACTGATATGGATCTTTAGTTGTTACCCTTTGAACGTAGTCTAGGTTTCCATAAGGAGTTATTTTTGCTAAATCAGTTGTTGCTTCATCAATATTGGGGTTTGTAACTATTGTTCCCATCATGACGCCTTTCTTACGGATATGTCTCGTTAAAGCGCGTGTATCGATTTCTGAAATACCCGTTACATCTTGGGAATGAAGGAAGTCTGAGATAGACATTTTGCTATCGGCATGGCTTGGCTCTTCACAATGTTGTCTGACAACTAGGCCAGCGACTTGAATCTTTATAGATTCATTTGCCTCTTTACTGATCCCATAATTCCCAATCATTGGGTATGTGGGTACTACAATTTGACCCGCGTAAGATGGGTCGGTCAAAATTTCTTGATACCCGGTCATAGATGTGTTGAAGACGATCTCACCAAAGGCTGTATTATTTCCACCAAATGAGACCCCTTTAAATTTTGTGCCATCCTCCAGGATTATATGTGCTTCAGTAGTCAATTAAGTTGCCCCTATAGTTCTTTGGGAATCATTAGGAAAGGTTTCTGGGTCACAATATATTTTGGTTCCTGATAGAAAAGTTGCTACAACTTTTCCTCTCAAGGTCTTGCCAGACAATGGTGTGTTTTTTCCACCTGATACAAAAGTTGATGGGTCAACGACCCATGAGGCGTAGGGATCGAAAATAGTTATGTCAGCTTGATGTCTTTCTTTAAGTGTTCCAAGATTACTTCCTATCAAAGTCGTAGGCCCAGCGGTAAGTTTTTCGATTAGTACCGGTATTGGTATGCCATGATCATGGAATAATGACATGGTAGAACCAAGAGCTGTTTCTAAAACACTGATTCCGAAAGCGGCTTCCTGGAATGTACAATTCTTGTCTATCGTACTGTGAGGAGCGTGGTCTGTTGCAATACAGTCGATAGTATTGTCCTCGATTCCTGCCACCATTGCTTGCACATCGGAGTCTAGCCGTAGTGGAGGACTTACTTTTGCAGAAGTATCATATGCATATGCAGTAAGCGGTGCATAGATATCCTGGCCTGCCTTTGTGCTCATGATGATGTCGTCGGTTAGCGTCAGATGGTGGGGAGTTACTTCACATGTTACGTGGATGCCATTTTGCTTTGCCCGCCTGATTAGTTCTAGCGAACCGGCGGTGCTTACATGTGCAATGTGAACATGCCCTCCTGTCGTTTCAGCCAGTTCAATATCTCGAGAAACCATTACGGTTTCAGAAGAGTTTGGAATACCCTGGAGGCCAAGTCTGGTTGATATCCAACCTTCGTTCATAGAGCCACGATTAGTTAATTCAAGAACTTCACAGTGATTAATGATTGGCAATCCTAGGCCTTTACTGTAGCTAAGGGCTTGTCTCATTAAATTGGGATCAACCACAGGACTTCCGTCGTCACTGAATCCAATTACTCCTGCCGAAGCTAAATCTGCCATATCGGAGAGCTCTATACCCGCTCTGCCCTTGGTTACGCAACCTATCGTGAGAACTCGTATAGTACCCTCCCGCGTGGCTTTGTTTTTTACGAATTCGATGGCTGATCTCGTGTCTAAAGGTGGGTCAGTATTTGGCATTGCACAGACAGTGGTGAAACCTCCTTTAGCTGCTGCAGCCGTACCTGTAGCTATGGTCTCTTTGTGTTCTTCCCCTGGCTCTCTGAGGTGGGTGTGTATGTCTACGAATCCTGGTGATACTATTAGGTTTGATGCGTCGAATTCCTTTGTGTTATCTGGTAGCTGATCGAGGTGTCCAATTTGGGCGATTTTCCCGTCTATTATCAGTAAATCAGTCACACGGTCAACTGATTGTGATGGATCAATAACTCTGCCGTTCTTTATCGCTAGAGGGTTATGCATTTTAGATGTAGCCTTGATCCTTTGGTTCTTGTTCAGCTGATGCTGAACATAGCAAGGCCATCCTTATAGCTACTCCAGCGGTTACTTGATATTCGATCAGAGAGCGGGCACCGTGGGCAACGTCCGAATCTATTTCAATTCCTTCGTTTATGGGCCCTGGGTGCATTACTAGAGCGTCGGGACTCGCGTGCCTCATTCGTTGGCTAGTAATGCCATACATTCTCGAATATTCCAATAGAGAGGGTAGATGCCTGGATCGCTGACGTTCCCGTTGTATCCTTAGTGCCATCACTACGTCTGCGTCTCTAATCGCAAGGTTCAGATCGCCCTCCACCTCAATGGAAGCGAAAGGATGCCCTTCAGTATTCCTGGCATTGTTCAAGAAATCAGGTGGTATCAATGTTCTAGGACCACACAGGACAACCTTAGCACCCATCTTGGTTAGGGCCCAAAGATTTGTTCTAGCGACCCTGCTGTAAAGGATGTCACCTACTATGGTCACTTTCTTCCCTTCCAATGATCCGAGATGCTTGATAATAGTGTGTATATCTAACAAACCTTGGGTTGGATGAGCGTGCATACCGTCGCCAGCATTGATGACTGAACAATCCAGCTTTTGTGCAAGAAAGTAAGGAGCACCAGCGTGTGGATGTCTAATAACAACGGTATCAGCTTTCATGGCCTGTATTGTCAGGGCCGTATTGAACAATGATTCTCCTTTGGTTGTACTGCTTGTCTCAGGAGTAACATTTATTACATCCGCGCTTAAGATCTTTCCGGCTTGCTCGAAAGAAACGCGAGTTCGGGTACTGGGCTCGTAGAATAAGTTGATTATGGTTTTTCCGCGTAGAGTGGGTACTTTTTTAATACCCCTCTCTAGTATTTCTAACATCGCATTGGTATTTTCTAAGATACATTCAATATCATCTCGTGAATAAGCATCAAGGTCTAGCACATTATTAGTTACAAGTGTTGGGGCGTGAGACTTAGTGGACATATGTATCCTTATTAAGTTGCTGAGATGATGACAATTTCGTCTACTCCGTCTAACTCTGTCAATCTGACTTTTACGTCTTCAAGCTTGGAAGTTGGTACATTCTTACCTACATAGTCCGCTCTGATTGGTAGTTCCCTGTGTCCTCGATCGACCAGGACGGCGAGCTGTATTTGAGCAGGTCTCCCAAAATCGTTTAGTGCATCCATGGCAGCTCGAATGGTCCGGCCGGTAAAGAGAACGTCGTCAACCAAAATAACTGACATGTCTTTAATGTTGACAGGGATATCACTAGGTTTAAGTAAAGAACGGCCTTTCTCAGAAAAATCATCTCGGTATAAACCTATATCAAGAGCTCCAACTATTAATTTGGTACCTTCAAATCCCGAAATCGTTTTGCTTAGCCTTTGCGCCAATGGCACCCCTCTGGAGTACATACCTACCAATATGAGATCTTCTACTGAGGTATTTTGCTCTAGAATTTCGTGAGAGATTCTGGTCATGGATCTCTGAATTTGCTGGGCGGTTTGAATGACTTTCTCAGGCATTTTCAATGCCTAGAGTGATGGGAGCGCGTGATATGACTGCGAGAAGATAATAGGCAGTTAGCTTGTGCATTGCTTATGTATGCCTCCTGTCAATTGTTACAAGAGGCATTCTCCGACGCATGAGCGTCGATTAGTGCTCCCTTGCTAGTCTCTCTGTACCTGCTTAAAGGGTGCTTGCACCTTAGGTGCTGCTCCATCATACACTCCAGATCCAGCTAATTCAATAAATAAAAATAAAGTTGGATTATAGTTAATGTGTGGTCTGTATAATGGCTTGCAGAGAATTGATTTCCCTAATGTCTGGGCTGTCAAAGAAATGTAGATAGAATGTCATGGAGCCAAAAATGTCTGTAAGGTTAGAAAAATTGACGTCTGCTGGGGGTGTCGTCCTTCGTCGAAGTGATAGAAAAATACAGGTTGTAATCTGTGGAAGGATTGACTCAGGCCTTTGGGCATTACCAAAAGGTACGCCAGATGATTATGAGACTAGGGTCGAAACAGCGACTCGGGAAGTTAGGGAAGAAACAGGTTTGGAAGTTGTAATAGAATCGTTCATTGATTCAATCCATTACAGTTTTACTAGAAATGAAACTAATGAGAACTATCACAAGGAAGTATTTTACTATCTTATGAGGCCAGTCGGGGGTGATTTTTCGCACCACGACGAAGAATTTGATATTGTTAAGTGGGTTGACGAAAAAGATGTAGTATCGACACTTACTTACCAGAATGAGGTGGATATTGTTCAGAAAGGCCTTTCCTTGGTCAAGACCAGGGGAAAAAGAACTCCCAAAGGTGGAAATTTCAGGCGTTAAGGTTATTTTAAGAGAGAAAAGTCTAAATGATCTTGTTGACGAATACGCTTGGAGGGTAGATGAAGAACTCTCTCGTCTTGATGCGACACGCCCTCTCAAGATGTCATACGATGAATATTATCGGTATGCTAGCGAAGAACTCCAGTTTCCCAGTTATAGGTCCAAGAGGTTGGCTATAGATACTTTGGAAGGAGTACACATCGGCAACGTAATGTATTACGACCTCAACGCTAAGAAAAGAGAAGTTGAGTTAGGAATAATGATTGGTGACAAGGCATATTGGAATCGAGGTTATGGGACAGATGTAGTGGATACGCTCCTGGACCATCTTTTCTCTGATTTGGAAATGGAGATGGTTTATCTCCATACTTTAGCTTGGAATGAAAGAGCTCAGAGTTCTTTTGCCAAGTCAGGATTCAGAGAGGCTAGGCCTGTAAGAAAAGGGGGGCAAGATTTTATTCGTATGGAGATTAAAAAAGATGAATGGCAAAATTGCGAATCCGATCCTTTCTGAATGTTGAAGGGATGTTAGAGCTGGATTTCCATTAATTCATGCGAATATATAATTTCCCCATCGTAGAATTTATTTATACTATGATTACTTTCCTCGTCGGCCGTTTTTTTTGATAGAGTAGGGCCAATGTGAACAAGGATCAATTTTTTGACCTCAGCTGCCTGAGCCATTTTGGCTGCTCCCTCGGTTCCACATTGGCCTGTGTTTTCCCCGTTATTATCCATTGTTGACTGTTCATCCCAACACATACATAACATCATGTCCGCATCTTTTGCTAATTCCATAACTGATGCACATGGTTGCGTATCTCCTGTAAAAACTATACTTCCATCTGGGGTATTGAAACGATACGCCAAAGAATCTAAATATGGCTGTACATGCTCCGCGGGTGCAGCGATAGCCTCCCAATTCTCGGTATATACAACTGGTCCAGGAGTTATGTCCATTGCTTTCACCGAGGGTGGTTTACGAGGCAACGTTCCCCCACGATTGACGTAAACCTGTTGACTAAGGGGATGGTTCACCCGAGCGATCCAATCATGCGCGAATAATCCTGTTTTCTCGTCAAGTATACCTTGTGTGATTTTCTCGGTGAGTGTAGGACCATAGACTTGCAGCGTATTTTCTTGGCCAATGCTTTGGTCCCATCTACATAAAAGAAAGCATGGGTAATCAATGTCATGGTCGAAGTGATGATGGGTGAAGAAAAGGTAGTCTATGTTGGTCGGCCATAGCCCCGCTTTTACCAGCTTGTGTGTAGTGGCAGGCCCGCAGTCGATCAAAATTTGATCCGTCCCTATAGTCAGGGCGAACGATGAGCCGAATCTGTTCGATGTGGGAGTAGGCGTACCAGCCCCAAGTATGTGGATCTTTGGCATGTTATTGTTCCCTACGAGTAATTAATTGGATGGTTATTGGCATTAGTTGTATGAATATATGCGTATACCACCCGGTTCAGGTATCAGAATTACACCCGCTCCTACGGACTGTTCTATTCCCGATACTAGATCGTCCAGATCTATATTTTCCAGTGATTGAGCGGCTGCCCCTTCATCTACCCAGTTGACTCGCGCCACGGGGTAACCTAATGCTCTTTCTAGGGTAGTAGCAAAGTTTTGGTCATCATTAGGGACTAGGATCAAAATGCGTTTTCTGTTTCTCGGTTTTGATGTAGATGAGACCTGATTGAGGGATTCTTGTTGTCTTTTTAAAATTATGTGATAGCCAATTATGGGTGCAAGAGTGATCAAAATAGAAATGGATGGGTTTATTGCTTCTACCGTGCCTGTGGTGAACTGTGCTGATAGTAGGTCTTTCAGTAATAGGAACAATAGAGTCGCTAAAGATACCACCGCTGTGAGTATACTAATACCTAGTATGGAAAATATGTACGTGCGTCTGGCCGTGTAGTATCCCTGTGTCACGGTAATCCAGTTTGACTGAACCTGTCTCCATGAATAAGCCCAGACAACTGTACCGACTAATATCAAAGTTATACTTATCGAGGACATGCCCTTTAGAGCCCCAGAACTGGGTAATGCTATATCGTTATAACCTGTGAAGAAAGACAAAATAGTGTTAATTGAGAGTGCAACTCCCGAGCCAAGTACAAGGACTCCTATGAAGACATAAGAGTGGTAGAATACCGCACTGGAATTTATTTGACCCGACTGAGGGGTTAACTCTTGTCGTCTGATGTACCACCAATGGTATGACAAAATGGCTCCACCTATGGCTAACGAACTCAGGACGCTGGAATAAAATGTGGAACTGTTACCATTCTGGTCTGGGTCCGTTCCCATTAATGCCCCTAGCAGTGCCTGCAGTAGAATTATGCAGGATGCGATGATAGGTATTCCTCCCCCCAACAGAGCGACAAAATAGAGATATAAACTGGCCAGAATATTACTCAACTCTTTCCGTGCAAATATTAGCCAATGCAGGGACCATATAATTCCACCAGCGATCATAGCGCAAAGAGCTTGTCCTATTCCCCGTTGCCATAATGAATGGGGCTCTTGCAAGATGAGGTTATTACCAGCAAATTCCTCTATTAATGATTTTAGAAGGTTTTGAATGAGGACACCGGTGCCAGTACTTAGAAGGAGAAGCCCGACGAGTGTAAACCCGTAAATATACACGGTTCGAAGAACGGACCATTCTAGGGTATTTGATCTTTCTTTATCTTGTAATTGCCAATGATAAAACCAGATCAATACAAACACGGGAAGTACACAGATGTGGTAAAAACTAAGGTCGTCTAACTGAAATATTGAGGCTAATATTGTGAGCATAGCATCTGTCACTATTGCCATTGATATAACTAATAGTGCATAAATGTAGAATTGTCTTATGCCGGACAACCTCTCTGTGATATTGGTTTTGGCGTTTGTATTTACTATCCGCCAATGTATAAACCAAAGAGGAGTGCCAACTATAATCAATGAAATGCCAATAGCTGCCCTCTCCGGTGGCGCACCTGTTAAGCTTTCTCCGAAAATTCCCTCAAGGATAAAAGTAGAGGTCTGTACGACTCCAAAAGCGATCATCAATATTGAAATCAGTGTTAATGTATAGAAATATATTCTTCGTACAAGTTGTCCAGAAGGATCTTTGATACTGTCACGGGACCTGTGCTTAATCCCGTGATAAAGTGCGGAAAATACTATTAAAATGATGAGGAAATAAGGTGCTGAACTGAGTATATCTAGCATGTTTCACACGGAAGAGAAGTAATCTTCCCATATGGAGGTTTAAGGTTAATTGATCTAGCTACTATTTTATGGGGACAGGTTAATTGCTCATCGAGGTCTATCCACAGTTCGGGTAGTTGAATTTCAACAGTCTCCACTGGTCTTTTTCCTTTATTAGCGTGAAACTTTCCTCCCTATTGTAACCTGTTACACCTATTGGCAACGATGTTTCCACTCCGCTGATTTCGATGAAAACTGTTGCGGTATCTCCAAATACTTTCGTCTCTATGTGGGATACATTTTCTTGTTTTAGGTAATCGGAATGCGTGCTGATAACGGAAATAAAGTCTATAAACTCGCAATCTGATCCTTCAGAGAGAAGATCATGAGCATTTTGGTAGTTATCGTCTAACAGATATTTGATGTAACTCTGAACGACGAATTCTGGAGAGCCCTTTTCGAGTGAAGCTTGGCGTGGGGAAAACGAGAAATAAATACTTGCGGCTATAAGTAACGTTAACGAGCATAATATGGCTACGATTACGTTTTTTGAAGGTTGCATATTTTAGTCCGCAAATATTTTAATTTCTCTCGACAACTTGCCTGCATCAATGGTTTTAATAAGCTATTGGAACGCGGGTCTTCATTTCAATTTCCCCTTCCCATCCGTTTCATGGGCTAGCTTATTTTGAGGGCCATTTTTTGTATTTTTATCAGATCGCTAATCCCTTCACTGGCTATGTCTATTATCTGATTAACCGTATTCTTGGTGAATCGTTGGCCTTCGGCGCTACCCTGTAGCTCTATTATCTCTTGGTTTTCCGACATGACTATATTGAAATCTACATCGGCTCGGGCGTCCTCGTCATAACACAAGTCTAGTAAGAGCGAATCCTGCAACACACCGACACTGGTGGCTGCTACGAAAGTAAAGTCGGGGATTGCATCTATAAGATTGTCGTTCGTAAGTTCGTTGAGTGCTAAATATAGTGCTACAAAGCTCCCAGTGACTGCTGCCGTTCTTGTTCCTCCGTCTGCTTGGAGCACATCGCAGTCAATGTGTATACTCATTTCCCCAATTGATGTTAAATCTAATGAGGACCTTAGAGCTCTTCCAATCAACCGTTGTATTTCCTTAGTTCGTCCTTTATGTAGGCTACTACGGGGGATTCTTTGGTTTGTGGAGCCTGGTAACATGTTGTACTCTGCAGTGATCCAACCTTTGTTGCTGCCGCTTAAAAATGTAGGTACTGTTTCACTAATGTTTGCAGTGCAAAGCACTTTAGTACTCCCAGTAGAAATCAGGGCGGATCCGTTAGAAAAGTCCAAATAATTAGGTATTATTGTTGTGGGCCGAAGTTCTCTATTTCCTCGTTCTGCAATTCTCATATGTGTGTTTAATCCTGTTTTGTTGGGGATGCAAATGTTAATGTAGACTTCGTGTACTATTAGCTCTTAGTAGATTATAAACGAGTGACGATATGACGATGGTTGATAATATTTATCTAATTGGGTTTTCTGGTACCGGTAAAACGTCTACAGGCATTGAACTGGCACTGATTTTGGGATGGGTATTCATTGATATGGATTGTATGATAGAAAACAACTTAGGCAAATCAATCTCCGATATTTTTGAGGATGTGGGAGAGGACGTATTTAGGAATGCGGAATCCGAATGTCTTCGTGACGTTTCTGAAGCTCGTCAGCAGGTCGTGTCCACAGGAGGTGGGGTTCCTGTTCTAGAGTCGAATCGATTTATGATGTGTGATTCAGGAACTGTGGTTTGTTTGACGGCAGATATTGAAACAATATACGCTCGACTCCATGCTCAGAATCATGAGGAGACCCCAGATATTTCACGACCTATGCTTAAATCCGAACAACCACGAGAAAGGATAGCGAAATTGATGGAGGAGAGACTTGAGTTTTATGCTACCGCGGATGTCCATGTGCCAACAGATGGCCTGACACCGCGTGAGGTTGCGCTTGTCATTAAGGAAAAACTACGATTGTGAAAACATCTGATCGCCATGATTTAGCAGCCAACGTGCTCAGTTCAAATGGGTCCTATCCCGTTTGGGTGGGCTGGGACATCCTAGATGGGATAGGGGAGCGTATCCAAGGTGTTTATGATCCGTCGGTTATTTACATAATTTCCGATGATAGGCTTGATCAGCATGTAAGGAAAGTACAAATAGTATTGGAGCGATGTGGCATTGAAACCCACATATTTTTTATGCCTTCTGGCGAGTCTAATAAGACTCTAAAAACTGTCCAACACGTATATAGATGGTTGGCTGCGAAAAAGGCGGAAAGAGGACATATGATCGTTGGAGTAGGTGGAGGTGTAGTGGGGGATCTTGCGGGATTTGTTGCCTCGACATATCTGAGAGGCTTAAAATTTGGTCTTGTGCCAACGACTTTACTTGCGATGATGGATGCATCTATTGGTGGGAAAGTTGCGATAGATCTCCCTGAGGGTAAAAATCTTGTAGGGTCATTTTATCAACCTGTTTTTGTTCTGTCTGATGTCAAGTTGTTGCGTACTCTCCCGTCTCGCGAATTGACTTCGGGGTGGGCTGAAGCTATTAAACATGGTTTGATATTAGATTCGAGTTTATTGGAAATATTCGAAGGGAATATTACTGAAATTAAAACTCTTGAACCAGATTGGGCAACAGAAATTATCAGGAAAAGTGTTAGTGTCAAGGCAAATGTGGTTTCTCAGGATGAAAAAGAGACAATGGGTCTTAGAATTCTCCTAAATTACGGTCATACAGTCGGACACGCTCTTGAAGTTGTGACTGGTTTTGGCAGATATCTGCATGGTGAGGCTGTTAGTATAGGAATGATGGCGGCTGCACATATTTCACGGTCGATGGATTTGCTGAGTGATGATGACGTGAGACGTCAGGAGCGTATTTTAAGGGGATATGGACTCCCAATAGATTTTTCAGGGATCGAGATCGAAACTATTTTAGAGGCTATGAAATCAGATAAAAAAACTTCTGATGGTTCGATAAATTGGGTGTTACTAGATGAGATAGGCCATTCGGTTACTAGTGACCAAGTCCCCCAGGAATTTGTGAATGACGCTCTTCTCAAGGTCCGTTCGTAACTGTCACTTATGAAGCAACAGCGGTGACCGAATGGATTTAATTCTTGATCTTATACCTTACTTGCTACTGGGGATTTTTACTGGGGTTTATGGGACGGTTGTTGGGGTAGGTGGCGGTACAGTACTCACCCCAGTGTTGCTAATAGTTTTTGGCCTTAATGGTGCGTCTGCTGCAGGTACTTCATTAACTTTGGTAGCAATTAATAGTATTTCAGGGGCAATTGGATATTGTAGGGCAGGTTTAGTGGATGTTAAGAGTGGGTATTGGTTTGCGATCGCTGCTATACCGGGTTCGGTGATAGCACCATTTTTCATAACAACCACTCCCGATATTCTGTTTAAATTGCTTCTAGGTGTACTGTTATTACTACTCGCAGCTTTACTGATTCTGAGACCGGGCGAAGTTACGGAATTAGTTCGTGAAAATGAACTAGTTAAAGTTAAGAACGGTGCTAATAGCCATGGAAATAGACCTTGGAACCGTTTGGTAGCTGAGAGATCTTTTAAATCCAGGAGAGGTGATAGCTTTCGTTATAGTTTCAATATTTATCTGGCAACCAGTTTTAATGTCGTTCTGGGATTTATGTCTAGTTTTTTTGGTACAGGGGGGGGATTTATACGGACTCCACTCTTAATTTCGTGGTTTGGATTTCCGGTCACAGTAGCAGCAGCAACCTCCATATTTGCATTATCTATCTATGCTTCCTTCGGTGGGGCCATTCATATTCTACGGGGGAATGTTGAATGGTATCCGGTGTTGGTATGGTCTGGTGCGGGATTAATAATAGGGAGTCAGCTTGGTGTTCGCCTCGCTACGTTTGTAAATTCCAAGTGGATCACTAAAGTTCTCGCGCTGGTTTTAGTTGTTGTTGGATTGCAGTTAGTGACGCAAGGAATTTGGGCAGACATACCATTCTTATAGGAGAAAGGAAAGGCTATGGTGTTCTTCAGGATTGTTGCAAAGGATGGAGAAGCTAGAGCTGGGAAAATTCAGACCGCTAGAGGGCTTTTTGACACCCCAATTTTCATGCCTGTAGCTACTCAAGGCTCAGTGAAGGCTCTAGATGGTGATGATCTTGTCTCTCTAAATTCTCATATGGTGTTAGGGAATGCATATCACCTTTATCTAAGACCTGGGGTAGACGTGATTACTAAGTTAGGCGGGTTGCATAGATTTATGGGGTGGAACCGATCTATTTTGACGGACAGCGGGGGATATCAAGGTTTCAGTTTGAGGCATCTACGTCGTATAAGTGAAGACGGTATTCTGTTTCGATCCCACATTGATGGAAGCTCTCATAATCTGACTCCGGAAGTTGTTATAAAAATCCAAGAGGATTTAGGATCAGATATTATGATGCCATTAGATGAATGTGCACCCTACAATGCGAGTGAGTTGGATGTGGAGATTGCCGTTCACAGGACCAAGAGATGGATGGACAGAAGTTTGAGCGTAAAAAGTGACAATAGACAAAAGTTATTTGGGATCATCCAGGGAGGGATCTTTACGGAGTTTCGACAGCAGTCTGTGGAGGCACTTAGTTCGTTCGACCTCCCTGGCTATGCCATAGGAGGATTGAGTGTAGGAGAGTCCAAGAAAGAAATGTATTCGATTGCCGGATCTACAGCTCGGATGCTCTCTGATAAGAAACCAAGATACCTGATGGGCGTAGGAGCCCCAGAGGATCTTGTTGAGTGTGTTTATAGGGGTATTGACATGTTTGATTGTGTATTACCTACTAGAATTGCTAGGAATGGGGCAATATACACTAGTGAGGGGAGGATGAATATCACAACAGCTCGAAATAAAACTCTAGATTGTCCGTTAGATTTAGGTTGTGATTGCTACACATGTTCCAGATTTTCGGTTGCCTATGTGCATCATTTGTTTAAGGCAAAGGAATATTCAGCTTACAGACTTGCAACCATACACAATCTTAGGTTCTTGATTAATTTGATGGAGAACATGCGAGTTGCAATAATAGGTAACGAGTTCGCGAGTTTTAGGAGTGAATTCCTACATAGGTACGGTGTCTCAGTTCACTAAAGTTGGATTGGCTACTACTGAGGGTAGTAATTAAAAAAGGGAGAGATTAACTGACTGGTCTTGCCTAGTTTCCGCCAGCTACTGCGGGAACTATGCTCACCTCATCGCCAGAACTGACTGAGCTTTTCATACCATCCAGGAACCTGATATCTTCTCCATTTATGTACATGTTGACAAAGTTCCTTAGTTCGTCATTATCATCACATAATCGAGCTTTAATTCCAGGAAATTCCTTGTCCAGAGATTCTATAATTTCTACTATGGATCCACTCTCAACCGTAATTTTATCCGCTCCATTTGTAACCTTTCGGAGAGGGGTTGGAATTCGTATCGTTGCGCTCATAATTTTCTACTCCCTGATTTACCATATAACCCAGAACTATGTGACTATATCCTATCCCTCTATCACATCTCCTGCTATAGGATCTACTCTAACCCCTGTGGAAACTACCCATTTTAAGCCCTCGGTGATCACATCTTCTTGGCCCTCTAGTTCAAGGACTACCCAGCCCATGTCGTCACGTACATCAGCTCTCCGGATGTTAGTAACGATCTGATAGTTCTTACTTAATTCATATATTACTGGCCTCTTGACCATGTCTTGTGGAAACGTAAATTTTATGCGTTTGGTTGACATTATTTTATCTCCGAGGTGCCATTAGATTGGGTCGACAGTGATTCTTGAAAAGCCTCGTAGTCTGGCGGTGTTTTGATCGGATTCACGAAGTTACCCATAGCCTCCATAGTTTTAAGTCCATTGCCAGTTATAAAGGCAACTGTTACTTCATCTTTCCCGATATGGCCCATTTTGACTAGTTTTTTCAGGCTAGATATGACTACCCCGCCAGCGGTCTCTGTGAATATTCCTTCGGTCTCGGCTAGTAACTTGATACCTGCAATGATAGTATCCTCGTACGCGGACACCGCGGTTCCCGACGTTTCTCTCAAGACGTTCAGAGAATATGTTCCGGCTGCTGGGTTACCTATCGCTAAGGATTTGGCAATAGTGTTAGGTTTGACGGGTCGTACTTGATTACTTCCCATATTATAGGCTTCTACGATTGGTGAACAACCCTCTGCTTGGGCTAAGTGCATCTTTGTTCGAGATCTCTCAATGAGGCCAGCTCCGTGGAATTCTTGGAATCCCTTCCAAATTTTTGTATGTAATTCCCCTGAAGCCCCTGGTACTATGCAATGGTCGGGTGCTTTCCAACCCAATTGTTCCGCTACTTCATAGCCAAGGGTTTTACTGCCTTCCGCGTAAAATGGGCGCATATTTATATTAACGAATGCCCATCGGTGATTATCTGCGAGCTCGCTGCAGAAACGGTTGGCTTCGTCGTAAGTTCCATCGACAGCAACCATTGTGGGGCCATAAACAGCTGCGCCGTCTATTTTCGCTTGTTCAAGATAAGAAGGATAGAATACCATTGTTTTCATTCCTGCTTTTGCACCATGAGCAGCGACTGAACCCATCAAGTTTCCTGTTGATACACAGGCCAAGACCTCAAACTCAAACTCTAAGGCTTTAGTGGTCGTTACGGATACAGGACGGTCTTTAAAAGAGAAAGTGGGATTTACACTATCATTTTTTATATATAAGTTGTTTAATCCGAGATATCTCCCGAGATTCTTAGCATGTATCAAAGGTGTGTATCCGGTAGAGATGTCAATGGCGGCCTCCCTTTCTACAGGTAGAAAGTCGTGATATCTCCACATGTTATCTGGGCCGGATTGAATGCTGTCGCGGCTGACTGACTGGGATATCGCTTCATAATCGTATGCTACTTCCAACGGACCAAAGCAGTACTCGCAAGCGTTCAGAGGTTCTACCGGATAGGTACTTTCACATTCACGACATTGAAGGCTTTTCACGTGTGGCAAACATAAACTCCTTAATAAAAATTTGTACCCCTTCGTAGACTCGATTATCCAATAATCTATTTCAGGGGAGCAATGGTAGCAATCTACTATTTTAAGTGTCAAGGAAAAATGGGTGTTCAAGTCAGGTATAAGCATAGTGACTCATCTGTCATTATGGTAGGTTTTAGCCTGGAAGTGCAAATCAGGTTGGCCAGGGGACATAAAGGCCAAACTAGAGTTATTTTGTTGGTATCAGGAGGATCTTCCTGTACTACTATTCGTAGTATCCTTTATGGGATAAGGAATTTAGTGGATAAAAGTTTAACTAATGCGTATGGTTTAGGATAGATTAGGTTCCCTATGGGTATAAAGATATCAGAAAGAGTTAAATCGTTTGTCTCTGAGTGTCTGGATTGTTGCCCGCCTTACAAGACTATTGAGGGCCTGCTTGAGGTCAAAGAGGTTGACGATCAAGAGCGGCATTTCATCTATGTGTCTTCTGAAAAAGTTCAGGTAGACTCCGCTACCTTTGAAATTTTAATGATTGGCGAAAATTTGAAAGTAAGATTCACTAGAGGAAATAAAGCAATCAATATTGATCGTCTTATTCCTACACAGGGTCCCGTTTAATGAACTATATGTATTTGGAGAGAATCTCAACCAAGTGTTTCGAAGACCTGCCCGTCCCATCCTTGATCTGTTGCCGGCAGGACACTCCTTCTGTGACTATAGTGGCATCATTACCTTGTTCTCTGATTGTCGGGAAAAGGCTTAATTCGCCCATTTTCATGGAGATATCGTAATGGTTCACATCGAACCCGAAAGATCCGGCCATGCCGCAGCATCCGGAAGGAATTTCAGATGATTCTAGTCCGGGTATCATACCCAGAACGGTTAACGCTGGGTCCGTTCCCACCAAGGATTTTTGGTGACAGTGCCCATGTAGCATGATCCGCTCATTCTGTGGTGGGTTCGAAAACTGGATGTCCCCGTTTTTTTCGGAAGAGTATAGGACAAATTCCTCAACCAGCATAGTGTTGGCTGCTATGGCATTTGATCGAGGGTTTTGTCCTATGAGATCTCCGAAATCGTCCCGGAACCCGAGTGTGCAACTAGGTTCTATCCCAACAAGCTTGGAGCCAGATTCAATGTATGGGAATATCAGATCTGTGTTATATTGGACGTTCTTTCTTGCCTCCTCTAGCATCCCGTTTGAAAGTAAAGGCCTACCGCAACAACGTACTTCCGGTACGATCACTTCGTAACCCAATTTTTCTAGCAAATTTACAGTTGCTTTACCGATCTCTGGATGGTTGAAGTTGGTCGTGGTGTCTGCGAATAAAACTACTTGGCCATTTTGGCCGTGACGGGCCTTCTCATTTTGTGAACGAGGTCTTGATCTGAACCATTGTTTGAAAGTTTGAGAGGCAAATTCAGGGAGCGCTCTTCTTTTATCAATACCAATGGTTTTTTCGATGAGGTCCTTGGATGCCGACGATTGGATCATCCAGTTTGAAATAGGAGCGAAGAAGGAGCCTAATTTACTTAATCTGGCTGTATTTCCGAAGAATCTGTTTTTTAATTTGTATCCATTTGCGGAGTGATACCCTGACAGAAACTCATACTTTAATTTTGCCATGTCTACATTGGAAGGACATTCTGACTTGCAGCCTTTACACTCTAGGCACAAGTCCATGACCTCATATAATCGTTTGCTCGTATCCTGATCGTTGGGTATCAATCCTGATATAGTTGCTCTCAGTGCATTGGCTCGACCTCGGGTTGAATGTTCCTCATCCCTGGTGACCATGTAGGATGGACACATTGTTCCACCACTTATTTTTTTGCAGGCTCCTTGACCGTTACACATTTCAATAGCGCTAGCATAGCTGCCCTCTTGATCGAATTTAAATCCTTGCTTATAAGTTAAAGTGGTTGAATAGGACGGACTGTATCGTAGGTTTTCCGTCATAGGTGGAGCATTTACTATCTTACCCGGATTCATTATGCCTTTTGGATCGAAAGCACTCTTAACCTCTTTAAATGCTTTGTATAATTCGGCCCCGAACATTTTTTCGTTGAATCCACTTCTAACCAGGCCGTCACCATGTTCACCGCTCAGTGCGCCCCCAAATTCCAACACTAGATCACTTATCTCTTCAGCAATTGAGGTCATTTTATCTACGTCTTCTTGCTTTTTCAGATTGATCAGTGGTCGTATATGGAGACATCCTACACTTGCATGACCGTAATAACCGGCCTTTGTTCCATGTTTTGTGACAATGGCATCGAACCTCTTTACAAAGTCAGGTAGCAGATGGGGTGCTACGGCAGTGTCTTCGACGAAAGGTAATGGTTTCGCGTCACCGGGCACATTCATCATTAGGCCTAGTCCAGCTTTTCTCACATCCCATACTTTCTGTTGATCTGATTCACTATCGAGTCGGAGCATGGTGTATCCCCAGCCACCCCTTTTAATTTGGCGTTCGAGGTTCGCATATTTCTCGTCGAGTTCTTTCCCTGAATTTCCGGTCAACTCGATAACTAGTAGCGCCTCAGGGGTTCCTTGAATAAAATCTGTTAGCCTAGAATATGATAAATTTGATTGAGCTTGCCTGAGGATCATACTCCCTATTAGTTCTACGGCTGCGGGGTTCATTTCTATTGATGCTACTGTTGCTTCCATTGATTCTGTTAAGTCATTGCAGTGCAGTACGGCCAAGCACTTCAACTTTGGTTTAGAAACTACTTTTAACTTCGCTTGTGTTATGGTAATCAATGTGCCTTCAGAGCCTACTACAAACCTTGCCATGTCAAAACTATTGCCATTCACAAATTCGTCCAAATTGTAGCCAGATACTCTCCTTTGAATCTTAGGATATTTTTCTAAAATTAGATCTCTGTTTTCTTCCCCTATCTTGAAGAGGCTTCGGTAGATGTCACCTTCAAGGCTTGACAAACGCATCTTGGACTCCAGAGCTGCACCATTAATCTGTCGAAAAGTTGTTTTGCTGCCGTCGGAGAGTATGGCATCTATTTCAATCACATTGTCAACGGTTTTGCCCCACATAATTGAATGAGCCCCACATGAGTTATTGCCTAGTGCTCCACCGACATTTCCCCTATTGCTCGTGCTTGGATCAGGCGCAAACAGAACACCTTCTGGCGACAGGTGTCCGTTAAGTTCGTCTAGTATGATGCCGGGCTGAGTTGAAACCCACTTTTCTTCAATGTTGATATCCTTTAAAGACCTCATATATTGGGAGAAATCTATAACAATTGCTTCACCAATTGTAGAGCCTGCAAGACTGGTTCCACCGCCTCTAGGTAGCACAGGGACGTTGAATTTGTTTGCAATCTCGATGACCGAAATTACATCGTCTTCATGCTTAGGGAGAACGACTCCAAGTGGCTCAATTTGATAGATACTTGCGTCTGTGCTCCAGAGCGCCCTAGACATTTTGTCAAATCTAACGTCGCCATCGACTCGTTTATTCAATTCATTGGTGATATCTGTCATATCTGACCTGAATATTTGCCTTGACATTGCAATACCCCTATGAAAGAGATTCGAGTCTTGAGACTCAAACACGGCGCATCATTAGAGATGCTTGTTGGTGAGTTGTTGAAGCGAAAGGCCTATATATATACCCTATCAAAAGAATCAGAGCCGTTTCAGGACACTCTGATTATTTTGAAAGATGCTTTTCCACTTGGTGTGTTGACATCCACTTTAGACCCAGCGGATTTTCCTATAAGGGATTTACCTAGTGGGGATGCATCTGAGATTTTCCCGTCTGTAGGACTAGCTTCGGTTGGACTGACTAGCGTATAAGTGGTCCGCTTATTTTTTTTGCCGACCTCCTCAATTCTAATCGTCGCTCCGACCCTAGCTATTTTAGCGTCATTGCCAGAAGAATCGACTATGATAGCAGTTCTGAGTAAGGCATCTATTTCTTTTATTCTTGCTTCCTCACGGCCTTGTTGTTCTCGTGCGGCTTCAAGAGGGGCATTTTCCCTCACGTCGCCATCTGACGCTGCAGAATGAATTGCCTGGCTTATAGTGGTCCTATTCAAAACGAGATTGTTTCGTTCCTCGACCAACTGATCATGACCGAACTGAGTCATTTGTTGGCCGCTGTATGCCGAGGTTGATTTTTCACGAGTGCGAGAGTTCAATCGGACCTTTTTAATACGGAAATGTGTTGCAAGATTGAGGGTAGTCCACTCTTCTTTGGAAGCGAAGAGTAAGAATTTTCTGACCGCCTGTAGGCCTTCTACCATATCTTCAGATGTTCCATTCTTACTTGCTCTTTCAGCATAATCACCGACCCTTGAAGGTGTGATAGAACTGAGCGCAGTTTCTCCTCGAAAATGTTTGACAAATTTGTCGAGTTCCCTTGCTACGGGAGGTGTTTTATCCTTTTTCTTTAGGTTGGTCGTATATTTCCCAACCGCTTCAAAGAGTGTGACAAATTCAGAGGTTTCCAAGGTCAAAATTCTCCCTTTGGTTATGTATTATTAATTCTACGAAGTTGATTGGTTGTTCACCTAATGATCATATCTAGATGGTTTTTTTAACTTCAATGTTAGGTATAGGCTAACAATAATTTGATGTTTCAATGTTCTATGTGATCTCACAATTTCATTTTCTAATCTGTCCAACTTCTTCTTATTATTCTTACATAAAGTAGGTCTATATCACAACAGAAGGTCATTTGACTTGATTCCACAAATGTTTGTGATTCCACGTCTGGAAAAGTATAAGATTGCCGATTTTTACAGATGATTTACACCTTTTGTCGGGATTTCATAATAGTAGTTGATAAGTTAATTAGTAGGCCCTTCGAGCCTAGATTACTTAGGGCATTCATATTAAAGTAAAAGATTCTAAAGATAATCGTAAATAGGTGTTGTAATTATGATAGCGATCGATATGCACGTCCACTTGTCAAGTCCCATTGAACCATCTAAGTCTATTCTTGAAGGAAGCGTTAGAGATTATTTTAGACTCGATGGGGCGCCTGATCGTGTGGACGAAATGGCAAAGAAATACAAAAGCTGGGACATGATGGGGGTACTGTTGGCAATAGATGCGGAAACCACCACTGGGGAGGATCCAATATCTAATGATTATATTGCTAAGGTGGTAAGTGAATATCCAGAGCAATTTATAGGATTTGCTGCAATTGACCCATGGAAAAAGGAGAAGTCTGTAAATGAGCTTAAAAGAGCTGTTAATGTATTGGGATTGAAAGGTATGAAACTTCATCCCGTCCATCAGTCCTTTTTTCCTAATGACAGACAATTTTATCCGTTGTATGAGGAGTGTGCTATGCTTGGCGTACCCATCATATTTCATAGTGGTATGGCGGCCACTGGAGCAGGTTTGCCTGGTGGTGGAGGGCTGAAATTAAAGTATAGTGCTCCTATTCCTGGTATAGATGATGTTGCTGCCGACTTTCCTACTATAAGTATTATCATGGCTCATCCGGGCTGGCCTTGGGTCGATGAACAGATCGCAGTGGCTTTGCACAAGCCAAACGTTTTTATTGATTTTTCTGGATGGGCTCCCATGTATATACCAAAGACTTTGATAGATGAAGCAAATTCTCGTTTGTCGGAGAAGATACTATTTGGGTCCGATTACCCATACATATCGCCAGACAGATGGATTGCTGAATGGGATGATATGCCAATCAAAGATAGTTCAAGGAAAAATATCTTACTAGGGAATGCCAGAAAAATCCTTGGAATGTAAATGTTCCACTGTTGCCATAAATTATGAGTCCGTAACTTGAAATATTCCGATTGCTTGAGAGACAATTTCACTTGGGGAGAGTTAAGTCTAAGATCTAAATGCTCTTTTATATTTAATGGCGGGGAATAGACAATAAATGAATACCTCAGAGTTTTTGAACATAGCGTCTCTTATTGTTCCAGAGAGAGTCGCATTAGTTTTTGAGGGTAGAAGGTTTACTTATGAGGAGGTTGCAGAAAGGGTTAATAAGCTTGCCAATGCCCTTGCAGGGATCGGCGTAGGTAAAGGTGATCGAGTCGCCATGATTCAGGTCAATTGTAACGAGCACGTTGAAGCCTATTTCGCCTCTGCAAAACTAGATGCTGTTTATGTGCCTTTGAATTTCAGGTTGAACAAGGAAGAGTTGGAGCGCGTGTTGAAAGATTCTTCTCCGTCTGTATTAATTTCTGGTATGAGATATACGGAAATGATTGATCAAGAGGTAACTCGGCGAGGTGGGCTGAATCGCTTCGTTGTTCTTGATGGATTAGTAGATGGGTGGTTACCTTATGAAGATCTTATCGATTCAGCGAGTACAGAAGAAAGGTTGCCTGAATCAGATGGTGTTGATCTGACAATGTTGATGTTTACTGCGGGTACGACTGGAAATCCAAAAGGTGTTATGTTGAGTCATGGGAGCTTTTCTTCCTATATTCTTAGCAATGTAAATCCAGTAAATTTGGAGCATGAAGAAAAAAATATTCTCGCAGTACCGCTCTATCACATTGCTGGTGTACAAGCGATGATGGCAGCTATTTATGGTGGGAGAACGTTGGTCATCCAAAAACAGTTTGAGCCTTGTGAGTGGATGCGTTTGGTAGAGCAGGAAGAAGTTGATAGAGCAATGATGGTTCCCACAATGCTAAAAATGGTTTTAGATCACCCAGGATTTCCGAATCATGACTTATCAAGTTTGAGCGTGATAACTTATGGAGCTGCTTCCATGCCTTTGGAGCTAATAAGGCGAGCTATCAATATGTTTCCTGACACCCGGTTTATCAACGCTTTTGGACAAACTGAAACAGCTGCAACGATAACAATGTTATCCCCAGAAGATCATATATTGGAAGGATCACCAGAGGAAATGGCTATTAAGATAAGTAGGTTAACTTCAATAGGTAAACCCTTGGAGGATGTAGAAGTTCAGATTGTCGACGAAAACCAAGAGGCAGTTGCTGTAGGAGATATAGGCGAAATCATGGCACGTGGACCTCGATTAATGAGCGGATATTGGAATCAACAAGAGGAGACTGCGGAAGCTTTGAAAGATGGATGGTTACATACCGGAGATCTTGGTTATTTTGATGAGGATGGATATATCTTCTTGTCTGGTAGGGCGAAAGATTTTATCAAGAGAGGGGGGGAAATGATTTCGCCTGAAGAAGTGGAACAGGTGATTCAGGCCCACCCTGCTGTAGATGAGGTTGCTGTTATTGGCGTCCCAGATTTACATTGGGGTGAGCGAGTACGTGCAATAGTTGTTAACAAACCAGGGTGTAAAGTAGACGAAAATGATGTCATCGAATATTGCAGGTTACGATTATCTAGTTTTAAGAAGCCGGAATCGGTGATAGTGGTTGAAGAGCTTCCAAGGAATCCACTTGGCAAAGTTTTAAAAACAGTGTTGAAGGATCAATTCACTCATCCTATATAGCAATAAATTCTGATCTATTGGATATTATGAAGGAATACGAAGGGTACATTAATGAAAATCACAAATATAGAAAATTTCATCGTTGATGCCGGTTGGAGGCCATGGGGATTTGTGAAAGTTGAGACAGATGAGGGTATAACAGGGTGGGGAGAGTGCAGTGATGGTCGTTCACCAAATGGAGTTGCGGGTACGATCGAAGATTTGAAACCAGTTTTGATTGGCACGGACCCCAGAGAATTTGAGACAAGGTTTTGGGACATGTATAGATCTACGCGACAAAGCCCTGGAGGGATCGCGGCTAAGGCTTTGGCAGGTTTGGACTGTGCGTTCATAGATATTAAAGCGAAAAGTCTTGGGATTTCGGTTCCAGAATTGTTTGGTGGTCCAACTCGTGACAAGGTGAGAGTATACTGGTCTCATTGTGGTACATCTAGGGTGCGAAACCATGAACTCATTGGAGTTAGACCCATAATGAGGTGGGATGATATAACTGATTTAGGTAAGGAAGTGGTGGCGAAAGGTTTCACTGCTCTCAAAACTAACGTCATAATACCCGGAGACGATCCTATAGTTTTTGGTGGGGGCTTTGCTGTGGGAAGGAATAACACTGACCAAGTTGTGACATCAAGGGTTCTTCGCCATATCGAGAGATTGGTAGGGACTTTTAGAGATGCTGTTGGTCCCGATGTAGATATCAACCTTGATCTAAACTTTAATTTTAAGACTGAGGCTTGTCTTCGTATCGCAAAGGTTTTGGAGCAATTTGACATGCTTTGGCTGGAAATTGATATGTATCAACCTGAGAGTCTACGACAGATAAAGGATTCGACGACTACTAGAATCTGCACTGGTGAAAATCTTTACTATATGAGCGACTATTTACCATATTTTCAGCAACATTCGGCAGATATGTTTATGATCGATGTGCCGTGGAATGGGTTTAGTCAGTCGAAGAAGGTTGGAGACCTGGCTGACGTTTTCCAACATAATGTGGCCCCGCACAATTACTATAGCCATCTCTCGACCTTTGTAAGTGCGTCTCTATGCGCATCTTTACCGAACATACGTATCATGGAAGTAGATATAGATGATGTGCCTTGGAAAGATGAGTTGACAACGTCGCAGCCTGATATTGTAAATGGATACATGGCTGTCCCATCAGGTCCAGGTTGGGGTGCAGATATCAATGAAGAGGTTGCGAGGGCGCACCCATGGAAAGGTATTAAGACTGGGTATGGTGCGGCTCCGTATGGGATGGGTGGTGATACTCCCTCAGAATTGTCATTAGGGCTCCCTTCATTTTAGATTCTGTCAGGGATAGGTAGATCGGAACTAAAACCTTCAATAATATTCGCCACAGTTCCGGGTCTTTCCATATACATGTTATGGGCTGTTCTCTCTATTATGACTGTGCTAATGTGATCTGAATTTTTAGCCAAAGCTGTCACTGAGTCAAAACGATTCTTATTTTCTTCACTTATGATGATGAGGATCGGTAGATGCAGTTCATTCAAAATTGGCAATACGTCTAGTCGATCTATCTTGTTAGGAGAATAACAAAGAGACTGATGTGACCATTTCATATCTACTCTGCCACAGTTATTGATGTAGGTTTCAAAGGAAACTACGTCTTTCATCACATCGGGACTCCATTTACGGGTTGTTGGATGTGACTGAAGTAACTCCAATAGTTCTGAAGGATCACTCCAGGTACGTCTTGGTTTTTTTGCTCTTGCGGCCATTAATTGATTGTATTGATCATCTATCACCATCATTGGTTCCATTAATATCAGTCGATTAAATGGGTTCTGGTTAATTAATGAGGCTATAATCAATGCTACAGCACCGCTCGAATGCCCTACGGCGACAACGTCTTCTAAATTTAGGTGCTCCGAGAAGTTAGAAAGGTCTCTGGCCTTGTCATCAAACTGGTATCCAGTCTTGGTCCAAGTGCTTTCTCCATGACCTCTCAAGTCAACTGCTATGACTTTGCCACAGATGCGAATTTTTTTGGCTACCGCATCAAAACTTCTAGACGTACGCATATTACCATGGACCAGCAGTACTACTTGGCCAGACTTGGTGCCCCATTCAGCATAGTGCATTTCAATGTCTCCACACTGTGCACGTCTAAATACGGGTTGAATCATCCAGTGCCATCGAAAGCAGCGTTGTTCCATTGTGATGGTATCAGATGATCACAATGTCGTGATGAGACTAAGTTGTGGACCAGTTCATCCTCCCGATATCGCGGGAAGGAAGTGAACCTCGCTCTCATTTGGCACCTTCTGTATTAAGCCTAGGGGAGTTATTTCTCCATCTATAGCGACAGCAATGTTGGGCCTTATCCTATTGTTTTCTACCAACCTATCCTTGAATCCAGGGTATGACTCATCTATATTATCGATGATTTGTCTAACGTTTGAACCCTCCACGGATAGCTTATCCCTACCATCTACAATATTTTGCATCAGTGATGGAATGAAAACTACAGCCATTTTTTCAAAAGCCTTTTTTATGTCAGGAATCTGATGCCACGATCGCGCCAGAATTCATAGGCATATCGGTCATTCTGATTCCAGTGGCGTCGCTTATCGCATTGGCGATCGCTGCAAGAGGAGGAACTATGTTGGCTTCTCCTACACCTCTTACTCCAAACGGGTGACCTGGGTTGTGTACTTCAACTATAACTGTGTCGATCATAGGTAAGTCAAGTGCTGTAGGCATACGATAGTCTAGTAGGCTTGAATTGTCCATGTTACCGTCTTCGGACATAAAGTACTCTTCATTCAATGCCCAACCTATCCCTTGGACAGATCCGCCTTGCATTTGTCCTTCTACGTAGTCCGGATGTATTGCCTTGCCAGCATCCTGGACACAGGTAAATCTGGATATGGATGTTTTCCCGGTTTCCGGATCAACCTTCAGATCCACAATGTTCCCGCAAAAAGATCCTCCTATACCCTCCTCTGGCTTTACTGAGGCTTGTCCACTTATCCCTCCCCCAGTGTCTCCCATCTGAGATGCAAACTCCTTGAATGTCATACGCAGTTCCGAGTCAGTTTTAGATGTGATTATACCGTCCTCCATCTTGATGTCTGAAGCATCGATCCCCCAAATAACATCAGCTACTCGCGCTATGATCTGTTTCTTCACGTCCTCAGCGGCTTTGTAAGCAGCCCATCCGGTTGCGTAAGTTGTCCTGCTACCGCCGGTTACTGCGGTAAATCCGATGGTGTCTGTATCAACTACAGAGGGTCTAACGTCTTCCACAGGTATTCCTAATACTTCTGCTGCTTGCATTGCAATGGAGGTGCGTGATCCACCTATATCCGTTGACCCCTCAGTTAGGTTTATAGACCCATCAGAGTTGATTGCTATATTACAAGCTGAGTCCAAGGCTATGTTAAACCAAAATCCAATTGCGACTCCCCTGCCTTGCCCTTCGGGAAGGGGGCTTTGATAGTGGGGATGGTCTCTCATCGCTTCTAGCACTTCCTCACACCCAATGCGTTTGAACACAGGTCCGTCTGCTCTCCTTGTCCCTTCTTTTGCTGCATTCTTAAGTCTTAGGTCTATTTTGTCCATTTTAAGATATTCTGCTATCTCGTCCACTACTTGTTCTGTTCCAAATGCGGCATTTGGGGCTCCAGGGGCTCGGTAGGCTTGGGTTTTTGGTTTGTTTACAACGACATCGTATCCGTCAATGAGGGTATTTTCTATATCATAGGCTGCGAAGACACATTGCGCTGCTGCTCCGACTGGGGATCCTGGGTATGCTCCGGCTTCCATAGCCATCCATGCTTGTGCCGCCGTAATGGTTCCGTCCTCGGTTACGCCTATCTTGATTTTTAGATTTGAGCCGGGTGTTGGACCTGATCCTTCAAAAGTGTCTTTACGGCTCATGACTATCTTGACCGGATTCCCGGTTTTTTGTGATAGCAGTGCTGCAACCGGTTCGACATAAACAGGTATTTTACCTCCGAATCCACCACCAATCTCCATAGGTGTCACTCTTACCTTCGATGCTGGGATGTTGAGTAAGTCAGCGAGGCTATCTCTCACTACAAAGGACCCCTGTGTGCTGCACCATACATGAAGACGCCCATCAGGACTCCAAAGAGCGGTCCCGTTGTGGGGCTCAATGTATCCTTGGTGAACCGTCTTGGTATTAAACTCTCTTTCAAAAATGTGGTCGGCTTGCTCGAAACCTTTCGCAACATCACCTTTCACATGTTGAATGTGTTCTGCTGTGTTACTGACCTTTCCTGTGTCATAGCCTAATTCCTCTGTTGTTAGAGAATCGTGGAGTAGAGATGCACCTTCGGCCATAGCCTCCTGAGTGGTGAGAACCGGAGATAGAACTTCATATTCCACATGGATAAGATCCACTGCTTGCTCTGCGATATGGGGATTAACTGCGGCAACGCCCGCTATGGCATGTCCCTTATATAGCACTTTTGTGCTTGCCATGATATTGTCGCGTAGCCATACCAGCTTTGTTGCTTCGTCCCCTGTACCGACAATGTCTTTGTCTGATTCTGGGAAATCTAGGTGCGTAACAACTGCCTTAACCCCTTCCAGCGACTCAGCTTGGCTAGTGTCAATGGATATTATTTTCGCGTGAGCGTGGGGGCTTCTAAGTATTTTACCGTGCAACAGTCCAGCGGCGTCAAAGTCTGCGCCATAAAGGGCTCGACCTGTAACTTTGTCAGCGCCATCGTGTCGGACTGGCCTTGTTCCGACGACTTTGTAATCTTCGGCATTGGCTAACACTTGATTTCTTTCATAATCGGCTGTAGTCATTGTTCGTTAGGCCTCCTGCATTCTTTTGGCTGCGTCCTGCACAGCTCGAACAATCTTGTCGTATCCGGTACATCTGCAAAGGTTGTTAGCGAGCCAGAATCTAATATCATGCTCACTTGGATTAGGGTTGCTTTCCAGTAATGACTTAGAGGCAACTATGAATCCAGGTGTGCAGATCCCACATTGAAGGGCTGCGTTCTCTAAAAATGCGGCTTGGATTGGGTGAAGATTACTTCCGTCCGCGACGCCTTCAATTGTCTCTATCGATGCTCCTTCAGCCTCTACCCCTAGTACTAAACACGAAGTCACGATTCTTCCGTCCATTTCCACAGTGCAAGCCCCGCAGTTGCCATCGTTGCAACCCTCCTTCGTACCAGTCAAACCGACGATATCCCTCAGGCATTCCAAAAGACTTTGTCTGGGTTCACAAAGAAAGTCGACAGGCTCTCCGTTGATTGTTGTTTGTACATATGTTTTTCCTGGCATGTTTTAGTTCTCCTGTGCTCGTTGTACTGCCGTTGTTAGGGCCCTCCGCGTCAAAACTTCGCAAAGGTGTTTTCTGTAGTCTGCCGTTCCACGCATATCAGATATAGGCTTGGCAGCTTTCTTTGCGAGATCAGCAGCCTCTTGTATTGCCTCTGGTCCGACATTTTTGCCTACTAACGCGTCCCCTGCTTCACTAACAAGCAATGGCACTGGAGCAACCGACGCTAGGCAGACCTTCGCTTTGGTGAATTTACCAGCTGATATGTTTACTGAAACGCCTGCGCCCGCAACTGCGATATCCATTTCATTTCTGGGTATAAACCTGATGTAATTGGCGCCAAATCCTGGTCCGCCAATTGGTATATTTAGTGATACCAGTAGCTCGTCGGCGGCCAGTGAAGTTTTGCCTGGTCCCAGGCAAATCTCTTCAACCGAGACTTCTCTCTTACCCGTTGGTCCTACAATACTAGCTATGGCATTGTGCGCAACCAAATTAGGGATTGAATCACCGCTCGGTGCGGCATTACATAAATTTCCGCCTAGCGAAGCGCGTCCCTGAATTTGCGTCCCTCCTATGAGGGAGGCCGAATCAATCAACGCTGAAAAATGTTTTTTAACATTAGAGTCGTTATAGATTTTGTAGCATTCTACCGCGGCCCCAATGGTAAGACCTTTGTCCGCGCTATAACTGATCTCATTCAATTCTGGAACGCTTTTGACGTCTACTATGGTGTCTGCGTCGACGCGGCCACCTCCCGCTCTTAACTGTACTAGGAGGTCTGTGCCTCCAGCCATAGGACGAGCTGTCCCGTTCGACTCAGCTAATACTGATATAGCCTCATCCAGTGACTCCGGTTTCTGATAATCAACCCATTTCAAAAGACTGCCTCCTTTCTCTTAAGGAATTCGATAATTGTTTCGAACTCCATAATGGTGAACGACCATTTTTTCCAGCCACAAGGCAGGAATGGACTATTCATCCTAGATTCCTTGCAAACTAGCCTTTTGCCAGCACGTTAAAAAACGCACCCACGGCCTCAGTGTTGCATGCCGCACCATACTAACATAACGTACGCAGGTAGAACAAACGGCGTTATGTAGTGCCTGTTGGGCATCTTAAATACTTTGAAAGGGTCATCATAATATTTCTCTGTACATAATTGTTATATAGGCCACGCGTGTGGATAATGTGGTTCACCCAATTGTAGATTTAGCGGGTTCAGTAAGGAAACTATTGAGGTAGCTTCCTGTTAGGGAGTAGTTGAGAGCCGCTATTTCCTCTGGCGTTCCCGTGGCCACTAAATTGCCTCCTTTGTCCCCCGCGCCAGGCCCAAGATCGATAATCCAGTCGGCATTTTTAATGAGGTCGAGGTGATGTTCAATTAATATTACCGAATTGCCAGAGTCTACCAACCGATGCAGAACCTTCAGTAAATAAGAACAGTCCTCAAAGGATAACCCTGTGGTAGGCTCGTCTAAAATATACAGTGTTTTCCCGGTGGCCCGTTTTGACAACTCGGTTGCTAGTTTGACTCGTTGAGCCTCTCCCCCACTTAAATGTGTTGCAGGTTGCCCCAGTCTAATGTAGCCAAGCCCAACATCTTGAAGAGTTTGAAGTCTGTTTTTAATGCGAGGTATACCTGAGAAAAAATCTAGAGCCTCACTTACGGTTAATTGAAGCACTTCAGCTATATTTTTGTCCTTGTAGGAGATTTCTAAGGCCTCTCGGTTATATCTTTGGCCGTTGCACTCTTCGCATGGGACGCTGACATCCGGCAGGAATTGCATCTCTATGTTAATAGACCCGTCGCCGCTACAATTTTCACAGCGCCCGCCCTTGACATTGAACGAGAACCGACCAGGCTTATATGCCCTGCTTCGTGCTTCAGGAGATCTTGCAAAAAGTTCTCGGACGGGTGTGAAAGTTCCGGTGTAAGTTGCAGGATTACTTCTAGGCGTTCGCCCTATAGGAGATTGGTCAATATTTACCACCTTGTCGAGGTGATCGGTACCACTTAATTTCTCGAATGCTCCAGGCCGATCTTTTGAGCGATAGAAGTGTTGAGCTAGTCTCTTATAAAGTATTTCATTTATTAATGTGCTTTTCCCCGATCCTGATACTCCCGTCACGCAGACTAAAATGCCGAGAGGTATTTCAACATCTATATTCTTTAAGTTGTTTTGTGCCGCTCCTAGAATCTGGAGGGAATTGCCACTTGGGCTACGTCGTTTTATCGGCGTGTCTATTGATTTGGCACCGGATAGATATTGACCGGTCACAGATGCTGAATCGGCCATCACTCTTTGTACAGACCCTGAAACAACCACTTCACCGCCGTGTTCTCCTGCCCCCGGGCCTAGATCGACGATATAATCCGCGGATCTCATTATAGCTTCGTCATGTTCGACTATGAGGACGGAATTTCCAACATCTCTTAGGCCTTTTAAGGTTTTTATCAGTCGGTGGTCATCTGCAGGATGAAGACCTATGGAGGGTTCATCACAAACATATAGCACACCCATCAGTCCGGAGCCGATTTGAGTGGCTAAGCGTATTCGTTGAGCCTCTCCCCCGCTTAAAGTAGAAGCAGTTCGTGATAGGGTCAAGTAATCTAGTCCAATATTGACAAGGAATTCGAGCCGAGCGCTGATCTCTTTTAAGATCTGTTGCGATACAATTTTGTCTCTTTCGGAGAGCCCGCGGTTACGTTCTAGACCTCGAACCCATTCCAAAGCATCGGAGACAGATTTATCTGTTATTTGCATAACATTTTCATTATTGATCGTTACCGCTAAAGCCTCCGGTCTTAGTCGTTTCCCCTGACAGTTCTGACATGGGAGTGACGTCATATAACGTTCAATATCCTTTCTGACATTATCAGAGCCCGTTTCAGAATGACGTCGTTCTAAGTTGTTAAGCACACCTTCGAATCTAGATTGCCATTGGTATCGGCGTCCTTTTTTGGTGTGATGGGTTACTTTGATCCTATTGTTTTTAGTACCATTTAAAATTGAATTCATATCTTCTTCAGCCAATTCATTTATAGGAACTTCTGTACTGAACCCAATGGAGTCTGCCAAAGATTGTAATTGGCTCATATACCATGGCGATAAGGACCCTGTTCTTGCCCATCCTGCCACCCCTCCTTCACGTATGGATTTTGTAGAGTCAGGTATCACCAATTCAGGGTCGACAACCAATTTGTAACCTAAGCCCGTACATTTACTACAGGCACCATGGGGGTTATTAAAGCTGAAGGTTCTCGGTTCAAGTTCGTTTAAGCTGATGTTGCAGTGAGTACAAGCAAAATCTTCCGAGAAAGTTATTTCGTCGCCACCTTGTACGTATAATAAGGCGCTTCCACCAGCTTGTTCCAACGCTGCTTCGGTGGAATCTGATACTCTGGAGCGATCTAGATTTTTTCTAATTACCAGTCGATCCACCACAACATCGATAGAGTGCCATTTTTGTTTGTCCAACGAGATTTCATCAGAAAGGTCTCTAATCGTGCCATCTATCCTAACTCTCACATACCCCGATTTTCTGCAGGACTCCAAGAGTTCTTTATGTTCCCCCTTACGCCTTTTGACTACAGGGGCAAGTATTTGGATACGTGTATTTTCTGGAAGGGCCATGATGGAATCTACTATTTGTTGGATAGTTTGTCTTGATACGGGTCTGCCGCATTTGTAGCAGTGGGGTTTGCCAGCCCGAGCAAACAGGAGTCTCAAATAGTCGTAAATCTCGGTTACAGTTCCCACCGTGGAGCGAGGGTTATGCGACACTCCTTTTTGGTCTATTGATATTGCTGGTGATAGACCTTCTATGTTATCTACATCTGGCTTGTCCATTCGGCCCAAGAATTGACGTGCGTAAGAGGACAAAGATTCAACGTATCGCCTCTGTCCTTCTGCGTAAATGGTATCGAATGCTAGAGAGCTTTTACCAGAACCCGAAACCCCAGTTATCACGACCAATTTATTCCTTGGTATGATCACATCTATGTTCTTTAGGTTGTGCTCTCTAGCACCTTTTATGATGATATTGCTTTTTGAATCTTCAGGAAGCATTCACTTACTAGCGCTTTGTTTTGAAGTTGATGTTGCCAGTGTAACACCTGCTCACGGCAGTGTCAGATCTAGTTATAGCAGAACAGATTACAAGTCTTGATAGTTGGCAGTCCTAGTTATCGTGGCGAAAATATTCAATATGACTAATGCGTTGAATTGTCTATTACTATCCCAGCCGGGTTTGATCAGTAGGTTGTCTTTCGGGCTCAAATTTTTATAAGTACTAGAATTGGAAGTAATCTATTTGACAATATTGGTTGAATTACTATAGCAAAACTACTAGTATCAATTCTTGTTGGACTAAAAACTTCAGAACGGAGGATTGAATAGATGGTAGTGGATTTTGAGTCGATGTTTGCTGAAAATTTACCTGAAGGGACTCGTATAGAACCGGCAAGACGTGGTAAATATGATTTTGCTGTTGCCTATCCTGATCCTAAATCACTTCCATTCGATCATATGATTGAATGTGCAACTGAAGCTTTGAGAGAACATGGATCAGACCTCGCGGTCTACCCTCATCCACAAGGTAATGTGTATTTGCGAGAATATGTATCCGAGAAGATTGCTAGGGATCGTCAAATATCAGTGTCTGCTGATGAAATTATCCTTGGGAATGGATCGAATCAGGTGATTGAGATGATATGCAGAGTCCTTGTAAATCCAGGAGATGTCGTGGTCACTGATAGTTTTGTCTACGGTGGGACATTAAATACCCTTCGGATGCAATTTGCTGATATCAGAGGGGTAGAATCCGATGAGTTGGGGATGGACCCTGATGGACTTGAATCATTATTGGTGGAAGCCATAAGTCAATCGAAGAAACCCAAGTTTGTTTATCTTATTCCGACTTTTCAAAACCCCCAAGGTTGGACCATGCCTGGATCCCGTAGGCAAGAGATCCTTTCTATAACAAGGAAATACGGCGTGCCAATATTAGAGGACGATTGCTATGCCGACAATCGATACTCAGGTCCACCGGTTACTTCCTTCCATCATTTGGATGATGGGGAAACTGTCATGTATGTGGGATCATTTTCCAAGATCATTGCTCCTGGGATGAGCTTAGGGTACATGACCGGTCCGGGACGGGTGATCGATAAGATAATGGGGATAAAGCAATATAGAGTGAGTGAATTTGCGGCAATTGTGGTGGAGAAATATGCTAGGAAATATTTGGATGCTCACATCGAAGAGATTAATGCCATTCAACGGAAGAAGAGAGATTCCATGTTGTCATCTCTGGGTGAAAATTTTGGTTCGTCAGCGCAGTGGAGTAATCCCGACGGAGGACTCTACATATGGCTGAATGTGGATGATGGCGTAGACTTGCTCAATCTTAGGGATAAAGCCTTGGACCAAATTGATGTTGGCTTCCATTCAGGGACCACTTACTCTCCTGATGGGAGCGGTAAAAATTATATTCGACTTTGTTACGGATACAATCAACCGAGTCAAATAGAGGAAGGAATATCGCGTCTAGCCGATTTTTTTTCATCGGAAGGCGTGCTTGATTAAGATTTGATTCTTGTATCATTATGTTGTTTGTGTTTAATCAATGGTGTCGAAAAGTTTTCACAAGATCCAGAGAGATTTTTTCTATAATCTCGTCAGTTTCCCGATCCATGTGTTCTTTGCAAATCTCAAGTTGTTTTTGATGAGAAGGTTCAGAAAGTAATCTTTGGCGTTCAAACAAATCTATGCTGAGCGTTTGAGCAATAAAGTACGATAGCATCTTGGGACTTGATGGAAGTTTCGGTGCCTTTATCCATTCCCCTTTTTTATTAAGGACGAGATTGATATGGCGAGTTGTCTTGGCGCAGAATCTTTCGATTTCATTTTGGGGAATGTCATCTTTCTTATTAACAGACTCTATATCGATCTCAGCGTTAATATATGGACGGTTTCTGAGAATCTTTCTTATCTTAAATCGACGTTCTCCCCTGACTGTAATCAACATTCGGTTTTTGGCAATTTCTTGAGCAGATATTATCTTTGCTATAGTTCCAACTGAGTGAGGTATTGCAGGATTTCCCACCTCGCTCCCTTCTTTAATAAGTACTACCCCAAACTTGGAATTAGCTAACAAACAATCCTGGATCATCGCCAAATATCTCGCCTCGAAGATTTGCAGGGGTATCACTGCTCCCGGGAAGAGTACCGTATTGAGGGGAAACAATGGTATGGTGAGGGTATGTCGCATTATAGAGGGATCCTATATCTATTTCGTTTGATTAGGTTACTCACTTTTGAGTATAAAGCGTGTATTATTTCCACGCAATTAGCAGATATCTTGGTGAATTCCGAGATTGATATAATAGAGAGCTAACACTTGATAATTTAACATGGTCGATAGCTTGAATGGGGCCTCGATTGATCGAACCAATGAATGTATAAGGAAGCATAATGCAGGAAGTATTTCGTGAGGCTGTGGTCAGATTGGAAAAAGGTGAACGGATCGTTCTGGCTACGGTAATTAGGACAAAAGGATCTACTCCACAGAAACCTGGGGCTAAGCTGTTAGTTAGGGAAGATGGTACTGGTGCAGGGACTCTAGGAGGTGGGTGCGTTGAAGGGGATATTTGGTTTGCGGCTAAGCAGATGATGGCACAGGGGGAGGGGCCCAAGTATCGTGAGTACGAACTGAATGAGGAATTGGCGGCTGAAGATGGTTTGGTTTGCGGTGGAACCATGTACTTTCTTATTGATCCGATTTATCAGCCCGATCAATACTTGCCCCATGCTGAGGAAATTCGAGAGGCCTATGCGGGTCATGGAGCGGTAGCGGTAGCAACTGTAACAAAGGTAGGTTCAAATAATGTTTCTTTAGGAGACAAACTCTTAATAAGAGAAAATGGGGAGGTTGAAGGATCTTTGGGGGATAAAGTGGTGGATGAAGACGCGATAACGAAAGCTAAGTCTTTGATGATTCATGGGCAAAATCAATATGTAGTTGGGGATCAAGGGCTAGAATATTTTTTAGAGGCATATACTACTCCGCCTCAACTAGTATTATGTGGAGGGGGACATGTCTCTAAGGCAATTTCCGTTTTAGCTAAGCCGTTGGGATTTAGGTTGTTTGTTACGGACGATCGCAAGGAATTTGCTAATTTAGATAGGTTCCCAGAAGCTGATATCGTCATGGATGAAAAGCCTGAAAAAGCGTTACGCAAATTGCCGGTCAACCCAAATACTTTTATCGTTATTGCCACACGAGGGCATAGGTATGATGGTAGTGCTCTTATGGCAGCCGCCCAGACCAAGGCGAGGTACGTTGGCTTAATGGGAAGTTTAAGGAAGACCATTTTAATATATGAAGATCTTTTGAGGAATGGTTTGCCAATAGAACGCGTCAAGGAAATTCGTTCTCCAATTGGCCTAGATATCAAGGCACGTACCCCAGAGGAAATCGCTGTCAGCATAATATCGGAGATATTGATGTTTCGATTGGGAGGATCAGGGGTGGCTATGAAAATAGAGGATAGCCACTTGACACGGATTCAAGAGAAAGTGCGGATTGAACTCGAGTCGACTGTAAGGGTCAAGTAGAATACTTTGAAAGGTGTTTCTGCGGTGCTAACCGCGGCTGGAGTTTCTAGTCGTATGGGGGAATTGAAACAACTTTTACCCTGGAAAGGGACTACTATGATACGTCACCAAATAGGAGTTCTTGATGAATCAGGATGTGATGAAATAATTGTGGTTCTTGGTTATAAAACTAAGAGAATAGAGGACGATATACGCTGCACCGGTGTGAAAATAGTGCACAATCCAGATTTTAGGCACAGTAAAGCTTTGTCCATAAGAATTGGAATGTCGGCCGTCTCAGAGTCTCAACACTCGATAGTACTGCTAGGGGTTGATCAGCCAAGGACCAAATCAATCGTTAGCAGACTTATTGTGTCGCATAAAGATAATTCTGCCCTTATAACTTCACCTATGGTTAACGGTAGAAGAGGGCACCCTGCTATATTTTCTAGTAGTATTTTGGGAGATCTGATGTCTGTTGACGACGATTCATTGGGAGTTAAGGGTGTTTTTGAGCGCTATAAAAAGTTTATAAATTTTGTAGACTTGCAAGATCCACAAGTTAGACTAGATTTGAACAATAAGAGAGATTATGATGAGGCCTATGGGATTTATGGAGTTGGAGAATCTTGACCCTCCCATTTATGGAGGACATTATCTAGTTCAAGACTAAGTTGTTTGTGCTCATGGCCATATGATCGTATTTTGTCTATGTCACCAAGATCCGAAGCTTCTTCAAGCTTCTCTTCTATAACTTTAATTTGGTTTTCAAGAGATAGGACTCTTTCCTCAATATAATTATCTTGCGCTGATGGTTTCCCAGCCTTAGTTTTTTTTGAAGCAGACCTAGGTTTGTTGGATTTGCCTATTGGTCTTTTGTTCAAACGTGGTTGCTTTGTTGGAGTCTTATAAGTCGATGAATTATTCCTACCAGTCCATTCTTTGTATGTTCCATTAAATATCATAATTTTGTCTTGATCAACAACCCATAATTTATCTGCAATCATCGATATCAATCGCCTATCATGAGAAACCAAAAGGATTGTCCCATCGAAACCTTTAAGCATCACTTCAATTGCTTCTTGGCTCGGTATGTCAAGATGGGTACTTGGCTCGTCAAGAATGAGCAAATTAGGCTGTCGAATGAGTAGCCGTGCAAGAGCGAGTTTGCTCTTCTCACCGCCGCTCAAAGATTCGACTTTTTCGTAAACTTCGTCACCCGAGAATAGGAATCGGGCTAGATAATTTCTTGCTTCTCCGATTGGGATATTCCTTATCTCAAGTAGTGCATCTATAATAGATTTATCGCCTGGTATGTCATCTGCTCCTTGACGATAATATGCAAATTTTACGTTGTGCCCAAAAGCTATGGTGCCCTGTAGGGGCATAGTTTCTCCGATGATAGTACTTAAAAGAGTCGATTTGCCGGTTCCGTTGCCCCCAATTATGGCCGTTACAGTACCGCGTTGAATTTTATTGTCGGGAATGCTTAACAGCTTTTTTTGTGCTTGCCCCTCCGAATGTCCTATAACTAAATCGTTGGTCTGCACGACCGTTTCTCCAGATCTCTCCGCAGGTCGCAACGAGATATGCATGATGTCTTGATCTTTCGGGACTTCGATTTGTTTTATTTTGTTGAGCCTCCTGGCCCTACCTCTGGCTTCTTTTGAACGTTGTCCTGCATGATAACGTGATATGAAAGATTGTTCTCTTTTTATGAAAGATTGCTGTTTTTCGTATTCACGATGTAGGTGTTTTAGAGCCTCTAATTTCTGGTCTTTGTATTTGCTATAGTTCCCCTTATACTGTCTTAGCCGTCCTGCATCTAGGTCCCAAATTTCTTTAGCCACACGGTCAAGGAAGTACCGGTCGTGGGAAATTACGGAGAACGCATTTTGGAATTTGTTTAAAAAGTCTTCCAGCCACTCTAAACCTTTGATGTCGAGATAATTGGTTGGTTCATCCAATATTAATAGATCTGGATTGGTGAGTAAGGCTGCTGCCAACGCCGCTCTAGTCCGTTCACCTCCACTGGCGTCAGAGACCCTAGTATTAAGGATCTCTGGCCTAAGGCCAATTCCTTCTATAACGCGATCTGCTACATTATGGTAGTCATAGCCTCCCAATCTCTCATATTGATCTACCAGATTGGCGTAATTATTTTCGGCCTTAGTCCTTTGTTCGGGGGTGCTACTTTGTATATTCTCTGCGCTTGCTTCGATTTTTGATTCCAATGCGATAATATCCGCAAAAGTTTCCATGATTTGATCTCTTAACGTTCCTGTACCCTGGGTTAAAGGCATCTGGGGGACGTATCCAATCTTGAGCCCTTCTGTGACGAATACGTTCCCTCTGTCGAAGTTTTGTTGACCAAGTAAAACATTTATGAGGGATGTTTTCCCTGAACCGTTTTGCCCCACTATCCCGATTCGCGAGCAATCGTCGACTTGCAGGGTAACGTCAGAAAATATTTCAATGTCGGCGTAATGGAGTTGTAAGTTATGAGCGCCCAGAATTGCCATAGTATCTCGTGTTTAGCTGTGAAAGATCCTCTTTAATATTGCCAATATAGTTTCAATCATATTATTGTGGAGTGTTAAGTAAAATCATGTTTTTTCAAGTATGATCTATGAGTGTCATTTTGAGTTCTGTAACGTAGGTTGTACAAATTGGTAGAGTAGCCATGCTAAATATATCAAATATTTGGTTCAATGATCCGAAATCGCTTCCGCACCATTCCGAACCGGGTGATCCGATACTTCTTTCCTGGATCATAGAAGCAATCGACAGGTTCATTGGTTTGGGACCTTATTTGATGTTGACGTTGCTATCCTGTCTCGTGATATCCATTCCTTTGACCATAGTTTTGTGTCTTAGATTATTCTCTATGAAAGATCATCATTCTAATGGGGAACCTCGGCAATAAACTTAGTTAAAATGGAGTTTCCCAGAGCGCATACCATTGCTCAATAGGTTCGATTGGTATGCCTTGGGTTGAAAGTATGTGAACAAAGTTCATTTCCAAATCTGTGTCTCTGGTTTTCTTATCCATTGGTGAAAAGGGGTAGAATTTTTTCGTGCGATAGTTGCAGATACAATAAATGGGCTTGAGGTTTATATTGAATTTGAAAACGGCAGCTATCATTTGATCAGCCAACTGTATATTTGCCAGCGCCTTGCTCATAGAGTCGACTAGTGACGTTAATATTGCACCATTGGTTCCGGAAAAAATTATCCATTTAGTACCAAAGTTGTCATCCTCTAAACGAATTCCTATGTTGTTTTCGTAGCCGGTGTTACTGAGTATTTCGTGAGCGGAATTTGGCAAATCGTTAAAGAAAGGATGGTTGTTAGGGCTCATGATTAGCGCAGCCTCGTTTGTTGAGGAAATTTGGGATCCATCCAGAGTAGAATGCTCTAAGCTATCTAGCAATCGTAAGAGATCCGTCTCGCTTTTTTGAGTCCGTACTAGGGTAAACAAAGCTTTTATAAATGACATAGACGAATACGCTCAAACAGTCAGCCGGCCCTCAGGGTATTTTCCATCTCTAGCAGTCGTTGTATTCTTTTTTCCGTTGGTGGGTGACTGGCTCCCATCGAGCTCAAGAAGCCTGATTTTAATACCGGGATTATGAAGAATGCGTTGGCGTGTTCGACCTGACGGAGATCCTTCTCAGGTATAAGTGACATTTGATCGCTTATTTTTCTCAATGCACTCGCTAAGGCTGATGGGTTTCCGGTTACGGAGGCGCCGCCTCTATCAGCTGCAAATTCCCGATACCTAGAAAGGGCCATAATAAGCATTTGGCTTACAAAGTAGATTAATATGACACCTACATAAACAAGCATCATTATTGCGAAAGCATTTCCTTGTCCGCCCCCACTTCTGCGGTGGCCACCGAATCCTCCAAACAAACTCATCCAAAACATCATTTGCATCAGATAGCCTGCAATAACGATAATAAGGCTGGCCCATGTCATAACCATTACGTCTCGATTCTTGATGTGGGCCAGTTCATGGCCTATAACTGCTTCAAGCTCATCGTTGTTTAATTTTGATATAAGCCCAGTTGTAACTGCTACTGTGGAATTCTTCGGGTTTCTACCAGTGGCGAATGCATTCGGGGCATCTTCGTCCATAATGGCTATCTTCTTTGGTTTAGGAATTCCGGCTGCTGCTGAAATTCTGTCGATCATTTCATGGAGCTTAGGTTGTTCCTCCTCTGTGACAACCTTAGCTTTGGTGGCGGCTAGTACAAGCTTGTCTGACATGTAATATTGAAAAAATACCATCGCTATTCCCAAAACGATGACTATAATTGGATTAATCCCAGCTATAAGCAACAATCCAAATAGGGCTAGGTAGGCTACTCCAAGTAGTACCAACGTTAACGCCATACGAGCGGTCAGACCGAAATCTCTGCCTATTGCGTGACTCTTTGGAGTCTTATTCAGCATGATTGACCTCCTGACTATCCTGTCCTTTCATATTATACCGCTAATATCTTTATTTGACTTCACGCTTTTGTAGGTACCAGGGTCTACAATTTATGCATACGACGCCTTTGGGGATTATCTCCTTTGGGTTTTAATTACTAAAGGTGTTGATATAGAATCGGATTAGTTGAAAGATAATATGTGTTGGGTATGTGGAATACAGTAGGCCATTCTAAAGCGCGCAGTAGCATTGTCCGAGCAAATGTTTTAGGAAAAGTCGCTCATGCTTACCTGATTACTGGGATTGAAGGGATAGGCAAAAGTTTGTTTGCTCAAGATGTAGCAAGATTCGTGAACTGTCTCGATTCTGAGTCTCATCGTAAGCCTTGTAGTGATTGTCCTCAGTGCATACGAATCGAAAATTATACTCATACTGACGTGTTCTATTTTGCTATAGGAAATTCATCTAAGGCTAACCAAATAGCGTATAAAGCTATAAGCATGGATGTCCTAAGAGACGATTTTCTCACGCGCGTAAACAGAAAACCATTTGAAGGTCGTATGAGAGTATTTATTTTTTCTGGTGTGGACGATTTGAGGGCTGACCAGGCGAACATACTTTTAAAGACGCTTGAAGAGCCTCCTCAAAACACCATGATTTTGTTGCAAGCAAATAACATATTGAATGTTTTAAGCACTATTTCATCTAGATGCCAAATATTGGAGTTGGAACCCATACCTTGTCACACAATAGAAGAATATTTGGGAAGAATCGAGGGTGAAGATGATGAATCAAATTCTGGCCCTCATGTTAGGGAGATAGCTCGTATAGCGAGGGGAAGAATAGATTGGGCCAAAGCCGCGTTCCTCAGACCAGATATTATGAACAAGAGAGAGCGAGCGTTCACTTTGATTGAAGAGACTGTCGCTGGTGATCTGGAAGATAGATTTGTGTATTCGAATGTAATCTCAAAGGCTTATGGGATGAGCTACGACATATATCGTGAGGAGATCAATCTGTGGTTGGAATGGTGGAGAGATTTAATAATGGTGAAAATTGGTAGCTTGCAGTCTGTCTTCAATTTGTCGAGATTGTCTACGTTTGAGCATTTTTGTAAGATTATCAGCTTGACTGATATGCTCAAGGTTATGTCTGCAATTGATAAGTCAGCACACTTTATACGTAGCAATGTTAATCACAGATTGGTTTTTGATAATCTGATGCTTAAACTGCCCAGTTGTAGCAACAGTAACGCCCTAGGATCAAAGTGATCATTTTTTCTCCCACGGTATAAATGGTCGCCATTCCTCTTCTAGTTTTCTATGATAGAACATGTAATAAGGGTTGGGTTTGGGTACTTCTGCAGTCTTTTTCAGCCGCATATTAGCTTCCTTCAAAGTTAATCCTGCCTTTTTATGATTGCATGTTATACAAGCGCTAACAATGTTTTCCCAATTGTGTTCTCCCCCTCGTGATCTTGGTATGATATGGTCGATGGTAAGCTTGTTAGTTTCAATGTCACAATATTGGCACGTGAAGTTGTCTCTATAAAATACCGCTCTCCTCGACAAGCGACGTCTTACCAAGGGTTTCCGTACTAAGTAAAACAGCCTTACGACGGAGGGTATTGGCAGGGTGTGGGAAACTGTATGCAATTCTCCTGCGCCATTGACTATGATTTCAGCTTTGCCAAGACCCATTAGCACTAGGGCTCGTCGCGCCGTACATATATTTAACGGCTGGTAGTTTTGATTTAAGACCAATACTGGTGACCTTAGCGATGGAGCTGAGGTGTTCTGATTCACGAACGTCTATAGCTTCGTATCCAGAATTTCTAGGGCCGCCATGAAATCTGCGGGGACAAATCCCAACGTATTTCCAGGTAGGAATTTCATCGTTTTAACGAAAGGAGGGACAATGGTGGATCCGGTCAATCCTTCTTCTATTCTTTCCTTTGTTCCACCGACCTTTGCAGTGATTTTTTCGGTTTGCACCACAACATTGCTAGAAATTAGAGACCCTTCTTCTCCATTAGCAACCTCAAAGTCGTATGCTAGTCTTGTCATGCCCGTGACTAGAGTAGCATTTATGATTATGCCTATCAAAAGTCCTACTGCCAGTCCTCCTAGTCTGTTGAATCCTAGCGTAGCCATATCTATGATTGCCATGCCCGGACCCAGGAATTTAAGGGCTGTACGTGTTATAGCGATAGCGGCGGCCAGGATGAGGAGATATGTAACAACGGTCACGATAGTGTCCATACTTGGCGAGTCCCCAAACATCCCGCCAATAGTAGGGGACAGTCGACCTGCGATGACCCAGCCTATCATTAAGCCTACAAAGTTGATTGCAGCACCAACAAGCCCAGCTCGCGAGCCCCAAAAGATACACAGAGCCAACACGATTAATATAACAAAATCTAGCCAATTCATTTATCGTTACCGCCTGTATTTCCGAATTTCCACAACACTATAAAAGCGATTCTAACACATGCAAGGATGTGGGCAGTATGTTTTCGGCATTTATCATTCCAACTACCTTTTCTGACTTTGATAAGTATTTTCGAGTTTGCTGAAGCTGTGATCGACTTGCTGTTATAGGTTTCATAGTACCGTTCTAAACCAAGGGAGGCTTGACGCCTCATCCACTCTAGTTTAGGTAGTCGTTGATGTCTATTACTTCTATTGGTATGCCCAATTGTGACAATTCAGGTTGTATATTTGATAGATCGCCTACAATAACAATGGTCAAATTGTCGCTCTGGATCCCTCTTTTGGCTATTCCTTGTATGTCTGATATCTTGAGTTCCTTAATGTTCTTCATTTTGGTGTCCAGGTAATTATCTGGGAGATTGAATGATGCTAGTTCAAGAACCTGTCCCATGATCTGCCGTTGGGTTGCATATTGCGCTGGGATACTTTTTAAGATGCCGTCCTTGGCATTATGGAATTCCTCTTCGGTTATGGGCATTTCCCCTCTCGCAGAGCTAACTTCATTGATAATCTCAATAATAGATTCTTTTGTTACTTCACTTTGTACGCTGCCTCTGGCGAGCCACGCTGATTGAGTCTTAACCCAAGATATTGAAGAGTGAAATCCATAGCTATATCCTTTATCTTGACGGAGATTCATATTGAGACGAGAAGAATAATCTCCACCAATGATGTAGTTTAGGAAGGAGAATGAGTCAAAATCCTCATGTTCTCGGGACATAATAAGGTGCCCGGCTCGTATTATCGATTGTGGGGAGCCCGGTTTATCTACGAGATAGAGTTTGGTAGGGGAAAGTGTTCGATGATCAGGATTCTTTTTACTAGGTGGATTATTGGATTTGCAACTTGATCTACCTAGGAGATATTGCTCTGATGTCTTCTTAGCTTTATCGATATCTATGTCTCCGATCAAAACTAAATACAGTGGAGCGACTGAGGTAACGCTTTTATAGTGGTTTAGTAGATCTGACTTTGTTAATGACCCGATAGCGTTTTTGGATCCATGTAATGAATGCCCATAGGGGCTTTCGTTGCCGTACAGTAATCCCGCTGTTACCACCTCGGCTATGGCTGTGGGAGAGTCAACAATTGTATTCAAGTTAGACAAAGTCTCCTTTCGTAACCGTTCTATCTCTCTTTCAGGAAAAGTTGGATTGGAGACCACATCTCCCAGTAATTCCATAATCTGTTCAAAATGTTGGGTTAAGCCTTCTGCTGCAAGTATGGTGTATTCCCTAGCGACATGTGTTGTTATTTGCGAGCCAAGGAACTCCATATGTTCGGAAATTTCTTGACTTGTTCTAGAACTTGTACCTTCTACCAACATACTGGCTAGAAAACTGGATATCCCTGGTACTTCAGGTGGGTCATCACTACCTCCTGTACCAAATAACAGTCCTATCGACACTAATGGAAGGCCTGTTCTTTCTACAAGGAGTATGTTCACCCCGTTGCCCATATTATGCCGTTGGACCTTTGGTAAATCGAAATTTCTGGAGGTAGATTTGTGAGGGGGTGTTTCTCTATTAATTTTATCCGTTCTTGCATGGTGTTGTTTACGGGGGATGATCTCAAGGACAACTCGGTTGTTCCTCAGTTCAGCGGCTGCTTGAGATACGTCCTGAGGCGATACGTGTCTGTATCGGTCAATGTCAGTGTTGATCAGGCTGACATCTCCTGCAATAACATTGTAGTAATTTAATTGATCCGCCTTGCCACTAAACCCACCAATTTTTTCCAACTGTCTCACGTGGTAGCTTTCTAGTCGGTTAAACGCCCTTTGCATTTCATGGGAGTTCGGAGGTGAAGATGATATTTGGTGTAACTCCGCTAGTAACTCTTCTTGGAGCACGTCTGGGTCGGTATCATGGTTGCATGTTGAGGTAATGTGGAATGATCCAGCAATTTCTTGAGCGTCTTGATAGGCTTTGACGTTCTTTGCTATTTGTTTTCCGTATACCAAATTATTGTATAGCCTGGAACTTTTACCATCCGCTAATATCATGGATAGAAGATCATAGGCAGGTTGCATTACAGTGAAGTCTGGAACTGTTGGCCAAGCGAGATACAGTCGTGTTAAAGATACATTGTCTTCCAAAATTAGAGAACTTGTTCCTGACAAAGGTGAATCCATGTGAGTGAAACGGTCGATTGGTGGACCCGGAGGGAGGTCTCCGAAATACTTGTCTACAAGGTTAATGGCGTCTCCGGGGTCAATGTCCCCTGTAATCGATATGCTTGCGTTGGAAGGTCTATAGTATCGATTGTAGAATGCTTTAACGTCTTCAAGGCTTGCGGAATCTAGATCTTTCTGGGAGCCGATTGTTGGCCAATGATAAGGGTGTGGGGAAGGGAATAGGATCTCTTGCAACCGTAAATGAGCATTACCGTATGGTACGTTCTCATAACTCTGCCTCCGCTCATTTTTTACTACTTCTCTCTGCAGGTCGAATCTCCTGTTATCTAGAGCCTCAGCTAGAAAACCCATGCGATCTGATTCGAGCCAAAGAGCAAGCTCTAGGTATTCGGATGGTAAATCTTGCCAATAATTGGTGCGGTCGTTGTTGGTTGATCCATTAACATTGGCGCCTATCTTTTGAAGGGGCTCAAAGTAATCCCTGTTGTGGTGTTTTGAACCTTCGAACATTACGTGTTCGAATAGGTGGGCGAAACCCGTTTTGCCAGCCACTTCGTTTTTAGAACCTACGTGATACCAGACGTTTACGGATACGACTGGCACGTTATGATCAGAATGAATTATCACGTCTAATCCATTTCCCAACGTATGTTTGATGAAGGTTATGGAAGTTGAATCCATTGTTAAATTCGCCTCGAGATAGATATTGTTGCGGTACCCATAATTAGTTTTACCATATCAGCGTTTTCTATAAAAATGTCGCATTCAATCGTTGACCTCTCGTTGTTGGGATCCTTGTCGGTGACAAGTCCCCTAAGTGCTAAAGGTTCGTTGTGAGCCACTATTTGGCGGAATATGACGTCTAATTTCCTCACGGTTACATTTGGGGACCAGCTGGTTAATAGTTGCGAGAGTAATGCCACGCTCATCGCGCCGGGGACAATCGCAGTTGAAAGTCCTTCTCCTGACGCGATTTCCTTAGAGGTGAATCGGGTATCATTCTTGCCTTGACCCCAAACTGATACAAACTGATCAACATCTTGGTGAGAGATAGATCGGTAAATAGGTCCTAATTCGTCCCCTAGTTCTACGTCTTCAAAAAAGATCATTATCCTTGTATACCCGCTATCTCTCGAGTTACGAACGAATCAAAGATTTTCGTTACGGTTTCAAAGTTGCTGTTACTGAAGGTGGTTTCCCAAATAGCAAAAACCATTTTACCGGACCTTCCGGTCTTAGAGTATACTTTGTTGAGTCTTGTGGTGCCTTTCAGATTATCCCCTGGCCTTATCTCCTTTCTACACTCTAATGATTGACCTGCAAAGAGAGTTGCATTACCAAAGGCGAGTTCTAGATTTGGTCTATTCAACCCTGGCATGAAGATGTTACAAAAAGTTGCCGGTGCAACGATATTTCCTTCTCCACTATTATCACCTATGTGTTTCGGATCCGTTTCTCCGACAGCTTTTGAGAAGGCAACAACCATATCTCTAGTGATCTTAAATTCGCCGATGTCATGATCGATATTTAGGAGGTCTCTGTTGTATTCTATATCGCCGTCATTTGTCATATGTGGAACTTTCTGTTGAGATCGCTTCCCCCAAGTGGATCGCTTTAAAGGCGGTGCCTCTGAGTTCTCTTACCAAATCTTCCTCATTATGGATCCTATTTTCAAAGAGTGTCATGCATGTGCCAATTGTGCTGACCATATGGGAGTCACTTCCACCAACGCCAAGATAATTGAATTTTCTGATCAGGCTTGAGGTTCGTTTATGTTCACTTTTTCTGTTCGACCCGTTTAGTTGCTCCACCACCTTTATATCTTTAAATTGACTATAACCTGAGTCGATGAAATTGACGAATCCGATTCTGTCTCTGCCAGGATGAGCTGGTATGGCAACCGCCTTATTCTCTTCGCATGTTTTAATTAAAACTGCTGCGTTCATATTTATGTCAGAGAAATCAATTTTGCGCTGGAGCTCTTCTGTGATTCCATATACCAAGAAATGACCTGAGTCGGTATCTAACTCCGCACCCTTTAGAATCAAAATATCATTTTCATCTGATAGGTGTTGGTAATTTATATCCGGGTCATATTGGCGGTGTTCTGTGAGAACAAATCCGTCTATTTGATACCCTTTTTTTCTCAGCATAGCAATCCACTTGATGTATTGTTCAACAGTGGCTCGGGAGTCGTCAGAAGAGATGGAGTGGGTATGTAGGTCTAAGTGCATACGATGTAGATGTTATGGGAGGTATCCTTGGCAGTCAAGCGGGGTTGGCTCGCGTGTTGCTATTTACTTTAAACATAGATAGTCTTCGACATTCATAGGGTGCAGGTTTATAGTAGCAATTGAGAGATGGTGTTAGCGTCAGTTACGGGAGGACTCGGCATGGATTTAGGATTACAAAATAAATTAGCACTTGTGACTGGAGGGAGTAGAGGTCTTGGCAGAGAATGTGCATTGTCGCTTGCTAGAGAGGGTGCCCGGGTTGCTATATGTGGTAGGACACTAGCAACTTTGGAGGATACAGTCGATGAATTGAAGGCTCAAGGAGCTGATGCGAGGTGTTTCGTTGCCGATATCTCCGATGATAATAGCGTAGGCACATTGTATGGAGAAATTAAGAACTTGATGGGGAATGTGGATATATTAGTTAATAATGCTGGTGGAACGAGATCAAGGGAAGATATTTCGAGTGTCTCCTTGAGCGATTTTAAAGGTACTTTTGATCTAAATGTGTTTGGTGCATTAAGCCTTATGAAATACGTCGTCCCTGATATGAAGGAAAATAAATGGGGACGTATTGTGAATATCGCATCTATATGGGGGAGGGAGTTCGGAGGAAATGTTTCCTATATGGCGGCTAAAGCTGCATTGATAGGGGTAACCAAAAATGCCGCGATATCACTGGCCCCCCATGGTATATTGGTTAACTCCATCGCTCCAGGATCAATCGCACATCCAGGTGGAAGTTGGGAGAGGTTTCAAGAAGATAATACGGACGATATAGTTGACGAGTTCATTGACCGTAATTTGCCATTGGGAAGGTTTGGTTGGCCACAGCCAGTAGGAGATTTGGTGGCGTTTTTGTCTTCAGACAGAGCAGGTTTAATCACAGGATCATGCATTGTTGTTGATGGTGGCCAAAGTAAATCAATGATTTAGACAGTTTTTGATAATGTTCGTGAATCGCCAATTTGGCGATAGTGCCGGCCTGTATTGGTAAATTCAGTGTATGAGTCGATCTGGGTCCTCAATGCGGATGGACTTGCATCGCTCAGAACGGTATCGCGCTTCCCACCTAAGCCTCTAATATACGACGTGGGGATTGGTGGGCTAGGACATCTTGGTTGAATAAGTTATCCGGCATCCGGCCTTGGTAAACGTTGACGACTTCTGAGGCTGCCCGTTGTTCAAGTTCTAAAGTAGATTCTTGGGAAAAAAAGGCTGTGTGAGGGGTTATTATTATGTTATCTAATTGCAAAAGAGGGTGGTCTTTCGGGGGGATATTATCTTCCATCACGTCAAGCCCTGCGCCTGCAATGTTTTTATTTTTCAATGCATCATATAAAGCTTCTTCATCTATCAAAGGACCCCGCGCCGCATTGATCAAGAAAGACTCCTTCTTCATTAATTCCAGTTCAGTCTTTCCAATCATGTGATGAGTACTGGAAATTAATGGTGCATGAAGGGTAACGAAATCAGATTGAGTCAGTAGTTCATTTAAGCTGACTAATTGTGCTCCATGTTCAGTCGCTGTGGTTTCAGATATCATAGGGTCAGAAGCTAAAACATTCATCCCGAAGGCAGAAGCTTTTTTGGCCACCGCCTGGCCTATTCTTCCAAAACCAACAATACCAATTGTTTTTCCTTTCAATCTCATTATTCTCATTGTCAAGCCAAGATGACCCCAGCCGTTTTTCTTCACGGATTGATCGAATATGCTGATTTTTCTGTTCCAAGTGTGCAATATAGCCAATACGTGGTCAGAAACTTCCTCGATGCAGTAATCAGGCACATACGTCACTGCTATTCCTAACTCAGTGGCTGTATCCACTGCGATATTATCGGTGCCGACGCCGAATCTCCCAATGACGACACATTTCGTAGCTGTTCTTATAACCTTGTCAGTTACTTTAGCGAAACATGTCATGATAGCATCTACATCTTTGGCGAGCTCTGTCAGAGTCTCTTCGGATCCGTCAGGAGCAATGACAACTTCCGCTCCTGCCTCTTCTAGTATTGCTCGTTCTGGCTCAGTGGACGGCCATACATAATCAGTAATAAGAACTTTCCAAGTCATTTTGGTCTCCTTGGCATTAAAGCTTCGCAATTTCTTTAGGCATTGGTTTAAACATACATCCCTCCACAAATATTTCAAAAAAATCGGGAGTGGTTTCGAGTTCTATGTGTTCTATATTTGCCACTATGTTTTCTATTTGACGTCTTTTGTCTGTGGATTTAATCATAATTGTTGCACCTTCTAGAGATGCATTCCCTACTTTCTTAATATCTTTGGTCGGAAAATTAGCTATAAATCCGATGTTGCGTGCGTTCTTCGTATTGATGTAATTTGCGAATCCTCCAGCCAGGAATAGTTTTGAAATATCATCAACGGATTGCTGAGAGTGTCTCAAGGCGATAAATTGCCCAGCATAATTGGCTGATTTTGCCTGAGCTAAGTTGCTAATATCAGCCCTGTTCAAGCTCATATCATTATCATTGAACACAAAGCGTTCGTTGTTGTCGTGCAATACCCCAAGTTCGGTCATATAATCGGTTCTTCTGAGTTCGGCTAGTAAATCAATGAGACCGGAGCCACAAATTCCCTGGGCAGCTTTCTCCCCGATAGTGGATGCCACTATTCCGTCTTTTTGGATCGTCACGGATTCAATAGCTCCCTCATACCCGGGCATGCCATAGGTTATCTGTCCTCCCTCAAAAGCGGGTCCTGCTGGACATGACGCAGCAACCATTTTGTCTTTGTTACCAATAACAACTTCAGTATTTGTGCCTATATCGACCAGCATTACAGGATCTTGAGTATTGTCTATACCAATCGTCAACAAGTCTGCCGCAATATCAGAGCCTATATGGCATCCTATCAGGGGACCACTGTATACTCGGGCTTTTGGGAAGACCCTTAATCCCAATGACAGTGCTGAAGTATCAATTGCTGTAGTTTTGCGCCTCCGGTCCTCATGCTCTATTTGTATCAAAGACTTGTATGGTTTTTCCCCAATGGGTTGTACATCTATTCCGAATAATATGTCACGCATAGTAGTATTTCCAACAAATACTGCATCGAATATTTGCCTGCGGTGAAATCCTAACAGTTTAACCATATTGCCGATTTCAAAGTTTATTGCGGACAGCATAGTTTGCTGTAGTTCACCTCGAAATACTCCGCTATCATATGAGATCCGATTCATCACGTCGCTTCCACCAAATCTCTGTGGATTTTCGAAAGAGGATGTATGCAATATAGAACCTGATTCAAGATCCACTAAGTTGAGGCCTACCGTAGTAGTTCCTATATCACCAGCCAATCCTAATATTGCACCAGTGTAATTAGCTACGGGGGCGTCGTCGATGTACACTTTGTCATTTTTTGTGGTGGCACGTGGAGCCAACTGAACTGTTCTTGGGGCGCGCTTTGTTAGGATCCGAGGTTGCCTACGCAACGTAGCGAATTCAACGTCGCTGTCGGAGTCAGAAACATATGCTTGACATGCTAGTCTGTAGTTGTCACCTAGGAAGGATTCCGATGCTGAAGGTTTGCTGAGCGAAGAATGCCCCTGTTTGATTTCAATTATACATTCGTGGCATTCTCCGGTTCGACCACAAGAAGTCGGCACACGGAGTTTGAGAGAATCAGCGTAATCAAATACGGTTTTCCCTACGGTCAGTTCTATTTCTCGTCCATCTGCATACACATGAGGCATCCATATATACTACCAAAGGTGAGATCATCCTAACTATAACAGTGAGCTACTTGATGAATATGAAACTTTGTTCGCTATGTCGTCCTCATCGTTTTATCACCGGCACAAGATATATTCGAAGATTTTGATGGGATTGAGAAAATACCTATGCTTGGATGAATCGGTTGGGGCTACCGTTTTATCAGGGTATATGCTTTTTTTGTTGATAATATGGTAATTTAGGTGGCTAGTCAGACCAAGCTGATCGATAATCTAGGTCATCGCTCCCTAGGCAGATGAATAGTTCCCCGTCTTGGACCGATTTATCTTGGTTTCTACAGATGAACTTTGCGGTACATCGCCCGGCTACGTTTTTATAAGGGCATCTCCATCTTGACACCTTATCAACCGTTTCCGATATATTGCGGAATATAAGGTCGAGTTTTCGGATGCTGGTATTATAGCGTTCTTTATCTACGGTGTTTCTATGACTATCCGACTCTGATTCCAAGTATGATATCTCCTTACTTGTGATCTCGTGAAGGACATTTAGGCATGGGCATTAGGAGGTTACAAAAGACTTGGCTAGATCTACACATGACATAGCATCCTTACCGTATCCATCTGCACCCATATCGTCCGCGAATTCTTGAGTCAACGGAGCTCCTCCGACCATTATATGAACCTCATCCCTGAGTTCTACTTCTTCGAAATATTCTATCGTTTTTCCCATATTAGGCATGGTGGTAGTAAGCAGGGCGGACATTCCGAGAATGGGAGCATCATTTTCCTCAACGGCATCGGTGAATTCCTCAGGACTGGTATCAACCCCAAGGTCAATTACGGTGAAGCCGGCTCCACGGAGCATCATGATACATAAGTTCTTACCAATGTCGTGTAAATCTCCTTTAACTGTGCCCATGATGACCGTGCCAAGGGGTTCGATTCCAGAAGCAGATAATATTGGTTCTATGTGTACCATCCCAGCTTTCATGGCCCGGGCTGCCACTAGTACCTCGGGAACGAAAATCAAATTGTCTCGAAATTTTACTCCTACTATCGCCATACCAGCGATAAGACCATCGTCAAGGATTGTATTTGCACTGAATCCAGTCTCTAATGCTTCCCTTGTAAGTCGGTCCACTTCATCATTTTTACCACGGATGAGGTTCAGAGATATGTCTTGCATTAGGGTGTCGGCAGTATCCCAAAGGGCACGTATATGTGCTTGTTCTCCAGGATCAGAAACAAATTCCAATTCCTTTTCAAGTTCTTCATTTACAATCGGCATCTTATGACCTTTTATTAGTGAATGTTTGAGAGTCTGTATAGCATAGGGGGCCAGCGATGTGTTGGTGCATGTGTTGGATCTAACGTCTTATGTTATGTGAGAAGTTGTCAAATCTTACTTAGTTCCTGTGTTCGGAGGTCCAGTCTTTAACCGCCCGGGGTATCTCGATCAAATTCTCAATTCTTGTGGCTAAAGGGATGGCGCACTCCGGCGCTATCATTTGTACTCCAGCATCCAGGCATCTGTAAACTTCTTCACGTACCTCATTAGGGCCTTTGGCGTAGAGTGTTTCAGGATTATTAATATTTCCCACTAAACCTATCCCGTCACCTACGGCATCCATGGCTTCTTGGGGATCATTCTTGGAGTCGAAATGGAATGATGCCATTCCTGTTTGAGCTATATATGGCATCCTATCGATAGTGTTGCCACAAATATGTAAAATCAGTGGCACAGGTAGTTCGTCAACCATTTCTGTGTGTAGGTCTTGCAGAAATCGTTTGTAGTATTCTCCGCTTACTAAGTCTCCCGTTGCATGATCTGGGAATGTCAATGCGTCGGCCCCAGCGTCTATCTGGGCCTGCCCGAATAATATGGAAATTTCTTTCAATCTATCGAGGGCTTTTATTGTTTCGTTGGGATCGTCTACGGTGCCGAGGAGGAAGGATTCTACCCCGAAGACATGGTAGGCTAGCGTCCACGGCCCCATGGTTTTACCGATTATGGCCACCTCATCCCCATAGGTGTTTTTTAGAATACTTATGGATTCTGTAATGGCCTTCATGTCGCGGTGATTCAGAAGACCTGATGGGATTTTAACGTCGGCAGCGGATTTCCAAATTGGGTTGTACATCCTAACAGTAGGCCAGTTGTCTTTTTCCTCCCACTGCATCTCACAACCTAGAGCAGAAGATTCCTGAATGATGCTGAAATATGGTGAAATTGAGTCAAATCCTAGCTCAGTGTAGCCTGTTGCTGCTAATTCAGCCACGAGTTCTGGTTCTTGGCATGCTCTGGGAAAAGGTGCGCTGACTAGGTCCATAAGCTCAACCGTAGCAACACTGGTGGGGTTAGCCACCGGAGTACGATCGACCGGTTTTTTGTTTAAGGCGTTTAATACGCGTTGCTTTGGCGTCATAGTATCGGTATAGGCCATGGTTATTACGTTGGCTCCTTTTTATGTTTGACTAAAGCCTAATGTGCCGGTGGTCATCTGTCCCCTCAACGACTCGGCAGCAATCATACCTTCTACGCTACTAATATTTCTAGAGTATGGCATCAACAATTTTAAGAGGTTGTCATGTCTATGTCGACAGGTAAAGAAAATGTTGCCATCCTCTGTCTTATCCATCTCTCCGTACCGGACGAATCCAGCGAGGATCATTCGTAGCCGCATCGCCGGATTTTTTGCGGTGCCAGATACACTCACTTGATAGAGGCTTTGTGAATCGTCATCGTCATATGGTTGGACGTTGATTGTTAGAGGCGATTTGGTGTCCGAAATTGTCATTGGTCCTTCTGCATGGCGGTATATAGGCGGCTTGGTGACTGCTTGGGACAGTAAAAATTTCAGAGGACGGCTGTGTGTGCTCCCACAAGTAAACTGGACTTGGTTATGTGTATTAGGAATTGCCTCCATATCACCTAGTTTAATCATTTGGTCTCGGATTGTTTGAAGACGTTTGGGGACTCCATCAACCTGACTGTAGGTCCAAATTGTACACACGGCATCTTTCACATACAGCCCAACTGATATGTCTTTAAAGTACTTATCTACTGGAATAAGTTCTAGGCATTTACCATATCTTTCAATTACCTCAACGGGTCTTTTTACTTCCTCATTTATGGAAGGCATATTACTTCTCCTATGCTCGTCCTAGAGCCTTTCTTAATGCCAGGATGTGATCTGGACCGGTTCCACAGCAGCCACCTATAATGTTAACCCCGATGTCTCTCAGTTCAAGGAACTTGCTGGCCATATATTCTGGCGACTCGGGGTATAGGATTGATCCTTCTTTCAACGAAGGGATACCAGCGTTCGAATGAACGAGTAGTGGATGATCTGTTGCATCCCTCATGATTCGGGCGATCTCTATCATGTTTTCAATCCCATTTCCACAGTTGGTACCGACAACGTGTGCCCCAGCATCGGCGAGTTCTTTCGCTGCATTTTCTGGTGTGACTCCCATCATGGTGAAATATCCGCGAGGTCCTTTGTCGAATGTCATAGTAGCCATAACTGTCAGGTCTGAATGTTCTCGAGCTGCTCTGATGGCTATAGAAGCTTCTTCCAAGGCGGTCATGGTCTCAATTACAATTGCGTCTGCCCCCCCATTTGCCAAAGATACAATCTGTTCCGAAAAGGCTGAATACATAGTTTCGCTGTCAACATCACCTAACGGCTCAAGGAATTCTCCTGTTGGACCTATGGATCCTGCTACGTATTGATTATTAGAAACCATACGTTTGGCATGTTCCGCTGCCAGAGTATTAAATTCTCTTACTCGCTCCTGATATCCGTATTTTTTTTGCATAAATATGCTACCACCGAATGAATTTGTGAGCACAATATCTGACCCGGAAGAGAAATAGGCTTTTGCCATACTTTGCACGATCTCCGGATGACTAGAGTTGAATTCTTCAGGGCAACCACCTGGTTCTAAACCATGTTGCTGTAAGAAAGTACCAGTTGCCCCGTCAGATACTAAGATTTCTCCATTTTTCAGTCTGTCTAGTAGTGGCTTACTATGGGGGTTAGCTTCCGAAGTCATAATATCTTTTACCTTGTCACCTAAACTGTTATTATTTTAGCCAGTGGTCAATAGCCCCTGCCGATGGATTCCTGCTTCCGTCTGATTGCATTTTCCTTATACGATATATAAAGTCTTGCGGCATCGAATCATTTATGCGATTTGCCGTTGATTGCGCTACTTCCTCAGCTGTTCCGTCAACCAACGTATATGTTCCCCACTCCCATCCTAACAAATAGTCGTCTGTACCTGCACTTCCGTCTTCCATAGCGATAGCGTCGATCCCCTCTTGGAATCGACCATCTAACTGTTTAGAGATGGTATCAGATTCGTCTTCAGCTTGAACCTGTATAGGTATTTCCTTCCAGTACATAATTCGCAACTTAGCCATCGCCCATCCTCCTTCTTGGATATCATGCGGTGCAAATATTATAGCTATAGGATCGTATCTATCAACAAGAGGAAAAATGTCATAGATATAAGTTTTACTTACAGATTAAAGGTCGTTGAAAGTTCCTTTACAGGCATATAATATGGACCCAATTTATAACTTCTTTGCATTATCGTGAATTATTGTCAATTAACATTTTGGGACACTGCTCCTATGACTTCAAAGAGATACGATCTGATTCATCATTTGGTCGCATTTGGGAAACAACTTAGATTAGACGGATTTTTGTCGGGGCACTCCGAAGTCTGCGATTCTGTGAGAATATTGTTTGACTATGGTTTGATGGATCAGGAATCCACATACTGGGTGTTACGGGCGGTGTTTGTTACTAGACCTGACGAGATCCCTGCATTTGATCGACAATTCAGGAGATTTTGGTCATTTTATGTAGATGCAGGTATCTTGGAAAATAGTGAGGATCGTGTTCAATCTAAATTGTTCACGGGCGGCAAAAATTTTCGGCGTAAAATAATTCATGAAGTTGCTAAGCCAAATGTTGATCATCAAGAATTTGTCAAAGTTTATCCTTTGATGAATCTGGCCAGTGAGTATGAGGTAAATAGAGAAAGGGACTTGGCTCAGACTTTGAGAGATGATCACTTTGACCTGCGAGAAATAGCGGAACGTGTGGTTAGGTTGCTATCTGACAGACCAGGTCGACGCTTTGTTCCCTCTTATAGCTCCAAGGGTCGGATAGATCTCAGGAAACTAATGAGCCGCAACGCGGGCATGGAAGAGCCCTTGTTCCTTCCGCGTAAGAGAAGGAAGCTAAATACGCCTAACATTGTGATGATGCTTGATGTGAGCGGATCAATGGATAATTATGTTGAGTTGTTATTACGCCTCGCCTATGAAATTCGTAAGCGTTCCAAGAGGATAAAGGTTTTTATTTTCAGTACCGTCTTGTCAGACATAACAAATGAACTTGGAGCAGCTACTTACGAGCAGGCGATTGCAATAATAAGTGAAAGGGTCACTCACTGGTCTGGAGGTACGAAGATAGGTGCCTGTTTGTATAAGCTTAGAAAAACTCTGAAAAATGAAATTGACAGGCACTCAACTTTACTACTGATGAGTGACGGTTGGGATACAGGAGAACCTAGAGACGTTGCCATGGAATTGAGATCTATAAAGAGAAAAGCTAAGAAGATTATGTGGCTTAATCCACTGCTCGGAACAGATGGTTATGAGCAGTCGACCAGGTCTTTAGTTGCTGCTTTTGGGGCAGTAGATACGTTTGTACCTGCTCGAAATATCTCTGATCTGAGCAAGCTTCCAGAGTTTATAAGTCGATAGATCAAATTTGGTACTTTGAGATCGAGTAATGGTCTAATTCCAACCCTAATCCCGGTCTATCTTTGAAAGGTGACCACATTCCATTCTTCTGTTCTGGAAATTCTGTGTACCAAATTCTATCTCCTTCCAATTGTGTGTTCATATATTCTACGACTTTCAGATTTGGAATTGCGCAGGCAACATGTAAATGAGGTAGTTGCATTGCATGAGGAGCTATTGGTAAATTGAATGCCTGACAAATGTGGGCGATTTTCATCCATTCAGTGACTCCTCCTACTCTTGCTATGTCTGGTTGAATAATATCTGCCCCTCCCCGTTGTACAAGATCTCTGAAGCCAAATTTTGTGTATTCATGCTCTCCTGATGCAATTGGTATATGGGTTGACTGGGATACATTTGCCATACCATCTATATCATCGGGTATTAATGGTTCTTCTAGCCAGCCTACTTGAAACTGTTCAAACTCCTTTGCCATGTAGATAGCTTGTTTCTTGTAATAACCGTTGTTTGCGTCCAGGAATATAGTGATGTCATCTCCGACAGCCTTCCTCACAACCTCAACCCTATTTAAGTCTTCCCTTTCCGATTTTCCGTGGTCCTTACCCACTTTCATTTTGACTCTATTTATGCCTGATTCTATGTAGTCTTCCATTTCTTTTATTAATTGTTCTTCTGTGAAGTTGGTCCAACCACCGCTCCCATATATGGGCACAGAATCCGTATATGCACCTAGTAATTTATATAATGGAAGTCCCAATATTTTCCCCTTTAGATCCCATAACCCGATATCAACTGCTGATATAGCACAAAATGCCACTCCCTTTCTACCGAACCCCCTGACTGCCCAAAACATTTGATCCCATAGTTTCTCTATATCAAATGGGTCCTTACCTATAAGTATCTGTCTCAAGGTATCCTGGATAACTTGGCGAGTCCCTGGTGTTGCTTCAGCCATTCCTAACCCTTCGTATCCTTCGTCTGTATATATGTGTACGAATAATTGGCTTCTTCCCCCGGTTTCAGGCGTTGGCATGGTGGCGTCTTGGATAGGTGTTCCTTCAGGGTAACGCAGAAGAGTTGTTGAAATGTCGGTGATTTTCATGCAGTAGTTATATCTCCTAATGGGCGGTCTATTTCTGGCTGTTTGTTAGAGCGCAGGGTTAAATAATCGTGCCGCTTGTAATGTTCTCTGTCACATGGTTTCTGGGGTACTCATTCCCATGAGTTTGAGGCAGAGTTTCAAGGCAATTCTTATTGAATCAACCAGTTTAAGCCGTGCCTGTGTTGTTGCTAGATCGTCTTCAGATATCACTCTACAACTGTGATAAAAAAGGTGGAATGCTGTAGCCAGCTCTGTTGAATAATGAGGGATGTGATGAGGCTCCAAATTTCTTGAGGCCACTTCTATGACTTCTGGTAATGTTACCATCTTTCGTAATAGCGTCAGCTCAAGCGTATCTCGTAGTATCGACACGTCAGCATCATCAAAACTTATGTTTTTCTCTGATGCGATCCTGAGTAGGCTGCAGATCCTGGCATGCGCATATTGGAGATAGTAGATCGGATTCTCCGAGGATTGTGATTTTGCCAATTCAAGATCGAATTCTAATTGGCTATCATGAGCTTTAGACAGGAACAAAAATCTACATGCGTCAGATCCTATTTCTGAAACCAAATCTTGTAATGGGATGATGTTGCCAGTCCTCTTAGAAAGTCTTTCTGATGTTGCGCCACTCTTGAAACGTACCATCTGAACAAGAATTATTTTAAGATTATCAGGATTGATGCCCAGTGTTGATAGTGCTGATTTGAGTCTTTGAACTTGTCCTTGATGGTCTGCTCCCCACACATCAATGACATAATCGAAATTCTTGTCGGTAAATTTATCGTAGTGGTAGGCAATATCTGTGGCGAAATATGTGGGGGATCCCGTGGATCTAATTAAGACATTGTTTTTTTCTTCCCCTAAGTTTTTCGACAACAACCACGTGGCACCATCCATTTTTACGGTTAGATCTTTTTGGCCTAGGATTTCCATACATTCTTGAAATCGACCGGTTTCAAAGAGGCTGGCTTCACTGAACCAACTATCGAACGATATTTCTAGTGACTTAATGTCGTCCATTATTTTTTCAACCATTATTTCTATTCCAGTTCGGTCAATGGTTGTAAGAGCTTCTTCTAAGCTCACATCCTCAAATCGGTTACCGTACCGCGCACGTAATTCTTTGGCCGCTTCGGTAACGTCTTCACCAGGATAGCCTCCATCCGGAAGGGCAATGTCAGCACCAAATAATTGTTTGTATCTGACTAGTAAAGATTCATTGAATTTGGCTATTTGGTTACCTTGGTCATTTAAGTAATACTCCTCCTGTACGTGGTACCCCGTTGTCCTCAGAATGTTGGCTAGGGTGCTTCCTATAACAGCACCCCGTGCGTGGGCTACATGTAACCTGCCAGTCGGGTTTGCACTGATGTATTCTACTTGTACTTTTTTACCTTGCCCTAGGTCTTGGTGGAAATAGGAGTCAGGGTTTTCCCTTACAAGGTTAATTTGGTCTAATAGCCATTCCTCGCTTATACGTATATTGATAAATCCCGGACTTACGATTTCTGCGGTGTGGGATATATGCTCCTCGGTCAAATTATCTAATATGGCCGTTCCTATAGTGATGGGATCCATGGCAAAATCCCTAGATAGTTTCAACGGTAAGCTACTAGCATAATCTCCTCGTTCGATGTCGTGAGGTTTTTCAACTGCTGGATCGTGTATGCTCTGCTCGGGCAATTGACCGTTTGCCTGAGCACTGTGGACTGCATGTAGTATTGTTTTACGAACAAGAAATATGGGCGTACGCAAGTTGAAGGTCTCCAAAATTTTGTTATGACAAGTCCAAATAGTCTTATTATCTATTTACCCAATTTGGGTGTTTGTATTGATCATGTTCAAGTCTCATTCTAATTTATGATATTACCTGGATTAGTTTCCCCTTTGGCAATTTAGTGTTCGCAAGTATTTCGCCTACGACTGATATAGAAGTTACACTATTTATGGCCAGTTCTTTTTTAAGATCAGTCAATCCATATCTAGGCACAGAAATAAGTAATCCACCCGACGTTTGAGCATCGCAAAGTAAAACTTTCTCTGCGTATGAGAGATCGTTTCCCCAAAGTATGGAAGAGTCCACAGATTCAAGATTTCTTAAAGTTCCCCCTGGGTATATCCCTTGATCTACTAAATCCGTAACACCTTCAATCAGGGGAATATCTTTCATGGTCAGTCGTGCCTTAACTTTTGAACTTTCGCATATTTCTTTCAGATGACCCAGTAAACCAAAACCTGTTATATCTGAACAGGCACTTACTCCCGTACTAATCATCGCCACAGCGGCCCCTTTGTTAAGCGTGGCCATTAGTTCTACAGCTTCGTCCAAGATCTTTTGGTCGATTGTGCCCTGCTTCCCGGCAGTGGTGATGATGCCTGTGCCTAGCGGCTTAGTTAACACAAGTAAGTCTCCCTCTTGTGCTCCAGAATTACTTATCTGACTTCCGGGAGTCACTGTGCCAGTGACAGCAAGCCCATATTTTGGTTCTGGGTCTGTGACTGTATGACCGCCAACTATTATTACACCGGCCTCTAAACACTTCGATGCTCCACCCTTTAATATTTCAACTAAGATGCTTGTGTCAAGGTTGTCTGGAAATCCCACTACATTTAATGCTGTTAGTGGTACTCCTCCCATGGCGTAAACATCGCTAAGCGCGTTAGCCGCCGCTATCTCCCCAAACGTAAATGGGTCATCAACTATTGGTGGAAAAAAATCTACCGTGAGAACTAGAGCTATATCGGGGGAGATCCGATATATAGCGGCGTCGTCACTCGACGCATTCCCAACTAGGAGATCCGGGTGTGTTACATTTGGTAGCTGCTGCAGAACTTGCGACAGGTCCTCTGGACTTAGTTTTGAGGCTCAACCAGCACAAGAAGCTAAGCTGGTTAGCCTCAGTTTATCGTCGGAATCTGGCATTGTAGTATCGTATCCTTTTTGGTTTGAATGTTTGACCGATATATTAAACATAAGAATGATTTCTGGAATTTTGATGTAGAGTATTAACCATTAGGTAGAATTCTCGAACTTGAAGCTGTTATTACTACCAGACTATTATACAAAAGGTGATACCAATGACATCAACCTCAGCCATTTCAAACATTGCACTAAAAGAATGGGCAGTGACGATCGATACCCTAGCAGCAGGTATGCAAATTATGTTGTTACGTAAAGGCGGTATACATGAGAGTGACAAGGATTTCGAGCTTATATACCCAGAATTCGTCTTGTTTCCCACCTTAGAACATCAGCGTCCAGATTTGATAAAGGCCGAATTCCGATCGATGATGGATCGGCGTGAAAAGAGTCCTAACGATCATGATGACCATATAAACATCGACTTTTTTGCTAGAGTAGTTGATAAATTTGAGATAAGGGAACCTAAAGAACTGGACATGATTAAGAGTCACCATCTTTATACTGAAGAATATGCTCTATCGCGACTCAAGTGGCGACCTAAGTTGCCTTTGTCTGTTGCTATTGTAAGAATTTATAAATTAAACCGGACTCAGCCTATAACGCGGATTCCCGAATATGGAGGTTGCAAGTCATGGGTTCCATTAGCAGAATTTGTGGATCTCGATGGTAGTTCGCCTGTGCTTACAGATTTTGCATTTAATGCGAAGAAAGAGGCCATAGACCATATCTTTGAATGAGAATGACTAAGGTTGTCACAAAAAAATTGGAATAACACCTAGGTGAAATTATGGAGTATAGGTCGATTGGCCACACCAGTGTCGATGCCTCTGTGATAGGTTTTGGGCTTTGGACCTTGAATACGCCTGGATGGGGATTGCAAAATTCTGATGCTGGCGGGTTATTGTTGCGAGAGGCATACGATAACGGGGTTACATTGTATGACACGTCGGATTCATATGGGCAAGGCGCTAGTGAAATATTACTTAGTGAGGCGTTAGGTGACCACAGGCACAATATAATTATAAGTACGAAAATGGGGTTTGATTTCTATGCCCCCAAGTTACGCCCAAGCTCGACGATGCCAAAAAACTTCCGGCCTGAGTATATAACTTATGCTTGCGAGATGTCTTTAACTAGGCTCAACACTGATTATGTAGATTTATACGGTTTACATTATCCTGACTTAACCGATATTGAGACCGACGAGGTTTTCGAAGCCTTGGAAACGTTGTTGGAAGAAGGGAAAATATTGAGTTATTCCGTTGCAATTGACGACAACCCTGAGATTCGGGAAACGGTCGACATCTTGATTGGAGACAGGAGGGCACCTGCGCTACACTTCCCTTTTAATATCCTTGAACACGATCTTTTTGACTATATATCTTCTAACCTGAATGAAGAAATACCTAGCTTGATGGTTCGTAGACCACATTGTCATGGATTTTTGGATAGTAGCCTAGGAATCACCACCCTTCCCAAAGAGATAGTTTCAGAGGAGGGGCTTCCAGAACATGTCTATGAATTGTCTAAGCGAGCCGAATCATTGTCCTTAATAGACGAGTTAAATGAGATGAAGATCGAAGAAGTTGCCTTGAGATTTATATTAGACAATCCAATAGTAACTAGTGTGATCCCAAATTTTCAGGATTTAAACCAAATTCAAAATTACTGTCTAGTAGCTGAAATGCCGCCTCTGGATCATGATCTTCATGATAAATTGGCTAAGTTGTGATCATTATTGATTATTTGAAGGCCGGTTGTTTTGCTTAGCCTTTGATATATGAGGTTTGCGTCTATATTTGGCCTTGGGCTTGCTCCGAGTCCGGCCTCTAGAGTTGCCCGAACTCCCTGTTTTAAGGCGTCTCATTTCACCTTCGAGAAATGAAAAATCTCTTTGAGGCAGTAGGTGTAATCTATCAAAAAATGCTAAAGGCCAATCTTCCGGGGCCCAACGTTTTACGTATTCAAGGCTAGGTCCCACTTGTAGCCCATCTAGGTATTGATCCTCACCTAGTATATAGTCAGGTTTTAGCTTCACCCGATATTTGAATTCTTTGGCTTTAACTTCTGGTTTCCACACAATTGACTCATCGACATAAAAATTGCTGGTTATGGTGGCTGAAGCCGTCCAACTTCTCAGTTTCTTTGAATAAAATATAGCTCTATCGTTGGGGCGCATCCTTTCGGCTCTCTTTTTGTATCTAGGCCCCATTCCAAAGAGAGAGTAGCCTATTTGTCTCGTTATGGCCGCATTCTGGCCATCTTCTGCGAACATCCAGTAATTCTTTCCCATAAAAACTCCGAGTTATATACGCCGTTTATATGACACGGGAATTGTTCATCGATCTATCAGTTTGTGATTTGTTTCAATAGAGATGACCCGCTCGATAGCCATAACATTACTCACGTCTCTTCTAATCTACGAGCGAAATATTGGGCTATGTAACATGGCAACCCAGCTCCTGACATATGCCCGGTTGCAGTCCGTATATTACGCAAGGACTAATGCTCAAATATTAGGTTGTTTCTATATTTTGACATATCTTTTCAAGCAATGATAGCCTGACGGAGGTGTATATTCTGTTTGGTAATTTGTCCAGTTTAAAAAGTGAGGCATAGTTTAACCGGGCTTCATTGTATGTTCTTTGATGTCTCTCACAGCGTTCCTTCGTTTTATCACCCGATTTTAGTCATAGAGGGATTTCATGATCGATATTTCCGCTATTATAGTTGCCGCTGGGAACAGCAGTCGTATGGGTGCGGCTGACAAGATCTTTGCAGACTTATGCGGGAAACCATTGTTTCAATATACCTTAGAGGCGTTCATAAGATGCCGTATTTTTCAAAGAATAGTTCTGGTGCTAAGTAAGGATAACTTGAATCGAGCGAGGGAATTACTTTCCTCATTCGTCGAAAGGGAGGAGTTGGATAGAATATATTTAATACAAGGGGGACGACGTAGGCAAGATTCCGTAAGAATTGGACTGGAAAGCTTACCAAAGTGCAAATGGGTTGCCATTCATGACGGGGCTAGGCCTTGCGTTACCTCTGAGCTTATTATGAGAGGAGTTCAGGCAGTGGAATTGAATTCGGCCTTGATCCCCGTGGTACCTTTAACAGACACTGTGAAAAGGGTTGATTCCTTTGGTAGGGTCGTTGATACTCTCGATCGTAGTTTGCTTTATAGTGTCCAGACTCCGCAATTTTTTGACTCCGAAGACCTTTCAGCTGTGCACGCCAGACTTTCAAGGAAGACATTCACTGATGACTCCGGTATGTTTGAAATGACTGGTAGAAAAGTGATCATATTTGAAGGGTCTAGAGAAAACATTAAAGTGACCTTGCCCGCGGATATTGTGATAGCACAGGCTATTCTAAGTGCGAGAATAGAAGGATGATACCTGTTAGAGTTGGGATAGGAATCGATGTCCACAGTCTGAAAATGGGAAGGAAATTAATATTGGGTGGGGTGGAAATCAAGTATCCGATGGGTTTGGAAGGACATAGTGATGGCGATGTTCTGATTCATGCAATCATCGATGGGTTATTAGGTGGGTCTGCTTTAGGTGACATAGGCGTTCATTTTGCATCTACAGACCAGACTTATTCCGGAGTGTCAAGTTTGATTCTTCTTGGGGAGACTATCGATAAATGCAGAGATAGTGGATGGAGGCCCATATTTTTAGATGCTACAATTATCGCGCAAAGCCCAGTGTTAGCTCCTCACGTTACTGACATGAAAAATGAAATATCTAGAGTTTTAAGTCTATCGGATACTCAAATCAACATAAAATCAACAACTACTGATAATTTGGGTTATATTGGCAATGGTGAAGGCATTGCATGCCACGCGGTTGTGACCATGGAAGCGACTTGATGAAACTATATAATACTTTAACACGTAAAACGGAAACCCTTGTTGGGAATGACGACCAAATTAAGATGTACGTTTGTGGTATTACCCCTTATGCTCCTTCACACTTGGGGCATGCGATGTGTGCTGTGATTTTCGATGTTTTAAGACGCTACCTTGAGCATGGGGGATTTGAAGTAACTCACATTCAAAACTTCACTGATGTGGACGATAAAATGATCGGCGCTGCTGTAGATGCTGGTGTAAATTTAGGGGACCTAGCTGAATCGAACATCGATGAATATTTAACTCAGCTTAAACAACTAAATGTTCTACCTGCGTCGGCCTATCCGAGGGCGACACACGAGATTCCGAAAATCATAGAGATCATAAATGGGCTAATTAATAACGACTTTGCGTATGAGTTAAACGGTGATGTGTATTTCAGGGTCAAGAATGATAAAGATTATGGCAAGTTAAGCCGTAGGAAGATTGACGACCTCTTGGCTGGTGCGAGATTGGCGATAGACAATAACAAGGAGTTCCCAGGTGACTTCGCTTTGTGGAAAAGTCAGAATCCTGGAGAGCCTAGTTGGGATAGCCCCTGGGGCAAGGGTAGGCCAGGTTGGCATATAGAATGTACCGCAATGGCCATAGAGTATTTAGGTGAAACTGTAGATATACACGGGGGTGGTCAGGACCTAGTCTTCCCACATCATGAGAATGAGATTGCGCAATCAGAATCGTTTACTGGTGTTGTACCTTTTTCTAAATTTTGGATTCACAATGGGACTCTAGGATTTGGTTCAGAAAAAATGAGTAAATCTTTAGGTAATATTGTCACTATAAAAGAGGCGTTAGAAGATTTTGATTCGGACACGCTTAGGATGTTTTTTCTAGCCTCGCATTACAGAAGCCCCCTCATTTATAGTGTGTCGGTTATTAACAGTCATGACAGGGCGCTGAGGCGTCTGAAGAATGCTCTTTCAGAAAGAGGAGGTGGTGTAGGGGATGAAATCGAAACGTCGCAATATTGGAAAGAGTTTACGATTGCTATGGACGACGATCTGAACACCCCGAAAGCGTTGGCTGTCATCTTTGATTTAGTTAAGGAAATAAACAAAGGTCACGATGATGGCCTTAAAGTGAATGATGCTCAACAGGCTCTCAGAGAAATGGCCAGCGTACTGGGATTTCGACTAGAGGAACGGAGTGATCACACCGTGGATGGGACATACTTGGGGTCAGTTATCGATCTTGTAGTCAATGTTCGAAACGAATTGCGAGAGCAAAAACAGTTTGCTATGGCTGATAAGATTCGTGGTGAACTGAGGCAGCTGGGAATAAACATAGAAGATGGCGAATCTGGAGGCAAGTGGTCTAGGGAATAGAAGGTGTACTCTACCTTGCCGGATCAAGGAGACGATTAACGAAAGAAAGAACTAGCACTTATGATAGAAATTGAGATGAACACTACCGATAGGCCGATTGTGAGTCTAAAAAGGGTAAGTTCTATACCTCTTCTAGTTCTGAATGAAGATTCTGCGGATCCGAACAGCGCTGTTCCTTGGCCTCTTACCTGGATTAATATAATTCCGATTAAAGTAATAGATATAACAATCATCAATATGTTGATAAAAGCTGACATACTTACGCGTAAATATCCTCCCTATTCCACAAATATTTTGGCCTGGGGGCCTTTAATGTGTTCTGGTCGATGGTTTTAGTTGATACGACTATGATAGATGTCCATGATAAGTTGAGCAAGTTTTTGTGAGTCATGTCTTACTGGATGGTTGATATCGATAAGATCTGAGGTGGCAATTTTGGCATAGGGTACTTTATCAATGGAGATCATCACATTGTCGCCTTCGAATCGGTCTCCGATATCAACTATGTTGTTGTTAACTAATACCCATTCGACAATGTGGTTATCGGTGTGGTTTTGGAGTGTTATCACATGATCGGCGACGTTGAAACCTTGGGTTTCACCGATTTCTGTTGCTACATTGCAAACGTAAACTGTGGTTGCCTTCGTTTGATTCATGGCTTTATTAATTCCAGGCACCATTAGATTCGGTAGTATACTCGTGTATAGGCTGCCTGGGCCTAGGACCACTATGTCGGCATCCATTATAGCTTGTACCGCTGGCTGGTATGCTTCAGCGTCAGGGGGTTCTATGGCTATTTCTTTGACTTTCCCTCTGTGTTCAGTGATTCGTGATTCACCTTTGATCACACTGCCATCTTCCATCTCAGCTGAAAGCCTTAAATTTTCTGTGGTAGCTGGGTTAATAGTTCCTCTAACTGCTAAGACTCTGCTTGATTCTGAAAGAGCTTCGACAAAATTGTCAGCAACGTATGACATGGCTACTATGAAAAGGTTACCGAAACTGTGGCCTTTTAAGGCATTTCCCTCTTTGAATCTGTATTGAAATAATTCTGGAAGTAAAGATTGTTCGTCAGACATTGCGACTATGCAATTGCGGAAGTCACCAGGTGGCAGGACTCCTAATTCTCGTCGTAGACGTCCGGAGCTTCCCCCGTCGTCAGCTACACTGATGACCGCGGTGAGGTTGTTGGTGTATTGTTTTAACCCTCTTAAAAGTACGGACAATCCAGTGCCGCCACCGATAGCTACTATCCTCGGTCCTCGTTCTTGGGCCAACCGGTCATACAGTGTTTCACCGATACTGTTGATATGCACTTCACTGGTTAGCAGCGGGGAGAGCGCTTTGTAAAGACCATATAAAGAAACGAACAGAGTAATGGTTCCAGCCGCAAGAAGTAGAGCTCCTTCTAGGTGGGATGGTAAAAAGTCAGGGAATGTGACGAGGAAGATTCGTCTGATGAAATAGGCAACGCCCAAAGCGCATATAGTTATTCCAGCCGCCCCCAGTATCAACCATCTTTTAATGCCAATGCCAGGATATAGAAGTTTGTATATTTTCTGCAGTGTTGACGATTCTTGATCGGGGCTATTTCTTATTGACATTATTGATCGTGCTTCAATTTATCCAATTCTTCTTTTAGCATCTCAGAAGTGATCTTAGGGTTAGCTTTTCCTTTGGTGTATCGCATTACTTGGCCCACTAAAAATTTTAGTGCCGTTTCCTTACCATTTATGTAATCAGCTATTGCTTCTTTCTGGTTCTCCATAACTTTAGAGATAGTGTCATAAAGGAGATCCTTGTTGCTAATCTGAAGCAGCCCGTATTGATTCGCAATGTCCCGAGGGGAGCCCCCACTTTTGAACATCTGTGAGAATATTTCTTTTGCCATGTTGTTGTTTAGGGTGCCATTTTCAACCAATTCTAATAACTCGCAGAGTCTAACAGGTGTAATTTGATTTTCATCGGCAGTGGCAGTAGTTTCGTTTAGGAGTCTTCCAAATTCAACTGATATCCAGTTAGATACGGACTTCGCAAATTTTTTCCTAGATGGACCGATTGCCTGGCTAACGGTCATTGTTGCATCAAATAGATCGGCAAACTCCTTCTTGGAAGATATTAAATGGGAGTCATATGAGGAAAATTCGAATTCAGATTGATATCGGAGTTTTTTTTCGACGGGCAATTCAGGAAGGCTTTGATTGATTTTTGATGTCCATTCCTTATCAATATTTATTGGTGGCAAGTCTGGTTCGGGGAAGTATCGATAGTCAGAGGCATACTCTTTAGTTCTTTGGCTGACAGTAATCCCTCGGTCATCTGACCAGCCTCTGGTTTCTTGTATGATTCGATGCCCAAGTTCCAAGCTTTCGCGTTGCCTGACCTCTTCATACTCTAGAGCACGAACGACCGCCCTAAAACTGTTTACATTCTTGATTTCTACTTTAGCACCTAATTTGTTAGATCTCAGTGGTCGTATACTGATGTTTGCATCACATCGGAAGCTACCTTCCTCCATATTGGCGGTACTAACTTCTATAAACCTCAAAAGAGAGTGTAGATTTGTCAAGTAGGAGTGCGCTTCCTTGGAGGATCTGATGTCTGGTTCGCTTACGATTTCCATTAATGCTACACCAGATCTATTTATATCAAGTAATGAATATCCATCTCCAGAGGTATCTTTGCTATGTTTCAGCTTGGCCACATCTTCTTCTAGGTGAACTCTCGTTATGCGAATTTCCTTTTCTCTATCAGGAGGGTTGTCAATAGCTAACTTACCGTATTGTGCTATGGGCTCCTCGAATTGAGAAATCTGATATCCTTTCATCAGGTCCGGATACGGATAATTTTTACGATCAAATTTGGTAGTTTCTGATATTTGACAATCTAGAGCCAGCCCTGTTTTTATAACCAGTTCCACAGCTTTTCTGTTTATTACAGGTAGGACCCCCGGCAACCCCATGCAGACAGGACATACACGAGTATTTGGTTTGGCTGTTTGGTAATCAGATTTACAAGAGCAAAACATCTTGCTCTCCGTCAAAAGTTGACAGTGAACCTCCAATCCGATAACAGTCTCATACATATGAGGTATTCTACCTGATAATAAGATTGACCGTCTTGGATAATAGGATGATATCTGCTGCAATAACATCCTGTCCTTCTTTTTTCTTGACTAAAATCAATGGGTATATCTGGAACTATATGAAGGTATGCTCTAGAATTTATAACACTCCTATTGAGAGAGATAAGTAGTCCGTATGAAAGAACATAGAAATACCTGTGACGTCGTCGTAATAGGCGGGGGGCCTGCTGGAAATATTGCAGCAAGGGCTCTTTCGAAGGCAGGGCTTCGAGTAATTGTTTTGGATTCAAGGCATGATATTGGTAATAAGCCCTGTACCGGTATTATAGGTATGGAGTGTGCCACTAGGTTCCCGGTTGATCCTTCTCTAGTATACGGCACTGTCAAGGGCGCAACCGTGCGTGCTCCAGATGGATCAGATCATGTCTTGGGCAACGATGAAATCCGGGCGTTGATAATCGATCGAGTCTCATACATTGCTAACATTGCGTCGGAGGCTGGACATCTAGGAGCGAGGTACATTCTTGGTTCAAGAGTGCATTCAGTTTCTAGATTGGGAGATCTCGTGGAAATTGATACCCGATGTGGCTCAGGCACTGAAGTCTTTATGTGCCGAGTAGCGATCATCTCTAACGGGTTTGGGAGTAATTTACTTTCAGCAGTAGGGCTCAATAAGACTAATCGGCGGGACTATATGGTCGCTTCCCAAATTGAGGTTGAAATAGAAGAAATAGATGAGATAAAACTTTATACGGGTAATCACGTTGCTCCCGGTTCTTTTGCTTGGTTAGTACCTACACATGATAGTTTGGCCCTCTTAGGTGCCGTATCTCGAGACCGTTTAAATGGTAAGTTTGATAAATTAATTTTGATGTTGAAGCGCGAGAAAGTTATTAGAAAGACTCACGGCACAGTGACGAAGTGGGGAATACCATTGAAGGCACTACCCAAAACTTATAGTAGAGGTGTCTTAGTTGCAGGTGATGCGGGAGGCTTTGCTAAACCTACAACTGGTGGTGGTATTTATTACGCGATGTTATCAGGGGATATGGCAGCACAAACAGTGATTAAGGCGTTTGAGAGTGGAGACTTTTCGGAGTCTAATTTATCAAAGTATGAATCGATGTGGAGAAATAAGTTTGGTCGTGAGCTTCAGACCGGATATTTGGCTCGATTGTTGTTTGAATCCTTGGATGATGAGTCCTTAAACGTACTGATCAGATGTTTTTCATCTGAATCTGTACAGAGTGCGATCTTGTCGGACCCAAGTTTTTCATTTGATCGTCATGGCTCTATCATATTGGAAACTTTCAAACATAAAGACATATTGAATGCAGTGAGATCGCTTGGAGTGACTGGTGGAGGTAGAATCATACCCAGGTTGCTAAAAACAGCTGCATCAGAGCTTGTCTCACCTTGAAAGGAAGCTGATTTTCTTAATAGCGTATGTTACCAGGATGATTGTTAAGGTAATACAAAAAATCTTAGCGGCTCTCACCTCATGTTAAATACTATGGTAAGGATTTTTTACAATATCGGGTTACTCCCCAACAATCTTTCTTCATATTCATCAAATAATGCTCATTGTTCGAAAATATTAAAAATCACATGTTCTTCTGCAGCTAGGTCAACCTTTATCCCTTCGAATAAAGTGGTGTAGATCTTATGTTTACACCTAACAACCTCCCCATTTAGGCTTCTCACCCAAAATATAGTATCGTCTCCCCTGAACTCTTTTCTAACGACTGTGTGTTTACCGTCTGGGCTGGCGGACATTTGTAGGTCATTTGGCCGTATAGCTACAATCACCTTGGTCCCGTCCTGCAGTTCATCTGTTTTTCTATAAGGTAAGTTTCCGACCTGTGTGTCGACGATCCCTTTTCGTACAGTTCCTTGTACAAAGTCGCAAAGCCCACCAATAGTTGCGACCTCACGGGTTTTTGGCCAAAAATAGATTTTATCTGGAGTGTCTATTTGATGCAGGCGCCCATTAAATATAACAGCAACCTTGTCGGAGATAGAAAAAGCTTCTTCACGGTCATGAGTGACGAAAATGGTTGAGGTTCCAGTGTCACGAAGAATATCCAGAATTTCTAATCTGACTGAGGACCGGAGGGAGGAGTCTAGATTAGAGAAAGGCTCATCCATCAAAAGTAGAGAAGGGGTTGGTGCAAGAGTTCTTGCAAGGGCAACCCTTTGCTGCTCACCACCTGATAGCTCATGAGGGAATCGTGACGTCAAATGGTCTAATCGCGTCAAACCCAGCAGATTCTTGAGGCGTTCTCTCTGTTCTTGTTTAACCAGGTGACGTATTCCAAAAAGTATGTTCTGCTGTACTGTCAAATTTGGGAACAATGCATATTCTTGGAATACCATTCCCATACCACGTTTGTGCGTTGGTATATTGCTGTTATTGTCAAATATAGGTCGGTTCTCTAGCGTTAAGTTGCCACCGTCCGGCGTTTCTAGCCCGGCAATCAGTCTGAGGAGGGTTGTTTTACCACACCCACTTGGGCCCAAAACCGATAATATTTCCCCATGGTGAAGGTCTAAGGACAGGTTTTGAATGGCAATGTCGTCACCAAAAGATTTTGTAATATTACGGCAAGATAATAGTGTATTTTTCATAGTACTTTAGGTAAGTGGTATCAATTGTTAATGATATTGGCTTTCCATAACAAAATTGATACTGCTATGGATGATATTCCTATCAGAGTGAGTGATGGTGCAGCGGCTTGAGAAAATAAACCTTCCGTCGCGTAGGTCCAAATATCCGTGGTAAGGGTTGTAAAATCAAGAGGGGAGAGGATTAGTATTGCAGGTAGTTCCTTCATTGTGAGCAAGAAAACTATTATTGCTCCCATCAACAAACCTGGTTTGAGGGCGGGAATGGTCACAGTTAGAGCCGATTTTAGTGGGCTTCTTCCCAAACTTATGGATGATTCTTCCATCCTAGGACTTATTTGTAACATCCTAGTTCTAACTGTGCTGAGTGCTGCAGGTAGAGTCAAGATTACGCAAGCAAGGATTAAGATCAAAAAAGATTGATAAAGTGCACCACCGTATTTAGATCCCAAGTATACGAATGACAAGGCAACTACTAGGCTAGGAAGCGCATAACCTGTATAACATAACTTCTCAATCAATTGACTGAAGATATTTTTGTGTTTGGTAACTAAGAAAACCACGGGGGTTACAGCTATTAACGCAGCTGTAGCTGTTAAGGTGGCTAATCCCACAGAATTTATGGTAGAGGCGAACAAAATAGGAAATGATATTCCTTGGGAGATACCCCTAAGTACCCAAAATAAGAGGATGGTTATTGGCAGTATGGTAGTTAATGCAAGAAAAATTAGGCAGGCGGTCGTGATTGGCCATTTCCAGAAACCTAGTTGGAATCGACTTTGTAGCTTGGGACTACCAGAAGATGTTCTGTAATATTTTGTAAGGTTTCTGGAAATAGATTCTGTTAGTATCAATCCTGATGCTAGGATTACCAGAGCTATCGAAAGAAGAGATGCTGTGTGCCTGTTAAATGCACCTTCGTATTGCGCGTGTATTGACCATGTAAAGGTTTTGTACTTGAGTAGAGTAACGGCTCCAAAATCACTTAATGTGTAGAGTGCGACAAGTAGCCCCCCCGACGCTATGGCGGGCTTTAGTTGTGGTATGACCACTTTGGCCAACACTTTCAACCCGCTGAGTCCTAACAGTCTCCCGGATTCCTCTAAAGAGCGATCCATCTGGGTGAGTGCGCTTTTCACTGTGAGAAGTACATATGGGTAGTTTAGCAGTGACAGGGTTATGACAGCTGCTGGGAACCCGTATGCGTTCGTCGGTGTTTGTATATTAAGGGGAGTGGCAATGAATTTATCGATAAAACCACCGGGACCGACAGCGGACATGTATAGGTAAGCACCTATATAGCTTGGAATGACCAAAGGCAGTAATGAAATAATTTCGATCGGTTTCCTAAACCCGAGATTTGTTCTATCAGTAAGAAATGCGATTGGTAAACTTATTATGATTGTCATAGATGTGACCGTAAATACAAGTAATAAAGAACGACCCACGATTTGTAATGTGTTCCAACGCAGAAGCCAATTCCACGATTCTTGATCGGCTCCGATCGTTCCGGTTGCGAGGTATAGCAAGGGAATGGCTGCTAGAGATGCTATAACAAATGTGGGAGCCAAAAGGCTTAGTGGTATCCCTTTGATGGTGAGTCTATTAATCACAATGATATGCCGCGATAAGGCTGTGGGATTTTCGTTGGATTATCCTTGATGTAAAGCTTAATGACATCTATTTATATCTTTGGTCGAAACATGTCTTATTTAACTAATCGCTTAAGTTAGTGTATGCTAAGCCACTTGGTAAGTATACTCTAAGTAGAGTCACAATCTGGAAGTCCAGGGGTGGTTAATAATTGCCGCAAAGGATTAGCACAAGTAGAATGGCCGGTGATTTGTGAGCTTGAAAGGTAATTGTTTTATTGGAGGTCAGAATTGTTATCGCAGTTTAAAGTGCCAGCTGAAAACGAAGTTAGGGTCGCAGAACAAGAACTTAAACGAACTGTAGAGCAGATCTTTCTCAAGATGGGTGTTAGAAAGTCTGACGCTGTTCTAGGGGCTGATGTTTTAACTATGGCGGATATGCGGGGAGTCGATACTCATGGTGTTTCCAACATCTTGCGTGGTTATGTTTCAGGATATTCTAGTGGCGAAATTAATCCAGATCCCAACTGGTCTATTACTAGGGAAACGCCCGCGGTTGCTAATGTAGATGGCGATCGAGGTTTAGGCATAATGGTGGTACCGAAAGCTATGGAGATAGCAATAGAAAAGGCAGCAAAGGTGGGAGTGGGGGTAGTTACTGTCCACAATTCTCGACACCTTGGCATGGCTTCCTATCATGCCCTTATGGCGGCCGAACGAGATATGATAGGTATGTGTATGACGTCATGTCCTCCTAGTGTGTTGCCCACCTTCGGGGCCGAGCCGGTATTGGGTACCAATCCAATTGCAATAGCGGCACCTGCTGATCAAGAAGGACCATTTGTGTTTGACGCTGCTATGAGTGCCGTGGCTGGCAACAAGCTGGGTCTTGCAAGAAGAAATGGTACGCAGTTGTTGCCGGGCTGGGTGGGTGATAAGGATGGCGTTCCCGTTATGGAGCCTGTGGACCCCCCGATTCCGGGTTATGAAGGTTCTTCGTCATCACATTTACTACCTCTCGGTGGCACTAGGGAAATCGGGTCTCATAAAGGTTACGGTATGATGTGTTTAGTAGATGTGCTGAGTGGTATTTTGACGGGTGGTGGGTATGGTATGAATCCGGGTCGGCCAAACTTTGGCCATTATGTGGCAGCATACGATATCGAAGCCTTCATGGATACTACAGAATTCAAGAGCACTATGGATGAATGGATACAGATGTTGAAATCTAGTAAGCCTGCTCCTGGGCAAGATCGTGTTATGTATCCTGGACAACCAGAACTAGAAGCAGTAAAAGATAGATCTATAAATGGCATCCCACTTCATAGGGAAGTTGTGGATTGGTTTAAAGACCTCTGTGGTGAATTATCGATATCGTTTACTCTTGAGGACCGGTAATTGGCTAGTCATGTGTCTTTATTGACAGTCTAAATTTGTGGAATGTTTAGTAGTATGTGGCCAACTATCTAAATGGGTTTGGCATTTCCCCTACTGGTACCTCGATGAGTGATGGGGCCTCAATACCAATAGCTTCTTCAAGGGCGCTTTGCAGTTCACTTGCTCCTCCCTTAACCCGAACGCCTCGTACACCGAATGCGTCGGCTAATTTCATAAAGTCGGGGTTTACAACCCTGGCCCCGTATTCTCGATTTTCAAACATCGTTTTTTGGTCTCTTAAGACATTACCAAAGGCATTGTCGTTAAAAACAATCGCGATAGCATTGATATTGTGCTTTACTGCTGTGGACAGTTCTTGAACATTGAACATGAACCCTCCGTCTCCTATTACCGCTACAACTGGTTTATCCGGCCGTGCCACCTTTGCTCCTAGAGCTGTAGGGTATTCGTATCCGAGATTCCCATAGTAGGAAGAAGTTATGAATGTTCTAGGTTCGTATACTTCGTATCTATTTCGACTGTAGTAACCAATTTGTGTCATTCCTGAAATGAGAATCCCATCATTGGGGATCGCCTTCCTGATGGCTCTTACATAAGATGCTTGTGGCTCCAGAGATGTATCTGGATTGTACCGGTCATTTTTGATTTGTAAGAGAGTTTCCGATCTATCTCCGCGCCTTGGAATCCTTTCTCTTACCTGCGCGAGTATCTCAGATAATGTTTTTTTTGCGTCTCCAACAATGCCTTCAGTGTTTTCGTAATTTCTACCTATTTCTTCTTCATCTATATCGATCTGGAGGATTTTTTGCCCGCTTAAGTACTCTGGATATGCCATTCTGGTTCCGACTGCAACTATTAGGTCATACTTGTCAATTTGTCTGTCAAAGAAGGTATCGTTCTTAAACCTGATACTCCCTATGGACAGGTAGTTTTTATCAGATATAGATCCTCGCCCTTCTCCCGTCGTAATTACGGGAGCCTGAAGATGCTCTGCCAATTCTACAAATTCGGCTGATGCTCCGGAGGATATTACACCTCCTCCACCCCAAAGTAGGGGGTTCTTTGATTCGGCAATCAAATCTACCCCTCTTTTAATACTATGGTAGGTCCCAACTGGCCTTTCATACTTGCCGGCTTCGAGCAGTTCGATATTTACTTCTTGAGCGAGTGTTTCGGGGGGAATTTCAATGTATACGGGTCGTGGTCGTCCGGTTTGAAGTTGTTCAAAGGCTTCGTGGACTGCATCAGGTATGTCATTTGGATCCAGAATCAGCCTCTGATGTTTTGTAACTGGCGCTATTGTATCGATCTGTCCTTTTATTTCATGGAGCATTCCCCGTTCTTTGTTTATGTGGTCTCTTTCTATTTGACCGGAAACCACCAAGATAGGTGAAGAGGCTGAGTAAGCGGTTCCTATACCTGCGCTCGCATTTTGTAGTCCAGGCCCAGGGACTATCAATGCTGTCCCGATGCCCCCACCGGCTCTTGAATATCCATCAGCCATGTATGTGGTGGCTTGTTCATGCCGAGTATTAATGAATCTTATACCAGGTTCTTTCGCCAGTCCGTCCAGGAGATGGTACAACTGAACTCCAGGTAGACCGAATATAACCCTGACTCCCTCTCTGTATAGTGATTTTGCTAGAGCTTCTCCTCCAGACATTTTAGACATTTAACGTATTCTCCCAAGCCTATTTGGTTTGTGTGTTTTTATAATCGGAGTTTGCTTTGTCGATAGCACTTTGTCTCCTGGATTGTAGTTCTTCCACATGATCTTTAGACCATTTCTGAGAGGTCTCGAGGTTTCTTAGAGAGTTTTGAAAATGGGGCATTACGTACCGGGCAATTAATTCGTAACTGTGCCTGACCTGTTCCTGGGTGCCCCACTCAGTGGCTTGAATCATTAATCCGCCAAAACCTCCACTGAGTTCATACAGCTGCTGTATCTTTGAAATTAAATCATCAGGGGTGCCAACGCACCACGCGCCGTTGGACACCATGTAGTCAACGATTTTTTCCCTAGGTCCATCGTATTCGAATGGAGTTCCCAGAGTTTGATGGAAATAATCGTATTGGTAGGCGGCTGATTTTTCTCTTACCTGTTCAAAGGCTTCTTTTTTGGTTTCCGCTATATGAGCATGGACGACAATGCGCCATTCATTTCGATCAACTGTTTGGTTGTATTGTTCTGCAGTTTCCTCAGCAATAGCCCAAAATTCTGCCAAATTACTGGTTAGATTGCCCCCTCTTATCACACTCACTGAGAGGACGCCAAGCCCATGTTTTCCGGCAGCTATCATCCCTGATGGAGACTGAGCGGCTGCAACAGCTATAGGGAAGTGTGGTCTTGAATAAGGTTGTAAGTGTGCTAGGGCATCGTTCAGGGTAAACCAATCGGATTTGTATGTTATGGGTTCGGTCTCCGTAAGCAATCTTTTTATTATGCCTATCGCTTCATCCATTCTCGGTCGCTGTAGGTTGGGGGGTATGCCGAGAGCATATGCATCGGATACTAGGGCACCTGGTCCTACCCCCAGCATGACTCTGCCCCTGGTTAAGTGATCCAGCAATACCATTCGATTGGTGAGCATTAGTGGATGATGGTATGGGAGACTTACGACGCCTGTTCCCAGCATTATGTTTTTCGTGCGTTCGGCGGCCACTCCGATAAAGACTTCAGGTGAAGCTATGGTTTCCCAACCGGCGCTGTGATGCTCGCCTATCCATGCTTCATCGTACCCAAGTTGATCTAGCCATTGAATGGTATCTAGATCTCTTTCCAGGGCCAGAGTCGGATTTTCTCCAAGCCAATGGAATGGGGCCATGAATACCCCAAATTTCATCCTGTGTTTCATTCTTGAGTACTCCTAGCAAACCTGCTTTGAAAC
>CAZRSW010000003.1:37870-44023 GCA_964602845.1 uncultured Dehalococcoidia bacterium | reverse complement strand
GCAAACCTGCTTTGAAACTAGGTTCTCCTTGTTGAGCTAAATTCTTAGTTACTTGTAAAAATTTGTCAACATGGACCCCTATGGCATCCTTTTTAACTTTCTAATGGCTAAGATTATTGGTTAAATTATCGATTGTAATTGGGTAGTAATTTCACTAATGACATTTTCAAGATCAATAAGAAATGGTTTTTCGCTACCTCGTAACTTTAATTCAACGTTATTGTGTGTTAAGTTTCGCGACCCTATGACTAGCCGCAAAGGTATACCTAAGAGGTCCGTGTCGTTGAATTTAACTCCTGCTGTTTCTGGTCTGTCATCGTACAGCACTTCGATGCCGGACTCTCTAATTTTTTCGTACAACTTGTCAGCCTCTTTGACAGTTTCCGTATTATCAGTGTTCAACCCGACTATGATTACCTCATAGGGAGCCACACTACGTGTAAAAACGATCCCATGTTCATCGGACTTCTGTTCTATGAGTCCAGCTAAAATTCTCCCTATCCCAATGCCATAACATCCCATAACCACTCGATTTAACTCTCCTTCCGGATCAGAAAAGCTAACATCCATAGATTCTGAGTATTGAGTACCTAGTTTAAATACATGACCTATTTCAATACCCCGTTTCACTAATAAGCTACCTTCGCATTGGACACAAGCGTAACCTTCTTTTGCTAAGGCTATGTCACCGTTAATCGTCCCTCTAAAGTCTCTATTTACATTAACATTTAAGAGATGATAGTCACTTTTGTTCCCGCCTGCTACGTAGTTGCCATTTGGTTGTAGAGAGTCGTCGACAACTATTGGTATTTCCTTCAGATTGACGGGGGATACGAATCCGGGATTTAGGTTAGCATCTCGCAGTTCAGGTTCAGTGGCAAGCCTTAGTAGCTTTGCATCCAATTCGTTCTTCAACTTTGACTCATTTATATCTAGGTCACCTCTTATTGCCGCTAAGATGAGCCCTTTGTCGGTGTAATATAAGACGGATTTAAGAGTCCTGTTTTCTTCAATACCCAGGTGCCTTGTGAGATCATCAATCGTTTTGATCCCGGGGGTATGTACCTCTTTTGTATCTTTTGCCAAAGTGGAAGGTGCGACTACTTTTTTGAAGGTAGCCTTTTCGTTATTTGCTGCATAATCACATGACTGGCAAATGATCACGCTATCTTCTCCAGAATCTGTTAACAGCAAGAATTCTTTAGAGTCTTTACCTCCTATAGGACCGCTGTCGGCGTCAGCGATAATTGTTTCAAGCCCGCAGCGTTCAAATATTTTTTCGTAGGCGAGTATCATCCTGTCATAGGAGTTTCCAAGTCCTTCTTCATCCGTATCGAAGCTATAAGCGTCCATCATGTCGAATTCTCTGACCCTTATTAGCCCACCCCTAGGGCGGACTTCGTCACGGAATTTGGTTTGTATCTGATACAGAATCACAGGGAGATCTCGGTAGCTTTGTGATACCGTCCTGAATGTTTCTGTCACTAGTTCCTCGTTGGTTGGTGGCAGCACAAAGTCTCTGTTTCTACGGTCTATTAGCCTGATCATGTCAGGGCCAAAGATGTCGTCTCGACCGGATGTCTTCCAAAGGTCTCTCGGTTGGAGGATACTTAGTTTTAACTCCTGCGCTCCTGCGGATTCCATTTCCTCTCTGATAATTCCTTCTATTTTTTTGATCGATCTCAATCCGAGCGGCAGGTAGGTATAAACGCCGGAAGATACTTGCTGTATCATGCCGGATTGGATTAGAAGTTTGTGACTTTGTAATTCCGCTTCGACGGGAGCTGATCGAAGAGTTTTAGTGAACAAATTGGTCATTCTCATGGTTTTATGTTAACCCCGACACACAACATTAATGACTCCATTAGGACTGTTCATCTTCAACAGCTTGAATTTCATGCATAAGAGATTCGAGCATGTCCGATTCCGATACGATTTTGGATTTCTTTCCCTTTCGGAATATTACTGCCTTCCCAACACCGGCGGCTATGCCTACGTCCGCATCCTTGGCCTCACCGGGTCCATTTACTTCACATCCCATCACTGCCACTTTGATAGAGCTTTTCATATCTGAAAGCATCTTCTCAACTTTATTAGCTAGTTCCCTCACGTCGACATCTGCTCTCCCACAGCTGGGGCATGCGACAAGAACGGCCCCCTCTCGTCGTATATCCAGTGATTTCAATATATTTATCCCCGCGTATATTTCTTCAACTGGGTCATCACTGAGACTCACTCTTATAGTGTCACCAATACCCTCATACAAGAGAATTCCAAGACCTATGGCACTGCGTATACTCCCGGATTTTGCTGTACCTGATTCCGTTATACCCAAATGGAATGGATAAGGTACCAAACGGGACATTTTTCTGTACGACTCGACGGTTGTATCTATGTCAAACGCTTTTAGAGAGATTTTTATCAGGTCAAAGTCTAACTTCTCCAAAAGATCAATTTCCCAAAGACCTGTTGCTACCATGTGGTCGACGGCAGTGTACTCTTCTTCTAGTATTCCCTTACTTAATAGATTTACCCCATCTTTATGCCTAGAGATACCCTTACTTTTTCCTATTCCCCCGACAGGAGGTAGACTTCCGAAGTTGACCCCTATACGGATTGGTACTTTTAATGCCCGTGCTTGTTTTACGATCAAGGATACTTTCTCTGAATCCCTGATATTACCTGGATTCAATCTGAGACAATCAACCCCACTCTTGAGAGATTCAAGCGCCAATTCATGATGAAAATGTATGTCTGCGACCAATGGGATTTTGATGTGTTTCTTGATTTCTTTCAATGCTGATGCTGCTTCTAAATCAGGAACAGCACATCTAATGATTTCACAGCCGACTTTTTCGAGTCTTTTTATTTCGTTTATAGTGTTCTTTACATCTCTAGTATCAGTCTTTGTCATAGACTGTACCGTGATTGGTGCATCCCCTCCGACTGTTACGGGGCCAAGTTGAATAGGTGACGTGATTCTTCTTTTCATCTGGATGTTATTGGAATTTTTGAGATCATTGTAGAATCTGTCCTCCCGTTAGTATTCTGACTAAATCGAAATAGCTCATCAGTATGACTAACCCTATTAATGTGGCAAATCCAACCATATGTATGAGGCCCTCTTTATTTGATGAAATCCTTTTTCCGCCTCGTGCCGCTTCTATTAATACAAATAATAGCCTGCCGCCATCCAACGCTGGTATAGGTAGTATATTTACAATAGCCAAACTTATACTTATTAATGCGGTCAATTCAAGTATCGGCCTGACTCCCACTTTTGCGACTTCACCTGTCACTTGAGCGATACCGATGGGCCCAGTTAGCCCCGGGTTTTTTCCATTTCCAATCCACCCCGCTATGCCGGCAAATGTGTAAGTAATTATATCTACGATCTTGTTCATTGATGAACTCAGGGCACTTAGTATGGAGAGTCTTTCTGACTGCATCCTTGGATTGGTAGTCCCAATCAGGACTCCCAGTGCCCCTTGCGCCATGGTATCTCCAAGTTCCAATGTCCCATTATAACTTCTAGCTTGTTCGAGGCTGATTTCTTGCTCAGGATATTTCACCTCACTGACTACTTTGAGGGCCGGGGGATTTTTTCTGGGTGTTATTACTAAAGTTTCCACCGTACTGAATTCAGGGGATGAGCTAATATTTCCGATAATCGATCTTTTTCTTACAGTCAGCTTTGTTTTCTCATCAGTCTTTGATTGAATTTCCCTGATTAAGGTGGATGTTTTGTTAATCCTAACTCCATTTACGCTCTCTATGATGTCACCCACTTTTAAGTTAGCCTGTTCAGCGGGTGAATAAGGAGCCACGCCTGCGATAGATATGTCGCCAATTACAACGTCGTGTGGTAGAGCTGAAATAGAGGTAAAAACTAATATTGCTACAAGCATATTCATTATAGACCCAGCGGCCAGAACTATAATGCGTATCGGAATTGGTTGTCTTGCAAAGCTTCTAGGATCTTCTGGATCTTCCTCTCCCAGCATCTTCACAAACCCTCCAATTGGCAGCAAGTTGATGGAATATATAGTATCGTTGTGACTAAATCCGAAAATTCTTGGCGGGAATCCGAATCCAAATTCGATGACTTTGATCCCAAATCGCTTAGCCGTTATAAAGTGGCCCAGTTCGTGGACCAGTATCAGCAATGCCAGAATTGGGATTACTAGGAGCCATGGGGGCAATGCTGGCATTTAATTTCCCACCAGTTGCCGGACTTTTGTTTCTGCCCATTTTGCTGAGTCGATCATATCCGTGAGGCTAGGATCCGGGATTATTAAATGTTGTTCCAGTGTATTTTCAATAACTTGGTGTATTTCTGTGAAAGATATTCGCCCAGAGAGAAACTCTTCTACAGCTGCCTCGTCTGCTCCGCAAAGGGCTGATGGCATAGACCCACCCATTTTTGCGAATTTCAAAGCCATATTAAAGCAGGGATATTTGTTATGATCTATTTCTTTAAAAGTTAAGGACCTTAGTTCAACGGGGTCTAGCTTCTGAATAGCATCGTTCTTAGGTCTATCAGGGTAAAAAAGAGCGTATTGAATGGGGAGTTTCATGTCTGGAATGCTCATTTGAGCCTTTAAAGATCCATCATCAAACTCGACCATGGAGTGAATAATGCTCTCTGGATGTATTATCACTTCTATGTCGTCCCAGTGGATATTGAATAGCCACTTTGCTTCAATTACTTCAAACACCTTGTTCATGAGCGTTGCGGAGTCGATAGTAATTTTGGGCCCCATTTTCCATGTGGGATGTTCTAAAGCTTCAGCTGGAGTAACCTTACTGAAGGAGTCTAGGGCGCGATCCCTAAATGCCCCCCCTGAAGCTGTTATGAATAATCGAGATACTGGTGAATCTTCGCCTCTTAGACATTGCCATATCGCGTTGGGTTCGCTATCTAATGGAAGGAGCTTACATCCTCTTATACTTGACTGTTCTATTAGTTTAGATCCTGCCATAACAATAGTTTCCTTATTTGCTATGGCTATATTTCTGCCCAAGTTAATTGCGTGGAAAGTATGGGGTAACGCAGCATATCCTGCAGTGGCGGCAACCACTATATCAACATTGTCAGCGGCGGCGACCCCTGCTAGGTCGGTTATCTTAGTGTTCTCGGGGAGAATGGCGGTGTCGGCTAAACTGAGGTTGTTGCAAGCTACGAAATCTGGATGAAATTCTTTACTTTGGTTGATAATACCTTCGCGGTTTGTATTTGACGCAAGTCCTACCACGTTGAATTGTTCGGGGAATGCCCTCACGACTTCAAGTGTCTGATTTCCCACAGACCCAGTGGATCCTAGAATAGATAATCTTTTCACATCGCCATCCATCGAATCAAATGATACAGGAGTGGTAGGTTGAAAACAATGGAATCTAGCCGGTCAAATGCCCCTCCATGACCAGGCATAAGGTTTCCTGAATCCTTTACTCTGGCCCTTCGTTTCACTGCTGATTCTACTAGATCACCTATTTGGCCTGTGGTTCCCATCAAAAAACCTATGATAATAGAGGTTTGTATGTTGATGTTCATATCGAAAATCATCGAGAAGATTATCGCTGATGTAATCGCCGCAACTAAGGCAGCTATTGTTCCTTCCCAAGTTTTGGAGGGGCTGATAGATGGATAAAGAGGTATTCTCCCTAGAGATCGTCCTATCAATAAGGCAAAAGTATCTGCCATAGCGACGACAACCAATATTAATAGGACCCACTCCCGTCCGGATGGTAGCTCGCGAATCAAAAAACTGTGTGACAACGTTAGGCTAATAAATAAAGCAGGTATTACCACTAGTAAGATATGCCTTAAAAGACTATTTTGCGATGGCATGGGGAAAAAAATCCAGAGGATGGAAAAAATAGATACCACTACTGCGATAACAGAATAGGGAAATAAATCGATATTAATCGTTGAGACTAGTATCCCAATTGCCAATATTATTGATCCAGATAGAAAACCTGATAAAAGTGCCTTTGTCTTAGAATTAATCTTTCCTGCCATACTTGATAATTCGTAGCTAGCGACTGAGCCTCCCAGAGAGATAAGAGTGACAAACCAGTAGCTACCCAGCCAAATACTGAGCACTACTATGGGAAGTGCAATCAAAGTGCTCAGTGCACGTGCTTTCAAAA
>CAZRSW010000003.1:0-37770 GCA_964602845.1 uncultured Dehalococcoidia bacterium | reverse complement strand
CGTTTTTCTATTTCCATGTCAGAGATCTGAGACTCATCAACTTTATCTTTTACTAATGCCTTAATGGCGTGGACAATTTCCGCTCTCCCTCCATAATTGAATGCCACGTTCAAAGTTAATCCGTCATTTGAATCCGTAATCTCTTCACACGTGGTTATAGCCGTTTGGATCTCAGGAGACAGGGATTTCTTATCTCCTAGGTGTTTTATGCGTACTCGGCTTTTGTTCAGACTGGTCAACTGATTTTCCACTGACTCTAGTAGAAGTTCTAAAAGTCCATCCACTTCTTTTTGTGGGCGTTGCCAGTTCTCTGTGGAAAATGCATAAACGGTTAGGAACTTAACCCCAATCTTATGGAATACATCTACTATCTTTGGAAGGTTTTTCGCGCCTTGACGGTGGCCTTCAATTCTGGGTTTACCATGTTTCTCGGCCCAGCGACCATTCCCATCCATGATGATTGCTACATGGGCGGGAATTAAGGCGATGTCATTAGTTTTAGTTGTTAAATCCTTGGACATAAACGGATGGTCGAGTCCTAAGTTTCCATAACCTCTGTTTCCTTGATTTCCCCTGCTTCCCCCATCTTATTGGTGAACATATCGGTTATTTTTTGTAGGTTTTCTTGAGCTCTTCGGCTTTCATCTTGGGATATATCTCCACCCTTTTCCATAGATCTTAGGGATTCCAAACTGTCCCGGCGGATGTTTCTTACGGATATATGCCCAGACTCTACTTTCTTACCGACGAGTTTTACCATATCTTTGCGGCGCTCTTCAGTGAGCTCAGGAATATTTATTCTTAGAACGTCCCCATCGGTCGAAGGGGATATGCCCAAGTCTGATTGGAGTAGTGCCTTCTCGATCTCTCTTAATATCTCCTTATCCCATGGTTGTATCATGATTGTTCTGGCCTCAGGAATTGTGATCGAAGATAATTGGTTTATGGGAGTTGAAGTTCCGTAATATTCCACGTAGATATATTCTACTAAGGCGGTTGATGCTCTGCCTGTACGAATAGCGCTGAGCTCTCGGGCTAAAGATTCAAGGCTCTTATTCATTCGAGTTTTCGTATGGTCCAAGATTTCTTCGATAGTCTCCATAATATTAGCCCCTAATGTAGCTATTTCTCATCCGTTACTAGTGTCCCAACTGATTTGCCCTCAACAATATCAGCTAGGTTCCCCCTCTCAAATAGATCGAACACGATGATTGGTACGTTGTGTTCCATACAAAGAGATAATGCGGTGCTATCCATAACTCCTAGCCTCTGGTCTATCGCGTCCAAATAAGTCAAACGTTGGTACTTTGTAGCATCAGGATTTGAGTTGGGATCTTTATCATAAACTCCGTCCACATCATTCTTGGCCATTAGTAAGACATTTGCGTCAACTTCTAGGGCCCTCAAGGCTGAACCTGTATCGGTAGTTACAAAGGGATTGCCAGTTCCTGCTGCAAAAAGAACAATTCTGCCTTTTTCCAGATGTCTTATAGCTCTCCTCCTTATGTAAGGTTCTGCCACTTGTTGAATATTTATGGCGCTTAAAGTTCGGGTGTCCAAACCATGGCGCCTTTCCAACGCATCTTGCAAGGCCAGTGCACTAATCACTGTTGCTAGCATACCGGCATAGTCTGCGGTAGCTCTGTCCATACCCTCAAGCTCGGCCGACGATCCCCTCCATATGTTACCGCCACCTACTACTATCCCAAGTTGCACCCCTAACTTGGTAATAGATTTTATCTCTCCAGCCATAAAATCTAGAGCCTTCGGGTCGACCCCATGTTCTCTATCACCCTTGAGAGATTCACCACTAAGTTTTAGAAGTACTCGGTCGAATATAAATTGTCGCGTTGATATCATTTACTCTCCTAGAGAGAAGCGCGTGAACCTCTTGACCTCTATATTCTCACCTAGTTTTCCTACGGTTTCGTTGATGACATCTTGGATGCGTTTGGAAGGGTCTTTTATGAAAGGTTGTTCTAAAAGACAACTTTGTTCGTCATACTCGTTATTGTTGTCTATGAGTTCTTCTTTATTAATGAATTGAGGAGACATAGCCGCCACTTGCATTGCTAGGTCATGTGCCAGCGACGTGAAGTCAGAAGTGCGTGCTACGAAGTCTGTTTCGCAATTTACCTCAACAAGGGCTCCGATTTTCCCGCCGTTGTGAATATAGGACTCTACTACGCCTTGATCAGTTCTTCTTCCGACCTTATTTGCGGCCGAAGATACCCCTTTTTGACGCAGTAACTCCTCCGCTTCTGGAATGTCCCCACCCGTATCTTCTAGGGCTCTCTTGCAATCCATTATTCCTGCACCGGTCTTGGCTCGCAGATCCTTTATTTTTTTAGTTTCTACGGTCACTTTGCGACTGACCCTCCTGCTCTAATTGGCTTCTTTGGAATGATCTTCTACGCTTTCGGTTTCATCGGATTCGTTAATATCCAAGTGGTTCTCGCTCTGTGGGGTTTTAGAGGGGCCCTCTACTTCTTCAGGTGTATGGTTCTCAACCTCCGATTGTTCCGAGTTGTTTTCCAGCTCAGAATCGGGAACGCTTGAATAGGTGATCATACGAGGTGCTGAGTCGCCAGATGATTCGGGGTATTCTGAATCATCGACTTGAGATGCCATTCGACGATTGTTCCCATCTATTATTGACGTTGCCAGCTGACCTGTTATCAACCTTATAGATCGGATGGCATCATCGTTTCCTGGTATCGGATAATCGATGTTTTCTGGGCTACAATCAGAGTCAACAAGAGCGACTATAGGTATACCTACCCTTACCGCTTCGGATACTGCTATATGTTCCTTTCCTATGTCGACAATGAACATGGCACCTGGCATTTCCGTCATGTCTTTGATTCCACTGAGGTTTTTGTTTAAGCGATCAATTTCCTCATCTAATTTGAGGGATTCTTTCTTAGGGAGGTTTTCGAACTCTCCAAGTTCCCTCTTTCTTTCCAGATCGACTAAGTGGTCAATTCTTGATTGAATTGTTTTGAAATTTGTTAAAGTTCCACCCAGCCATCGGTTTGTTACGTAGTAGGAATTACTTCTTATGGATTCATTTATGATGGTATCAAGGGCTTGTTTCTTGGTTCCGACCATCAGTACACGTTTCCCCTCAGCTGCCACTGACTCAAGAAACTCGGCTGCCTCCTCTATCTTATAAAGGGTTTTTTGCAGGTCGATTATATGGATCCCATTCCTGTGAGAAAATATAAAGGGCGCCATTTTGGGGTTCCAACGTCGTTTTTGGTGCCCAAAGTGTACTCCTGCTTCTAGCAGAGTTTTCATCGTGATTTGATTGCTTTCAACTATAGTAGATGGTTGTGGATCTGTTGCCTCTTGGACCATAAATTACGCCTTCTAAACTATCAATTTTTTTTAGGGGTTGCTAGGTAAAACCTTCTTCGTGAAACCGGAGCAAATTATAGCATGTGTGTTTGCTCTAGGCAAAGAACTTAACAGGTTCTTTTCGGATTGTTTAGCGTCTATTTAGTTCCAAGGCAACTCTGAATGCCCAGTCGGTCCTTTAATTTCGTTATAAATTTCTGGTAGTCAACGTCTCCAATGGAGGGTGTTGTCATAATTAAGGCGTCCTCTAAGTTGTCATTGTAATAATCTTTTCTGGTACCCCGCAAAGTGAAACCCAGTTTGTCGTAAAGATTAATCGCGACTGTGTTGGATGAACGGACTTCTAGTGTCACATCCATCATAGATGCTGAGGTTGCCATCTGTATTGCTGTTGAAAGCAATAGGATGCCGATTTTATGTCCCCTTAAACAGGAAGCCACGGCTATAGAAATGATGTGTGCTTGTCCTGCCAAATTAGACCATCCTAAATAGCCTGCTATTATGCTCTTCCGATCATACTCATCAATGTGTATCGTCGACTTTGTTAAATCTATTGGCATAAAGTTGACAGGATGAGAACTTTCTCCCTGTACCATAAGAGTGTCGAAGTGTTCAGTGGTTAGGTACGCCACCAAATAATTTGACCTTGTCTTCTTTAAATGGGTTTCAATGTGAGTATTGTGTGTGAAGCATTCTTTTTCAATCTTGATAACTTGTTCGAGATCTGACTTATCCATTCGCCTGGTGGCGATATATGTTTGGGAGGGCTGACTCATCATTGATGTGCTTTTAGTATATGAGATGTGGGCGTAGAACCTAGATTATTCTTAGACTGTTGTGAAGAGATTATTTTGGGGTGCTTGCGCAGATTGTAAAGTAATTAGGCAGGTGTGTGGAAAATAGGCCAACAAACATATTGCAATGTAACAGTGTTTTGAGTGTAAGATCTGGAGTCGGACTGCGTAACATTATTTTGCTCTAAGCTATAACATTTCACGCTACTTAGAAAGGACTCAATGTCTTATATTTTTAGAATCATTGCTATAGCGGTTCGTTATAAATATAGGTTGATTGCAGCTTATCTGTGTACTGCTGGAGCAATCGTTGCTTATGTTGCTTTACCCAAATTATTTGGACAGGCGATAGACAAAATCGTCCAACCCTTAATGGAGGGAAGGGAAGTTGAAATTGGCGCTATTCTAGCGCCTGTTGCGATAATAATGTTACTTGGGGTAGTAAGAGGAGCGTTGTCTTACGGACAGACTTTCCTGGCTGAGTCTTTGTCCCAGTATGTATCTTATGACATACGCAATTCGTTTTATAACCACATTCAGCATCAGAGTTTCTCGTTTCATGATAGGTACCACACAGGGAACCTTATGTCTCGGGCAATTACAGATGTTGAAAACGTAAGGATGTTTATCAACATGGGGCTCGTCAGAGCGCCGTACTTTGTAATGTTGTTCTTCGTTGTTGGTGCTATCTTGATTATTTCTGATTGGAAGCTTGGCTTACTTAGTGCTAGTTTCATGCCTGTAGTAGCACTGTACACAAGTCATGTGAGATTAAGAATGAGGGCGCTATGGCTTCAAGTCCAGGAAAAAATGGCAGAATTGAGTACGATTCTCCAAGAGAATTTTTCCGGCATGCGATTAGTGAAATCTTTCGCCTCGGAGAGTTTTGAGGAAGAGAAATTTAATGTGAAAAGTGCTGAAGTTTCTGACATTTATGTGAGAGCAGAACGATTAAGAGCGTCGAGCACATCATTTATGTTATTCACGTTTTTGGTAGCAATAGGGTTGATATTGTGGTTTGGGGGTTCACAAGTCATAGAATGGCATAATGACCCTGAACGACTAGCTGGTATGTCTCCTGGGCAGCTCGCCGAATTTATATTTTATTTGCAGATTCTTGCAATGCCTGTTCGTATGGCTGGATGGTTGGTTAATTCCTATGCCAGAGCCGCATCTGCTGGCGAACGGTTGTTTGAAATTCTCGATCATGAATCCGTGGTTAAAGAGATTGAGCAACCAATTGTTATGGACACTTGCGGTGGATATGTTAGGTTCGAGCATGTCTCCTTTACATATGATGGGTCGAAAAATGTCTTGGAGGATATTTCGATCGAAGCTAAGCCTGGGAAAACGATCGCTTTAATAGGTCCCCCTGGTAGCGGTAAGTCTAGCGTAATAGGTCTTTTACCAAGATTTTATGATCCTACAAATGGGGTTATAACCATCGATGGGAAAGACATTAGAGATTTTACGCTCAAGTCCTTGAGATCTCACGTCGGAGTTGTTCAACAAGATGTTTTCCTCTTTACGGCTTCTATAGCTGAAAATATCGCTTATGGTAATGAGCATGCTACCAGCGAGGAAATAAGTAATTCAGCAAAAGTTGCGCAAATGTCGGATTATATTGAGTCTCTCGATGAGGGATACGAAACGATTGTTGGGGAGAGAGGATCGACCTTGTCCGGAGGTCAACGCCAGAGGATGGCTATTGCCCGGGCAGTTTTGCTGGATCCTCCTATCCTTGTCTTGGACGACTCTACTTCCAGTGTCGACGCTCAGACAGAGGACGATATACGAGTAGCCATGGAGTCTCTAGTGGAGGGTAGAACTGTCTTTATAATCGCAAATCGGATCAGCACCGTGCGTAAAGCGGATCTTATCATCGTATTGGAAAAAGGACGGATATTAGAACAGGGTACTCATCAGGAATTGTTGAACAGAGACGGGTCCTATCGGAAACTTTATGAACTTCAGCTCCGCCCGCAAACCGAAATTTTTAAGGAGTTCGAGAATGGCGATTGATTTTATGGTCAGGGAATTCTAATCATGATTAGCGGAGGAAGTTTCGGCGGGCATTCAGCAGCTAGAGGCCATGCAGATGAGGAAGTATTTGGTGCTGTATACGATCAGAAGGTGATATTACGACTGTTGCCGTATATTACACCTTACAAGAAAATGGTTGGGATTGCCTTTTTCGCGATGATTATCTACACCTTAACTCAAGTGGGGGTACCGTGGTTAATAGCTCTTGGCATTGATACTGCATTGGGGGTTAGCTCGATCTCTGTCATAGGAAAAGGTCAGAGCGGGCTCAACATGATCATTGTTGTGTTTTTTGTTGTGGCAATTTTAAATTGGGTATCGAATTATTCCCAACAATTTGCCATGGAAAAGGTTGGACAAGGTGTTTTGTTTAACTTGAGGAGGGGCTTGTTTGGGCATGTACAAAAACAGTCACTATCCTATTTTGACAAGACAGAAGTTGGCCGCCTTATGTCACGTGTTCAGGGGGATGTGGGCCAACTCCAAGAATTTAGTGCTCTCGTGGTCATGACTCTTGGTGAACTTCTGAGTCTTGTGGGTATCGTGGTAGCTCTACTGTTATTGGATCTAGAATTGGGATTAATAACAATGACAGTGATCCCAGTTTTGACATTAATAATGGTAGTTTGGCAACGATTTGCTAGGAGGTCCTTTATAGAGGTAAGAAGATGCATAGCAATAGTTAATGCGGCTTTTAATGAAAATATTTCTGGTGTACGCGTTGTTTTAGGGCTGAATCGACAGAATAAGAACTTGAAGGTGTTTGATGATAAGAATTTGGATCATAGACATTCCAATATTTTGGCGAGCCGGTATACAGCTGGATTAATGCCCAGCGTAGACATCTTAACTTCTATGTCTATTTGTCTAGCCTTGTTGTTTGGTGCGTCCATGGTTGGCCTGAATGGTTCTGAGAATAATGACTTTATAGAACCGGGGGTGTTGGTTGCTTTCGTAATGTATATTCAGAGGTTCTTCGATCCTATCAGAAACTTGACTATGCAATACACTCAACTTCAGAGATCAATGGCTTCGGGTGCGAGAATATTTGATCTGATGGATCAAAAACCCGAAATGGAAGATGATATGAATGCCGGAGAGATGCCATCTTTGAATGGAAAAGTCGAATTCTCCAATGTCAGTTTCAGTTACGTGCCGGGTGAAGAGGTGTTGAGTAGCTTTAATATGGTCGTAAATCCCGGGGAAACCGTGGCCCTGGTCGGGCCAACGGGTGCGGGTAAGACTAGCGTCATATCCCTTTTGACAAGATTATATGACTATAAAGATGGGGATATTCTTGTTGATGGTATAAGTATAAACTCTGTCACGAGAAAATCATTGATTAGTCAAATGAGTGTTGTATTGCAAGACCCATATCTATTTTCTGGCAGCGTAAAGGAGAATATAAAATATGAAAATCTGCATGTTTCTGATGGATCTGTGGTCGCGGCTGCCAAGACGGTTGGCGCTCATCAATTCGTGATGAATCTACCAGACGGGTACGATACATTATTGACTGAAAGAGGCAGCAATATAAGTTTAGGGGAGCGACAGTTGTTGAGCTTTGCCCGTGCCATAATTGCTGATCCGAGAATATTGATATTGGACGAGGCTACCGCGAATGTAGATAGTTATACAGAGGCTCAGATCCAAGCTGCATTAAGTGGCTTACTGAAAGATAGAACGGCTATTGTGATAGCTCATAGATTGTCTACTATTAGAGGTGCAGACAAGATTGTTGTCATGGATAAGGGAAATGTTGTGGAGGCTGGTAAGCATGATGACCTCATTACCAACTCAGGTTTATATTCTAGGCTGTATGAAAAGAATTTTTCTTCTTTGGAATCTGACTCTGAGGTACGGAGGGTTTGATCTCAGGCTCTGGTTTATGAAATCCATCGTGTGTTTAAAGAGCGTATGTAAATTATACTTGGATACACTTTCTCTTTAAGAATCTTTTAGGCATTAGAAAGTTGTTTTTATATGAAGAACATTTCGTTGACGGCCAGGCAGAGAAAATTCGTCCATACCCAGAGAGTTGCTAGGCTTTCCACAGTTGACGTAAATGGGCGACCACATGTTATCCCCATATGTTTCGTTGTTGATCGATGCAGTAATATTCTTACTGCCATAGATGCTAAGCCTAAGCGGGTTGATAATATGCAGTTGAAGAGAGTAAGGAATATTAGTCGCAATCCTTATGTCGCGATTGTATTCGATAGATACGAGGAGAATTGGGACGACCTCTGTTTCCTTTTGATCCATGGTAGGGCTGAACTATTGACTGATGAGAAAATGAAGGTTGCTGCTGCACGACTGCTTAGAGATAAATATGCTCAATATATAACATACTTGGACGATCATGCTCCAATAATAAGAATTGTCCCGGATGAAATCACGTCTTGGGGTAATTTACAAGGGACGGATATATTTTGACTCGAGGGTGCGCATTTGTCATACCGCTCTAACCGGCAGGCTGTTTGGTTACTATTATTTTCTGGATCTTTGTTTGCTCTATTACTGCCTTTTTCATGCTATGTGGCCGCCATACCATTCGTGAGAATCGAATGGGAGATGAGTAATGTGATGTCAGCGGTTGTATATTCTGGATTTTTTCTTGGATATGCTATCTCTGCGCTTTTGGTACTACCGTTGACGGACAAGTTTACCCCGGCAAAAATACTTCTCTGCTCTGCTGTCGTTTGCGTGGTTTCCAATGTGATGTTCCCGATTTTAGCAACAGGATTCTTAGGGGCTTTCTGTGTGAGGATGATTACTGGTGTGGGTCTGGTTGGGGTCTATATGACGGGGCTTCGGGTGATAGCTCATACATTTCCAGCTGAAAGAAAAGCCGCAGCGATGGGCTTTTTCGTTACGGCATTTTATCTTGCATTGGGAATGTCTCTACTTGCATCTGGACTTTTGCTTGATCATTTATCATGGAGGTCAACGTATTTATTGTTATCTATCCTCGCATTGGTTAGCTTACCATTATTTTACTTGGCTCTCAGAAGCAATTTGGGTATAGATTCAGTAAGTAATTCTGGGTGGCTGATAGACATAAGGGTGTTGCTATTTAGTGATGCGCGTAGTTACATAATTGCATATTCTATACACGCTTTTGAGTTGTATGCTGTTAGGGTATGGTTGCCCGCTTTTCTGCTATACGTAATTTCAGCGAACGATCCCGTATTGCATGCCGGTGACGTGGCTCGATCTACTGTTGCAGCTGGTGTGGTATTAACTGTCGGATCGATGTGTCCATTTTTAGGTGGATTGGCATCAGATCACTTTGGCAGATATTCTGTGAGCTTGGCATTGTTAGGATCCAGTGTTGTTTGCTCAGCGTTGTTAGGGTTCTTGGTAAGCATTCCATGGTTAGGTTTAATCATATTCTTGATATTTTATGCTTGTGTTATATCTGCGGATTCATCCATATATTCAACAGCTATCACAGAATCGGTTCCCACTGCAGTTCTAGGATCCACAATGGCTGTACAGGCTTTTTTGGGTCTGGTCGGGGGTGCTGCTGGCCCAATAGTGCTCGGACTCATTTTTGACATGACGGGTGGTTACATAAAGTGGCCCCTAGGGTTCGGCCTCTTATCTGCCATGTCATTAGTTGCGGTCGTGGCGGTTGGCAGAACCAGATTGACTGGTGGTCGATATTGAACTGTGTATTTTGATCTGTTCATCTATAATGCCAACGAATACAATGGGCTGAGTAAAAAAGAAATAGATCTCTCGAGGGTGAAGTTATGAAAATATTCTTTTGTCCTGAGTGTGGTGGGTACTCCTTGGGACCCGCCACAGCTTGTGATGAATGTCAGACTCCTTTGCCTGAGGATTCTTGGGCCGAAGTAACTGAAGAGGAACTGCAACAGTTACAGTATGTAGACGATTTTGATTTGGCCAGTGATCTTCCGGCTTGGGAATACGACGTGGTAAAGCTCAAAACTGATGAGTCCGAAGGTGGTATAAATTATACGACCATCTTATTGAAGAAGATGGGAGATAAAGGCTGGGAACTGGTAAATATAACCCCTTTGGGGGATAGAGATGGGCCGAGATATGCAATATTCAAGAGAGTTTGGGCGCCTAAATTTGGCTAGGGAGAATTCGAGCTCGGATGTATCCTAATCGATGTTAAGCCTACTGTATAACCTCTCTATAGTCGGAAATTATGTCGTCATCGAAAGGGAATGGAAGCTCAGGTAGATTATTTATCTGGAACCACGAAACCTCACTAACCTCTTCGCCTGGAGAAGGACAGCCATTGATAGGAGAGGCTCGGAACACTATCAAGATCACCGGACCTTTCCCAGAATATACTCCGATCAAATTCATTAATTTAATGTCTAGATTTGTTTCCTCTTTTACCTCTCTGATCGCAGCTTCTTCAACTTTTTCTCCTCTGTCAACATAGCCCGATGGTAAGCTCCATTTGCCTAGATGGGGTTGAATCGATCTTTTTACTAACAGGATATTTTGTGTACGTTCAACGATAGTCACGGTGGCTACTTTTGGATCTAGATAGAAGATGTAGTCGCAAGAAGTACAGTAGTGTCGCACCTTGCCTTCAACTCGTCGTGACTCAAGTTGATGAGAACAAAGTGAGCAATATTTATTATCTATATTCATGCTGAGGTCCTTTTTGTAGAGTGTCAAGGTAAATATATCCATGTGAGTACATGATGCATAGATATCAACCAATCAGATTGTATAATCATCATGTGAATTATTTTTCGCGATTCTGCTAATCTGGTTAAGATTTTTAGTTAGGAGTTAGGCAAGTCTAGTTGAACATTTCTAAACAGGTAAATGATTCCTTCACTGATTCGCAGGCTAATGCCTTGAGGATGATTAATAGATTGGCGGTAGATTCAGGCGCCAGATCAGCCTTGGTCGGCGGTACCGTTAGAGATATGATTTTGGGGCGTCAAATTAGGGATCTTGATGTAACCGTTGAGTGTGATCCCGGTATATTATTTGAAGGTTTACCTAAGAGTTATGACGTAGACGTCATTAAAAAATCGCAGTTTAATACCTTGAAGGTTCGGATCAATCAAATTCTTGTTGATGTGGCTATGTCAAGATCAGAAAGATACGAGGCGGAAGGTGCCCTGCCAATGGTTTCCCCTTCAAGTTTAGAAGAGGACCTTGCCCGTCGAGACATAACAATAAATTCTATTGCGATGTCCCTTCATGAAAACTCATGGGGCCAAATCATAGATCTACATGAGGGTGTCTCCGATCTGAGATCTCGAACTATACGAGTGCTACATAGGAAGAGTTTTGCGGATGATCCAACCCGAATATTTCGAGTTATTAAGTATGCATCTCGTCTAGGATTTTGTTTGGATCCTGATACTTTAGATTGTCTATTGACTTCACTAATTCATTTGAGGAATGTCTCAGGCAAGAGGATAACTAATGAGCTTAGTTATATATTTGACGAGGTTGAGTCGGTCAACATAGTTAAAGTTTTATCGAGATTAGGTGTTTTTCGGGCGGTTCATCCTGAAATGAGGATAACTGATGAATCGCTAAGAGCACTTGAGCAGTTAAAACTAGCGCAGAAATCTGAGGATTTAGAGGCATTTTTTGTTCTAATTGCCTGTTCAGTTTCACCTAAAGAACGGGAAGTCTTGTCAAAGAGGCTTCTGTTGGATAAGGCACAAGTAAACGATGTACTCTCATTTGAAGTCTTGGAGTCATTGAATGGCAACGTCACAAGGAGACAGTTATATGACAAGTTACAATTCTGTACAGATCCATGTTTGAAGGCAGGATCAGTATATTTCGAGGGTGAGGTTCTCACATTAATTAATACTTTTGTTGATGAATTAAGAGATGTCCAATTGAAAATTAACGGTGAAGATGTCATATCTTTGGGATTGGCTCCAGGGCCACAGGTTGGAGAAATACTCTGTAAAGTTAGGCTTGAAGTCATAGAAAGTGATTGTTGCAGTAGAGAGCAACAGCTCAAACTTGCCCAAGAGCTTATACAAAGACAATTTTAGAGTTTGTTTTTCAAGACTGCGGCTTACTCATTGCCTTGGGGTCAAGTATATGGTCCAACTCTGTAGCCGATAGGTTTGTTTCTGACAATGCGACTTCTTTGATAGTTTTCCCTGATTGTTGTGCTTTATGTGCTATGGATGCGGTAGCATCATATCCGATATGCGGCACCAAGGTAGTTGCAATAGCGAGTCCTTGAGTAACTATCTCTGGTCCCTTTGATGTAGCCTTCAACCCGGCTATGCATTGAGACGAGAAATTCGATGATACTTTCGCCAATAGGTCTATTGATTGCAGTAGGTTGTATCCTGCAACTGGCATCATCACATTTATTTCAAAGTTTCCTGATTGTCCGGCAATTGTTATTGCTGTGTCGTTGCCTATTACCTGTGCTGCAACCTGACAAGCTGACTCAGGTATCACAGGGTTTACTTTACCAGGCATAATGGAGCTTCCAGGTTGAACGGCAGGTAGTTCGATTTCGTTGAATCCGCCTCTCGGTCCAGATCCCATCCATCGTATGTCATTGGCTATTTTCATAAGACTTACCGCTATTGTTCTTGTTACGCCGCTCGATTCCACGATATTGTCCAAAGTACTTTGAGCCTGAAAATGGTTAGATGTTTCTGTAATCTTGACCCCAATATTATCTGATAGTTTCTCACATATTTTTGCCGCGAAATGGGGATGAGTATTCACACCGGTTCCAACAGCGGTACCACCAATCGCGACTTCTGATAGCTCTGATTGGGCATGAGACACTCTAGAAATGGATCTTTCTACCTGCCCGACATGACCCTCAAATGCTTGCCCTAATCTTATAGGAGTGGCGTCTTGTAGGTGAGTTCTACCGGTCTTTACAATGTGCATAAATTCTTTCGACTTGTTGTCTAACGATTCGGAGAGTCTTTTCAAAGCTGGGATAAGGTCGGTCTCCATAGCATATAGAGCAGCGATGTGGATCGTTGTAGGTATTACATCATTTGATGATTGCCCTAAGTTTACGTGGTCATTAGGATGAACTGGAGTTCTTGACCCTAATGGTTCTCCGAGAATCTCATTGGCTCTATTTGAGATAACTTCATTTGCATTCATATTTGTTGATGTTCCAGAACCTGTTTGGAAAATGTCCACAACAAATTGGTCGTCGAATTTACCCTCTACTATTTCTCGGCAGGCTTGGGTTATGGCCTCACTCAGTCGGGCCTCTAATAATCCCAAATCTGAGTTCACTTCTGCAGCTGCCATTTTGATGTTAGCTATGGCCTGAATAAATGACCTTGGAAATCTGAGGTTGCTTATTGGAAAATTCAAAACCGCTCTCATTGTGTTCGCCCCATAGTAAGCCCCTACTGGCACCTGGAATTCTCCCATTGAGTCAGTTTCTATTCTGTATTTATCTGTGTCAGTCAATTTAGGCTCCTACGAAATATTGATCTACTTTAGTATAAGTATTGTTAAGTCTATTCCAATAATAGTTGGACTTCAGTCCATCGCATATTTTGATATGGTATCGCCGATTTCATTTTCATGCCCAATTAAAGAAAAATCGGCGCCGCTTATCACATTTAGAATGGGTTTGGATTTGTAGATATCGATAATTGGCATGAGTTTTTCTGGAGGTGCCAACAGGTCATTCTCTCCTGTTATGATCAATAGTGATCGCTTATCACGGATAAAGTTTGATTCATTCAAACTCTTTGGTGGGGGGGATATCAATACGAACTTTCTTGATTGTTTACAGGCTTTATATCCGTCTAAAACTACCGCGGCTCCAAATGAATACCCTACGACGGTTATTTTATTCTTATCAATTCCAGGCCATTTTCTGATCAATTTAATGGCTGCTTTCAAGTCTTGTTGAAATTCTTCGAGATGTCTTGGTTTTTCGGTAGAATCAGCAGGATTTGCTCTGAAATTAAATTTCAGGTTACCTACACCAGCAATTGTCGCGGATTGGCATATGGCAGATACCAAAGGTTCGTGCATATTACCGCCAAAGGCAGGGTGGGAATGACAAACTATAATAGCTGGTAATTTTGTACCACTGTGCTCCGGAGTTGATATGATTCCTTCTAACAGGAATCTGTCGCTTTTGAACGCTACTGAAGAGAGTGTCATTTATCTTAGAAACCTCAAAAAGAAAAGTTCCTTTACCGTAACATAAAGCATGTTTTAATATCGGGAAATGCATATTTTTGTGGCGATCTTACCTTGGTACCTTTCTCTGAATGGATATCATGTTAGGAAGGATAATGGAAAACAACAACGGGTATTGCTAGAATTTGATTACGTAACGATTAATATTGATGGAGGCCATCAGACTATGAGAGAAGTTGATCTTCGGAGTGATACTGTCAGTCATCCTTCGCCGGAAATGAGGAATGCGATAGCAGAAGCAAAGATAGGGGATGACGTGTTCGGTGATGATCCTAGTGTGAATCAGTTGGAAGAAAAATCAGCTGATCTCTTCGGTAAAGAGGCTGCTGTATTTGTTTCCAGTGGTACGATGGGAAACTTGATATCAATCTTGTCTCATGCCGGTAGGGGAGATGAGATTATTTTAGGGGACAAATCCCATATTTTTAGGGCTGAAGCAGGAGGAGCCGCGGCACTTGGCGGAATTTCTTATCATACCGTTAGGAATGACTGTAATGGGATGTTAGATCCAGTTGACGTTGAAGGCGCAATAAGGGATTCGACGGATTACCATAATCCTGTTACATCAATGGTTGCTCTTGAGAATACCCAGAATGTTTGTGGTGGAAGGGTCCTTAGCGTAGATCAAACGAAGTCTCTGGCGGATATAGCTCACAGGCATCATATACCTATACACCTTGATGGAGCTCGAATATTCAACGCTTCGGTGAAGCTTGAAACACCAGTCTATGAATTGGTGAAAGACTTTGATTCAGTTAGTTTTTGTCTGTCCAAGGGATTAAGCTGTCCAGTTGGATCAGTGGTTTGCGGGAGCTATGAATTTGTTGATCAGGCTCGTCGATGGAGGAAAATGGTAGGTGGTGGTATGCGACAGGCCGGATTTATGGCTGCTGCGGGTATCGTGGCGCTCGATACCATGATTGATAGGTTGGCGGATGATCATGCTAATGCTCTACGTATGGCAAACGGACTGTCGACAATGTCAGGAATTAAGATCGATCCGGTGAATGTGGATACGAATTTGGTTTTCTTCGATCTGAGTGATGGTATAGATCCTTTACAACTGCATAGAAAAATAGAGTCCCATGGAGTAAAAGGTGGTGGAGCGTCACATAGATGGAGATTTGTGACTCATTATGGGATTACGACCGAAGATGTTGATTATACTTTGGAAGTCATGAATCTTGCCTTAACCGATTGCGTGAAAAGTTAGTATGTATCTCAGTGGTGGCGACTTAATCTAAAGGCTAGTTATGGGGGGCAGATGAGCGACGCATCCAGCGATTCTGGATGGCTAATATCGGTGTTGTCTGCTTTTTGGTTAGATGAGCTGAAAAAATTGTCAGGGAGCCCTTGGCGGTTCCTTACGCCTCCAATTTGAGAGCCGGTTATGAATACTAGCTTCGAAGCCGTCAGATTTTGGTGTGTAGAAGTTATCGTTATATAAACCATCTGGGAGATTGTTCGTTCTGATGAAGCTACCTTCGTAGTCGTGAGGGTATTTGTAACCTTTTCCATAACCTTCTGATTCCATCAACTTCGTGACAGGGTTTCTAAGGTCTAGGGGTATTGGCAGGTTACCTGTTCTTCTAACTTCTTTCATAGCGGAGTCTATAGCAGTATAAGCAGAGTTACTTTTTTTGGCAGTCGACAAGTAAATCGTGGCTTCTGCCAACGGTATTCGAGCTTCCGGGAGTCCTATCAAATGTAAGGCTTGTTGAGCTGCGATTGCCATTGTTAGCGCGAATGGGTCAGCGAGCCCCACATCTTCTGCGGCTGAAATCACCATCCTCCTGGCAATGAACATCGGATCTTCTCCTGAATCGATCATTCTGGCCAGATAATAAATAGCCGCATCTGGATCAGAGGCCCGGATTGATTTGATGAAGGCGGAGACCGTATCGTAATGTAGGTCACCATTCTTGTCGTATGAGTTCCATTTGACTCCGAGATGATTGGCGACGAATTCAACTGAAATTTGATCTCGTGACTCGGCCCGATCCATTTTACCGAATAATAAATCTAAGGAATTCAATACCCATCGGGCATCACCATGGGCATTTTCGCAAATCAGGTCTAGGGCGGCAGGATGTACGTTTAGTGTAGTTTTTCCAAGACCTCGTGCTTCATCTGTCAACGCTGTTGATATGATTGTTTTGAGGTGAGTTTTGCTAAGGGATTCCAGTGTAACTACTTTGCAACGAGAAAGTAGAGGAGGAATTATTTCAAAGGATGGATTTTCGGTGGTAGCGCCTATCAGTATGACAGTACCATTTTCTACATGAGGCAGCACGGCGTCTTGTTGGCTTTTATTAAATCTGTGTATTTCGTCTATGAATAGAATAGTTCGTTGGCGATGCATTCCTAGTCGCTCATTGGCTTGTGCGACAACTCTTCTTATATCTGCCACGCCTGATTCTACCGCGCTTAATTTATCGAAATGAAATCCACCTGATTCACAAATTATTAAAGCGAGACTAGTCTTTCCGGTTCCTGGAGGTCCCCAAAATATTAAAGATGGTATTGATCCTGATTTGATGCTTCTGTGCAGGATGGTTTTTTCGCCAATGACGTTTTCTTGGCCAACAAATTCGTCCAGGCTACGCGGCCTCATGCGTGCAGCTAAAGGGGCGGTAGTGAAAAAGTTCTTTTCAATATCATGGTCGAACAAAGTCATGTTAGTTCAGAGTAGGATTCCCTTTTAATTATTAGACTTCTTCATTTTGGGTCCATACTAATGGCAGGCATTTTTATTAAATTGTCATATCGTGAGTCGATGTTATTGATACATGTACTCGTCGTCAATGATCTCCAGTTCCACCGGGAATGGCAATCACAGAAATTAATATTAAGATCAGGCCTACTGTGCCTTTATGACTTCCTGGAGAGATTGTTTGAGCTGCGTATCTTCTTCTGGCAACACCGTTCTGAGGTCGAGTATTAACCTGTTTTCTTCAATCCGAGATACCACTGGCGTTGACGCCCTTCTCAATAACTTCCCGAAATGATCTGGCTGCAGCGTATTTATAGACAATAGGAACGTTTCAATTTCCTCTCCAGGTAGGCTTCCTCCTCCGATTGTGGACTTACCGGGCTCAACGGCCCCATTCAGAGAAAGGGATTGCTGAAGTTGCAGAGCTCTATCTCGGATTTTTTCTGAAGGCATAGATATCATTTTCCAGATCGGTATTTTCGATTCAGCTTCGCCGCGGATGTAATGGAGTAAGGTCTTGTGTAAGGCGGCCAAACTAAACTTATCTATTCTGAACGCTCGTGCCAGAGGGTGTCTGGCTATAGCGTCGACATATTTTTTCTTGCCCACAATGATGCCAGCCTGTGGCCCCCCTAACAGTTTATCTCCTGAAAAGAAGCACAGAGTTGAACCCGAAGAAATACTGTCTTGGGGCCTGGGTTCTTGGCTCAGACCGAATTTGGCGGTGTCTAAAAGGCAGCCACTTCCTAAATCATGTAGAACTGGTATGTTTGTATCTGTTCCGATGGCAGATATCTCAGAAATATCTGCAGAATGGGTAAACCCTATGATCTTGAAATTGCTAGCATGCACCGATAGAATCGCGCCAGTATTTTCATTGATAGCTGCTCTGTAGTCTTCACCGTAGGTTTTGTTTGTGGTACCTATTTCCCTTAGTGTTGCGCCGCTATGATCCAAGACATCAGGTATTCTAAAACCACCACCTATCTCTATTGATTCGGAGCGGGAGATTATTACTTCTTTGCCGTGTGCTATTGCTGCTAATCCTAGAAATAGGGCCGCCGCATTGTTGTTCGTCACATATGCTGAATCTGATCCAGTGATGTCACATAACAGTCCTGTGATATGGGATTGGCGAGATCCTCTTGCGCCTGTTTTCAGATCAATCTCTAGGTTACTGTATCCTTCAGAACCATTTGACGCTGTTGTGGATGATTCAGGGCTTATTGGTGCTCGGCCCATATTGGTGTGGAGTATTACTCCCGTCGCGTTTATCGCTCTCACAGGCCAGTCGTTCCATCTGAGACGGGATTCCTCCTCTATTCGGTCATAAATAGCCATTTTGTTGTGTTTTAAATTTCCCTTTGATATATCTGTCCTTATCTTTTCCAGAATTTCCCGCACCAAATCCTTTACCATGGGTTGACTAAAATCTTGACAAAGCTTAGAGATTCTTTCACTAGAAAGAACCGTGTCTACACTCGGTATTTGTCTGTAATTTTGTTCCATTTTTGACCAACTCTGGAGTCACATTATAGCGTAGTTGGTCAGCTTAACGGATTACGATTGGGCATTTATGGTAATACATGCCTAACCATGTTTGACCGACGAAAAACTATTCCTGTAAAATGCCCTGATGAGTTCTGTGAGCGGAAATTAATAGAGGTTTCATGCTTAAAGTAGGTTTAACAGGTGGGATAGGGACAGGGAAATCCCTCGTATCTGCGATAATGGGAGATTGTGGAGCTCATTTGATAGATGCGGACCTGTTGGGTCATGAGTCGTACAATATTGGAACTAGTGGATTGCATCAGGTCGTGAAGGTTTTTGGAGACCATATTCTGGGGGCGGATGGGTCGATTGACCGTGATATTTTAGGCAGAATAGTTTTCAATGATCGTTCTCAAATGCAGAATCTTAACAATATCTTGCACCCAATTATTTATGAGATTGTTAAAGATAGGATTGGTCAAGTTGAAGAAGATGGTAACACCATGGTTGTTGTTGAAGCGGCCGTATTAATTGAAGCTCAGTGGCAGTCTTTATTTGATCAAGTCTGGGTGGTTAAATCTGATGAGGAAACGGTGATAAGAAGGCTGTTAAGAAGAAATGGGTTCGATAGGAATGAGGCTTGTAAGAGAATTGAATCTCAGATATCGGAATCAGATAGATTATCCCACGCGGACGTAATTATCGATAACAATGGCACTCGAGAGGAATTGGAGGTGAAGGTCAAAGATCTTTGGGAAAAGCAAACGAACGGAATTATCAGGAGCTGAAAACTCGACTATGACTACAACGCAGACCTTGTATAAAAGTTACATCATTGAGGAATATCATTTAGACCATGAGCCCTACTACGTACCGATAGGTGATGAGGTCGAATTATTCGAGGCGGCATACCAACAACGTATTCCCTTAATTTTTAAAGGCCCTACTGGCTGTGGTAAAACCCGATTCGTGGAATACATGTCTTACAAATTGGGTGTTGAATTGTCTAAGGTGACCAAAGGAAAGACCAAAGGAAAGACTGATGGATCCAATATCCCATTAGTTACGATAGCATGCCACGAAGATCTGACTGCTAGTGATTTGGTGGGTAGGTATTTGTTAGAAGGCGATAGAACTGTTTGGATTGATGGTCCTCTGACTCGAGCAGTTAAGGTTGGTGGCATATGTTATCTTGATGAAATAGTTGAAGCTAGGAAAGACACGACTGTTTTGATACACCCATTAACCGATCATAGGAGAATATTGCCGGTAGAAAAAAAAGGCGAATTACTCGAGGCGGCGGAAGGGTTTCTACTCGTTCTTTCTTATAATCCAGGTTATCAAAGTGCTCTTAAGGATCTGAAACATAGTACTAGGCAGAGATTTATTTCTATAGAATTTGACTATCCTCCAAGGGATACAGAGGCACAAATCATTGCCCATGAATCTGGGGTTGATGACGTAATGGCGAACCAACTGGCTAAGTTGGGTGAAAAGGTAAGGAACCTTAAAGAACATGGTTTAGGGGAAGGGGCTAGTACGAGATTGCTCATATACGCGGGTAAGATGGTGTCGCAAGGCATATCACCACGTCGAGCTTGTCAAGTAGCAGTAAATTGGGCCGTCACCGATGATCATTCGGTCCAACAAAGTATAACGGAAATCATCAGTTCTCTATTTGAGTAAGTGAAAGTTGACGACGTTAGGGCTTAGTGAGATCACGAAAGCTATACGCATGTGTAGTCATGCGGTGGTCGGCAATGGAGCTTTAAAAGTGTCAGCCGTGATGATCGTACTGTTTTGCAATTCGGGTGAGTATTGGATGGTGTTGAACCGTAGGAGCCGTATGGTAGGTAGACACAAGGGGGAAATAGCTTTTCCTGGAGGAGTTAAGGATCCTAGTGATGCTGGGTTGCTTTTTACTGCTTTGCGAGAGACAAATGAAGAGATGGGGATTGAACCATCTAACCTGAAGGTACTAGGAAGCCTTGATAATGTGGTCACTAGTACTGGATATATAATAACCCCATTCGTAGGTATTATAAAATATCCATATGAGTATAGTGTGAATCGAATGGAAGTTGAAGAGGTCTTAGAGGTGCGATTACTTGATCTATTCAGAAAGGAATTGCAAAGAGATGAAGTTCATATAAGAGATGGAGAGGTAGTAAAGTCGCCCATTTACTCGTTTGATGGACGCTTGGTTTATGGGGCGACTGCCCGTATACTGCAGGGCTTTGCTACTCTTCTTGACAGGGTTACTTGGGAGGAATCGTCGTGCTGAAAGAATCGTCTCCCGCGATGAAAGATTTGATAGAACGTCTGGACCGTTTTCCGTCTATCGTGACCGAGAAATTCAAAGAGGCTAACAAATGTATGCCTCAGGGGCTTGATGATGAGCAAATAATTAATTGGGCTGAGGTTGGATTAAGAATAGCTGATCAGACTGTCCGATCTTGGGAAGCAGCATCTAATTTTTATGCGGTTAGCCCTATGGTACTCTCATTCATGCCGCACAGTTATTTCTTAAAATGGATGAGTTGTGGTGCAGATCTATGCAATCAATCTCCTACTTTGGCTTCCGCATATTTTGAGGCTAGTCCTGAAGCCATGAGTAAACTGAGATCACGACATATAGAGAGTTGGGCGGAATTAGGAGGTAGGTTATATAAAGGTACTTGGAAATCGACGACTCTGTCCTGTAAATTTTTCCAACACAGCCCGAAATTGTTAGATACTTTATCTTTTCAGGAGTTGGGATTATTTGTTACTTTCTTGGACAGTCTTTCTCATAGGTCCTATGACTTGTCGAGTGAATGTCTAGTTTTAGGAGAGAAGATATTTCCGTTAGTAGGCGATGACAAAAAGATTTTTATTTCTCTTGCATCTTCCTTGGTTGACAGTGGTTGGCGGGATGTCAAAGCTTTCTTTGAGCTCGGTTCTCAGGCACTACCAAGGATTGATAAGGACCAACGGCTTAGATTTTTGAGATTGTCAGAAAATTTAGTTAAAGGCGGAGGAACAAATATACCTGGTACTATGCTGGAAATTTCTCAGGCTTTAGAGGCTCTGGAGAGTGAAAATCATGGGGTAGTTCTAGGCTTGTCAGAGTCTATTCTCACTGAAGATTCTAGTGCTATGCCGGAGCTAATCAAATCCGCACCTCAGGTTATGGAGAGGCTGACCCCTTCACAGTTTGAAAAGTGGTATGAGGAAGGAATTAATACTCTTAGACAAAATAGAGATGGAGGATTGGCTTTCTTCAGGGTTGAGTCTGCTCACTCAGAAGATGTTATAGAGGCTCTATCCTCTGGAATCGAGTTCGAACGTATCAAAGCTGTCATGGAAATGTATTGTCGTGGCCTCGCGGGTTCGGAAATAAAATTGGCTCCAACTGATGATCTGATTGATAAGAATATAGGTTGGGTGTCTGGAGAGTCCCCCACAACAGAGGGATCCACTGTTTTCGTGCCCCCTACAGTAGATCGATATAAGACCAAACACGACAATTTTTCATGGTTTAAGGTGGTATCGACTCATCAAGTTGCCCATTTGGAATTCGGCAGCTTTGACTTTGTATTTGAATCACCCAGCTTATTGTTTAAGAACTTAAGGTCACAATTGGAGGCGATTCGAGCTGATGTAGGGACTGTTTCAGATGATGGAGCTCAAGCACATTCGGATGACATGTCAAGAAAAGGTGCTGGCTTGGAGCGTGGTTGGGTGACAGATATGCAGAGGTTTTTTAATCTTTTTGAAGACCGGAAGCTTTCGTTAGACATCTTCACGGTACTTGAAGATGGCAGGCTAGATTCTAGAGTCAAACACGAGTATCCGGGCATAAAGGCATCCTATATAAAGGTTCAAGGAGATTCCAACGAAAACAGGACTGCTATAAGAGATTTGCCGGCCCGTGAAGCTCTTGTGGAATTTATGGTGAAACTCAGCCTTCAACAGCATGAAGAACTTCAAGCTCCTGAAAAATACGGACCGCAAGCTCGGGATGTTGCACGTATCGTGGATAGAGTTTTGGTACCTGAGGCTACCGTGGAGGACGTAGCGGAGGCGGCATTGAGGATATATGCCATTATTTCACAAATCCCTAATGAGGAGGTTCCTGAGGATAATTGGGATGATATCCAACTGGAAGATCAAAGTGATGAGGAATATTCGGATCCAGAAGACCTTGAAGATCTTTTGAAGCAAATTGGCAGCGGTATGGAAATGGAATTGAGACCTGATTCGGAGGAGGAATATGATTCGGCGGAAGAGGTGGATTATAGGGGGGACTTTAAACCGGAATTGGCTCAGCTTATGACTCAGCTTAGGATGCAAGATCAAGAAGAGATGGCCCAGTCGAATGGAGAAGTTATATCTCAGGAACAGCTTCAGGAGCTTTTGGAGAATAGCGCAGAGCTTGATTTGCAATCATTACAGGGTAATTTGGAGGTGCCTAGTGGGATGTTTGCAGACAATATCATGAAAGAAATTGGGTCAAATCTTCCGCAATCTCCTGATAATTCCCAAGGTCCATTCATTCATGTGGATGAAGATGGTGGCGAACTTGTGTCTGACGAACCTCAGACATTTGTCTATGATGAATGGGATTTTAGGGCGGGTGATTATAAGCCACGTTGGTGTATTGTGAAACAGAAAACGATGCAGGAAGGAGATCCTGCTTATTTCAGCTCAACTTTGCACGAATATGGTTCTTTGGTAACGAGAATAAGACGTCAATTTGAGATGATGGTTCCAGAAATGTTTCGTAAGGAGCGGAAGCTGATGGATGGTGAGGACATCGATATAGACGATGTTATTGAAGCCATGGTGGATATTAAGACGGGGGCTAGTCCAGACGAGAAATTTTACTGGAGAAGGAACAAAGTTCAGAGGGATGTTGCAGTGGCTTTCCTCTTGGATACTAGTGCTTCTACAGCGGAAGCTATAGATGAGGGTAAAAATGGAGCAGATGATTGGGACGCTCCGGATGACCCAGTGGAATACATGATATGGCTTAGGACTAGACGTGGAGAGCAAATGAGGCGAACTTATAAAAGGATCATAGATGTTGAAAAGGAATCTATGGTACTTCTTATAAACGCATTGGAAGCTATAGGAGATGTTTACGGAATATACGGCTTTTCGGGTTATGGAAGAGAGAATGTGGAATTCTACACTATAAAAGATATCCAGGAGGCTTTCTCCAATAAAGTGAAACGTAGAATTGATAGAATGGCTCCTTTACATGCGACTAGGATGGGGCCGGCTATTAGACATGCAACATACAAATTGGATCAGCAGGATGCGAGGACCAAGATATTGTTTTTGATCAGTGATGGTCGACCTCAAGATAGAGGCTATAGTCGGGAGGGAGTAGAAAAGGAATACGCTGTTCATGATACGAAAAAAGCATTAGATGAGGCTAAACTGCTTGGTATCAACTCGTTCTGTCTGACGGTCGACAAGAATGGACATGATTATTTAAAGACAATGTGTTCCGACATGGGGTATGAAATATTGGACAATATCAATGATCTACCGGAGCGTCTTTTAGTCCTTTACAGGAGACTTACAATGTAGATCTGGGAGGTGGTTTGGACTGCCTATGAAATGTAAAAAGTATGGCGGTGTATTGTCGGTAGGTCTTTGGTCCAGTTAGCCTATCTCTAGATGTTATATAATCGGGTTGGAGACTGGTAACGTAGTAATGTAATCGGTTTTCTAAATACTTAATTGAGTAGGAGCTGACCATGAAAACTAATGCATCAAAGCTTCAGCAATTGTCGGAATTAGGGCAATCCCCATGGTATGACAATATAAGTCGAGAGACGCTACGCAATGATTATTTATGCAATTTAATTAACCATGGTATTACAGGGTTAACGTCGAATCCCACCATATTCCAGAAAGCTATCTCGTCTAGCAAAATTTATGATGAAGATATAATCCATTTCGCTAGGTCTGGGAGTGATGATAAGAGGATATTTGAACAACTTGCAATAGCGGACATACAATCTGCTGCTGATTTACTGGCTGGGGTGTATGATCAATCCTTGGGAATGGATGGTTATGTTTCATTGGAAATTAACCCGCATCTAGCCAACGATACTCAAGGCACAATAGATGAGGCTCGCAGGTTATACCGAGAGATAGACAGGCCGAATGCTCTGATTAAGGTGCCAGGAACAAAAGAGGGTATTTGTGCTGTCGAGGCTCTGATATCAGAAGGTATAAGCGTTAATGTAACCTTGATTTTCTCTACGGATGTATATGCTGAAGTTAGGAATGCCTATATCTCAGGCTTAGAGAAGTTAGCGATAGCGGGGAAGGATCTTGCAAAGGTGTTCTCGGTCGCATCGTTCTTTGTCAGTCGAGTAGATACTGCCGTAGATGAGAAACTAAGGGAGATTGGAGATCAATCTGGTAGCGGATTGGTTGGTAGATCAGGAATCGCTAACGCGAAGGTAGCCTATGCTGATTTCAAGAAGGAATTTGAGATGGAGCGGTTCTCGCAACTTGCCTACAAAGGGGCCAAAATACAAAAGCCATTATGGGCGAGTACCAGTACAAAGAATCCGGACCTTAGTGATGTTCTTTATATAGATAACTTGATTGGGGTGGATTCTATAAATACCATGGCCGATCCTACCCTACTGGCTTTCATGGATCACGGCAGTGTAGTTGACCATTTAACTGGTGAACCCGAGGAGGCCCGCAACCATCTTAAAGAAATATCGAGGTTGGGAATCAATCTGACTGAGATCTCAGCAATTCTTTTAAAAGATGGGCTACAGGCTTTCTCGGATTCATATGATCAGCTCATAGTGGACATTGCCGAAAAACGAAACAAGATACTGGTGTAGAGTTGCGGTCATGGCCTTAGTGGGAGACTGAGTGGAGTTCGACTTTTCTAACCGTGATCTCATGGAAGGTCATCTTGTTGATTTAGTCAGTCGGATCTGGGATAAGGATTGTACATTGTGGCCTGGTCCGGCCGAAAACACTAGAGAACATCTAGGTTGGCTAGAGGCGCCTAATGAGACAAAGAATAACCTTGATATGCTCATGGGGATTGTTCGTAGTATTGATACGGCTGCTATAGAAACGGTTGTTTTATTAGGTATGGGGGGTAGTAGTCTTGGCGCTAAAGCCTTTTTAGACGTGCTGCCTAGAGATTCTAGACTCCGAGTGCTAGTCATAGACACTATCGAGGAAGATTTTATTGTTGAAGTTCTATCATCTTTGGACCCCTGCCGTTCTATGTTCTTGGTTTCTTCTAAGTCTGGAAAGACCCTAGAAACAATGTGCCTGTATCGGTTTTTTCGTGGGTGGGCCAGCGAATACATAGAGGATACTGAATTGGGAAGCCGTTTTATCGCGATAACTGACCAAGGTTCGCCTCTTGACTCTCTTGCACAGAGAGATTCTTTTGCTGAAATATTGTATGGCAATCCTCAGATAGGAGGTCGTTACTCAGGGTTGTCACTTCAAGGTGTTTTTCCAGCATTATTAAGCGGGATCGATATTTCTCATGTTTTACAGTCTGGTATTGACATGTCGAGGGGGAGTCGATCTGACTCTATTAGCGAGAACGAATCGCTTGCATTGGCCATGTTTTTAGTCAGTAATTTTGTTAGAGGTAAGGACAAACTGACGCTTTTAACCTCAGGCGTTGTTGATGGTTTTTCACCGTGGATAGAGCAACTGGTTGCTGAAAGTCTAGGAAAAGATGGGAAGGGGATAGTACCAGTGGTAGGTGAACCTATTTACGAATTGAGCCAGTATAGTACTGACCGAATGTTTGTTTACATTACATGTTCTGGCGTGGAAAATTCTAAGGAGGATAGCGACCTTATAGATTCTCTGGGGAAAATGGGTGCTGGTGTATTCAAGATAGAAATGCCAAGCCTATACGACTTAGGGGGCGAAATGTTTCGTTGGGAATTTGCCATGGCCCTGGTGGCTTCAGTGTTGTCTATAAATCCTTTTGATCAACCCGACGTGGATAAAAGTAAGGTGATTGATATAGATGATATCGTAAGCCTCACCAAACCTGATCGGGTTAAATATATAGATGTGAATCAGCCCATGAATGAGCTGTTTTCATTCATAAAAGATGGAATGTATTTAGCAATACTGGCTTATGTACCCTTACGTGATGACATAAAATATTTGTTACAGGATTTTAGAAGCAGTATAACAACTGGGTTCGGTATTCCTACGACTCTAGGATTTGGTCCACAGTATCTTCATTCGACCGGTCAGATTCATAAAGGTGGAGCCAATAATGGTGTCTATCTCCAAATAGTTTGTGATTCCAAAGGTTCTTTATGTGATACTGCATTGGAGGAATCGTTCTCTACTATATGGCGAGCTCAAGCAAATGGAGATATGGATGCGTTAAGAAATATAGGTAGGGAAATAGTGCAGGTAGACCTGAAAAACAACTTGGTTGAGGGTCTCCACATGCTTATACGACAGGTTGAAAAGACTAATTAGGCTTGCTGAAGCGAGTCTAGGGCCTTTTTAGAAATGGCACGATATGAGTTTAAAATGTCATTATTGATTAGTGATGCTGGTAAATTGGAATCTAAATACTCTGATCGTATATCCAGATGGCCCAGATAATCTAGTGCTAATTCCTCTGCTATTTCTTTACCGGCGCCAGCGCCGAATATACTCCCAGAGAAATTTTCCACAATTCCTAAGATATTAACTTTCAATTTCCGAATCATGTTTATCGATCGCTTTGCGTCTACTTTTGCTAATTCTTGAGGAGTGGTGACTATGATAAACCCGTCCATACTAAGTGATTGCATCACTGTTAATGGTGAATCAGATGTCCCTGGCGGTAGATCTACTATTAGGTAGTCCAACTCGCCCCAGTTTGTTGTTTGAAGTAATTGGTTGATGGCATTATGTACCATCGGGCCGCGCCAGATGATCGCCTCATCTTCGTTTTCTTGAAAGAATGCCATAGACATCACCTTCACTCCGAACCTTTCAGGGGGAATCATTTTTTGGTCATTACCCATAACTGGTTGTTCTGCAATCTTCATTGCTCGAACGACATTGGGGCAGTCTATATCTACGTCCAATAAACCCACAGTAGCGCCATCATTCGCCAAGGTTGTCGCTATGTTGACTGCGACGGTTGTCTTACCGACGCCGCCTTTCCCGCTGTATATACCAATTTTTGAAGTTATACTGCCCAGGGCCTCGTCAATTGCCCTTTTCTGTTCAAACTGCCGTTTCATTGCCTCAATGCGGGCACGTGCTTGGGCAGGGTTACCTGATTGATTCATTGGAAATTTAGAACCCTTTGTTGCCTGTTTATCAGAAGACGACTAGCTAAACTATCAATCCAATCCTAATAATCTTTTACCTTCTTCAGTAATCATTTCAGGTGTCCAAGGAGGATCGAAAACTAGGTCAACACTAATATCCTCAATACCGTCTATTTCCGCGAGTCTCCATTCCGCCTGTTGTGCTATATATGGCCCCATGCCGCAACCGGCGAATGTAAGTGTCATTTTAATGTCAACATCACAGTCATCAACTGCGACGTCATACACGAGTCCTAAGTCGACTATGTTAACCGGAATTTCTGGGTCATAGACATCTCTAAGAGCCTCAAGAACGTCGTCACGAGAAATTACTGCAACGTCTGTCATATTATATCTTCCTCTAAGTGTTTCAGCGAACTAGTTGACCTATTTGGTCAGGAATAGATTTTATATTCCTATTCATTACGTGTCAATTTAGGAGCCAGCAGATTTTGAGAGTGATTGGGGTTTATACCGGTATCATTTTGTTTAAAGCCCCTTCATTATAAAGTCAGCGATTCTTTCACCAATTGTTAACACCGTTGTATTTATATTTGATCGCACGCAGTCCGGCATTATCGAAGCATCAGCGATTCGTAGGCCATTAACTCCAATGACTTTTCCATATTGATCCACAACAGATGATCTGCTGTTTAATACCCTAGGGCTCTCATTCCGACAGTACCTTGTTTAAATCACTGATTTGATCACGCAGGGCAGCGGCTTTTTCAAAGTCAAGGTTGTCAGATGCTGTTCGCATCTGATCCTTTAAATCGGTAATTATGTATTTAATATCGTCTTTGGCTATACCATCAACTTCCGTAGGAAACTCTGTGGTACTTTCAGTGAATTCGGTAATGCGCTCGGTGATATCGTGGACAGTTTTTTGTATGCTTTGTGGATGTATGCCGTGTTGTAGATTGTGATGTTCTTGTATTTCTCGTCTCCTGGTAGTTTCATCTATCGCGCTCCTCATAGATTTGGTAATTACATCCGCATACATAATTACCTTACCGTTCAGGTGGCGAGCTGCTCTTCCTATCGTCTGAATCAGTGAGGTGTTTGACCGTAGATATCCTTCCTTGTCGGCATCAAGGATTGCTACAAGGCTGACTTCTGGTAAGTCCAACCCTTCTCTTAAGAGGTTAATTCCTACGATAACATCGTACACTCCTAGCCTGAGATCTCTTATGACGGTGCTTCTTTCTAATGTATCTATCTCGGAGTGCAGGTAATGAGTTTTTATTCCGGATTCCTTGAGATAGTCCGCTAGTTCCTCCGCCATTCTTTTGGTGAGTGTTGTCACGAGGCATCTTTCCCCTCTGGAGATGCATTCTGAAATTTCGTACATCAAATCGTCTATCTGGTTTTTGGTGGGTTTAACATTGATGATGGGATCTTTTAATCCCGTTGGTCTGATGATTTGTTCTATTATTCGTTCACTCTTCGAAAGTTCGTATTCGTTTGGCGTAGCTGACACATATATTGTTTGGTACATGCGACCATTGAATTCGTCAAAATTAAGTGGTCTGTTGTCTAGGGCAGATGGCAGTCGAAATCCATGTTCTACGAGAGTCTCTTTCCTTGATCTGTCACTAAAATACATTCCTCTGACCTGGGGTAAGGTAATGTGAGATTCGTCAATAAATAGTAGGAAGTCGTCTGGAAAGTAATCAAGTAAGGTGTAGGGTGTACTACCCGGAGCTCTTTGAGATAGATGCCGAGAGTAATTTTCAACACCTGAGCAATATCCAGCCATTTCCAACATTTCGATATCATATTGAGTGCGTGACTCAAGACGTTGAGCTTCTAAAATTTTGTTTTTAGATCTTAGAGTATTTAAATGGCTTCGGAGTTCCTTTTTAATGCTCCTAACAGCTAAATTAAGGCGTTCATGAGAAGTAACGAAATGCTTATTTGGGTATATCTCTATCTGATCTCGTTCTAATAGAATTTCACCAGTTAAAGTGTCGATCTGTAGTACTCTTTCTATTTCGTCTCCCCAAAATTCTATTCGCACACCTTGTTCCTCGTAGGCTGGCAATATGTCTAGTGTGTCACCACGCACTCTGAACTTACCTCTTGTTAAATCATAGTCATTTCTTTCATATTGCATATCAATCAGTTGCCTAATCAGGCTATTCCTGTTTTTGACCTCTCCTCTCCTAATACCGGCAACGAAGCCCTGATATTCCTCTGGCGATCCAAGTCCGAATATGCATGAGACGGAGGCAACGATAAGCACATCTTTGCGAGTCAATAGCGACCGTGTGGCAGCATGCCGGAGTTTATCCAATTCTTCGTTTACGTCGGCGTCTTTTTCTATGTAAGTATCGGTTCTAGGCACGTATGCTTCAGGTTGGTAGTAGTTATAATAACTGACAAAATATTCGACAGCATTGTTAGGGAAGAATTCTCTAAATTCCGTGGCTAATTGTGCGGCCAGCGTCTTATTGTGTACGAGTACTAGAGTGGGTTTTTGAATCTCTTCTATGGCACATGCCATAGTGAAGGTTTTTCCGCTTCCAGTAACCCCCATAAGAGTTTGATGTTTTAAACCTGATCGTACTCCGTCCGCAATTTCTTTTATAGCTTTTGGTTGGTCACCTGTGGGGCGGAAGTTAGATTCTACTTCGAATAGTGTTGCCATAGCTTCAATTAGGAGTTAGTTCCCAAATCATTTCCTCGCTATATGGGTCAAAATTATTTCGTTCAAAATCTCCGAACAGATTCGTCAATTTGAATCCAGAATTTTTGAATAAATATTCAGCTTCATAACGGTGAATATATCTAAGCGAAAAATCTTTTATTCGACTCTCAATTATTCTACCACCCTCACTAAAATCTATGAAAAGCTTAGTGTCGATAATCTGATTTGGGATATCGAATCGGCTGCTATGCCGTAACGTTATTGATCTATCGGCGCCAGGCAATAGTACGTTCTTGATGAAATAAACTTTGTCCTGTTCTTGTTCCAACATATTCCTATCAGGTACAAACAGGTTAATTATTAAAGTACCATCACGAGCTAGATGGTTTCTCAGAGATTCTAAACACTCAGATTGATCCTCATACTGTAGAAGTGATTGGAATCCATGAAATGGGATTATGATTAAATCAAATCTGTTCGGGAGTGATAGGGCCCTCATATCCATTTTGATAGGCTTTAAATTAATATTCTTGGAGGATATCTTGCTGGACAATGTTTTTAGCATAGCCTCCGATATATCAACTGCGGTTACATTTGCTCCCGTCTGTGCCATTGGGATTGCGACTCGTCCGGTTCCACAACCGATCTCGAGGATGTCCCCATTGGAAAAAAGAGCTTCCTCTACATAAAATTTAATGTCGTCAGTGAGATCTACATGAATAAGGTCATATATTTCAGCCCAACTATCAAAGTCGTTTGTCATCTTGAGCTTAGGTAGTCAAGCGCTAATCGCACCTTTTCTTCAACGTCTAGACCATGATCAAACGGTAGAGATGATATTGCCTGCCTTGATTCTTGTCTTGAATAACCAAGAGCAGTAAGGGAATCATATACGTCGTTGTTATCCAATGTGTCTGCCGGTGAGGCGGCCCAGAATGTTTCAAGTTTACCTTTTAGCTCTAGCATGATTCGATTAGCGGTGCGCTCTCCCACGCCGGAAACCTTGGTTAACGAGACAGTATCTCCTGCAGTGACTATTGCTGAAAGTGACTCAGCGTCATAGGTTGATAAGATGGCCAATGCCATTCTAGGTCCGACTCCACTGATGGTTATTAATGTTTCAAATGCTGCTAAATCTTCAGCTGTTCCAAAGCCGTACAAGGTTACACTGTCCTGTCGCAATTGTAGCGAGGTCAGGAGTCGAACAGAGTCCCCTATAGCACCCATTGATTCTATTGTAGAGGAAGGAGTACTGATTGTAATAGTAATCCCACCTATCGAAATATCAACGGAATCTGTTGATTTGGTAGTAAGGTGGCCATTGATTGATGAAATCAAGTATTAGTCTCCTGCGAAATTTCCGGCCAGTGAATTGTTGTGATGACATATTGCGACAGCTAGTGCATCAGTAACATCATCCGAGCCTTCAATATCGGGGCAATTTAGTATTAACTTTACCATGTCGGCGACCTGTTCTTTTGAGCTGTCACCGTGATCTGTAACAGATTTCTTGATTTGTCTTGGAGAATATCTGGATACCGGTATTTTACGACTAGAGGCGGCAATTAGAGCGACGGCTTGTGCTTGCCCAACGGCAATAGCGGTTTTAGGATTACGAGCTACGAAAGGTTCTTCTATGGCAACTTCCTCGGGGCTATGATTGTCTATAATGGCCAGTATTTTATGATAAAGGGAAGCTAATCTCCTTTCGATTGGATCTGTTCTATTTGCAGATAAACTGCCGTAGAAAGATGTTGTAAGTTCTTCTGCAACGTTTTCTACCATACCGTAGCCCATGGCAATTGTTCCTGGGTCAATGCCTAATACTTTCATTTTTAAAAGTTTCTATGAACTTTGGAAAGTGATGAGAGCGGTATCTGGGAAGTCAGCGTTTGAAAAAACTTTTTGAACATCATCCAGTTCTTCCAGTGAATCTAGAAGCCTAAGTGTTTGAATTGCTTGTTTCTGCTCTAACATTATCGTACTGGTTGGGATCATTGACAGGTCTGTTGATGATATTGGAGCGTCTTGTCCAGATAAGGAGGCTCGGATATCATCCAAAGATGATGGCTCCGAATAAATGTGGAGTGTATCGGCATAAGTTTCGAAATCCTCCGCTCCCGCGTCTATCGCCACTAGCGCTAATTCTTCAGCTCGTTCCTGAACTGCGTCTACTACGATTACCCCTTTTTCCTCAAATTGCCAAGAAACAGACCCTGTTTCAGCTAAATTGCCGCCTGCTTTTGAAAGAGTCGATCGGATGTCCGAAACCGTTCGGTTCTTATTATCTGTGAGGGTATGGAGCATTATCCCTACTCCACCTGGACCATATCCTTCGTAGGTGAATTCTGACATAGAATCGGCATCGCCAGATTCTCCAGTGCCTCTTTTTACTGCCCGCTCAATATTGTCGGCAGGCATATTGTTGTCCTTGGCAATTTGAATGGCCATACGGAGTCGGAAATTCATGTCTATATCACCACCACCTTGTTTGGCAGCTATTATTATCTCTTTGGATAATTTTGTGAAAAGTTTTCCTCGGCGAGCATCAGTTATGGCCTTCTTATGCTTTATCGTGGACCACTTTGAGTGACCAGACATGGATTTGCACCTCTTTATTTGCTACTTATGATTCATTCACTATGAGTCTATCAAATTCTAGCATCTGGGTAGTTGAGGGATTTACCCACTTACCCAAGGTAAAATCAGATGGCAATCTTTGATAAGTATTCCGGTTTACCTCTAACTCCAACGTTTAATTTAAATAAAGCGCCCGCGAGGTTGCCATTTTCCTCAGTATCATGCCCTCCCGCAGTGGTTACATAGAGATCATTGTAATCGGACCCTCCGAATGTTGGGCAAGAGACTTTCTTGGTTGAAAATGTAATCTTTTCTTCCATCCCGCCAGTGGGATTATATCGGTAGAGACTATAACCGTCCCATCGGGCTGACCAAATATGATCCTCAGAGTCCACGGTCATTCCGTCTGGTATGGTTCCATCGTCTGGTGTTTCTATTAGTGTTCTTCCATTGGAGATGGTAGACGTATCACAATCGAAATCGAAGGCGTATATTTTGCGAGCCGTTGAATCGGTGAAATACATTACAGTCTCGTCTGTGGAAAAACCCAATCCATTAGATATCCCAACGTCATCTATCACCTTTGTTATTTCGCCCTCTAGGTTGAGATGGTACAAAGCCCCGGGGTGAGAATCGGTGGGCATCGTGCCACAGAACACGGTCCCATTAGGGGCAGCTATGACATCGTTGAATCGAGAGTCTTCTTCCCCGTCTACTTCTTGAATTATTGTTTGGATTTCCCCATTTGCCCATCTGACTATTCGGCCCCGTTCCATAAAGAATAGAAGTGTGTCGTCTTCTTGAATAGTAAAACCTCCTATTGCAGAACCTGGAGGACCTGTGAATACGCGACCATGTGTGTTGTTTGTAGGATCATATCTGAATAGATGCCCGTTAGGTATGTCAACCCAATAGAGTACTTTTTCAGAGTTGTGCCATAAAGGTCCTTCACCGGTTGTGCATTTATAATTAGCAATAAGTTCCATGTTCGACTCTCCTGATGATATTGTTAGGGAATGATTTTAAACGGGATATGTTGTGTAGATATCTGGTTGGCGCGTGGGAGAATATTGATCGAACTCGATTGGATGGAAATATATTCATTATGATGCTCTCTTTAGTAAAATCTATGAGACCCCGGCAATGGGTGAAAAATTTTGTTGTTTTTCTCCCATTGGTATTTTCCATTAACGAAGCTTGGTCTTTGTCGGCCATTAATGAACAACATACGCTGGAGTTATTGTCAAAGAATATCATAGCTCTGGTGTCTTTTATATTCGCGTGTTCGTCGGTCTACATGTTAAACGATTTGGTAGATGCTGAGAGCGATAGGAATCACGATAGTAAGAAATCTAGACCTATTGCTGCTGGTGAAATTAACGTGACGGTCGCCCTTGTCACAGCCGTATTGTTTGCGGTTGTAGCTTTGCTAATTGCAAGTTTGGTTAATACTAACCTTTTTTATGCTGTTGCTACCTACATGATACTGATGGTCGCTTATTCCTTGTTTCTACGGGAAATTATGATTTTGGATATATTTGCAATATCCGCAGGGTTTGTAATTAGGGTGGTAGCCGGGGCGTTGGCTCTAAATATACCCGTGTCCCCATGGCTATATGTGTGTATGGGGTTTGGTGCCTTGTTTATTGCTTTATCAAAGAGGCATGCGGAATTAAATCTTACTGAAAGCGAGGAGGCTTATAACAGGACAACACTGCAAACGTACAGTTTGGGTTTGATCGAAACTTTTATTACACTCGCGCTTTCTACTACTTTAATTTCCTACATACTTTACACTTTTACAGCTCCTAATTTACCCGATAATAACGCGATGATGGTAACGATACCATTCATCGTGTATGGGACTTTCAGGTATCTCTATTTAGTGAAAGAAAGACATCTGGGAGAAAAGCCAGAAGATGTTCTTATCACGGATAGACCTCTGATAATATGTGTCATATTATGGTTAGCTGTGACTGTTACGGTGTTATACTTCTTCCGATAGCAGATCTAGTGAGAGTTAGTGACATTATCGGATTGCCCGAGCTATCCATGTATGTAAATCCGGACCAATATCTTTCCTTCTCAATCCTGCATGGATTGACGCTTTAAGCATGCCTAAAGGTATTCCAATATCGAAATGATCAGCATCAAATGCATAACCGTGACATGGGGTGTTAGCTATCATTGTGTTGATACTGTCCGTTAGCTGTATCTCACCATATCTGCCTGGGGGGGTTGAGGATATTGCATCGAATACTGTTCCGCTAAGAATGTATCGTCCGATGATGGCTAAGTTAGAGGGTGCTAGTTCCAGTTTGGGTTTCTCCACCATTTCTATGATCTTGTAGACTTTTTCGTCGATCTTTCTTGCATTGACAATACCTAGGTTTTCGATCGATTCATCGGGGACCTTTTTTATCGCTAGAACTATCCCACCTTTTTCGGCTTCTATGGCTATCATTTGTGCAATAGTTGGTTTGTGGCTGAGAATTAGGTCGTCTGGCAATAGAACGGCGAAGGTTTCCCCTGCCAACTGATCTTTTGCTGACATAATCGCATCACCTAGCCCTTGAGCGCTTTCTTGGACCACAAAACTTAAATCAACGGCATCAGGTACTATCTTCAGCCTCGATAGTAGATCCAGATTTCCTCTCTTGGTGATTAGTTCTTCCAAGTCTAACCTTTTTTCGAAATAGCGGGGTATGGATTCTTGCTCGGCAGAAATCACGAAGATGATGTGTTCAATACCGGCAGATACCGCCTCATCCAAAGAATATTGCACAGACGGCCGGTCTATTATGGGTATCATTGCTTTCGGTATCGTTAAGGTTATTGGCAGAAATCGGGTTCCTTGCCCTGCAACTGGTATGACCGCGGTTTTTATATTCATGATTTAGTCCTTTGATCTTAAGTGATAATTCATGAGCTTACACTAGCTATTGCTTTCCCATGTAAGCGCTTTGTACTGTGGAATCAATGAAGCTGATAGCAGTTATAATCGCCAAAAAAATAAATCCTGTGGTGATCAGAATCAATGTAGCCCCTTGAAATTCCGCTAAGTATCCATAGCCTAGGTTTGCAAATGCCATAATCCCTCCTGCATGAAGAATATACAGACTGGAAATACGTCCTCGGATCCAATCGGGGGATAAAGCCTGAACGTAAGTGCTTGTCATTGCCATAAAACTAGACTGAGAGGCGCCCATGAAAAAACTGGCGCTGAAAGCAGCAGTTATGGAGGTAGATAGGCCTAAACAAATTGGGCTTATGCCGCTTAGTACGACCGTGGACAGGAAAACTAATCCTTTGTGACGATCATTGCGGATTCCGGACAAGAGGAAGGTGCCCACGAGGGATCCTAGTCCAAATCCCATGACCAGAACAGCTAAGATGAATTCGTCGGTAGATTGTAGTCGTTTTATTGTTAAGATGGGGAGTATCGAATCAAATGACATCACCAAAGAGCAGTGAAATGCCACGATAAATATAAATATGCCTACATTTCTGTGGGAGTAAATGTAGTTCATCCCTTCTAACATCCCTTGAAGAAAGTTTTCATTCTCGTTGGGTTTGCCGCGAGATTCCTTTTTAACGAAAGACATCAGCCAGGTTGCTATACCGGCAAAAATAGTGCTAGCTATAAGAAATTCAGAAATAGAAAATCGGTGAGTATTTGGCAGTCGCGAAAACATTAAGAGAAACATCCCTATTACGCGAGAACCGTGCCTTGTAGCTGCATTTAAAGTAATGGCATTCAACAGATGACTCGATGGCACTAAATTGGGTACCAAAGAAGATATCGCTGGTTCTTGAGTGGCTCTAAAGCTACCGGATAGGAAAGCTAATAGGCAAAGATGCCAGAGCTGTAGTACCCCAGTTATGGATAGAATTGCTGATATTCCTACGACGGACAGTCCGCCAATTAGTGTGAACAGCGCAAGTTTTTTTCTGTCAACTTGATCTGCTAAAAGGCCTGCGATCGGCGAGATAACTAGAAATGGGATCATTGAAGCGAAGGTGAATATACCCACCAGGCCTGAACTATTCAATTGATCTTGGACAAACCATTGGCTTGCTACCAGAAATGTCCACATACTGGCTCCACCTAATGCATTGGCGGCCCAAGTATATCTATAATCTCTCGATTGTAGAGCCGCAAAGTGAGGTAGGTTGGATAGAGTCAGCATAGAAGCGACTTTACCATGGGGAATGATTTGTGGAGTAGCTGTTGAATGAGCATGACGGTATATCTATCCCTTAACTTGAACGGATGGTGGAGATAGGGGGGCTCGAACCCCCAACCTCGGCATTGCGAACGCCGCGCTCTCCCAATTGAGCTATATCCCCCAACCCGAATGTGCAGCTACTCGTAGAATCTGAGCTAGGACAGAATACTAGCAACGGCGCTTGCATGGTGTCAACAAAATCAGGCTATTAGGTTAGATGTGTCCGGTGCGCATTTACAAATGATTTTCTAAACTATGGCGACATGTAAATTGATACTGTTATAATCCCGCCAAAGACGTATGTGGTCTTATAACGTCGTATAAGTTTTTTCGGAGGTTGATGGAGATATGCCTTACAGTGAGATTAATAAGGAGACACTTCTGTGGATGTACCAGACAATGG
>CAZRSW010000002.1:147248-153553 GCA_964602845.1 uncultured Dehalococcoidia bacterium | reverse complement strand
ATTGGTCAACTATTTTTGACAATCCGGAGCACGGAATTTTCTCCATATACACCGACGATACAACGCACATAGGAGAGTCTCACATAGCTATAGAAGAATCGCTTGGAGATGGACAGATATCAATCCTCATCGGTGACCGAACTAGATGGCACCAAGGATACGGCACGGTAGCCTTAAAAGCCACCGTGGAGAGAGCATTTTACCAGTATGAGCTATTCCGAGTATGGGCAGATGTCCCAGAATATAATTCTCACGCTCTAAAATTATTTGAGCACCTTGGCTTTACTCATGAGGGTACCTTAAGGAAAAGTCGCCCGCATGAAGGATCTCGATTTGACTCAGTGATAATGGGAATGCTAGCGACAGAGTACAAAGCCTAGAAGAAACATCTCAACTGTATCTTAAACAATCCGACGCTGCCTTAGAGTATCAGAGAAAAAGCCCGACACAACCAAGACGATCCAAGGTACCTCTATACCATCAATCATCTATTTGGATCGCCAATGCATTCAAACGGATATACACTGTAGGAAAGTGGCGGGCCTAACTCAGGCTATCAAAGCCTTATTTTCGAGCGAGACTTATCTCTGTTCTCGGGGTCGAGCCTCGTTGATGGTCAACTGTCGGCCCATGAACTCTTGACCGTTCAATGCCTCTATCGCTTCCTTAGCCTCACCGTCATCCGACATCTCAACGAACCCAAAGCCCCTTGATCTGCCAGAGTATCTGTCAGTGACGACTCTGCCGTCTACCACTTCACCATATCGACTGAATAGATCCTTGAGATCGTCATCACTTGTATTAAACGAGATATTACCACAATAAATATTCATCTACCCTTTACCTATAACCTTTTCCTAATTCTACTAAAAACCCAATAACTTTCGCGGAGTTAATTCCGCACTTCCTGTCTCAATCATTCCTTTAATTTATCGGACCCGCTAAACCTGCATATCCATTTTACAACGAATCCATCAGTATAGTAGCATTCCGTTTGAGCATCCGATACGGCTATGGTGGAGCTGGGGAGACTCGAACTCCCTACCTCTTCAATGCCATTGAAGCGCTCTCCCAGATGAGCTACAGCCCCACTGGGGTAACCTAATGATCGTCAGGATAACGATTATACCAGAATCATACAAACACCCTCAATGATAACAATTGTGTATAAATTCCTATCCTTAGTTCGTTACAGTGATTCCACCGGATTAAGGGGCTGTTCAATGGCCGATAATAGCCAAGAAAAAGTACGATGAGAGATTGCAGGGCTTTTTAGGTTATAGAATAACAATCCAGGACGTTTAGACTGGTTATAACTTCACAACATCTACTAGGAACCGGTAATGAAAATAATACAAATTGAATGTTTGATTTTGGACAAATCATTCCCTTTCATAATAGTTCACACAGACGAAGGGTTGACAGGTATTGGAGAATGTTTTCGGCGGCAACCCATGATAACAAAGTCAGTGATAGATAATATACTTGGTCCCGCCCTACTAGGGAAAAATCCTATCCACATTGAGGATCGGTACAACGACATGATAATCGCCGGCAGTGCTCTGGAGATTGGAGGCGCGATCTGGATTGCTATTGCCGGTATTGATATCGCTCTTTGGGATATAAAAGGAAAGGCCCTCGGCCTACCGATATATCAACTTATGGGAGGCAAAGTCCGTGAACAAGTGCCTGTTTACGCTAGTTCTATGAACCGAGACCTTGCTCCAATTGAAGAGGCGCGCCGCGCAGCTCATTTCGTTGACATAGGATATCGGGCATACAAACTCCACAGCGCTGTACCAGGTAAAATCGACGATCCTGCCGACCGGACTATAAACACCGTTTCTGAAGTAAGAAATGCTGTCGGCGACAACATCGATATCTTGGTGGACGTTAATGGTGCCTATTCTGCACACCATGCAATTGAAATAGGGCTTCAGCTCGAGCAATTAGGTGTATTCCATTTTGAAGAGCCTAGACCACATTACGACTTGGACGGTCTAGCAAAAATATCGGATGCACTGACGATCCCTATAGCGTCAGGAGAAAATCTATACACACTATATGAGTATCGTGACTTAATCGTCAGAGGCAAAGTTGACATTATACAGCCAGATGTTGTGAAAACATCAGGGTTTTCTACTCTGATAAAGATAGCTACCCTTGCAGAATCATTTGGCGTTCCTATCACATGTCACAATACTCAACCTACTGTAAGTACGGTAGCTCATGCTCATTTTGCAGTCGCAATGACTGGAGTCCCTTACGCTCAGGAGTATAATATTGAACATATCTCAATCAGAGACGACAAGCCCATTCTATCCGAGCCTCTCACCATCTCCGAGGGATTACTGGAAGTACCAGATGGCCCCGGGCTTGGGATAGAGCTAAACATGACTATCGTACGCACATTATCGGGATAATTGAACCTCATGGTTTTATTTACGTTGGTAGAATTAGTCCGTGACAATCCTTGGTTACAACGAAGGATATTATTACGATCTTTTCTCCTAAGAATTTTTAGGGCCTTCATACATTGCTCCACACTTGGAAAAGGTACAAAGAAGATGATCGGTAACTCCACTGAATTCTTCCTAGATCCAGCATTCTATTTCTCCGACTTTTCCAATTGGGGAAGTAAGCACAACAGTGGGTTCGCTGTCGCAATAAACATGTGTAAAGGTAAAAAGATTTTCTTTGATGTCGGTGCTCACATTGGCCTATATTCACTACCAGCCGCTAACACATTAGGGACACCAGGCATGGTTTTTGCATTTGAAGCTGCTACCGAGAACATTAAGTACCTAGCCTCTCACAAAAAAAGAAATTCCATTTCGAATATCACCATAGTGCCCACTCTAGTTGGAAGTACAAATGAAAATGAGGTAGCTTTTTTCGAAAGCTCTGGCACAAATGGTATGAACTCTATAACAGAACCAAGGAAAAGAAGAGACTTGTACCACAAAGTTTTCAGAAAACAGATCTCTTTAGATTCCTTCAGCGAAGATCAACAACTTGTACCAGATATTATCAAGATCGACGTTGAAGGTGCTGAGGGTAATGTTCTCAGAGGGTCCACCAACATACTCTCATTGCACCGACCCGTAATTTTTCTGAGTTTACACCCACGTCATCTGGAGGTATTGGGGGAATCCGCTGCAGACATTGTGCGTTTTCTCGCTACCCACAATTACGAATTGCTAGAAATGGATGGCACTAAACCTACCCAACTGAGACTGGAAGAGTATCTCGCATATCCGATAGAACGAAAAAAGAATGTTATCGGTCACCTACATTGACCAAAGTCAAAAACAACAGAGCTCCCGCTCCATAATTAGAGCGGGAGCTCATTTCCCTCTGTTGCTAACTACCGATTTGGAGCGCAACGTTCAACTGTGGAATAATATTAGCACGTCTGTTCTATTAAGTCAAGAACCCCGCCTCAACTAAGCACTCGTCAAGACGTTCACATTTCAACTCAAGGGAGCTAAAGATAGGAACTTTCCATTGGACTATAGCCTGATAATACCGTGCAATTTGTCAAAGGTATTTAAGAGCATCATAACAAAACCATAAAAATTAATAAGTGGAACTATAGCAAAATGTGTAATATTGTCCGTAATGAATAAGAAACCACAATTTTGAAATGGGGCGCAACTACCTTACACCCTAGACATATAATAAATAAGATTTCCCACAGGTTGGTAAAATCAATGATGCCCGAACAATGTTATCTTAGGATGGCAGAAACTATTCGCCAAGCTAGACAAGATCATAAATGGTCCCAAAGACAACTATCCGCTATATTAGGGATGAGCAGCAGCTATGTTAGTCACCTCGAAAGAGGATCCATTCAACCAAGGTTGCCAACACTAAGGAAGATATCCCATACTCTAGAGTTAAACTTCACCCAGCTAGCAATTTTGGCAGGCTATATAGAACCGCAATCAGTCGGTTTTTCATCTAGCCACAATCTTGATAGAGTGACCCAACTAGGGGACTTAACTCGAGAGGAATGGGAAACAGTACGGGATTTTCTTGCCTACATCAGGAGCAAGAGAAGCAAGCACCGCCGTGGCACAACTGGATAACATACGGAACGCACACCGGGTTTACTTGAAATTCAATCAGCAGAACTACGCCGTGTATAAAATCGGATTCCTCATCGGCGCTGCTATCTGCTCTTCCGACAACTCAATTGCATCCTTTTTGTATACCTGTATACGATGGTTACCAAAGTCAGTGATAAACAAACGAAAATCCCGGTCAACCCTAACAGTCATTGGCACATCAAGCCTTTGCGCTTTCTCCACGTCACCCATCTCTCTCAACCTAAGGGTCTGATGATTAGACAAAACATAGGCCAAACCAGATTTAGATAGTGAAGCGTCCCCATGAAAACTTTGGATATACTTGCCCTTTTTATCAAAAAGTTGCACTCTGTCATTTCCCCGATCAGCGACATAAATATCACCATGTTGATCAACAGCTACCGATGACGGCCTAGACATCTGTCCTTTTTGGGATCCAGTGGCTCCTATTGTGAGAGATAGCTCACCTTCCTTGGATAACTTCACAATCCGATCATTTTTCCAGTCCGCAACGTATATATAGCCTTCGGCGTCCTCCGCTATTCCCCAAGGATTGTTTAAACCTGGCATTTCGATAGTCTGTAGATGCTCACCGCTTGCGGTAAATCGTTGTACTCGATTATTCATAGTGTCTGACAATAGAATATTCCCTTCCGTATCAAAGGTCATACCAGAAGGCCGGTTAAGCTGCCCTTGACTTGAACCATGCTGTCCCCAAGTACTTAGGTGATTCCCCTCTTTATCCATTACAACGATGCAGTGTTTTGCTTCATCGGACACGTAGAGATTTTCATCATGATCTACGAGAAGACCAGCGGGCCAATTAAAAAGTTCTGTACTTCCTCTAACACCCAAGTTTTCATCTTCCCAATTAATAACTCTAATCTCAGTTCCCAGCACCCCTCTAGTCAAAACATATATGTTTTCCTTTCCAAATCCAATGTCAACAGGATTAGATGTTATGCGACGCTGACCAAGGGTGATGTAGTATGGAAATCCAGATCTCAATAATTCATATGCTAGAACCATTTCTTGGTACCTCTCAACCGTTACTTCTTAAAAGGATTGATCTGCTCATAATGACCTTGAACGATAGGCGACGCCTCTAAATCTAACCATTGTTCCAGGATCGTGCCATATATACCTCTATAGTCTATGGTATGCTCAAGATCCTCCCCTTTTGCCCACCTATCCTGCTCCAAAGAGGGGTACTCAGAATATAAACCTCCTTCCACCGACTTACCAACGATGAAGGCACCCCCTCCAGATCCATGATCTGTACCCGACCCATTGTCACTGATACGTCGACCAAATTCAGAAAATATCAGCATCACTACGTTCTGGTCAGCGTCATGCTCTTCCAAATCCAAGAAGAAATCATTCACCGCCCGGGAAAGATCCTTGAAAAGCCCTGGTTGCGTCGGCATCTGATTAGCATGGGTATCATAGCCTCCCTGCTGAGTGTAAAAAATTCTTGTGCCCAGATTGGCTGTGTGGACTCGTGCAACATCCCTCAACGACTTAGCAATCGGACTACTTCCGTATTCCACAGTAGATTGATATTGTTCCGGAGCAACCTTGAGAATATCAGCACCCGTGAGAACATCGATCCCGGTTCGTGACAAGTAATCCATGACTGGACCCGTACCCACCGTCTGCCCATACATATCTTTGAATATTTGCAGCGCTTGATCTCTTTGTTCTTCAGCAGCGATACCAGACATTAAACCATAATTATCTAAGCTCGCTACGCTAGTAACAGGAATCCCGATTTTCGTCATTGCTTTTGGAAGACCCACTCCAAAGTTAATACCAGTGAGGGGATTTTCGCCGTTATGATCCAACATCTCAATCGTACTGCCAAGCCATCCAGTCGATGAAACTTCCTCCGGAGTGCACGTATGCCAAATATCCATACCTCTAAAATGACTTCTAACTGAATCCGGGTATCCAATTCCTTGAACAACTGCTACCATCCCTCTGTCATATAACTCCTTGAACGGAACCAAATCAGGATGCCAACCCAGAACGTTATTTAATGGAAGTACATCTCCTTGGGGCACATTAAGTAGAGTCCTATTATCGTAATAAGTGGGATTAGTGAATGGGACCAGGGTATTCATGAAGTCATTACCACCCGTCAACTGCAACACTACTAGAACTGGTTCATTAACCTCTCTTGCGACCATTATTGCTCCTTATACCCATCTTTAA
>CAZRSW010000002.1:117912-147148 GCA_964602845.1 uncultured Dehalococcoidia bacterium | reverse complement strand
GGAGTATCCACATCATTAAACTGGTTAACAGCAAAATTAACCCTCTCGTTTAGGGTTCCTCCATCTATCCACTCCGAACCAGTATGCCAACCTTCAACTGTCGGGGGATTCATGAGGGTCTGGCCCATCACAGATGCAGCACTAAACAGGGCAGAGATACTAGTACCTGTCTCAGGAATGATTCCGTATGTACCTGTCAGTTTCAGTGTCCCGGCAACCAATTCCGTTGGATTCTTTATTTTCTTGAATCGAGATTCTTTAAAAAAGTCCGAGTTGAAAACAAATCTCAATAATGCCTTTATATCCCCTTCATTCTCCATCAGCACATCCGTCATCTGATTGACCGCTTCGGGGTTACGTGGTTCTTCAATGCTCCATGTATGTACCTGGGGTTCATCCTCCACGAAAAATGTATAGATGTGCCGAGATATAAACCTAGCTGTGGCCCTCTCCTCGCATATTATTTCTATAATATCTTCACCATTGAAATGGCCTCTTCGGCCAAGGAAAACCTTCTCTGAGTCGTCATGGTCTTGTTCGTTATAAATAAACGAGGACTCGTAATGGCCATAAGGGTATAGTGGAAGCGGTTGCTCAAAAGTCCATCCCGTAAAAGCCTTGGATGCATTCTTAATATCATCCTCAGTATAGTTTCCCACTCCCATCGAGAATAATTCCAGCAACTCCCTACCCCAGTTTTCATTAGGCTCGCCATCATGATTTTCACAATTATCAAGCCAATAATTCATGGCAGGGTCTTTAGCCAGATCAAGTAATATCCTCTTAATGTTAGTCAACCCATTTACCCTAAACGTTTCTATTTGCGTAATGAGTGTAGGGGTATGTTCGCTCTTATAGTAAGCAGTCGCAAAAACGTGGTGCCAAAATAATGCTACCTTCTCTTCCAAAGGCCTTAATGTATTTATCATCTTCCATATCCACTTACCCCCATGCAACCCAATGGCATCATGATAAGACAATTCAGGGTTGTACCGCTCAATATAGTCTTCGTCTATTTCGTCGAAACGCTCTGGATGAAGTAATTCTTCAACGATGTCTTCATACTTTTTTCGACCTAGTTCCTCAAGGCCATTTATGGAGCAGCCGAACCCAGCGCGACGCAGCAGATGGGCCTTCAAGGCAAGATCGGTTTCAGTCATTTCTAATATCCCTCTCTTTGTGATAGCTTAGACCACAAATCTACCGAGTTCTGCCAACCAATCCTCAATCCCTATTAACACTTTCACCTCCCACCCTGCATGTTGGGTTAACATCCACCCGATAGGATTAGTGGTATTTTAGCGAATATTATTGCCCAAGATCAAATTTTGACGCCCTGATATTGCTATTTTCACATGAAACACCAACGTCAAATGCTTTTTACTAAAAATCGTCCCTGCACTCCTAGATACTCCCAAACTCATCCTCACTCAACTTATATAGAATGCCACTTCAATCCAGTCTAGGAATCGATATACCTGATACATCATGCTAAAATCCACATCAGAACACGAATTAGAGAGGTGCATCTTATGAAAATTACGGACGTACGGATAGAGGGTTACAGCTGGCCAAGAGCCGTCCCAATCAGCAACGGCAAACACACATATACCCACTCGGGGCGTACTTTTATTTTCATCGATACCGATGAAGGGATAACAGGTATTGGGCTTACCGGTGGTGATGACAACATCGCCAAAGCAATAGTTGAATATTACAAACCCCAATTAATTGGGCAGGATCCTTTCAATAATGAGCGAATCTGGGACCAACTCTGGGAGCCTAAATTGACAGGCCGAAGGGGACTAACTACTCGTGTAATAAGTGGCATAGATATCGCCCTATGGGACATAAAGGGGAAGGCAACCAACCAACCTGTATACAAATTATTGGGCGGCTACACCGATAAGATACCGGTATATATAGCTGGAGGGTACTATGAAGAAGGTAAAGGAATCAAAGAGTTACAAGAAGAAACCAGAGAAAGTATTGCGATGGGCGCAGAAGCTGTAAAGATGAAAGTTGGAGCGGTGCCCATTAACGAAGACGTTGAAAGAGTTAAAGCTGTTAGAGAAGCTATGGGGCCAGATCACAAATTGATGGTAGATGCAAACTGCGCCTATCTGTTCTATGAGGCAATAGAATTAGCCAAAAAAATGGAGCCCTATGACGTCTTTTGGTTTGAGGAACCGATTGCCCCCGACGACTACAAGGGCCACCAGCTTATCAGCAATGCAACAACCATACCAATCGCAACAGGTGAAAATGAATATACCCGATATGGTTTCCGAGACTTAATCGAAAGTAGAGCTGCCTCGATTTTGCAACCCGATGCCATCATAATGGGCGGACCAACTGAGTTCATGAAAGTCGCTGCCCAAGCGCAGGCACATAATTTACCGATAGCACCTCATGGCCCGCAGGAGGTACACATCCATCTCCTATGCGCGATACCCAACGGTCTGATACTTGAGTACTACCGAGGGTCCACTGATCCATTGTTTGACAAAATATATAAACACACTTTAGAAGTGAAAGATGGATTCGTGAGTCCACCTGACGCACCGGGATTCGGAATTGACCCGGACCTGAACTTCCTGGAGCCTTACAGAGTATCCTAAGTAATTCCGATTTCGTTAATACAGGTGGAGCACGGTATCATCGCTTATATGGTATTTCTGAGCCTGGATGATCCAGTCCTTAATGAAAATTGCCCGTCACAGCACCTAACATTGGAGTCAACATCCAAAATAGCTCTATTGCCTGTTATCCACATCAACCTGGAACCTGTACAACAAAGTACAAATTAGCCACACATCTTGAATTAATCAAAATAGCCTTCCGCTGAGCAACACCAAGTCTGATACTTTCAGCTCTGAAAACATTCGGAGATGAATCGTCTTACCTTACCTCTCACCATTTCGGCTAACCGGGTTGGCTGCGCTTCAAATCCATGTGTGGCCCCTTGATACACATTCAAACTTGATACGTTTCCCGATGCAAACCACCTTGAATGCATAAAAAGTGTGTCATCTAATAAGGGATCAAGGGTCCCCACAGAAAACAATGCTGTAGTCAAATCATGGAGAGATGCGTACAGAGGGGACACATCGGGTTCTTTCCTTTTCTCCAAGGGGACATAATGATCAATAAACCACCTGATAATGGGAGTATTCAACACCAAGTTTCGCTCACCCCATAGTAGCTGACTTGGCGTCATAGATAAGTCGTAAATCCCATACATGAGATTGGCTCCTGAGAACCCTGTGAATCCGTGTTTATCTCGCATGCGTAGCATCGTTTCGACGGACAAATGTGCCCCGGCTGACTCACCACCAATCACTATCTTGTCTGTGCCCAATTCATCTTCAGAATTATTCATAATCCAGAGGGCAACCGCCTCACAATCGTCCTGGGCGGCAGGGTAAGGGTATTCTGGCGCAAGTCTATAATCAACACTAATGACTGCTGCACCACACTCTTCGAGAATTTCCATCAAGGCAGAGTCCATATGGTGTGCCCTTCCAAGCACCCAGCCCCCTCCATGTATATGCAAATAAACACCCTTGATATCATCATTCGGTATAAATGCTCTAACTGGTACTTTCCCATGAGAAGCTTCAATTTCACGAACTATGGCAGCATCAGAAAGGATAGGCGGTGGTTTTAACCTTTCACCAGATTCTTGCGTTCTTCTAACTTCCTCAGGAGTACTTTCATTCACCGGCTTGATTGAATTGCATTCAATCTCTAACGCTGATACAAAGTCATCGACCTCTCTTTGCATGTCGGGAGTATAGGACGTGAATTCTTCCTGCATTTTGACATACCTCCTACGCTATACGCCTTCAAATGAGGTAGGCTCTGAGCCTTCATCATCCACATTACGCAAATATGATATCTAACTTATTGCCATCACCTAAACTGCTACCATTCAGGTCCTTATATGGCCTTGCCCCATCACTATCCATTTGTACGAGGTCAACTCCCTTAGCCCCATCGGTCCTCTAGCATGCATTTTGTTGGTACTAATAGCCACTTCCGCACCTAACCCAAATTGCCCTCCATCATTAAACCTAGAAGACGCATTTACCATAACTGCGCTGGCGTCGACCTCATCCAAGAATTGATTGGCCGAAGAATAATTTTCTGTCACAATAACCTCTGTATGCCCCGTACCATATTGGCATATGTGCGCAATGGCATCCTGGATAGAATCTACAATCTTCACCCCTACTATCAACGATAAATGCTCTGTTTCCCAATCTTCCTTTTTAGCAGGTATGACTTCCCCATAATCCCCTGAATCCAGTATAGAAAAAGCCTGGGAGTCACATCTCATTTGAACATTCTCTGCAGAAAATGCCTTCGCGATATTTGGAAGAAATGAATCCGCCTTCGAAGAGTGCAGCAGAACAGTGTCCAGGGCATTGCAAACTGTAGGCCTCTGGACCTTTGCATTAATTAAAATCTCCAAGGTCATTTCTAGAGAAGCGGATTCATCTATATAAGTGTGGCACACACCAACCCCACCAGTTATGGCAGGCATCGTAGCCTCCCTGCCTACCATATCAACCAAATCTTTCCCACCTCGAGGAATCATAAGATCGATATATTGATCCATCTTCAGCATTTTTGATACTAATTCCCTATCGTTATCCTGTACCAATTGTATGCAATCCTCTGGTATCCCACATTCCGATATAGTTTCCCGTATGATATTGGATAGTACGTTGTTTGAAGAGGAGGCATCACTCCCGCCTCGGAGAATTACCGAATTGCCTGATTTTATGCATAGACACGATATGTCCACTGTAATGTTGGGCCTACTTTCATAGATCACTCCTATAACCCCGAGCGGGACGCGCCTCCTGCCAACCTGAATGCCATTAGGCATAACTTTCATATCAGTGGATTCTCCGACAGGGTCAGGTAACGCCGCCACGCTGCGAACATCAGATGCCATGGATTCAATTCTCTCGGTAGTAAGCAGCAACCTATCGAGAAATGCATCAGACAGGCCTTTTTTCTCCGCTGCCGATATATCACTAACATTTTCACGAAGAATCTCATCACTTCGGTCCAACAAAGCTTCTGATAAATTTCTCAAGGCTTCATTGCGCTTTCCACCAGATAATCCAGACATTACACGTGCCGTCTTTTGAGCTAATTTTCCCATCGAATCTAGTTCATTCAATTAGTTTCTCCCTGATCATTATCAACCTCTCCTCGTAGTATCAAATTGACCCCTCCATACTCTCAGCCGAGGACCATGTTGTCCCTATGAACTACTTCATCGCCCAACTGAAATGCCAAAACTGATTCTATGCTATCTGACTTCAAACCTTTGATATTTTCCACGTCTCCAGATTTGTAATTCACAATACCTATGGCAAGGCGTTCTTCCTTAATATTACAGATGGATATTATTTCTCCTCTATCAAAATCACCCCTACACCTGACAATTCCAGCGGGGAGAAGGCTACTATGATTGTTGAGGATCGCAGCCGAAGCACCATCATCGACAATGATCGACGCCTTGTTAGTCATGCTACTCAACATCCAACGCTTACGACTTTCAAGCTTGGTCACCGAGGAATGGAAAAATGTACCGATTTTTTCTCCCCTAACCAATCTTGAAATTACACTTTCCTGATACCCGCTCGCAATTACTACATCCGCTCCTGACGAAGTCGCGAGTTTAGCAGCATCTAATTTAGTGAACATACCGCCCCTCCCCATCGAATCAGAAGACGGTCCCAACGAAACCTCGGAGATTTGCTCTAGTCGCTCAACAACAGGGATTATTTTGGCATCTTCGTAAATATTAGGATCTCTAGTAAACATACCTTCAACTTGTCCTAAAATTATCAGAAGATCCCCATCAACTATATTGGTAACAAGAGCCGAAAGATTGTCATTATCACCGAAAATCCTGTCACTTAGCTCGTCGATCGCCACAACATCATTCTCATTTATTACTGGAACAATTCGATGCTCTAGCAAGCCTGACAGTGTGCTCCTTAAATTGAGATATCCAATACGATCATAAACATCCCTGTGAGACAGGAGTGCTTGGGCAGTTGGTATGCCATAACCATTGAACTCCTCTTCATAAACCTGCATTAACCTACTCTGTCCAATAGCTGCCAATATCTGTTTGCTAGGCAAAACATTGCCGTTTGGCAAATGTCTCAAATAAACACCCTTTCCAGCTGCGACCGCACCAGAGGTCACCAACAACATCTCTAACCCCTCAGAATGTAATAGGCTGATTTGCTTTACAATATCGCCGATCATGTCGCGGTCAAGCTCGTCCGTGCCACCTGTAAGGAGACTAGTCCCAGCCTTGACCACAATCCGGCTATATTGCGTCATCTATATATCTGGTCTTCCCACTCCAATCTGTTCCGTTTACCTTAATTGACCCTGCACAACTACACTGCCTTGAAATTATATCAGTAGCAGGTAGTCTACCTAAGCAATTCTCCAGCCTCAACTAAGTTGTCTAAGTGGTGATACTCACCCCAGAAAGGACAAATACTTCACGTGAGAAGTCCCACTCTCCACAAATTTAATACATGGACAGTTTGGGAATTCTCTTCACCATCTCGGCTCTACATCTTCCTGGTCGTTATTGGTGATGCGTGTCTGATCGCCCCCAGAATCATTCATTGTAAATATGTCCGAATCTCCATCCTGCTCAGAAACGAACGCAATCCTTTTACCGTCTGGAGACCAGGTGGGTTGATGGTCTCGGACATCATTAAAAGTCAGGCGAGTCTTCTTATTGCCGCTCTCTTCCATGATATAGATCTCTGCATTACCATCACGTTCCGAAACGTATAATATTCTCTTCCCATCGGGAGACCAAGATATATCATACTCATCTTCATCACTTTCTGTGAGCCTCAGAGGTATCGTCTTCGACCTTTCTTCCTTCTGGTCACACAGACCGCCAACATCATCTTTGCCTACGGTGTAAATCTCCTTGTTACCATCGCGTTCCGATATGAATAGTAGTTTTTGAGAGTCTGGACTCCACACAGCGTCATAGTCCTTGCCACAAGTGATTTGACGTTGGTTGACCCCGTCTGGATTACGCACATGAATACCCAATTTGCTCGCACTTCCTGACGAAAACGCGACAGTACCCCCATCTGGAGCCCAATCCCCGACCTGAGTCGATTCTATATCGGACAGTCTTACTGGGTCCGACTCCGACACATCCGTAATATAAACCCTTGAGCCATGCTTCTCTGTTATTCCCAAGAACACTACTCTGCCAGCATCAGGACTCCACCTTGGGAAAAGAAATTTACCTGAGCCCTTTGTAATTGTATGCCTCCACCCATCTTTCTGGCTCTTTTTCAGATCAATGACATCTATTGACGAGCTGCCCTCAGGACCTACAAGAAAAAGTATCTTTTGCCTGTCCGGAGATAAAATAACCCCGTATTCCTCCTCCGCGGTATTCGTCAGATTATGCTCCTCTCCTGTACCGAGAATGGTAGAATATATTTCCTTATTTCCATCTCTATCAGAGGTAAAATAAAGCGTGTCCCCATTCACCCCACATGCCAAGCAGGCAAACACTAGTAAAAGCGACCAGAAGATCATTCGAATTGGTTTCATATCCACAGTTTAATCGGTTGTTCATAAGCAGGGCTATGGGTTTACAGAACTCATATTGACCAAAACGAAAAGCCACCATATATATTCCCTATATGGAACCAATGTTTATCCGAAATGCGCAGTGTTATAGATATGCCTCAGCGAATTCGATTCATATAAATTAACGCCTAATAGCTTGCATTAATATCCCATCGCGTAACATGCCCTTCTGGGATCCGCACTTGCTGCTAAAACTCCGGTTGCAGAATCACGTTTAGCGATGGTAGCCCCCATACCACAAGTGGCAGCTTCCACTATTTCATGGCCCAATTCACTCAACTCTCTTTTAACATCACTATGGATGCCCTTTTCCACTGATAACCGTGAAGGTAAATATCTATGTGGGAAAAAGGAATTGGGCATACTCAATGTAGCAAACCTTGGGGCCTCAACAGCTTCCTGAGGATTCATGTTCCATAAGAGTATATTCAACATCAACTGAAGATTCGCCTGTGGTTGGGCGTCACCCCCAGGGCAACCAACTGTATAAACAGGATTACCATCCTTACTTATCATGTAATTTATTATCGTCGTCCGCGGTCTCTTTCCAGGTTCCAATATATTTGGGTGGCCCTTTGTAAAATTCAACATTTCACTCCGTGTACTTAAAGCAAACCCAAGATCTGAGAAAAACACAGATTTTTCGAATGCTCCTCCGCTCGGCGTAGAACAAACCATGTTTCCATCCCTATCAATCACTGTTATATGTGTGGTTCCGGCCTCATGCTGTAAATCAGATACGCCCGTAGCATCAATAATGGGTTGAGGAGATACCTCGCCATGCTCTCGAGAATAATTCCAGGGATTTCCATAAGACGGTAACCCTTTACAAGCAGTCCGAGGATCAATACTATGGGCCCGCTCAACTCCATAATCCTTTGACAAAAGTCCATCTATAGGAATCAATGAAAAGTCTGGATCACCATAAAAAGCTTCTCTATCTGCAAATGCAAGTTTTAAGGCTTCCGTAACGGTGTGAATATAAGTCGCCGAATTGTGGCCCATCATCTTGAGCTCAAAATTCTCTAGTATATTCAAGGCTTGCTGTAAAACCGGTCCTTGAGTCCACGTTGAGTGCCCATATATCTCATACCCCCTGAATGTTGTACCTATAGGAGGAGAGTATTTCTCTTTATAGTTTTCCAGATCCGACTTCTCTAGAATGCCCCCTACTCTACTAGAGGCATTAGCGATAAGAGTCGCTATTTTACCCTGGTAAAAGCATTTACGCGCTGCATCAATCTCGATACTTCGATCTCCTCCGGCATTATCAGCTGCTTGATACATATACTTTAGGGTCTTCGCCAAATTTTTCTGGACAAGTTGCGAGCCAGGGGCAGGCAATTCGCCATTCTCAAAAAAAATGTATTCCCCTCCAGGGGGGAATAGTTTGAACTGGCTTATAGCAGCTCCCGCACCCAATCTAGCTATCATGTATTCATAATTAGGGATTCCTTCCTCCGCATACTCAACAGCGGGAGTAAGTACCTCTCTAACACCCTTCGTACCATATTTTCCCAAAAGAGATAAACAAGCGGCTGTGACACCTGGAACAGTAAAGGACATAGGAGCATCGGTCCCGGGGCCCGTGGGTATTGCTTCGTACCCCTTCGACAAAAAATGTTCCGGGGTTGCCTTTCCGGCTGCTGTTCCTTGACCACTCAATGATAAGAAATCCCCGCTAGGCGAATCGTAAAGCATAAACGTGGCCTCCGCACCCAAGGAATAAGAGGCTACCGGCTCAACTACAGCCGCAGCAAAGGTAGCAGCTACTAAAGCATCAAATGCGTTTCCTCCGGAAAGAAGCATACGCATACCCGCCATCGATGTCAGATAGTGACCACTGGAAATAATTCCATTATTGGCATAGATAACCGGGCGACCCGTGCGCGGTAAGCCAAGATCCCCCAACTCATGATTGCCTTCCATCCAACTAGGTAATACCACTAGTCACCTCCTTTACTGATATAGATTCTACGCCCTAATCTAGTCGAGAACGTCGCCAATATTTATCCAGATTATTGGTTGGCCGCCAGCCCAAAACTTGTCGCGTCTTATGATTAGTAAACTGGCCATGAGGAAGATCTGCAAACACGTTGAAAATTTCGCATCGTGATGGCAATTTTTCTTTATCAACGTCTACCGCAGAAGCAAACGCATTTCCAGCATCTGTCCACGTCACCGAAAATGGCACAAAGTGAGATATATCAGGCAAAGCTCTGGGCACATCAGGTTCTCTGAAATTGTAGAACAGCAAGGTCAGCACATAAATATCATGGTTTTCTGAGAACACACGGCAAATCTCTTGGCCTAGAGATTTGGTATGGGCGTATAAACCGGTACCTGACTGAGATGGTATTTCAGGATTGATGTCAAAATCAAACTCTTCAAACGTTGGTCCCGCTATGGTGAAGTGAGGGCCCGTGTTTATTACTCTTTCGATTCCATTTAGTACCGCAGCATTCATCACGTTATAACAACCCCGGGCATTTACATCGAAGGCCAACTTTCTATCGTGTCTAAGAACCGACAGATTAACGATGACATCCATATCATATGCCACCTCGTTAACAGCATTCAGATCACCGACATCTACTTGCCGATATTCATGTGCCATTTGTGATGTTTCGTCAATATCTGTCAACCTTAGGGTATGTTTATCTTCCAATGCCTTCACCACGTAAGGCCCTAGCATGCCATTGGCTCCCAGTATGAGGATTTTCATTTCTATTTCACCTCCGATGGACAATAACCCAGAATAGCTTCGGCTTTGTCGGTGGGAAATCGTGAGTTGGTTACGTTTGATTGAATGTGAAACACGTTCCATTTGTTTGCCACTGAACTTTCACTGGTCCAAGCACCAAACCCAATATCAACAGTCAGCGCCTTCTCGATAGACTGCAGTGCATCAGAACCACTGAGCACAGTTGATGAGTTTATGGCCTCTTCCCAAAAGATGTCACCAAGTCTCAGGCAAATGACATTGATCAGCCTCTCCCTAGCAAATTCCTTGCAGACAAACTCAGCTAAATGAACACACAAGGTATTAATTTCTGTATGCGGCACCGGGCGCCACTTCTCAGTCACTATGTAATCTGGATCATATTGTTTCATCGTGTCCAGAGATCCTATAAATATAAATTTACTAACACCCTGAGTCACACTAGCAGAAATTAGATTATAAGTACTTCTCATCGCTTGATCTAGACATTCGCTCTCGCCTAAGGAGTCATCGGTGCCTGGTAGGGTGTGGATGACTGCCTCCACATCACTAACCAAAGCCTCGGTATCAACTCCTTCATTAAATGGTCCAACTGATACTTTTACCTCATGGGTCAAGTCGAGGCTACTCACAATATTTTCACTCAACTCTGACGTCGGATTCGTGACAAGGATTTTCATGTTATGGATTACCCCTCATTGCTATATAAACCTATGAACACATCATCTTAATTTCCCAAAAAATCAAATCAAAAGGAATCTCAATGGTATTACGAAATGTGAAGGCACACTACCGACTCACTTATCAATGATGGGAGGATCTCCCGGATTACGTGACAGGGAAAACACGATAGCCCCAACCAACATAAGAGCAACACCAACCCACCAAGCCGGATCATATGAGCCCGTTTTATCAAGAACATAGCCAGCCGCAGGCGCACCTAACCCACCGAGAAAAAGATTCAAAGGCATGACTACTCCGCGGATAGTTCCTAAATGCCCTCTACCGAAATACTCAGCCCAAATAAAGTTTTGCGTGAACATATTGGTGCCTATCCCTAAGCCAAAAATCGCCATAGACCAGAACATAAGCCAAAAACTATACGCATATATGGTCATCAAACTTGCCAAAGCCAGTAATAGAAAACCCACCGTACCAATCACTTTGGCGGATATTCTTCTTACAAGCATCCCTGCAGCAAAACTAGCTGCACCAGCGCATACAGCATCGAACGCAGTAGCAATCGATACCAAACCTGGATCAAGTCCCCTATCCATAAATGCCGGTATCCTGTGAAGAGCCAAGGTATAAATCGCGGTAGAAAGGATAGAGAACGCTGCCGTCAAAGTCCACATCGAAACGGTACTCATCGCCTGTTTCAAGGTCCATGAAAGCTCTCCCGATCCAACTTCTTCGAGCGATAATACCGCGGCCTCTTGATTTCCATCGGGTAGCAATCCAATATCTTCCGGTTCTCTTCTAACAAAAAATATCGAGAGAGGCACAATGATTATTGCTCCGAGAATTCCCAATATGATCCATGCTCCACTCCAAGTGTAATGATGTATGAAAAACTGTGTTAATGGGATAAATATCATTGCGCCTGCTGATACACCAACAGAGGTTAACGCGAGCGCTTTACCTCGATCTCTAATGAACCATTTTGTAGCTGGAACTGATGTTATAAGAGCCCCTGGCCCACTCATACCTGCGAAACCCATTATCGCGAAAGCAAGAATCAACTGCCATGAGTCAGTAATTCCTGCTAAATAAACCATACATACAGCTGTCAAAAGGGTAGCTATCGCTAAGATGTACCTGGCGCCATAAACATCTAACATTCTCCCAATAACCGGACCTGTTGCAGCCGCGGCGGCACTACGCGCAGTAGATGCCCAACCAAAGGCCGCTCTACCGATTACAAGATCATCACCCATTGGTTTAATGTATAAGCCAAAATTCAGTGACCCCATTCCCATGGTGACTGCATTGGATACCGACATGACTAGCACAATAACCCAGCCATAATAATACCGTTCATCTTTTCTCAACAAATTAAACGGCTCCCTAGTCCCCTTTTTATATCAATGATCACCTAGTCAAAATACTCTTCTCTAACCAAATAGGGAAGTGTATGCGGCGATTAAACCGTGTAGAATTCAATTGCCGTTCAATTTATCTGAAATGTCTTTTCATACGAATCTAATGCACAATTAAGTAGGGGGATAGTAATGCCCAACCCATCTAATACAGTAGAACGCTACCTTGCTACAGAAACCGCAACTGTCTATACAGCCGTAAGGGAGTTTGGCTATGAACCATGTTCTATGCGGGACGTCCGCTCTTTTACACCTGGCAAGAAGCTGGTAGGACCTGCAAAAACTCTCAGATTCATCCCACCCAGGGCAGACATAATGAGAGAAACACATAAAGGGGAACTTTCGCCAGAATACCTAGCTATGGGTTCATGTGCCCAAGGCGACGTCCTAGTCATAGATGGTCTTGGCAAGAAGCATTCCGGTATTGGTGGAGACATCAAACTGCTGCACCTCAAGATGCAAGGAGCAGCAGGATTAGTGACCGACGCCGCGATCCGGGATCTTAACGCCGTATCCGAATATGGATTGGCACTGTTCGCCGGTGGACGCACAGTCACAGGTGGTCATCCAGAACTAGATCCCTTTGAGGCCAACTGTACAATTCAATGTGGTGGAGTTGCTGTAAGGCCAGGAGACCTCGTAGTCGCAGATGACGATGGTGTTGTGATAGTGCCCGAATGCATAATCACAGATGTAATTAACTACGTGGAAGAGCACGAAAAAGTGGAGGAATGGATTAAAGACCGCGTAATAGAGGAAAAGGTGGCACCTGGTAAATATTACCCGCCGACCGAAGAACTAATAAGAAAATACCACTCGGAAATATCTAAAATAAACAAATAACCTGCTCAATGGGGATGTCTGCCCAGCTATCCAGATCCTTAGGATGTTTGAAACCACATTAGAGGTGATACCGTTATTCATCCCAGACTTTCCACGGTGCCTCGTGCCGTTCCCACATGGTCCTCAGTATCTGTACCTCACGCAATGTGTCCATAGGCTGCCAAAATGAGTCATGCTTGTACGCCATCAACTGACCATCGGCAGCCAGATTTTCTAGAGGCTCTTTTTCAAGTATAACGTCGTCAGATTCTATGTATTCGATGACCTGAGGTTCCATAACGAAAAAACCGCCATTGATCCACCCCTCACCTATCTGAGGCTTTTCGGAGAATTCACAAACCTCTTCGTCCCCCTTAAACACAAGCCCGCCGAATCTTGAAGGCGGGCGAACTGCGGTAACAGTTGCAAGTTTCCCGTGCGACCGATGAAAGGCCAATAACGCAGAAATATCAATGTCGCCTACCCCATCACCATAAGTCAACATGAAAGTCTGATTATTCAACACTGATGCCAGTTTCTTAACCCTACCACCAGTTTGAGTTTCATGGCCCGTATCTATTAATTCAACTGTCCAATCTTCCACCACACCATCAATAGGTTGAACTTGACCACTAGAAGTCACTATCTTGAAACTTTTCGTCAGCGTAGTGTACTCCAGAAAATAACGTTTTATATGCTCACCTTTATAACCGAGGGCAACAACAAAATCAGTGATACCATGATGGGCATAAATTTTCATTATGTGCCATATGATTGGCTTATTGCCTACTTCTACCATAGGTTTGGGCCGCACTTCAGTCTCCTCAGCCAATCTTGTGCCAAGTCCTCCGGCAAGAATCACGGTTTTCATAACCTGCTCTCTTTCATCATTCAGAACTTTCTGGATCCCTTTAACAAATAGTTAGATTCCCTAAATGTCCCCCTTAGAACCTAAGCAGCATTTGGATTAACTATGGCCATTTCTCTACGAAAAGAGTTATACCTTTGTGAATAAATCTTTTCTCTGATACTGAAAGCAGAAAAACTTGCCGCAATGAGCGTGATGCCCGCAATACCGAACGGCAGCATATAGGAACCAGTCATTTCATAGAGTTCTCCAGAGAGAAACACCATCACCGCACCTCCCAATTGATGAGCTAAATTAATTAATCCATTAATCGTACCTAAGTTACGAATACCGTAAACATCCGCAGTAATTGACGTGGTCACTGGTACTGTTGCTATCCATGACATACCCGCTATAACGGCAAATGCCCACATTCCAGCCAACCCTCCAACAGTCAAAAGAGCCAAATATGCCACACCCCTTAGGGCATAAGTCAAAGCTAGAACTTTTTTTTGCTCAAACTTTTGTGAAAGAAATCCCGCCGTCAGAACACCAATGGAGTTGAGGCCCATCATAACTCCAAAAATCGTTGCCGCGGTGATTGGATTCACACCTTGTTCTTCCGCATAAGGTACGAAATGTATAGATATGATGTTAGTGGTAATACCACAAACAACGTAAGCAAATGACAGCTGCCAAAAAGGAGGCGTCTTCAGTGCCTCCCGCCAGTTATTCGTGAAAAACGGCCCCTCTTCTCTTTCCAGGTCAGCTCCGGGGCCACCTTGCAAATCATCATTGTCACCATCCGGTGTCAAACCTATGTCCGACGGTTCATTTCTAAGCAGGAAGGCAGAAAGTGGCACAACAACAGCTAATATAAATACTCCCAATATAATGAAAGCTATTCTCCAATCAGAAAGTGCTATTAAGTATGCAGATAATGGAGCAAAAACCAAAGCCCCCATTGACCCACCGGCTGACGAGAGACTCAATACCAGGGTCCGCTTCCGTTGGAACCATCTTGCAAGCATCGAATGAATAACAACAAATGAGATTCCACTCGTTGCAAAAGACCCTATGACACCATGTATCAGCAGGAACATCCCAAGGGAAGATATTCGTCCCATAAGGATAAGAGACAATCCGAAAATAGCCAACGAAACAGATATGACTATCCGACCACCATATTTGTCGTGCAACATTCCAACAACTGTAAAGCTTAGGGCACCCACTAATATACCTATGGATAGAACCCTCGTGACTTCGGCTCGAGTCCACCCCAATTCCCCCTCCATCGGCAAAACAAATACACCCAAGGTCTGTCGTATTCCCATCCCACAAAGCGTTATGAAAAAGCAAACTGCCAGGATCAACCAACCATAGAAAAACCTCTGATCAGAGTTGTTGGACAACCTAAAAGGTGATTTAACCTGCATTTTAGAATCACATCCATTCAATATTTCGCTATCTTCAAGAGGGCGTAATGTTACCACACAGGCACGAATATGATAGTGATGGAATGTGTAGATTCATTACAGGAATTAATGTACGTGATCGTCTTAAAAATAGATACCTTTTGATACATACGAAACTATTATATTATTGGCAATATTCTAAATGCGAATTCTTATGATAACTGGAGATCTACTTATGAAAAACAGGTATCTTTCTAGGAATTGGGAGACCGACCGGGTTACCTATCCCGAACCCGCTGTAGAGGTCGTAGATGAGCGCTTCAATAAATACGTTATTTTTAACGCCGCTTTGGAGAGAATTTATACAGGATGTCGATGGGCCGAAGGGCCCGCTTGGTTTGGAGACGGGGGATATTTACTCTGGAGTGATATACCAAACGATCGCATTATGCGATGGGATGAAAAAAGCGAACATGTGGCGGAGTATCGATCCCCGTCGAACTATTCCAATGGGAATACCCGCGACCTTCAGGGCAGATTAATAACTTGTGAACACCTAAGCAGAAGCGTTACCCGCACCGAATACGACGGTTCAGTAATCACACTGGCACATTCCTTCAAGAACGTACAGTTGAACGCTCCAAACGACGTCACCCTCCATCGTGATGGAGGTGTTTGGTTTACCGACCCAGGATACGGGATACTTAATAACTATGAGGGCAACCGATCGAGTTTAACTTCACCTACCGCCGTATATAGAATCGACCCTATATCAGGCGATCTTGATATTAAAGTACAAACAATTGAAAAACCTAATGGTCTATGTTTCTCCCCCGACTACAAAAAACTATATGTCGCAGATTCCAGGTCAGATAAACCAAAATCTATCTATGCCTTCAATGTTTCTGAAGACGGAACCACACTTTCTAACCAAATGATATTCTCAGATACCGGGGATGATTCAACTGATGGCATATGCTGCGATACTGATGGCAACGTCTGGGCCACGGCACAATATGCATCAAACAGCATTAACATTTTCTCTCCCGGAGGCATTCTTATAGGAAAAATCTATCTACCAGAGATACCCTCTAATTTGACTTTCGGAGGTAGGAAGAAGAACCGTCTTTTCATAACGGCCAGTCAATCCATTTACTCTATTTACACTGACGCTATTGGTGCATCTTTAGCATAGCCCTCACAAATAAATCAAAGACCAGTAAAGATCCTAACGCGGCAGAGTTATCGTTATTGTTGGTCTCCAAAATAACGAAGGAATGTACATATTCAAACGTTAAGTCAATATCAACAAGGCTATGTCATAAAGTCATGACAACTTTGATCACATCATCTAAACGTTTATCATAAATCTCATAGGCTTCATTCACTTCATTAAATGTTCTATGATGTGTCACCATCTCACCTGGATTCCACCACCCTCTGCCTTTTAACTCTATCATCCGCTCAATGTGGCTGATGGCATCTCCACTACCTGCTCCCGAGGTCGGTATTATCGTGGGAGTATTTTTTAGAAAATATTGCGTATCGATCTCTGTGAGATGACCCCTCACACCCTCTTGAATACCAAATATAATCACCTTACCAAATTTCGCAACGTTTCTAAATGCAGCGTTAATAGCATCAGGGTATCCAGAAGCTTCAACAGATATATCTCCTCCAATCCCACCAGTTATTTCATTCACAGCATCATCTAAATCTACGGCATCCGGGTTGATGGTGTGTGTAGCGCCAAACTTCTTTGACCAATCAAGCCGGTGCTCAATTGGATCCACGGCAATTACCCGTCTCGCTCCCGCTCTTGCACATATAGCAGTAAACGACAAGCCTATGCTTCCTTGACCCATTATCACTACACTTTTTCCAAGGATAGTTCCCATCTGTTGACATGAATAAAGAACTGTCCCGGACGGTTGGCACATCGTCCACTCACCTATGTCTCCATGATCCGGTATCAACGCCATCCGCTCTTCCCGACCCGGATAATATTCGACTAGTCCGCCCGGTCCATCGACATTGGGCAAAACTATCACTCTCTGTCCAACTTTAAATTTCTCAGATTTACTTTCCACTATCGTTCCTGCACATTCGTGGCAAGCACCCCCATGACGCATCGGGTATTCTTCTTCAGGATGAACTGGACCATACGTGTGACGTATATCACTGCCACAGACAGACCATTGTTCCAGTTGTATGAGACACATCCCATCATCAATTACAGGTATGTCAATATCGGTAATCTCATATTTCTTAGGACTGGTGATTCTAGCTGAAAACATTTTATTAACCCTCCGCTAATTAACGAGGTTTCGATTGAGAATTCAAGCCTCATTTTTAAGCATAAGGTTTCAAATTGCAAGTACAATATAATGATCATAGATTGCTTCGGCATGACCGGGCCTTGTCTATGCCAACGTTGAGATTCTGTTGGTGTATATTGAATTGGCCGATTTAGTCCTTAAGGATGGATATGAAAACGTTATTTGACTTTCCAAATCCGGTGAATGATTATGCGGCAAGGTTAGTTGCAGCTATGGTTGTTATTTTTTCCATCGCCTTTCTTTTAACCCTCCACAATTTTCCTTCATTGGCCTCCTGGATCTTATTGTTCCTGGCATATGGGTTCTTGGCCAGAGTAGCCACTGGACCTACTCTTAGTCCCATGGGCCTTTTAGCCACCAAGATTTTAGTACCTTTATTCAAATTACCCGAAAAGGCTGTTCCCGGCCCACCAAAGAGATTTGCCCAAGGCATTGGGTTAGCATTTTCAGTAGCTTCAATGTTTGCGTTTTTTGTGACCGGTTCTGTGGCTGTTGCAGGTTACTTAATAGCGACATTGGCCTTTTTTGCATCGCTTGAAGCATTTTTAGGCTTCTGTACAGGCTGCTTTATCTTTGGATGGTTGATGCGCTTCGGCTGGATTCCAGCCTCAATGTGCAAAGAATGTGTGATAGCAACAGACGATTAATACGTTGTTACGAACCACTTCGACTGGTGAATGAAATGAAGCTGCAGGTTTATTAAAAATAGATCGATTCAAGTCCTGGAATCCAATTTCTTGTACTCATTACCCTCATTCCCAATTGCTTCTTCAGCTAAAGCCTACTCAAAGATCTCCATTACACGCCTACTTAACTCTATTGTCATTTTGAATAAGAATGGTGGACCATTCCACCGAAACCTTCTTTTTCAAATAGCAGGCGGCCTTAGGTGCGCCCATGGATAAGCTTTTTCGAAAGCTGCGGAAGCCGCCACAACGTCATCTTCGGCACCTATTCTCCCAATGATGTGAAGTCCAACTGGTAATCCTGATGACGTCATGCCCGCCGGGATACTTGCAGCAGGATTGCCCGTCATATTAATGGGGTAAGTAAATGGCAAACAAGCCCAAGATCCATCTATATCTTCCCCTTTTATCTGCCTAGGAGGCTGCCTACAATCGTACGGTGGAACCGCCATTGTGGGCGAAATTAACAGGTCAAATATTTGGAATTGTTCCTCAAGCTTCACTCTTAAAGTATCAATGTGTCCCAGGGCGCGAGCATATTCCAGCGTCGTATATTTTTCCCCCGCCCTATATGCCTGTCGCACATAGTCACTCATATCCCTAGATCGACTCGGCCAGATTGATGTATTGGCGATCATACTGGGCAAAGCAAACAGTACATACCACTGCTCAAAAGGATCCTGCATCTTCAGATCTGACTCATCTACATAACACCCCAGATCCTCGAAGCTTTTTGCGGCAGATTGACATATTTCTTCGATTTCCGGATCCACTTTAGCAAAACCAAAATCTGGGGTCCAACCTATCCTCAATCCACTAATGTCTCTACTAACAGCGGACAACAAATCCGGTACCGGAGAACTCAGAGAGGAGGGATCACGCTTATCATGACCAGCTATAAGCTGCAACAATAAGGCAGAGTCCTTAACAGTTCTGGAAATGGGCCCAGACTGACTAGTATGATTGGCAATGTGGGGATCCAGGACCGGATATCGTGGAACTCTACCTTGAGTAGGCTTGATGCCGTAAGTCCCGGTAAAACTCGCCGGTATTCTAATAGAACCACCGCCATCTGAACCAGTGGCAACAGAGCACATTCCAGAAACAGTAGCAACAGCGGCCCCGCCGCTTGACCCCCCCGAGGTCTTGTTAAGATCCCATGGATTGCGACAATCATCCCCTAAACGGTTGCGAGTCTCGCCTAAAAGGCCAAATTCCGGCGTGTTTGTCTTACCAAGTATGATCCCGCCAGCTTCTTTAATTCTTTCCACTACTATTGAATCTATGTTGGGAATCCTATCTTTAAATATTAACGATCCGCCGGTGGTCCGGATTCCTGCAGTCATCTCTAAATCTTTTACTGACACAGGCACCCCCATAAGAGGTCCGGTAACATTCCCGTCTATAATTGATTGTTCCGCAGACTTTGCATCTATCCGGGCCTGATCAAAAGAACATTCAAGATACGCGTTCAATCTGATGTTTAATCTTTCGATTCTCCGTATGTAGAGGTCAGTAATTTCAACTGGTGACACTTTTTTCTGACTAAGAAGCGTTAGCAATTCCGTCATCGGAGTAAATACGAGTTCATCATCAGGTACATTCACGGTGCGCTCATTCTGATTCTCATTCCTCATCGATACTATATCCCTCTTACGCCGGAGTTATGCGATCAAAGTTAAGATAAGGCCGTAATACTTCCGGCACTTCCACAGATCCATCGGATTCCTGATAATACTCTAATATCGAAATAAGAACTCTAGGAATGGCGAGGCCTGACCCGTTCAGAGTATGAATTAATTTTGGGCCATCTCCTTGCATGCGGTATCTAATAGCAGATCTCCTTGCTTGAAAGTCTGTACAATTTGAGCAAGACGATACTTCCAGCCACTCCCGAGTACCCGCACTCCACATTTCTACATCATAGCTTTTTGAAGCTGCAAACCCAAGATCCCCCGTACAAATCTCCAGTACTCTGTGAGGGATGCCCAATTGCTCGCAAACTTCTCCTGCTTGAGATACAAGGTCCTCCAATTCACGGTACGAATCTTTCGGCTCAACAAATTTGTACATCTCTACCTTGTCAAATTGGTGAACTCTTTTTATTCCCCTAGTATCACGCCCAGCCGAAAATTTCTCCCGTCTCCAGCAGGGGGTGTGAGCAACATAGTAGAGGGGAAGCTTTTCCCCATCCAGTATTTCACCACGAAATAAGCTGGTTATAGGGGCCTCTGCAGTAGGCACCATAAACAAATCGTCTTCTTGATCGTGGTACATATTCTCCTCAAAATGGGGCAAATGACCCGATGCGATGACAGTATCCCTATTCACCAGATACGGAAGATATATTTCCTCATACCCGTGCTTCTGTGTATGGAAATCTAACATCCAGGCAACAAGGGCCCTTTGCAATTGAGCACCCTTGCCTTTTAACACATAGAATCGAGCCTGAGTGATTTTCGCCCCTCTAGCCAAATCGATTATCCCCAAACTTTCGCCAAGTTCCCAGTGGGTCTTTGGCTGGAACTCTAACTCAGTGATATCACCAACAGACCGCCGTACCACATTCGAGTTTTCACCATCACCAAGAGGTGCGGATTCAGAGGGTATGTTCGGGATTTGCTGAAGAATTTCTGTTAACTCTGAGGCATGCGTTTCTTCCAAATCGTCATAATGTTTAATACGCTGACCTACTTCTCTCATTTCACTAATCAGGCTCGCAGGTTTGTCCTTTAATTTACCCAACATCTTTGACGCTTCATTCCTCTTAGCTCGTAATTCATCGGCGCTACTGATCGCGCTCCTACGCTTCTTGTCTAAATCCAGTATCTTTTCCACGGGGAAACTCTGCCCCCGCTGCCGGCATGCCTCCATCAAGACTTCCGGGTTTCTACGAATTAACTCTATATCAATCAAGAATCTGCCCCTATTAAATACATACCATCAAATCACCAGATGCTCTTGCCATAAAATCATGATTGCTGCTTCTCATCTCAGTACTATCTTACTTAACCAAATAAATCTCCGTAACATTTTTAACAAAGCCGATTACCATAACGCAAGTTTTACTCATTCTACCCGTTGATTTATTGAATCTTAGCGAACTAAGTGCTTGTGTTGTCACTTGGGGCATGTATGCATAGCGACGAGTCTCAGCCCATTCTCCGTCATTTCTGGTTTGCTTATCTTCCCTAGCAACCCGTTTATTTATTGTTATAGCTATTCCTCACCTAGTCAGTCTTAAAGTTAGGAAATAGACGATCCCACAATTATCAAGGACCTGGCCGATTATCAGCATCTATAATAGATGCTATGAATGAGGATCAAATTGTAATTAGCGAATATGCAGAGGAACTGATAAATGTTCCTCGAGCGCATGTAAGAATGCAATTGGCCCAGAACAAATCTGGGGTTTCGCTAATTCACGAATCCAATATTCTAATCCACTGTCCAATAAATAAGGTGGGAATGATGGTCGCTGGCCTGATAGCACATAGTCTGGGAGTAACCCCACCTCCCCTTGGTGAGACAAAAGACGTGAGAGCGTCCACAGGAGTTCTTTTTCGTGTGATTTCCATAGCCGGCCTCGATTACAATTCAGAGGAAGCCTTCGTCATACTAGATAGACTGTTAGAAGAAGCCATACTCCAAAGAGGAAGAATGAGTGGGTCCGAGTGATGACCACTTTCACAGGTAACAAACCTCGCTTATTGGTCTAATCAGATACACTCCTCAAGACCTCAGAAGAGCTTCGATTGGAATAATTTCTCAGCAAATATTAAGACGTCATATAGGCAGCTTAGGAGATTACCCATCGCGCTTCCCATTGATAGGTTGGCCATAGGTACATATAATCCATGAAGTTTAAAAGAAATATTTGTCTATCTATATAGTCGATAGGGGTAATAAAAGGAAGACATTGGTTAGAGAAGGACAAAACTCTATAGACAGGGGCTATGACTCGCTTATCGCGGGTCATGTTGTATCCGAGAGATCCTACAACATCGATAACGAGATGGTAGAACAGTACCTTACAGCTGTGCAAGACACATCTTTGCAAAATGATGATTCATTTGTCCCGCCAATGTGTATTTGCGCCCTGAGTCTCAGAGGGGCTATCGAAGACCTTAAGATTCCAGGTGGCACCTTACATGCCTCGCAGGAGATAACTTTCATTAAACCTGTGCCAATAAATCAATCTTTAAGCTGCCGTGCAAAGATAAGCTCCAATACCATTCGCGGTGATTGGCGATTCATGGCTATAGTTCTCTCAGTGGCAGACATGAGTGGGACTGAAGTTATGTCGGGAAAAAGTACTATCATGCTGCCAAAATAAATTATCTGTAGCTTTTTGATTTTCAACCCATGGAAGAATTAACGCAAGTAATAAAAACCGTTGACAGGAAGCATATTGGCCTCTACGCAAAAGCCTCTGGAGACTTTAATCCAATACACGTCGACGAGAATTTCGGTAAGGATTCACCGTTTGGAGATAACATAGCTCACGGAATGATGATAGCAGCCACTATATCGGAGATGATGACTTTATCATTTGGTTCACCATGGCGAGAATCGGGCACAATGAAGATACGATTCAGATTGCCCGTTTATCCTGGAGATATAATTACTACGACTGGGACAGTAGATAAGATAACTGAACTCGAGAATGATCGTAAATTCCAATGCTCTGTCGAGATAGTTAACCAAGACGGGGAAACGGTCATTTCAGGAAATACGTCAGTCACCGTGCCAAACAATAATTCATAAAATTTGAAGGAGACCGTATTGAACACTCAAATGTTTCGGGTGGCCCTAGACGCCATGGGCGGTGATAATGCCCCCTCCGTACCTGTCTCAGGAGCGGTTGCAGCTGCGCAAAAAGGCATAGCAACAGTCCTTTTAGTTGGAGATGAAAAGAAAATTCGGTCAGAGTTATCCATGCATAGTGCAAACGATCTTCCTATACGTATTATCCCTTCCGAAGGGAAAATTGAGGACGGAGAACCCCCAGCTCTAGCGCTCAGGCAAAAGCCTACCTCCTCCATCGCTGTAGCTACGGGGTTGGTGGAAAAAGGCCTGGCAGACGCTATAGTCTCTATGGGCTCAACTGGAGCAACAATGGCATCTGCTGCAGTGATCCTAGGCACGATCAATGGTATAGAAAGGCCTTCCATTGGAGGACCCATAATAGGAGCGGCTCCAAATCAAGTTATCCTAGACCTCGGCGCCAACTTGGACTGCCGGCCAAGCCAACTCCTAGGATTTGGAGTACTTGGATCTGTATTCTGCAAACAAGTGTTAAAGGTTGAATCGCCTAGAATTGCACTCCTAAGCGTCGGCAGCGAGAGCGGAAAAGGCAACAAACAAGTCAAGGAGGCTACGGACCTTTTTAGTTGCAGTGGATTAAACTTCATAGGAAATGTTGAAGGGAATGATCTTACAACTGGTGCAGCTGATGTAGTGGTTTGTGATGGCTTTGTCGGTAATATACTTCTGAAATTGATTGAAGGGCTCGGAGGAGCCATGTATCAACATTTACAACAAACTCTAGAAAACAAAGTGCCACTACCTGACTTAGAAGATATGTTACGGGAACTCCATCGTAGAAATAATGTGGTCGACAGTCGCGGGGGAGGTCCAGTGTTTGGCGTAAATGGTGTTAGCATAATAGGACACGGGAGCGCTAACTCAGGCACGATAGAAAGGGCAATCGAGATGGCCAAGATGTGTGTAGAAACCAAGCTGATCCAAGAAATGAATCTAGAGGTGCCCCGCGTAATGGAGATAGCCTCGCAGGAGTTATCGTGAATAAATCTGAACTTTCAGGGAAGTTCGCACTCGTAACCGGCGCTTCCAAAGGAATAGGAAGGGCGTCAGCTTTGCGGCTCGCGGAGATGGGAGTCTCTGTTGCCGTAAATTACTATTCTTCACCAGAATCCGCAGAAGAGACCGTCGAATTATTAAGGAAAACCGGGGTCGACACCTTCGCTATCAAGGCCGATGTTGGAAAACTTGATGAAGTCTCCGGTATGGTTGATGCCGTCATCAACCGCTTTGGTCAAATAGACATCCTTGTCAACAATGCAGGAATAATAGACGACGATCTACTAGTGAGGATGTCAACGGAATCATGGGAAAGGGTCATTGACACAAATCTCAACGGAACCTTCTACTGTAGCAAGGCAGTTATTAGAAATATGATTCGGTCACGGTGGGGGAGAATCATTAATATCGGATCGGTCGTTGGGATAAGAGGAAACATCGGGCAAGCAAACTATTCAGCATCGAAAGCAGCAATCATGGGATTTACTTATTCTTTAGCGAAAGAAGTCGCCACCCGCAACATTACTGTAAATACAATAACCCCAGGATATATAAATACCGAAACGGTTGACAGCCTCACCGATAAACAGAAAGAAACCATAATGACCTGGATACCCATGTCTAGATTCGGCGAAGTTGAAGATATCGCCCATATGGTCGCGTTTCTTGCAAGTGATAAGGCGAAATACATAACTGGACAAGCTATCAGCATAGATGGTGGGATGGCCATATAATTCTAGACAGGCAACTAAACTTATGAGCGAATTCACAGATAAACTGGTTTTGATAACAGGTGGCTCGAGGGGCATTGGGAAAGGGATCGCGATAGAGTTTGCTAGGAATGGAGCAAACATCATCATCAACTATCTACGAAACCGCAGATCTGCCCTAGAAACCCAGAAGGCCATTGAAGATTTAGGTGTTTCCTGTTCCACGATTAAAGCTCATTTAGGAGAGGTCGACAAGATATCGTGGATGTTTGAGGAGATAAAGGCTAAATACGGTCATCTCGACATTCTAATCAACAATGCGGCCTCAGGAGTTCAACGGGAAGCTGAGCGCCTCGAGCCTAAGCACTGGGACTGGGCAATGAACATTAATGCCCGGGCACCATGGATTTGCTCAATAGAAGCATCGAAGTTAATGGTTAACGGTGGAAGTATAGTTAACATTTCCTCCGAAGGATCCCGCACCGTACTCCCATACTACCTTTCTGTCGGAGCCTCAAAAGCCGCCTTAGAATCCCTCACTCGTTATTTAGCAGTCGAACTATCAGGCAAAAATATCAATGTGAATACCGTGTCAGGGGGTTACGTGATGACCGACGCATTAGACACATTCCCCAATAGAGACAACATGGTAAGCTCAGGCCAACAGACCTTGGCCGGGCGAATGGTCACAATCGAAGATCTTGCGAAAGCGACCCTTTTCCTGTGTTCGAAAGACGCGATTATGATCCGGGGACAGGTATTAACCGTCGACGGCGGGGTCACTCTTATGGCAAACAAATATGGAGAATATTCAGTCTAATTAAATAAATCTGCGGACAAGTTATTCGAATTTGACGCTAGGCCACTTAGACTTACATGTATCGATAGCTATCCTGATAATAATGCCTTGATTGTCAAAGGAACGCTTCCACACAACAAATTTTCTCCTATTTCAGCATGGGTCTTTCGCACCAGTCCTACCCCAATGCCCTCCCCCCTCGAAGTAACCACGCCTACTTGCTTGCCATCCTTGGTGATTTCGCTCCTCGGCAATTCCCCTACCCATGAAAGCGCCACAAGTTTGCGTTGCACCTTGTCATAAGTATTCAATCTGGCAACAACCTCTTGTCCAATATAGCAACCTTTGTTAAAGCTTATATGGGAATCCAATCCTATTTCTAGAGGATTATAGGATTCCGTTAATTCTTTACCAAATTTGGGCAACCCTAATAGGATCCTTAAGTCTTCAAACTCATCAGAGTCTATGAGCTGGTATTCTTTACTCAAATAATCCAGTAAAGGTTCAGACGAACCAGACAATGAGATGATGTCTAAGCAGGGAACATAGTCCATTTTAGTGCGGATAACCAAACATGGCATACCAAGGACCAAAGCTTTACTGGAATGGTGCGTTCTTACTGGGTATTCGGAATCTATAACTCCGGATAAAGATTCAGCACCAATGAGCCTAACATGTCCCATTTTGTCCGAAACATTTCTTAGACTGACGTCTTCCATAAAAGTATAGAAGTCTATCCATTCACATATTTTTGAGGTTGCTTCACCACTGGTGACAACTAAGAAACCATCTTCAATTTTATTTACCGAAACTACATCTAGAATGCGTCCTTTATTAGTTGTAACTACTGTGACGACCCCGTCACCTTCCTTAACCAGCTGTGTCATCTTGTTAGTTGATAGACGATCAAGCAAATCTATAGTATCCAAACCGGAAATGTGTATGCGTCCTAGATATTCAGACATATCAAAGAGGCGAGGCGAAACGTCACCCTCTGTTAGATTTTCAGGTCCACAATTCATCAACGCAAGCCATACCTTACATTATCGCGTCACACGCTGAATGAGGTGCCGCAGCCGCAGGTTGTCTTGGCATTGGGATTGTTGAAAACAAATCCCTTACCGTTCAACCCTCCTGAGTATTCCAGTACCGTTCCCGCAAGGAATACATATTGCTTTTTATCCACAAACAACCTCACTCCATTCCCTTCAACGACCTTGTCATTTTCCTTAGGTTCTTCGTCAACAATTTCTAGAACATAAGTAAGACCCGAACAACCCCCACCCTTTACCCCAACCCGAAGATTAGAATTAGGTTTACCTTCCGCTGAGGCAAATTCTTTTACATGGAGAGCCGCATCCTCACTGATGGTAATAGTGAGAGGGCTTGGAGTACTCTTCGTTGTCATCTCTAGTTCCTCACGAAAGTTCATGGGTTTAATAACAGGGTACAGACCACTTGAAATTCTATATAGGTACAGTCAATACGTCAATCAGTCCGCTGAGGACTCAGGCATCAAGGAAACAACAGATATATCGTATTTGCAAAGGCCATTACAGCCGTAGGATCACCCTATAACCCCACGACCTTAGGCACATCCGTATCACTTGAGGTTCCTGACTCCGCGTGGTGATTTCCGCCCTCAACCAGTGTGCCCTCTGGGTGCCGACCTACCTCCTGCGTATAACCGCATTGTAAACATTCCCTGAAGTCTCCATACAGATCCTGTCTCTGATCCATATCTCCTCGACATTTCGGGCAAGACTTATAAAAAACCATCAAATAAACTCCTAAAAATAATGGGCCCCCTCGAGCCCTAACATATCCACAATTATCAACTTCACCAAATCATCTATTGCGGAATTAACTAATTACTTTTCGCACTAAAAATCCCATCGGGCAACCCAACAATATTCCTCTCCATAAATCCCAACTTTCGCGATCAAAAAGATATCTAAAGCGCACCCTAAACCAGGATAATTCTGATAACTTATTCAAGCACGAGTGGACATTCTAACCCACCTAAAAGATTTTGCAAACACATATTTCATGCAAATAGTATCTAAATCTTCAATAAAGAGAGGTAAAGTGGCAACCTTGAGTCGTAACTGGATCAAGATGGGACAGCAAACATCCTTAGTTATTCAACGGCTTGGTTTAACTAGTATCCTGAAGATATCCTTGTCAGGAGACATCATTCGTTCAAAGCCCTTGCTCTTCACCTCATCGAGGCTAATTACCTCAGATACAAGAGGTTTAGTGTGAAGTTTACCTTCAGTGAGTAAGTTCACTACCCTTTCAACATCTCTCCTGACATATGCTAGGGAGCCAACAACCTCTTTCTCGGTTCCAACCAATTTATTAAAATCAACAATATTGTTGGCTGAGTATATTGCTACTAAAACCACCCGCCCTCCATTTCGAACAAGGTCAATTGCTGTATCAACCGTATCACGTCCTCCTGCGGCATCAATTACCACATCGGGGCGCTCATGAGCCGAGACATTTCTCGAGAACTCTGTGACATTTTCCATACTGGCATTGATAACCTTATCTGCGCCCAACTCTATAGCCTTCGAAAGGCTGACTTCCCTGACGTCAATAACAGAGACATAAGCACCAATATTTTTCGCCAACTGTAAACTCAACAATCCAACTGTGCCGGCTCCTATAATTACAACCTTATGACCCCGTATGATGTTAGCTTTATCAACTGCATGCATCGCCACCGAAGCCGGTTCAACAAGGGCCGCCTCTACAGATGTTACGTTATCCGGCAAAACGATTACCTGGTCTGAAGGCCATTTCATATATTCAGCCAATCCCCCATCACAGGCAAATCCCACTGCCGCCATACCCAATAAACATTGAGATGTATCGCCAGCATCGCAGCGCGAGCATTTTTTGCAAGATAAGATGCCATCGAGAACTACCCTTTTCCCCAATAAATCTTTTTTTGTTTCGGCACCAACTTCTGAAACCGTTCCTGTAATTTCATGCCCCGTTATGAAAGGCATCTTCTCTCCCGTGACCATATTCGGCTTATGGGCATCTATAAAATTGGGCCCATAGATGTACTCTTCAATATCAGTGGCGCAGATACCACAATAATCCACTTTGATTACTACTTCTCCATATCCAGCAACAGGATCAGGAACTTCCTCTAAGTCCAATTTTCTATTGCCTCTATATACCATGGCTTTCATTATAATTTCCTTTACTTTTCAGTCTCACCTATTATTATTTTATTTTGAGGTGGGGATAATCCACCACAGTTCTTCCCAATGTATCATCTTTTTT
>CAZRSW010000002.1:106880-117812 GCA_964602845.1 uncultured Dehalococcoidia bacterium | reverse complement strand
TTATTTTGAGGTGGGGATAATCCACCACAGTTCTTCCCAATGTATCATCTTTTTTACCCTTCACTATGCTCTCACACAGATAAGTTCCTAGCACAGGAAATTCGGTCCAAATGATGAGATTGTTTGACTGTAAATCGCACCCGCATTGACCATCTTAAATAGCCCATCACGCTTCCCCTAAAATAAATGGGGTTTTAAAAAGGAGGATTATGGGGATCTGTTGAGGGGCACCCCTCTGCACTATACTTGCAAACCTTCCTCATCATATAATTACCTACAACTACCTGGTCTACCTAAATGTATGAGGTTATCCGCATGACTATCGAAGAATCGGGTCAAACCGTTCTGGAATTAAAAGATCTTAAAACACATTTTGTGACACGATGGGGAGTAGTAAAGGCTGTTGATGGGGTCAGCTTCAAACTCAAAAAAGGTGAAACTTTGGGCGTTGTTGGCGAATCTGGATCAGGTAAATCAGTAACATCCCTTTCGATAATGAGGTTAGTTCCTTCCCCTCCTGGTCATATCGTCGGAGGTAAAATTCTCCTGGAGGGCGAAGATATACTTCAGTTAAGCGAGCAAGATATGCAACAGGTCAGGGGAGGGCGGGTAGCAATGGTTCTTCAGGACCCTATGACCGCCTTAAATCCCGTATTCAACATTGAAAATCAGGTTGCAGAGCCTCTAAAGATTCACAAGAAAATGAGGGGCAAAGATCTTAAAACATCCGTCATTGACATGTTGCGTAAAGTGAGAATTCCTGCACCTGACGTTAGGATGAAAGATTACCCCCATCAGTTGTCCGGTGGGATGAGGCAAAGGGTGATTGGCGCAATCGGGCTATCTTGCAACCCAGTTGTTCTTATCGCCGACGAACCAACAACCTCATTAGACGCGACGATTCAGGCTCAATACCTGCGCCTGCTACGAGAACTACAGGAGGAGACTGGAGTCGCCATTATTTTCATTACACATGATTTCGGAATAGTGGCGAAAATGTGCGACAAGGTCGCCGTAATGTACGCTGGAAAAATTGTTGAGCAGGGCGACGTCAGGCAAATCTTCAATAACCCGCAACACCCGTATACCCAAGCTCTAATCCAATCCGTCCCAAAATTAGAGGAGAATGTGGATAGGCTATACTCAATTCCGGGTAACCCGCCACCTCTATGGGACCTTAAAAACGAGTGTTCTTTTGCCGACAGGTGCCCTAAAGTCATGGACAAATGTCGACAGGCATATCCGGACAACTTCGAATTAGACGATGGCCATTCATATGCCTGTTGGCTTTCTGAAAACGGTATCAAGGCAAATTACGCTTCACCAAATAAGCAGGGTTATTAAACATGTCAACCCGTGATAACAACATTCTCCAGTTAAGGAATATCAAGAAATATTTTCCGGTCGGTCGACGATTCCTTAAAGCGAACCAATGGCTCAAAGCCGTTGATGGTATTAACCTAGATATTGAAGCTGGAACTACTTATGGGTTAGTGGGAGAATCTGGCTGCGGAAAATCAACAACTGCCAAAATGATCTTAATGCTTGAGCAGCCCACTGATGGGGAGATCTTATTTGAGGGTGAGGCGACATCAAATTTTAGCAAAGTAGGCAGACGGGTCTATAAATCATCTGTGCAAGCTGTTTTCCAAGATCCATGGGCTTCTCTTAACCCAAGGATGCGGGTTGAATCCATCATTGGCGAACCCCTGGAAATCAATACTGCCATGACAAGGAAGGAAATCCGACATAAAGTCTCAAGCTTACTGGAGGAGGTGGGACTTGACTCATACCAGTCAAAGCTCTACCCCCATGAGTTCTCAGGTGGCCAAAGACAGCGAATAGGAGTTGCAAGAGCCCTAGCCCTCAACCCCAAGTTGATCGTGCTAGATGAGCCAGTCTCAGCCCTCGACGTGTCAATTAGAGCGCAGATCATGAACCTTTTAGAAGATCTTCAAAAAGAACACGGTTTAACTTATCTTCTAATTGCACACCATTTGGCAACTGTACGCTACATGTGCGACAGAGTGGGGGTGATGTATTTAGGTAGGATCGTGGAAGAATCAAACACTGACGAACTTTTTGACAACCCTCTTCATCCATACACTAGGGCTCTCATGTCTGCGGCTCTGCCCTCACATCCTGATGACGATCGAGAAGAAATTATACTAACGGGTGAGGTTCCTTCCCCTGTAAATCCTCCATCAGGTTGTCACTTTCACGAAAGATGTCCATCTCGCATGGATAATTGTGACTCTGTTGAGCCGATATTGAGCTGGCCAAGTCAAGATCACAGTACGGTCTGCCATCTATACAGAGAATAAATTAAAGTGTAGAGGCTATGGGTCTTATTCTGATTACATCATGATATAGGACACGCTACCCACACCATGTTTGAGCTTTCGGAGGTATACGGCCCACCGCAAAAATCCCCATAGACTCCGATCACTTCAAATCCACATAACGTTAGTAGATGATTCATTTCCCAGCGGTGAGTGTATCTAACTTGGATATCTTGAGACACTTTCATAGCTAACACCCCGTCTTTATTAAAATAGTCTGCTACAACTTTTACCTGTCCCACTTGTTCATAATTGTCAAATTCTCTTTGTGAATATAAAAACAGACGGGCCCAATCCCCTGAGCCACCTTCTACATCTCTAACATGGTGCAATACACCTGGATCACCAGATAATATCTTCTGATGAGGAGACTGTATATCGACAATCAAGCATCCCTTTGGAGACAAGTTGCCCCGCACTTTCTTGAGGAATTGCTGCTGGTCACTGGGTGTCAACAATGACATAAATCCGGAATGAGGGACAATAGCTATTCCAAATGCATCATCCGATCTCGGTTTATATCCTAGGAGGGTTGCCTGAGTAATTGTCACCTTCCCGATATCGTGCGATTTCCCTAACCTGCGATTTGCTATCTTTATCATTTCTATCGACGGATCGATCGCGTGAACATCAGCTCCAGCTGCTACCAACCCTTCAGTGATCCGCCCTGTGGCACACCCAAGCTCCAAAATACTCCCGGGATGTTCCTCTAATTTTTCCAGATAGAATTTGATTTGCTTTTCGCTATCTTCGGAGATAGCAGCACAAACATTAGCCCAAGCTTCATTAGATCGATCATCTAACATATGAATCATACGATTACCCCCAACAACTAAAATTTGTTCGCAATTTTAGTGGATACTCTAAGTGGTATCTTCAATCTGAAATGCATTTCACCCTATACAATTCCAAGATGTTGAATTTGCTCCACACAAAATCGATTAGGCGAAGGTCCAGTGGATTGTAATTCCTTGAAATCATAACAGTACAACGCTGGCAATTTCCTCAATCTCGTTTCCATGCAGATCTGATTCCCTGTCGGCCCCTGATCACATTTGACGGAGAAAGTTACAAATCGTTAGGCTTCTACATAATATCCCTTCATGCTAAAATTCACAGGGTTGGCTTGCAAAATCATGGCACCATGCCGTATTACGCACATTTGACAGAACCTAGAACAGACCTAATTAAGGAGGATTGATATGGCACCATATGAAGGAATTTTTCCAGCAATCGCCACACCATTTTACGATGATGGCTCGTTTAACGAAAAAGCATTCCGAGAAGTTATGGAGTTCAATATTCAGGCTGGTGTGGGGGGATTCTGGGTCGCTGGCGGGAATGGCGAAAGCGTATTATTGGATGATGAAGAAAATATGCGCATTGTTGCAATAGCTGCAGATGTGAACGCGGGGCGTGTTAATAACATCATGCATGTAGGGGCACCCACTACGGAGAGATCCATTAAGATGGCGGAGCACGCCGCTTCTGTGGGCGCTGAGGCGATTTGTTGTGTTCCTCCCTTTTTTTACAGCCAAACTGACGAAGCCATAGTTGAACATTACAAGGCAGTTGCAGCCGCGGCTGACCTACCTTTTTATGTATACAACCTTCCCCGGGCCACTGGTGTGGAAGTGACTCCGGATTTGATGAAAAAGATTCAAGCTAATGTGCCAGAACTTGCTGGCCTTAAGCATTCTTCCATGGACTTCGTTAATGTAAGAGAATGGCAGAAAATGGGATTAAACTGCTTTATAGGGAGCAGCATGCTCATGCTACCCGCCTTGACCATCGGTGCCGTGGGGTGCATAGACGGACCGCCATGTGCAGCTCCAGAGCTTTGGGTTGATATTTGGGATAAGTGGCAGTCAGGTGATATACAAGGGGCGATGGCAGCACAAGCACACGCTTCAAAATTTACAGACATAATGAGAGAAGCCGGCGTTCACAGTGGAACCAAAGCTGTTCTTACGGAACGACTAGGAATAGACTGCGGAAGCGGAAGGCTCCCAAACCCACCACTTGAAGGCTCCCGAAGAAAAGCAATCCTTGCGAAAGTTTCCGCTCTCGGTATAAATCCTGTCGCTGTTCCTTCTGGTGGAGATTGATCAACTTAAGGACAAACTGAATGCCTAGTAATTTATCAGATGTTGATCATATTGACAGGGTCACTACACTCACTTTCGATATTTTTGGCACCGTTCTCGACTTAGCAGGGAGTTTAACTCCTCCGTTAAAAGAGCTTCTAGAAGAATGTGGCGCCAGTGAAACAATACATGCGGGAGATGTTTGGGGTCACTGGCGCCAACGTCAACGTATCGAACAATATCAAGACAACCTGCTCACACTGGGGCACAGCGGCTATTTGGCCGTAAAAAGAAGAGCTCTACTCTACACCCTTAGGACACTGAAGGTGGATTTTCACAAAGAACAGATTGATGAGTTTATGAAAGCTTATCAGGTTTTGACGCCATTTCAGGACGCACTAGAGGGGCTAGGTCGCTTGGCAACCAAATATAACCTTGTAATGTTATCCAATGGTGAGCAATCCTATCTTGAGCACCTGGCAGCAACTCGTATCAAAATAGATTTTAAGAACATCCTGTCGGCAGAAAGTGTAGGAAACTTTAAACCTCACCCAGCTGTATATCGATTTGCAGCTAGGGAATTGAGGTTGGAGCCTCATCAAATAATGATGGTTGCAGCACACTCTTTCGACATACTAGGAGCAAGACACAGTGGCTATCGGGGTGCCTATATTAACAGGTATGACTTACCATATGATGAGTCAGACTACAGGCCAGATTTCATAACCAGAGATTTCCGCGAACTATGCGGAATTCTGAACGTCTAAGCCAGCCTGAGTGAACAAAGGTATGACTTACTCTCATGGTAGAACCAAGTTACGACAAGGTCAGGATAGGCATCGGCATCGCCGGCTGGCCGTTCTCAGAACCTAACCCACAGTTATTGTGGGACTACGCAGAGCGAATGGAATACCTGAATATAGATTCTATCTGGTTCACTGACCGGATTGCGTCACCTGTTTTCACTTTAGAGACAGTCGTTGCGATGTCATTCATTGCTTCTAGAACAACCAGATTGAAATTCGGCACGAGTGTCATGGCGCTACCACTCCGTAACCCAACCATTCTTGCAAAGGAATTAGCTACTATAGATTTTCTTTCAGGGGGCCGATGCCTACCATCTGTAGGGCTAGGGGGGGAGGATGAAGAAGAATACGAAGCCTGCGGAACCGAAAAAAGAGTTCGCGTCAGTAGGACAGAGGAAGCAGTACATTTAATCCGCCGGCTTTGGTCTGAAGACAATGTGACTCACAACGGGAACCATTTTTCCCTCACAAATGTGACTATTCATCCTAAGCCTGTTCAAAAAAATCTACCCCCGATCTGGTTTGGTGGAAGAAGCGAGCCTGCACTTAGGCGAACCGCAAAATTGGGTGATGGCTGGCTACCATCCCAATCCACGGTAACAGAGATAGAGGTCGGCGTGGCCAAGATCAAATCCCTCGCCATTCATTATGGCAACCACATCGAAGAAGACCACTACGGGGTTCTGCTAAATTATTGCCTCGCTGGAACAGAGGCTGAGGCTGAGAAGTTGTCCCTGCCTTTTCTGAACAACCAAAGAAGAGATGTGCCACCGCATCAAATCAACGCTTTAGGACCACCTAATGTTCTGATCAGAATGTTGGAAAAATACATCGGTGCGGGGGCCACCAAATTCGTCCTTCGCCCAGCATGCCCCAAACGAATGATGCTGGAACAATTAAACTATTTGGGTAGTGAAATCATCCCACTTTTTCATAAATAAGAGCTAGCACCTATATTTCAGACATCTTATGTTGGCAATCCGATCGAGCTCATCATGCACCAACAATCCCGTGTACAAGAATACCGTAACGGATACCAGTTAAATTGCGAGATGTTCAACCATATATCGACGGAGGATAGTTGGACTCATGCCCTTCAGCGATCATTTTCTGATCCCGGTCCAACACAGCTATAACTAAGTCCCTTATATTTCTTACCTTTATATTGATCTTACCAAGATCTTTATTATGCCCACACATGACACAAAATATTCTAACTCCAAACATATCCTCATCATTGGTGAGCGTTCCCGTACCACATCTTGGACACGATCCGGTTAATATAATTGTGTCAATCATTAGATTTTAAGTGCCTTCCTCTGTTCTTGATCCCCTCTATAATACTCTTACTTATTGATATCTCTAGCGAATAAGACACTGTATTCATCCGTGTTTTTAGATATAAACATCTTGACTTAAGCTCTCCCTAATAGCTGTCACGTTCTCAAACACTTAAGAGGTAACAGATGTTAACGTCAGAAAAATACTCATGATTTCTCCTCATCCTCTGGATTCATATCCACACTTCACCTATCTTGTTTTTTCGTCAAACTCATGGACCGAGCGATTACCATTAAAATTAATCCTGTCAACAAGACGGCCAACACGGCAAGCCCCACATATTCTGACCTTATTGCACTACTTTTATTGCCCAATAACGCCACAAAGGACGGTTGTGGAAGTTCGGTCAAAACTATTTTGGTCCGAGACGATCTTTGAATCCCATTAGATTCCTGAACATCGTAATTTCTACCACCGATGTCAACAACATTCGTTGGCACTGACATATCAGTCTTAACTCTGAGCACCCCAGACAAGACTAAAACCCTAAATCTTTCCGCCCCATAACGCCAAGTCTTAATTATTTCCGCTGTTGGTCCAGCATAAGGCAGATCGTACGTGTAAATTACTTCATGGAGACCGGGGGGAACAGAGGCCATCAATCCAAACCCTTTATCTACACGTAGATATTCAGCGTCACCCAACCCTGTATCAACGCTTAAGTTCCTACTATTTCCAGGCAATCCAAAGCGAAGTATGTCCATAGGTCCACTTCCTGGAACATAGGTGGTATCAGAAACGTTAGATAACGTGACCATCTCTAAAATACTTAAAACCCGATCGTCCACATTTATATCAGAAACTAGAAATGAGGCATTGACTACCGTAATGATTTCATCCGAACTCGTGTTTTCAAACACTTTGATGACTGTGTCATTATTCTCCCCCCCAAGAAGATCTACCGGTTCTACATAAAATGCCCCTTTATACGTGCAAGAAATGGCGAACAAGACCTTGTCCTCAACCACAACATCCTCAAAAATAAACGTCCCATCACTCTCGGTAACCACTTGGCTAACAACGACACCTTCATTGATATCGTGTTTATGGAGAAACATTTGAAGATCCGCTACAGGGGATCCATCGTTCGTGCCATTTATCACCTTACCCGTTACATTGACATTCGGCGGATTGGCCTCCCCAATATATAAGCCCAAATTCAGAAATAGGCCTGCCAAAAGAAACGGTAGTAAGATAATTCGACGCATCAATATTTCTTGTACCCATCAGCTTCGTCCACCTCGATACCCAGCCTTTCCATATCCCTCAACAGTAAAGCGGCCTCTTCCATTTGATTAGCACGAATAATCTTAAAATCATCCGATTCCAAATTGCCAATTTCCATTTCAAACTCTGTGTTTTTGAGTTCATCCAAAGCCATATCCCATCGTTTTTCCAGCTCACGTCGCCTTGTTGTACCATCTTCAATATCAAATGACTTATACTGGGCACTTCGAATAAAGGGATAAATTACTGCTAAAGCGGGTACCAAACAAATCATTATAGAGAGAAAAACTAACATTACTCACAATGCCTTGCGTAAACGATTTATTTCCCCCAAAACACCCCTCTCCTTGCGGTTTCTTTTTCTAGGCACAGAAAGAGCAAATATTGTTCCTATAATAAACACAGGACCTGCAGCCCACATCCACCATACCATGGGATTAATCAAAACCCTGAAAACTGCCTGACCATTTTCTTGAAAATCTGACGGTACAAGGTAGAAATCTTCCATCGGAGAGCTATGAATCGCTCCTCTCGTTGCCGATATATCGAATTTGGGATAGAAGGTTCTTTGAGGAGAATAATATCCCAATAATTTATTGCCGGACCATACTTTGAACTTTGCCTTCCTTTCAATCCTATCAATGTATGCTGTTTCATCAACAGAAATATATTCGAACGAATACCGACCAATACTTCCTTCATCTCCAGGCTTCATGGTTATATCTTTCTGGCTAGAAAAAAAGGAGGACCCAGTAATACCAAGTGCTAGCATTATTACCGCCAAATGGACTATATATCCCCCATTTCGTGGCCTGTTCGCACTCAAAACCCTAAAGAAAGCTATGGTCCATTGGTCGCCCCTTCTACCTCTTGCCCTTGTCCCATTGACCCATTCTTGAAGAACACTGGTAAGCACAAAGGCACAAGCCCCGAAAGCCGCGAGAGCCCAAAATTGTTGAAACCCAAAAAACAGACCAAGGATAATCGTCAAGCAGACACCCAGTAGGGGCACCCTAAGTGACCTCAGAACAGTCGGATAGGAAGCCTTACGCCACGGCAGGAGGGGTCCAATACCCATCAAGAAAATAGTTATTATCATCAACGGACCATTCACCTTATTAAAGAATGGCTGCCCTATGGTAACAGTCGTTCCATCAAATGATTCAGAGAATATCGGGAACACAGTTCCCCACAACGTGAAGAATGCAATCAGTAGTAACAAAACATTTTGACAAAGAAATACAACCTCCCGAGACAAAAGAGATTCTATAGTGTGTCGACTAGTCAAGGAATTATACCTAAGAACAAACAACGTCAAAGCAAGAAATAACATCAGACCCATGTATGCTAGAAAAATCCACCCCATGGTAGATTCTGCAAAGGAATGAACAGATGGGACAGGACCACCACGATTTATAAACATTCCGAGCTGTGCCAGCGTAAATCCAGATATCATTATGAGGACATTCCACATGCGAAACATTCCCCTTCTTTTTTGCACCATGATCGAATGCACAAACGCGGTCATAACCAACCATGGCATTAATGCAGAGTTTTCCACTGGGTCCCATGCCCAGTATCCTCCCCACCCTAGGATCGTGTATGCCCACCATGAGCCTAGCATCAACCCAATCGTTAATATCAGCCAAGAGATCATTCCCCATAACCTACCCTGATCGACCCATTCATCACTGCCTGCTCGGCCCGCCAGCAGAGAACCCATCACGATAGAGAAAGGAATCGCTACCGATATTAATCCCAACATCTGGAATGGTGGATGTATAAACATACCAAAATGAACAAGTAATGGGTTAATCCCTTGGCCGTCACTTGGAACAATTGGAGAACGGCCCAAGGGATTTGCAAGAAATAAGATGACGATCAAGAAAAATAGCAGCTCTATTCCCATCACCGCAACAGCAAAAGAAAGGGTTGACAGTCGCTGTTTACCCAGAAATCTTATGGCCACAACACCCATAACAGAAAATGCCGTTGCTATATAAAGCAAAGACCCCGCGTTACCGGCATAAAAGGCAACCCAAGCATAAGCCCTGGGCATAGCTCTATTACTGTTCTCTGCCACGTATTGGACCGAGAAATCATTGGTGACAAAGGCATAAATTAGAGATGCTGTTGCTATTAATAAAAGAATTGGAACGGAATAGAATCCCCAAATCGCACTGTAAACAACATTTCTTTCCCGGCTGATGCCGCCTGTAAAACCAACAATTACCACGTAGATTGTCACCATGAAAGCAGCAACTATCGCTATCTGGCCTAGATTTACCATAAGTTCTCCCGTTTAGGACTCATCTACGGATATTGATCCACAAATATTCTAAAAGATTTCAAAATGATGGAGTGTAAGATTTATCTCTTCTTCAATTCCTCTTCGATAAAATCCAAATGTTCCCGACGAGGTCTAGACAGTTTGGAGATCATCATGGATGACTTGGAATTTTTTGACATCATTTTCAATACGATATACAAAGCAACAACTACTATGATAACCACCAAAGGGGGCACCACCCAAACGATCATACTAAACCCTTCTGCCGGGGGTTCCAATAAAACTGAAGGGCCGTAACGATCAACAAAATATTGTTTGATTTCCTCGTCTGTTAATCCATCTTCAACCTTATTACTAACAAGTTCTCTCATAAAAACTGCCAGCTGGTTCTGAGACTGATCTATAGATTCCCCCGGGCACACCGGACACATCAAAGCTTTATTTAACGTAACCACTCTTTGCTCATCCGACGACATCTCCGTAACATCACAAGCGATGTTACCCACCATAAAACACGCAGCTAATATGATCAGAAAAATGTTTCTGATCATATTAGCTGAGAACCTTCGCCACAATTTCAGCTCCGCTTTCACCAAATCAACAATACCTGATACTTATACTAAAACACCTTCCAACAACCCAAGAAGAAAAACAATTCATCTGGTTTCCGAGCCTCTTTTTTTCTTTTTGCCCAAGCAGTGCATACCCTTAAATAACTTGCTGGGTAGACTCAATCATGCTGTCCTTAAAAAACTGCTATGCGGCTGGATACTTAATATAAATACTAGTCCTGCATATCAACAAGAGTCAGGTAAACCGTCAACAATTTCCCCTCTCTG
>CAZRSW010000002.1:91908-106780 GCA_964602845.1 uncultured Dehalococcoidia bacterium | reverse complement strand
CTAGTCCTGCATATCAACAAGAGTCAGGTAAACCGTCAACAATTTCCCCTCTCTGTAGAATTGTACTGAGATCTCTTCACCCGATCGATTCTCAATCAGATATTTTGACAAGTCCCCTGTGTTCAAAATGGGCGTCTTTCCCAACATCACAATCACATCATTCACTTCTATGCCAGCTTTTTCAGCTGGGTAACCCTGAATAACTCTTGCAACTATAACTCCATCTGATACAGGAAGCTTCAATTGCTGTCGCAGAGAATCCGTTACATCAAAGGGGGATATTCCAATAAACCCTCTTTTCACTTCTCCGTATTGGATGAGCTGATCAACAACCGTTTTAGCATCATCTATGTTAATAGCAAAACCTATCCCGTTGCTTCCTTCAATAATCGCTGTATTGATGCCTATGACCTCTCCTTGAACGTTAGCAAGAGGGCCTCCGCTATTTCCAGGGTTAATGGATGCATCGGTCTGGATTAAATCAACCATTGACATCTGTGGACTTACTTCAATTGTTCTTTCAAGTGCGCTTATTACACCTTTACTCACCGTAGCACCTCCCTTCAAGCCTAGAGCATGCCCGACTGCTATCACATCTTCGCCCACCTGCAAGTCCGCCGAGATACCTAACCTGGCTGGATTAAGCTTTGCGGCATTGATTTGAATCACTGCTAAATCAGTTCTTGGGTCGTTACCTACTATCTTCGCTGGGTACGTTCTTCCGTCAGCAAGGGTCACCCGAAGACTAGGCCCCCCTAAAGCTACGTGGTTGTTAGTAAGAATCCTGCCTTCTTTATCCAAGATCACCCCTGATCCTACACCACCACGAGGGATTGCTTGATTATAAGAACCAGGCGATATATTACTGGCGGCTATTTGCACTACAGAAGGCTTCAAGATTTTCACCACCGCCACCGTCGTCAAGTTCTCTTGCTCGGAAAGAAGAACAGCAGATGGCACCTTATCAAGGGCCACATCCTCCTTATCCAATTTATCCAATAGCTTCTTCTCTGGAGAATTTTCCTTATCAGAACTACCTGATCCCAGGGCCACCTTTTTAGGGGATTTGTCAGCTTCTAAGGTTTTGGCATTAGCCTGCTCCTCAACAGGTTCGATGACAACAACTTCTTCAGACGTTTCTGGACTATATCCGCCCTCACCTTTTTTTGACTCATCAGCCTGATCTACCGCGCTCATATCAGGCGAGTTAGGCATGGGACTACTTTCCTCCGACCCACAGCAAAGAGTAACAACGATAATGGATATTATCGCTACGCAGAAAACCCTCTTTTCAATCATGCCATACCCTTATGCCTTTTTAAGATCGAATATACAACCAACCTCAAGATAGCACATACTCATCCTTCCATATTTTAATACGTTCAGTCCCCAATTCCAATGGAATTGACACGAAATCTCAGAACTCCTATGCGTATACAATCCTTCTGTATACAACTAGGAAAATAAGGATTCACTTTCATCATCTTATCCTGGCCGATCAGTGAAATTCCTCCAACTCATGGTTTTCGTCGACTTCATAAAATCCTGGTGTATTGGCGATGAAGAAACAATCAATCCATCAGACTGTAGATTGGCCCTTTTCCCCGCGCGATCTGTTATTACTCCTCCGGCCTCTTCGACAAGTATCAGTCCTGCTGCTTGATCATATGGCTGCAACTTGTGATGGAAATAAATATCCGTTCTTCCCGCCGCCACGTATGATATTCCAAGTGCCGACGACCCCATTATCCTGACAGATCCGATCCTAGGCCACATTTTCCGAATGACTTGCAAGCTATCCATGGTTCCACGATCTGTCCCGTAGGCAGGGTCCATACCCAATACGGCACCATCGAGATTGTTCCTTTTCGTTACTTTTACAGGATCATCATTCAAATATGCACCCCTTCCAAGAGCTGCATGGAACATCTCCCCGTGCAAAGGATCATAATTCACCCCTACTACAACTTCTCCATCTTTCGCCAACGCAACGACTAGTGAAAATAATGGGATCCCCCAAGCATAGTTTCTTGTCCCATCGATTGGGTCTATTATCCACGTCCAACCTTTATTAGGATCGTCTCCCTTAAATTCTTCGCCATACACTCCATGGTCAGGAAACGACTTCTTTAACATGTTTGTTATATGCTGTTCAGACTCTCTGTCTACATTGGTTACAATGTCATCTTTCCCCTTTTTATTGACCTCCTTAGATTTAGGCCACCATTCCATGATGATTTCACCGGCTGAATACGATACTTCGCGTGCAACTGCCAAGGCATCTTTGCCGGCCTCACTTACGGGTATAACATTTACCATCTACCTGCTCCATTTTTAACACCCGCCACATGGGCAGGGACACATTTATGATATAGACTCCTATGATTTTATCCCCTATAACGTAGAAAGATCTTTCATGAACTTAAATTGTGGCCTTCAAAGCCCCGAAAAATAATGCACCCTAAATTCCCTCTGCCCCCCCTTGCACAAACTAGAAAAATGGGTGTAAAACTAAGTGACCGTTATTATTAAAATCAGAATTGATTAGTATAACGGGTTTAGGGTCTGAAAATGAGATAAGAGATTAGGCCCTGCCGGGAATTTCCGGGTGAACATGTTCGCCCGTTGTTGACGACATTAACAACGAGTAAACGGGTTCATCAGCTATAACAAAAAGAGCGCGTCAAAGGATGGAGAACAATCTCCCGCTCAACCAGTTGATAGCTCGTTATCTGGAAACCGTGATCTGTTATCTGGCTTCTGGGGTTGGTATGCCGTTTGGTGTAATTAGCGCTGCCGCCTCATAGCGAATCAGATAATCTCATGTATTGCCTCCGAAAATTGGGGCTTATAATCTGCTGGTAGGTTTGTGCAAAATTTATGGCACTTGAAAAGGATCAACAAGCCTCTAAAATATGGCTAGCGGCGCTAGGCAAACTAGAGCTACGCATTCCCCGGCCGAGTTTTGAAACCTGGTTGAAAGACACAACCGCCACTAATATCGCTCAAACTCGATTGTTTGTGTCAGTACCAAACGCCTTCACGGTGGAGTACCTAGAGACTCGTTTGATAGGACTTATAAGACAGGCCGTCAAGGAAGTAGCAGGCGAGGACTTTACAGTCACTTTCCAAGCGAATGGGTCTAAAAAGATAACTGGCCTAGGAGAACCTTCAACAACACCAAGTCTTCCGAGTCGCCAAAGACAAAATCTCCCAGTTGCCGAAAACTTCAAGGGAACCACATTTAATCCTCGATATACTTTCAATAGCTTCGTAGTAGGAGACTCCAACGAGCTAGCCTTTTCCGCTCTCAGGGCCATAGAAGACCATCCTGGTAAAACCTTCAATCCTCTGGTGATTCATTCCAAGGCCGGCTTGGGGAAAACGCATCTTTTACATGCACTCGGCAGTCAATTACGAGCTAAAAATGTTAAATGCACGTACACCACCTGCGAGGACTTCACTAATCAATATATCAATGCCATCCAACAACGGAAAACACAAGAGTTCCGTGACCACTACAGATCCTCCGAGGCCTTACTTATAGACGACATACAGTTTTTAATAGGAAAGGATCAAACCCAAGAGGGGTTTTTTCATACGTTTAACTCCCTTCATTTAAGTAATCGTCAAATAGTAATCACCAGCGACCGCCCCATTGCGGAATTGGAACTGCTTCAAAAACGCATCTCAACTCGACTGTCTGGCGGTTTGGTAGCAGATATACAACCTCCTCGGCTAGAAACTCGACTAGCCATACTTCAAGCAAAATCAGCACAGTTTAACTGCACTATTTCCCCTAGAATCCTTGAATTTCTCGCCCAAAAGATTCAGACAAACGTGAGGGCCTTAGAAGGAGCGCTCAATAAAGTGGTTGCATGGACACAATTCCGAGGTGATCCTTTGACCATGGACGCAGTTCAGGAAATAATTCCAGATAGCATGGCAGAACCCAGTACGAAAAAGCTTACTGCCTCTGCCATTTTGCAAGCAGTATCAAAACACTACGACGTTAGCCCTGACTCCATAAAAGGTCGGAGTCGCCAGAAAAATATATCCCTTTCTCGCCAAGTGACTATGTATTTTCTCAGACAAGAGACCGACTTGAGCTTAACCACTATAGGGAAAATCCTAGGGGACAGAGACCACACGACAGTTTCACACGGATGCCAGCGGGTAGCAACCCTCGTGCGGCAAGACAGAAATCTCGATGACAATATCAGAGCGATCAGAGGCGAACTGCAAAGGTGGGACTAGCCTATCCTTATACTGTTTCCCTAAAGAATCTATCATTGCCCCAGAAAACTTTAACTCTTGTTAGGATAGGGCTTCCAACGTATTTGTCTCAGCCTCTTTCTTAAATCACTTCTATGTATGATCAAATTATCAATATACAAGGGGCGCTGTTCTCTCAAAAAACTGTGACTAATTTTTCAGATGTGGAACGTCGTTAAACCGAACAATTTGCCACAAAGTGGGATTAAATCGTTCCCTCGTCTCATTAGCCCACCTCTTAATATCAATACGAAACTCAAACAATGCCGTGTTTTTCACGGATATACCCCACAATTTTGGTGATTGGAATATTACGGACACAGTATGTTGAATTATCCCTCCGTGACAAAACATCACGACAACATCATCTGGCTCTCTTCCACTCAATGCCAATTTTAACAATCTTTCACCTCTACTCCTCCGATCCGATTCTTGCTCTGCTCCTCTGACCACTGACCAATCCCTTGAATCGCGAAACCCCTCCGCTTCCCTTGGATAGCGCTCTTCTATTTCTGACCAATTTAGACCTTCAAATATACCGGCCCCCGTTTCCTTAAGGTCCTCAATCTTTTCGATGTTCAAGCCCCAATGACCCCCAACTAGACTTGCTGTCTCAAATGCCCTCCTCTGGGGACTAGAATACACATAATCAGGTACAAATCTCCTTTCCTTGAACCATCGTCCCAACAGAATGGCTTGTTCTTTACCTCTGTCTGTCAAGTCCGTTATTTCTAGGTCTCTGGATCCAGACCATCTTTGTGCCAAATTCGCCTGCGTCTCTCCATGTCTCACTAAAACCAGATTCATATTGCCTCGTTTCACCTCCAACACCGTTTTCATACCACACATTTATATCCACCTAGACATTAATACAGCCATTTTCCTATATTGGCGGGGTTCCTTGGATACATCGAAAACCCATGAGCACTATTAAACGTCACTTTTAATTAGCTCCCCTCACTTGTACTTTTTCCTGATGACCTTCTATATCCACCCGGTATTAGACAAAGCAACAAGGAAATAATCATAAGGATCGTCGATATTTGAAATGCCCTAGACATACCCTGCACATATGCCTTTCGCAGACCCAAATTGCCAACGACGTTGGGATCAGAGAGATCAGCCTCATATCCATGTGACGCCATTACACCCACAACAACGGCTGTCGGAATCGCAACCCCAACGACGTGTGCCGAGTTCCTATTCAAATTTAGAAACGCCGATACTATACCATACCGACTCCTTGAGACGCTCCCCATCATAGCACTTGTGTTAGGGGCCATGAATACACTCATTCCAGTGCCAGATAAACCAGCAGCCAGAGACACTACTAATAAATTTGTATCCAGATTCACCATCGAAAAGATAAATACTCCCGCAATGGCACAACTCATCCCCAAGACAGCAGGCCTTCTGGGTCCCACACTATCGGACATCCGTCCGCTAATTGGTCCGAAAACCGCCATACAAATCGAACCTGGCAGAAGATACACAGCAGCCTGGGCCGTTGATATTCCTAAGCTCGATACCAAGAAGAATGGCATTAGAAAAAACGTGGCCGAGCTAGCGACAAAGGACAAGAATCGTGCTAACGCTCCGGCGGAAAAAACCGTAGATTTGAACATGGATAAAGGCAACATAGGCATGGGAAATTTCATTTCCCACAAGACAAAACCGACAGCACTCAAAATTGTTAAGGTAAGCCCTCCCACTATCTCTACCGATAACCAGCCAAAATTACTTGCAAAAGTTATTGATAGCATAAGCCCGACAAGTCCGACCGCCGACAGACAGGCGCCCACCCAATCAAACGACGTACTTATAGTCTTTACTGGCCTGATACGTTTTATATTGCCAGTTAAAATCAACAGGGCAATCACTATAGCCAATACGCTAAACAGGGATGTAAACATGAATATCGCCCGCCAGCCAAACACTCCATCTATACCCCCGCCAATGATCGGCCCGCCGATAGCCCCTATCCCTACCACCGTCATATGTAATCCTAGAGCCTTGCCCCGTTGATCATCATCAAAAGCACTAGCAATCATTGCCATCCCATTCGCCTGTACCGCTGAGGCCCCAATCCCCATGATGATTTTTGCGGTTAAGATAGAACCAAAAGAAGGCGCCAAAGAGGCTAGGGCCGATGACAGAACAAAAATACTCAACCCTGTTAGCCAGGCAGTTTTACGACCTATGAGATCTGATAATGCCCCAGCAGGCATCATCAGGGCACTAACGGACAACATATATCCTATTGCAAGCCATTGAGCTGTTGGGATATCGGAACCAAATTCTTCGGCTATTTTTGGCGTAACAATTGCTGTCGCGGATTGGTCAAGGACTGTTATAAAAGTTCCCGTTGCCACTGCACCATATAGCCACCAACAATAGTAACGGCTATTTATTATTCTCTGTACAGGTAATCCTTTCTTAATCAAGGCCTTTCTTCAACCACAACCGCCGCCCCATTAGCTGAGATTAACATTGCCAACCTCGTCAGCAACTAGGAGACTCTTAAATTCATATCCCATAAGACGTACTTCATCGCTCCCGCCCGCTCTACGGTCCAATATGGATAAAACAATAGGAATTTCACATCCTTCATCCTGCACAGCCTGCATAGCTTGAAACAGGCTCTTACCTGTCGTACAGGTATCATCAACTATAGCCACTCTCTGTCCTGATTTGATGGGTCCCTCAATTGTTTTCCCGCCGCCGTGAGCCTTGGGTTCTTTCCTAACAATCAAACCCGATATTGGGGTTCCTTCCATATAGCTGAGAACAGAAACTGCTGAAACAATCGGATCAGCACCGATTGTTGGCCCAGCTATGGCGTCAACCGAATATGCTTCCAGAATCTCTAGAAAGACCTTGGCCACCATATATGCCCCCTCCGGATCAAGGGTCAAGAGCCTTCCGTCAAAATAGTATTTGCTGGTTCCTCCTGCCGACAACCGGAATTCACCAAATGTGAGCGCCCCCGTTTCCTTCGATATTTCCAGTATGCGCTTGGCTCTATTCACCTACTTCCTCCCAAAATTGACTTTCCGTTAACCTTATCACGGCAATTCGCTACAACTTACTACCGATACAAGCCATTTTCTCTTATAAAGCAGGCCACAGAATCGGGCACTAAGTGATCAATTGCCATACCCTCCCTTACAAAGGATCTTATCTTTGATGAGGAAATATCTGGAGTTTCCAACTCCAGTATATCGATCCCGTTTATAGCCTCATCTGGGAGCAATTGGGGTATCTCACCTTGGTCCCAACCTTGCCGGGTAACAGCCACTATGCGGCAATGCCGCCATAGCGCTTCTGCATTGTGCCAATTCGGCATGGATAGGACAGAATCTATACCCAATACAACGACGACGTCATGCCCTTCTTTCTGGAAACACATAACGGTGTCTAAGGTATATGAGGGTCCTGTACGCCTGATTTCTATATCAGTTGAAAATATCCTTTCATGGTTAGCAACCGCAAGTTCTACCATAGCCAATCTTAGTTTTTTTGAGCTCACTTCCTTATCATTCTTAAGATACGGCTCGCCGGCTGGCACCATGCAAACCTGGTCTAGCTCCAGCGCTTCCTGGATTAATAGAGCGGTCGTAATGTGTCCGCAATGAATCGGATCAAAAGTTCCGCCGAACAAACCTATTTTCAACCTTGCACCTTTACTTTTGTACATGGAAGGCGTAGCTGATCCATTTCTAGTCGCCGATCAAAAAGGAATAGACCTTGCGCCTAAACAAACCACATAGCAGCATTTATCAAGGTTATAACAAACATGAAGATCCGACAGGAATTCCGTGGATGGCAACACCATGGTCTCCATAAAAGGATCCTCTTACCCTCTTGCGTCAGGTCGTTTTGTCTTTTCAGCCATCTTACTAACCAATGACCATGCCCCTGGAAGAACCATTGAGGCTAAAACCAATTTTAAGGCATCTCCGGGAATAAATGGCCACAACCCCCATAAGAGCGTATTGCTCAAAGAAGCTTGCAGATCAAACATCAACCAAGGAAGTCCAAAAACATATATCACAATATTCCCTAATAGCATCGCTGCTATAATCCTCGGCTTTCGGTCCCAACCTTTTTCCGCTAAACGTCCGATCACATACGATGCAACGATAAATCCCACTATGTAACCACCGGTCGGTATCGACCAGATTAGCCCATCACTGCCAGCCCATGGCCAAATCATATGGAGCGAGCCAAACTCTTTTATGTCTGCTCCTGCAGGAGCAAATACTCCAACACCCAGCATACCAATAATCATATAGAGCGCCATACTTATTGGTGCCCTCTTACTACCAAGAGCGCCTCCCGCAAGCAAAACACCAAATGTCTGTCCCGTTATGGGAACCACTGTACCTGGTAGCTTTATAACAATTTGTGCACAAAGAGCCATAAGTATTGTAAAAGCGCCAACGAGGATTATCTCCCTAGCGATGCGCCCAAGTATTGTATTCTCTTGTAAGCCGGGCAGGATTGAATCTGCCAGTACTCCATATTCTGCTCTTGCCTGCATATAGAATTACTCCTTGCCGTATACATAATTTTATGAACATGGCTTGAAAATGATCTAACAATCGTACCATGCGTCCGTGTATTTTTTAGATTGAAATAATCCCTGCCAGCTCCACATTTTAGCCTATAGGAATAAACAGTACTTTAAACACTTTGCCAAAACGAACATATCTAGCTAGTATGTACTACTTAATAAGAATCTCACAATAGCAGGCTCACTAAAATGAACAATTTTGATCACGAGACAATCGTTTCTAGGTGGACTCCAATCCAGGTAGAGGCACTACTCTCATCCGCAGCCCGGGGCATTTCTGCGGGCAACGCCACAGACGCAGGGAGGATGTGGCGTTTACCTACTGATCATTTAGATCCTATAGTTCTCGCAGGCGGGGTACCTGACGACAATGCAATGCCCTTGCAAGACATAAATGATGCGTTAACCAAGACGATTGAGTACAGTGCGGAAGACGCCATGCTGTATGGTGGCTGGTTTGGGTACAAAGGCTGCCGAGAGGCCATTGCCGAGAGGCAAAATACCATAGAGGGCACCTCATTAACGGCTGACAATATCATCATGCATAACGGCAGCTCCGGCTGTTTAGAAAACATACTGAAGGCTTTTGTCCAACCGGGCGATGTGGTTATAGTTGAGTCACCGAGCTATTCAGGAACCGTCAGGGCGATACAGGGATATGAGGCAGACGTAGTAACCATCCCTATGGGGACAACTGGGATCAACCCACAAGCTTTCATAGAGATGATCCAAGGCCTTCAACGTGACGGCAAGAGAGTCAAGCTATTTTACACGATCGCCGATTATCATAACCCTATGGGCTACGTTACTTCACTAGAAACTAGAGAGCTAATCTTAGACGCTTGTTCGCGCTTTGGCATATTAATTGCGGAAGACGCGGCTTACACAGAACTTTATTTCGATACTCCACCCCCAACTTCTTACTTTGCTCTCTCTAACGGATATGGCGTGTTAAAGATGTGTAGTTTCAGTAAGGTAGTAGCCACCGGCCTAAGAATTGGTTGGATTCAATCAAGAAGCGAGTTCACCGAACCGCTCACACGGGTTCGGTTTGACATGGGAAACAGCCCTCTTTTCCATTACGTCTTGGCAGATTTGATCACCTCCGGGAAACTTGATAAACACGTCAAAGCTATGCGCGCTTTATACAAACAAAAATGTTTTGCCCTCATGGCTTCCCTGCGCGAACACTGCGATTCATTTGTAACTTGGGAAGAACCAGAAGGGGGCTATTTTCTATGGGTTCAATGTAAGATGGGTAATTCCTTAGATCTGATGAAGGCAGCGGCCGAAGAAGGCCTGATATTTCCTTCTGGTTCAGTCTTTTTCATCGACGGGACACAGGATACTACCCATTTTCGACTCGCCTATACAGGAGAATCTTTTGAACATCTAAAAGATTCTGGTGTGAGATTACACCGCGCATTCGAAAGCATCTTAGATTAACCTCTACATCTCGTCCATTCTGTGGCCTTGGATGGAGCCGACGGTCAGGTTCGAACTGACGACCTGCTGTTTACAAAACAGCTGCTCTACCACTGAGCTACGTCGGCTTTAAAGCCCGCACACTGTATCAAATTATAACTTCAAACACTTCCTTAAGACAGAGCTTGCTTAATCCCATTCCCATTCTAGATCACCAACTCTGACAGTATCACCTCCGCTTATACCCGCCTCCTCAAGCGCCCGAACTACCCCCTTCCGGATCATATATCTATACAATTGCATCCTAGCAAGCCAATCATCGTAATCTATCCTCTTTGCAACCCTCTCCACTGATCGTGCATGCACTATGAACACATCTTTATCTTTCTCAATAGCAACGGGTGGCTCCTGGGATTCAGGCCTTATAACGGGTATCTTCCCATCCCCCGAGATACTTTCTATAACATCTTCACCCAGGGGTGTTTCTTCACTCAACACCCTTAAGATCTCATCTTGCACGGCCTCCAACCCTTCGCCTGTGACTGCAGAAATAAAATGAACACTACCTATTTCCTCTGCAATTTGTCTTAATTTCACCCTGGGCATATTCCGGACTTCATCCGTATCTATTTTATTCAAGACCACTACCTGTTGCTTATTTATAAGGCCCTCATCAAATTTTTTTAACTCCTTATTAATTGCCTTAAATACTTCAACCGGATTATTGGTCGATGCATCCACAAGATGGATTAAAACTTTCGTCCTTTCTATGTGTGCCAAGAATTCATGCCCAAGCCCTACACCTTCATGGGCTCCTTCAATCAACCCTGGGATGTCTACAAAAACCACCTCCTCTCCCCTGTGTTCAGATACTCCCAGTACCGGCTCAAGAGTGGTGAAGGGATACGAACCTATTTTGGGGCGCGCTGATGTCAATATACTTATGAGGCTCGACTTCCCCGCGTTTGGCGCCCCAATTATGCCTACATCAGCTAGTAATTTTAACTGTAGAACAATCTCTTTTTCCTCCCCCACATCACCACTCTCAGCTATTACAGGGTATTGAGATGTAGATGATTTAAATTTACTATTGCCAACACCCCCCCTGCCCCCTTCTGCTACCAATATTTCTTGGTCGTGGGTTGTTATATCGGCTATCTCACTTCCATTTGGGGTACTTATTAATGTTCCTACTGGAACCTGCAATATGATGTCTTTTCCATCCTTACCATGTTTATTTGCTGAACCACCATTAGTTCCATTACCTGCGACGAATATTTTTTTATACCGAAACGATAGCAACGTGTTTTTGTTTCTATCTCCTCTTATTACTATGTTGCCTCCTGCACCACCATCACCACCATCAGGTCCACCGCGGGGAACAAATTTCTCGTGACGGCCGCTGATTGCGCCATCACCGCCATTTCCACTCTTAATGTGTATTATTGTGTTATCAATCATGTCAGATGAATATCTATAGAATATAAGAAGATAATAAACATAATAACAATGATGTTAGTATAGTGGACAGTCTGACTGGCCTAGGAGGGAATTTCTGTGGTTTTAAATGGGGATTATTTGTGTAGAAATAGGGGATAGCCACGATAATGCGGGTATGTTTGATTTTGTATTGTCCTGTTCTATAAATATGCACGCCGGTGCCGCATATTATACCGGTTTTTATTAACACCATTGAGTGTATGAAGAAAAGGAAATGTTTGATACATTTGTTCGACATAAGGATATCGGAAAGTAATAAAAGGGGTGGTGTCCATGGGATTACAAGTAGAATCTGTGGAGGATATTTTTGCAGAAGAGTCGCTATACCAGGCCTATTTGGATGTTGAGGTGGCCTTGGCTAAAGCTCAGGCGAGCCAGGGTATCATTCCCGGTTGGGCTGCTGCCAGGATAGAGGAAGTCGCCAGGATAGAGTTGCTGGACCTCGATAATATACATATAGGTCTGGAAAAAACGGGGCATCCTCTTGTCCCAATAATATGGGAGCTCGATAGGGTGTGTGGCGAGGAGGCAGGAGGCTATATACACTGGGGAGCGACCACACAGAATATTACACAGACGGGTAAGCTTCTTCTCATAAAAAGGTGTCATGGGGCGTTCCTAACTGAAATGGCTAAGCTGTTAGAAGTATTTGCCCAACTTGCGGAAGATACAAAGAGTTTTGCTATGCCTGGCCGGACGCATGGGCAGCATGCCGTGCCTGCAACTTTCGGTTATAAGGTAGCTGTTTGGATAGATGAAATTCTTAGGCATACCGAACGGTTAAAAGCGTGCGAAAAAAGGGTTTTTGTTGTGATGTTAGGAGGAGGAGGAGGAACAATGGCATCTGTTGGGCTAGAGGGACTAAAAACACAGAATCTCATGGCTGAAGAATTGGGAATGGAATCGATGACAATGCCCTCTCGTGTTATAGGAGACCATCTAACAGAATATGTTCTCCTGTTCTCCATGTTTGCTGCAACCTCGAATAAAATAGCCCGTGAGATTTATACCTTAATGAAGCAAGAATTTGGTGAGGTGGAAGAGCCGGTGCCCCCGGGGACTGTAGGATCATCAACAATGCCCCAGAAAAGGAATCCTCGACTATGTCAGGAAATTTTGGCTTGGTCCACGGAGGTGAGGACTTATGTGCCGATGGCCTTGGAATCAATGCAGACGGAGCATGAAGCGGATGGATCTACGGGAAAGATGATTGATATGGCCCTGGACAGGACATGTATTCTTTCATACCGAATAATCACAGCACTGCGAGAGATCTTTAAAGATATTAAAGTGTTTCCAGAGAGAATGAGAAGTAATCTAGATTTATCCGGTGGGTTGATTATGTCCGAAAGGATAATGTTGGAATTGGGTAAAGAGATCGGCAGACAACGCGCGCATGACGTGGTTTATGAGGCCGCACAAAAATCCGTAAATGAGAAAATCCCTTTCGCTAAAACTCTCGCTCAGGAGCCTGAAGTTACATCTCGATTATCTGCAAGTGATTTGGAAGAGCTTCTTAATCCTGAACATTACACGGGGTTGTGCAGGTACTTTGCGGAGACCTTTGCCGAAAAAGCTAGAAGAGAAGCGGCTTTAATCATTAAGAATATTTGATAGTTTGCTTGCAACCGACGTGAGAATCCCGGGGATGCAAGTCTAACAAGAGGGTTATTCTTCCAGGCGACCTCTGAGGCGAGGATCTAGAAAGTCTCTCAGGGCATCTCCCATCAGATTGCTGGATAGAACTATTAATGTTATTGCAAAGCCAGGTGCTACAGCCATCCACCAGTCTGGTTTGAATACCCCACTAGTGGCCTCTCCCAGCATGTTGCCCCAACTAGCATTAGGCGGTGGTATCCCAATACCGAGATAGCTAAGGGAGGACTCGGCTATTATGGAGATTCCGATATGAACACTGAGGAGAACTAGGAAGGGCGCGACACATTGTGGTAGGACGTGTCTAAGCATAATGCGTGCGGAGGTGGCCCCTATCGCATGTGCGCTATCTACGTAGGCGGTTTCTTTAACACTTAGAACGACTGACCTTATAATTCTCGTTGTGGCGGGTATCCTACCAACAGCCACGGCGATAATAACTGTAGTAATTCCAGTCCCGATACTTACCATGATGAGCATGGCGAGAATGAGATTTGGAAATGCCATTAGAATATCTAGGCCCCTTTGGCTGATCAAGTCAAAGGTCCTTCCCAGATAGCCGGAGAGGAGTCCCCAGAAAAGGCCAAAAATATCCCCGAGCAAAGTAGCGGAAATACCTACTAGGAGGGAAATGCGGGCACCGAAAATAAGCCGACTTAATACATCTCGCCCATAATCGTCTGTCCCAAGATAGTATGTGTTCCAAGATGGCGCGGTGCGGACAGCATCGTAATGGCCCTGTGTAGGGTCAAAGGGGGCGATTACGTCTGCGCAAAGAGCTGCAATCAGAGCAAGCAGGAGAAAGAAGGCACTAAACATGCCAAGTTTTGAGGAACGTAGGAATGTCCAGACGGGAATTGCCGTAGCGGCTAACACGTTTCTACGTGTACTCAGTTCAGTGGTCAATTCACTCACAGTCTCTAGGTCCCCTCATATAAGAAATTTCCTCTTGATTTATCGGTAAACAATCCTAGGATCTAGGAACCCGTATGTTATGTCTACCAGCAGGTTTATGACTAAAAAGACAAATCCGTACAATAATACAAGGGTTTGTATAACCGTATAGTCTCGTGCGTGTAAAGCATCGACCAGCTTTGTTCCAAGGCCGGGAACAGTAAAAGCTTGCTCCACCGCTACGGCTCCTCCTAGCAAACCTCCGAGAAGTAGCCCTGTAGCTGTTACCACAGGGATGAGGGCATTTTTCAAGACGTGGCGATAAACTATAATCGACTCCGCCAAGCCTTTGGCGTGTGCAGTTCGGACATAGTCCTCCCGGAGCACCTCAAGCATAGATGATCTGCAGAAACGAGCAATATAGGCGGATGCCCCAAGACCGAGCACAATACTTGGCCCAAGAACGATCTGTAGGTTTCCCCATGGATTGTCCCAGATCTGGTACAGCTCTAAGGGAGGTCTCCACCTAAACCAGAGCACTGATGC
>CAZRSW010000002.1:86123-91808 GCA_964602845.1 uncultured Dehalococcoidia bacterium | reverse complement strand
GTGATGCCCACAAGGGTTGGTATTGAGATCAATAGCCTACGCAGAATATATTGCTGCATTCCTATTTCCTTCTAAGCAAAGCCGGTGCCCTACTTTTCTTTTGAACTCGAACCCTTTTGCGAGAGGGACTTTGTGGTGCTGGGAAAGTAATCTGACTTTTTACACGCAACCCCTTAGACTTAGAGAACCACCGACTTCCTTTTAGGGGAGGTCGGTGGTTCTGTTATGGCTCTTTTTACAAACGGTTATCTGTCGAGCCAGGTAGTACCGTACCTAAGAACTATGTAAGTACCGGTTTTTCCGAAATACCAGTCTTTCACGTCAGTTTGCCACATGCGGTTCACAGCCATCCATCCTACGAACACCATAGGCATGTCCCTATCTAGGATCTGCTCACCACGGTTGACATATTCTCGGCGGACTGCAGGATCCAGCTCCGACGCAATTTTCAGCCACAAATCGTCAAACTCTGGATTACTGTAGCCAGCGTAGTTCTGTGGCCCCCCAGTCTTGAACCATTGACCCCAGCAGTCTGAAGGATCAGCGAATGAACATGCAGGGACACCAGTGGTGGAGTCGAAATCTCTGGCCCGTACTGTATCCCAGTAGATGGAGGTCTCTTCCATGACCACTTCAAATTCCATGCCCAAGTGTTGCTTGGCCTGGTCAATGAAACCAAGGGCGGTTGGACCCGGGTCGGATCCGGTACCTCTTGCGAGGTGCTTTAAGCCTTTGATTCCATCCGGATGACCAGCCTCAGCCAAAAGCTCTTTGGCCCTGGCTCTGTCGACATCCTTCGCTTCCCTGTAACCAGGCATCACAGCGACAACGTCTCCCGGTGTTGCAAATGGCCCTGGAGGGGACCAGCGGCTGATACTAAAGCTGAACTTCTTCGCAGCGGCTTTTGCTATATCTTGTCGGCTGGTGGCGAGATGTAATGCCTGCCGAATTTTGGGGTCTTTCAACACGCCAGTATCAGTATTCAACGTGACGGTTTGGGCCCACGTTGCAGGTGCCTTGTACTGGTCAGTTTTGCTGTCTCCCTCACTCTCTTCGAACATGTCATTGGAAACGAATCCGAAAGCGTCAAGCTGACCTGTCAAGATAGCAGCCCCTGAGGCAGCAGCGTTATGTATACCATGCCGAGTAACCTTATCGACATAAGGCAACTCGGGGTTCCAGTAATCCATGTTGGCTTCCATTTCCAACTTCTCGTCTGTCCAGTTGATATATTTAAACGGCCCCGTACCAGCATATCCCTTTATTCGCCTTAGATCCTGGTTGTTTTCATCAAGAATGTTCTTGTTGTAAATGATCTGCCATCCTGATGACAATCCTGGCACCATGAATGCCTGGGCCTCGCTGAGATTGAACTGTACCTGGTGGTCCGATGTCGCAACCACGTCTGTTACTGCGGCAAACAGGTTCTTTCTGATGCTAACGACGCCTTCCGGCGGGTTACTACGTCTATCAAAGGTGGCCTTTACATCGGCGGCTGTGAAGTCATCGCCGTTATGCCATTTGACACCCTTCCTTAAATTGAAGGTGTATTGCTTACCGTCATCAGAAACTTCCCAGGACTCGGCTAAGTCGGGGATGATGGTCCATCCACCGTCATATGGGTTCATTCTTAGAAGTTTCTCGTACATGGGACTTGTTGGCGCTAGTAGTAGGATCGTAGGAGACTGATCAAGGTCGAAGTGTGCGGGCATGCGCCAGCCACCGAGTTTGAGTTCACCACCACGCTTGGGGGTTCCCTCTCGGGCAACTAAAACGCCCGTAGCCTCGGGGCCTGTTGCTCCCTTAGGTGCAGCCATCACTTCTACTTCCTTGGTGATTACCCGCTCAACAACCTTCTGTACGGGTACTTCTTTCACCACCTCTACCTCTTTCACCGTTTCCACCGCCACCTCTTTCACCACCTCTACGGGCACTTCTTTCACCACCTCTACGGGCACTTCTCTCACCACTTCTTTTTCCACTTCCACTTCTACAATCTTCTCTGTGGTACAGGCTGCGCCTACAAGGGCGACAGTTGCTAGGGAAAGTAGTAGGAAGGGCATGAAAATCTTTTGTTTCAGCATTCTTAAATCCTCCTAGATATTACAAAAACTAGAATTTTCGTTTTAAATACCGACGCCTAAGTTGGATGTAGCCAACGTAAAAATCTTCTCTATGTAGCCGTATTGAATAGTGTTTATGCTTAATTGTCAACCACTCGAGACGAAAGTTGATCTGCGATTTTTTCACCAATCATGATAGTTGATGCGTTTGTATTTGCCCGCACAACGTCGGGCATGATAGATGCATCAACAACCATCAATTGCTTTATCCCATGGACTTGGCACTTGTTATCAACCACTGCCATGGAGTCTGATGCAGATCCCATTTTGCAAGTGCCCGATGAGTGATGCTGTGTCAACACGTTTTCTTTGAGCCATGCATCCAGTTTGTCGTCGCTCGCAAGTATTTCATCCGTTGGTGAGATCCGCGTTAATTTGGCTGGTTCGTATTCAGGCATCACAGATATTTCTGCACAGAGCCTGACTGCACCCCTCATTCGCTCCAAATCGAAAGGATGCGAAAGATAGCGGTAATTTAAGATTGGTTGATCAGAGGGATTACTCGTTGCTAATTTGAGTTCTCCTTTGGACAGGGCTTTTTGAAGTGCAATACTAAAACCAACCGGAGTGTATTCTTCCTCTGAATTTTTGATATTGTCCTCAGGAACCGATTCTCCCGTTTGTTTAACTTCAGATACTGGCTGGCCGAAGCTTTCTAGAAACCCCCTGTAAACATGTTCTGTTCTTGTGTGAATAGGGCGCATCTGCATATCATTGCGGAGGTCTGATCCAGGTGTGGTGTACCTCATCCCAACCTGCAATCCGGGTGCCAATTTCGGTCTGGGTATATCGCTTCTATACTCCATCATAACGGCTTCATGGTCACGCAGATTTTGACCAACTCCGGGAAGGTCCAGCACTAGAGGAATCCCCACTTCTGACAGGTGTTCTGCAGGGCCTACCCCGCTGAGCATCAAGAGCTGAGGAGAGTTGATAGCTCCTCCGCTCAATATAATCTGTTCTCCGTAGACTTCAAAAATTTCTCCGTCTGACGACACCTCCACTCCCACAGCCTGTGAGTCCTCTATTAAAACTTTGTGAGCGAACACATTGGGCCTTAAGGTGAAATTTAGACGGTTACGGGCTTGTTTCAGGTACGTTAGAGAGGTGCTCATCCTGATGCCGTCAACTCTATTCAGGGGATAATATCCTACCCCGGTGGAATCTGGATGGTTCATATCATCTGTGTAGGGATATCCAGCGGCAACACAGGCTTCGAGGAAGGCCTTGGGGCTGGGCAAAAGTTCGTCGCTGGAGTGCCTTTTCACAGGTATAGGGCCATCAGACCCATGAAAGTCATCCCCTGTGAAATCAAGATCTGTTTCGGTCTTTCGAAAGAAGGGCAATACGTCTTTGTAGGACCATCCATCATTACCCCAGGCCGCCCATTCATCAAAGTCTTCAGGAATACCTCTGAACCATACCTGGCCATTTATAGCACTTGATCCACCCGTTACCTTGCCCCGTGGTAAAAAAAAGGGTTCGTCTCGTCCGGCGTTTGCTTCGTAGCTCCAGTTATGGGATTTGCGGTCCCACGTTTCGTACCATGGTAAAACCCCGTAGCGGATATGGTCTGGGAGGTCTTCCGCGTTGGGGTAGTCCGGACCCGCTTCCAACAGCAGAACAGATTTTTGAGGGTCTTCTGTGAGCCTACTTGCGAGCACAGAACCTGCTGAGCCTGCGCCCACGATTATAACGTCGTACTTCATGTTAGTCTGTGAGTACCTTTTATGTTGTTGGTTAATAGCAAGACAGCGATAACTTCCAGTTAACGGGTGTTAGATATACTGGTCAATTCCTACTGTCGCTGGTTTAGGCGCTGTAGGGAAGACGGCCGTCTTCGCACGATCAGCACCCACGACGACAATGTCAAGGTCATCAGCACTGCTCATTATGGGAACTTGAATGGCGAGACGTTCCTCCTCTGTCTTATCTCTTAGCCAGTACCACTCTTCATGTACTCGTGCATCACTCAAAGGCATGTATTGAATCATCTTACCGAGGCTGTGGTTAGCATGCTTATGTATGAATTCCTTGGCATCCTGTTTTGAGAAACCGTCGGCTCCGACTGGTCCCGCAACATCGGGGGGCATGAATATAAGTCGTTCATGCCCTCCTCCTTTCTGTCCGCCCTGGATGGAATGAGAACCGAAAGTAATCCCGTAGGCTAACGTCTTCAAAAGTCCCTCTCCACTGGTGTTCCCCTGGTCTTGGACATCAAGCTCCCCGTCTGTAGTGAATATGGAGACGGTGCTTTCATTAGATCCATAACCCCTGTCTTCTGCAAATGATGGCCATGGACTAGCAGCTTCATTTTCTGCCACACAATGGACGAATTTTCGAGTTGTTCCTATTGTGTCCATATCCATCTTGTTTGGATACCACATCCCAATGTTTTTTAAACACAAATAGAAAGCTCTTCCTATAATGATATTAATTTCGTTATCACGCCCCGGCCCAAGAGCGGACCTCCCGTTCAAACCAACTTTTTGGGCAATGGGACCATTCACCATCAACATGGGAGCCTGGGGGCTCGTTGACATGAGCAGGGATTTTCCTCCGTTGGACGGACTTAATTCTGATAGGCATTTGACAGCAGCGATGATAATCGGCATGTGTTCCGGTTTTGCGCCCGCCATGGCAGAATTGATAGCAATTTTTCTAACCGTCGCTAAGCCGAATCCAGGAGGCATGTCACATACAAGATCGTCAGCTCCCAGTTTAGTGCCAGAGATGAGCTCAGCTATTGCCTCTTCAGTGGGGGCAAATATAGGAAGAGCATCAGACCAATCTCGACGGGTAAATTCTTCGTTTAATCTCAATACGGCTTCATAGCGGTCGGATCCTTCAAACCGGAGAGTCTCATCAGCGGAACTGCTGGAGTCTTTCTGACCTCCATCTTGGATAAGGGTATTAATTAACTCGTCAATGACGTCTTCTGTCTGTGTGACACAGAGGTCGTCGGCTAGGTTACGGTATATCCGTGGGACAACAACGAATTGTAAGTCTGGCATTCCAAAGGTTCTAGAGCTTGCAATCGCATCATCTTCAAAGCGTCCGGACACGATTGGAACTGCAGGCTTGCCCATTTTCTCTATCTCTATCATGTCGTGGCACATCCACGACGCGCACGTCCCTCAATCGGCCGTAGCCCCAATGACAACATCACATTCATCTGCTGCCTGTTTGACGATGTGGGGTGGTGCGGGATAGTTACCCCCAGTGTAAAAGTTCACCTTTACCTGTTTGTACCTTTCTGAGATCATCTCCCCGGCCCGGTTCAAGGCTAAGTCACCTCCATGGGTGCCGCTCCAAAGCAAGCCGACGGTTTTGCCGTCCAGAGTACTTGGTCTTGGGTTGGGGTTTAGGATGTTAATTAGCCCGCGCTGTTCGGCAACGGGGCTTGCTACTTCGAGCAAATGCATGGATGTCCCTCCTAATAACTTCATAGCTTCGGAAATGTTATATTACGCGACTGAGGTGATTATACCTCAGGTCAAAACGTAATCAAGGGTAGCTTAAGAGAGCTACAACAGAGATCCGGAATCAACAACGAGATTTT
>CAZRSW010000002.1:71134-86023 GCA_964602845.1 uncultured Dehalococcoidia bacterium | reverse complement strand
CAAACTTCTTATTGGTACACGTAATGAGTCTAAAAAGAAGGAAATAGGTGAATTGTTGTCTGAAATCCCTATCCAATTGGTTACTTTGGTGGACATCGGGATTGATGACGAGGTTGAAGAGGATGGACAAACGTTTGAAGAGAATGCGATTCTTAAGGCAGAGGGTTATGGTAGGTTGTCAGGTCTTCTGACCTTGGCGGATGATTCGGGTATTGAGGTGGATGCACTGGGTGGTAGGCCTGGGGTATTCTCAGCAAGATATGCTGGCCTGAATGCGACCGATGAAGAACGAAATAAAATGTTAATGTCGGAACTGGTGAATGTGCCTGATAATGAGCGCACCGCGAGGTTTAGATGTGTAGTTGCGTTGTGGTCACCGAAAACAGGTGTTAGTAGTACATATGAGGGTAGGGTCGAAGGTTTCATTGCTAGGAGACCCCAGGGAAATAATGGTTTTGGCTATGACCCTATTTTTTTCTCCGAGGAAATAGGTAAAACTTTAGCCCAAATACCCGCGACAATGAAACATCGTATTAGTCATAGGGGAAAAGCGATGAAAAAAGCCAAAGTGAAGTTGGTGGATAGTTTAAAGGACTAGTAGTTTGACGACAGATGTTATTGATAAATTCAAACGACCCTTGAAAGATCTCCGGGTTTCCGTTACGGATCGTTGTAACTTCAGGTGTCCATATTGTATGCCAGCTGAAATTTATGGTGAACGATACTCTTTCTTGCCAAAGAAAGAGCTTCTGTCTTTTGAGGAAATATCGAGGGTGGCTCAAATAGCGGTCGATATGGGAGTGAACAAATTGCGCTTGACGGGAGGTGAGCCTTTGGTTCGGGAGGGAATAGAGGAACTTGTTGCGATGTTGGCTAGAATTGATGGGGTGGAAGACCTTGCTATGACGACCAATGCATACCTCCTTAAAGCCAAAGCAGATATTCTGAAAAATGCCGGATTGAAGAGGATAACTGTAAGCTTAGACTCATTGGATGAAGAAGTTTTTCAGAGGATGAACGGTCGTGGGTTTGGACCTGCAAAGGTGTTAGATGGTATATCGGCTGCCAAGGAAGTTGGATTGCTGCCGATTAAGGTAAATACGGTGGTTAAGAAAGGAGTCAATGAACACACGCTTGTGGCTTTAGCCGACTATTGTCGCACGAATCAATATATCCCTAGGTTTATTGAATACATGGATGTTGGAACACTTAATGGGTGGAGGAAAGATGATGTCGTTAGTGCCAATGAAATTGTTGAGATGATCGATGCAGTCTTTCCTCTCCAGCCAATTGAGCCTTCCTATAAAGGGGAAGTGGCAACGCGATATAAATATGTGGATGGAGGGGGTGAGATAGGAGTGATTTCGTCAGTGAGTCAACCTTTTTGCGGTGATTGCACCAGGTTGAGATTGTCGCCTGAAGGGCAGTTGGTGACGTGCCTTTTTGCCGAAAAAGGCACGGATCTTCGTAGTCCCATGAGAGAGGGTGCTTCAGACAATGAAATGCGACGGATAATAGAGAAAACCTGGAAATTGAGGGATGATCGGTATTCCGAAGAAAGGGCCCAATCAACAAAGGCTCGTACTAAGGTAGAAATGTACCATATCGGTGGTTAGAGGCTAATATGTCGATGATTAGTATGTACACAGATGGTTCGTGTATAGGCAATCCTGGCCCAGGTGGTTGGGCGGCTATTATCAATGATGGTGATCAGAAGCGTTTTATTCAGGGTGGGGATGATAATACGACTAATAATCGGATGGAGATAAGTGCGATCCTTGAAGGGTTGAAAGTGATACCCGAAGGGTGCTCAGTGACGGTGTTCTCAGATTCGATTTACGTTGTCAATACGATGGTAAAGGGTTGGAAAAGAAAGAAAAACTTAGATTTATGGTCACAGCTGGACTCAGAAGTTGCTAAGCGGACAGTAATATGGAAGTGGGTTAAAGCGCATGCAGGGAATACTTTGAACGAGGAAGCGGATTTTCGGGCACGCACAGAGGCCTATAAATATACCAAGTACTGAAAATCAACTAGAGGAAAGATACCAATGACTGCTGGAGAAAAATCCCCCTCAGGTAACAAGTTAAGTCATGTCAATCAATCGGGTGAGGCAAATATGGTTGATGTGGGAGTTAAACCGGAAACTGATAGAGTGGCTGTTGCACGGGCTGAGGTAAAGATGCAGCCGGAAACGATGCAGCTAATCAACGAAAATGCTATAGCAAAGGGGGATGTTTTAGCGACAGCCCGAATCGCGGGAATCACCGGGGCTAAGCAGACATCGGCTTTGATACCTCTATGCCACCCATTGCCATTGACTATGGTTAAAGTCGAATTGGAGTTGAATGAAGGTAGAGCTGTCGTATCTATAATCGCTACGGCAAAAACGAGGGCAAAGACGGGAGTTGAAATGGAGGCCCTCACAGCAGCGTCGGTAGCCGCACTGACGATTTATGATATGTGCAAAGCTGTGGATAGAGGGATGCAAATATCTGTTCACCTTGTTCAAAAATCAGGAGGACTGTCTGGCGATTATTCTCGCGACTGAGTAGTGGACAAATGGCGAACTAACGTCGGGCATTCAAAGTTCTGCAGACTATCTTCTTGGGGTAGCTTCTACATGGGAGAATTATGCCCTCGTGGTGAAGTGTAGATAACAGGAAAGTAGTTGCAAGGTTCCCATAATTACGAAGGTTAATTTCATCCCCCTAACGAATAGGCCAAGTATATTACTGCTTGGGTGGGAAGTCAGTATTGCCCCTACATCCGTTGATAATCCCTGAGACATCATCACTGCTGCTATGACTGTAGTAGCTATGGCGATCCCGGTCACGTTACCAGTGTTACGAGAGAGATTAAGCAAGGCGGATACTACTCCAGCACTGTTCTCACCTGATGAAATGAAAATTGATGCGCTGTTAGGAGACATGAAGATCCCCGAACCCGAACTAAAAACAATTATGGATGACAAAACGTATAAAGAAGATGAATTTGGATCCATGAATGCTAGCAAATACAAACCGGTACCGCTCAGTGCCAATCCGGTAGTCATGATGGCGCGAGCGTTAAATCGATCGGAGAGACTGCCTGAGATAGGCCCTAATACTATGCGGCTAATGGCATTGGGAAGTAGCATTATCGCGACTTGCAGAGGGCTGAGACGTAATGCTCCTTGCAGGAAAAAAGGTATGATGAAACGGAAAGATGATACTCCAAGAAATGATAAGTAATTTGACCCCACACCCACCGAAAATCTCTTGTTAAGGAAAAGTGATAGATCTAGCATAGGAGATATAAATCTACGTTCCCATAATAAGAACAGTGTTAAAGCCAAAGCGGAAACAAATCCACCAGTTATAATTGGAAAAGATGACCACCCATAATTAGCTCCGTTGGATAAAGTCAAAAGTAATATAACCAGGGTGGCTGATGATGCCATTGCGCCGAACCAGTCGTAGGAACTACTTTCATGAGATAAGTTCCTATCATTTTGAGGGCTCAAAATTATAGAAGAAAATCCCAAGGCAAATAAGCAGACGGGAAGGTTGATATAAAAAATCCATTGCCATCCAATGGTACTTATCAATAAACCTCCTATGATCGGACCCAGCACTCCCCCTGCTCCGATAACACTACCATAGGCACCTAGGGACCTCCCGCGCTGATTTTTTGGGAATACAGATATAATCATTGCCATGCCGGTTGCTTGTACCATTGCGCCGCCAATACCTTGCGGCACTCTGAAAAACAGCATGGTCAAGATTTCATGATCAATGTTGAAAAATTTGGAAATGGTTGAAGCGGAGCCGGCTATAAAGGAAGATAGCCCATAAACTACCAGTCCAGTTAGATACAGTGGTTTTCGCCCCAATAGGTCAGAGAACCTGCCCATTGGTAGAAGTAGAGCGCTAATCGTCAGAGTTTCTGCAAGAATCACCCATTGGACAATAGTTAAATCTACGGAGAAAGATTGGGCAATTGTAGGGAGTGCGATAATGACGCTAGCATAATGATTGGCAATCATTATTGAGCCTATGGACACGGTTGCAAAAACCAACCATTTGTACTGTTTTAGTTCTACTAGATTCAGGGACATTATTTCAATTGTACGTTAAATGGAGCAGGATCTGTGAGGTATACTTTTCGCAACTTAATTGTAGATATAGAGGGGTTAAGATCTTTAAGAGAGGCTTCTCATAGACAATAAATTGGCGACCTGCTACACACGTGAGAAAATTATTGAAGCACTCGAAAAATGTCGGGAAATAAAGCTTGCTGGGCTTGAACTTGTTGGGATTAATCTGTCCGGGTTAAATCTAAAAGGAGTCAATATGCGGGGTGCTAAGTTAATGTACTCTGACCTTTCGGGATGTGATCTGCAGGGGGCCGATTTCTCAAGGACGAATCTCCACAAAGCTATCCTAGATGGTTCAGATTTGTCAGACGCCATCTTGCTCAGGGCGAATCTTTCCAATGGCAGCCTAAGAGATGCTAACCTGATGCGGGCCAACTTTGCATGGGCAAATTTGAGTGGGGGAGCTCCAACGTCGGGTCAAAGTACAAAAAGTGTGAAAGGTGCTGATTTGCGGGGCTCAAATTTAGTACAAGCGGACTTAAGGAACGCCAATCTTATGCGAGCTGATCTTTCGGGAGCCGATCTTCGAGGGGCAAACTTTGATGGAGCTAATCTTACTAGAACGGATCTCCAAGGGGCGACGTACGATGAAACTGCTTTTGATAGATCAATTACGGTTTGATGCCAGCCACCACCTTTATGAGAACATGCTATTGGAGTTGAGGATTTGTTCAAGTTTTTTTGTTAACTCGGTTTGTAGGAGTAGATAATGTCTTCCCCTGATCTCGTGGTAATGGGTCTGGGTAATCCGGGCCAAGAGTATGCTTGGACAAGGCATAACGTGGGATTCTGGTTCATTGAACAGCTCAGCGGCAAAATGGATGTGGAACTAGAAGATGTGGATCCGTCAGTTCTGGCTGTTGAGGGCACTCTTGCGGGCTATCATGTCGTGTTGTCACGACCAAGGACTTACGTTAATCGAAGTGGGACAGCCGCGAATTATTTGATGAGGAAACACATGATATGTCCGAGCCGACTCTTGGTTGTCTACGATGACATAAATCTTCCGGTGGGCAAAATGAGGCTTAGGGGTAAAGGTAGTGCTGGCGGTCACAATGGTATGAGATCTATTATTACTGCGTTAAATACCGAGACGTTCCCCAGATTGAGAATAGGGATTGGCCGACCTAATAATCCTGAAGACCAAGTCAATTATGTGCTGGGTGAACCTGCAAAAAATGAACGTGATAGCATTGAGGAGAATATTGGTAAGGGGGTTTTACTGGTAGAGCACTTGTTGGTATCTGGACTAAGTTCTGCTATGGACACATTTAATTGATGTCAAATGAATTTGGATGAGCCCGTTTTGCGAATAAGTTAATTGGATTTGAGTATAAGCAGTGGTAGCCATTTAGGCTCGGGTATGAAGTTGATGTCATTCTGTAAATCGTCCTGTAAAGTACGATTTCTAATGGATTGTACGTGTTAATGATATAATTTAGGAAAGTCAGAGAGCCGGAGAATTCCGGGCAGTTAAGGCGGTTGTTATGGATGGAAATGAATACTCGTTTGCAACGTTCTCAAAAAATGAATTTTACTCCAAGTTGAATGCGAGGCTTGTAGACATGGCCGATGTCAAAGTCGACCGCCGTATAGTGGATCTTGCTTGTGGGACAGGGGGTGTGACAAGGTTAATCCTTGAAAGGATAAACCGGACACGGGATACGGCAGTGATAGCTCTCGACCACTCTTCAATTGCTCTCAAGCAAGCTATGGAAGAATTGAAAGATGCCTCGAATAATGCTGTTCAGTACGTTCAGGCTCAAGTGGAAAACCTCTCTGATGCGGTAAAGGAATCGGTTGATACGGTAATTTTTTGTAATGCTATACATTACTTACCCGATAAAGACACGGTTGTGTTTGATATAGCAAAATCGTTGCGCCCGGGTGGAAAATTTGCTTTTAACACCTCATTCTATGAGGGGGGGCAACATGAAGACTCCTCAGCGTTTTATAGCAAATGGATGCTCAAAGCTTTTCGTATACTCAGGAAAGAATATGGGCTATCTCCATCGCGGTCATCCAAAGTGGAGTCACGTAAACAGCTCACCCCAGCTGACTACTCGGACCTGATGGAGAGAAATGGGCTCAAAGTTGTTAAACAGAAAGTAGATACTGTTCAAGTACCCATGGAGGGCTGGCTGGACATAAGTGCATTTGAGGACTTTGTGATTGGCACTATGCCGGGGGTGCCTTTGGACAAGGCTAGCGCTGCGTTGCAGGAAGGTGTACGTCAGACGTACGCGGAGCTAAAAGTGAAATACGTGCCTCGAAACTGGCTTGATGTTGTCGCAGTAAAGGTTTAGCTAGGTTCCGTAGAAACCTAGTAGGAAGACAACGTTGTGTGCTAGTGCCAAGGTCCCTGGAAGTCATGGGAGAGGACAGCCTCTGTGTGAATATCCTCCTACGAAACCTTATAGAAAGTACGATCACTGTACGCCTTAAGATACTATCGTTCTTCCGTTATACCTTCAATAATTCCGTTAATGAGAGGCTCAGTTTGCTGAGCCAATTGAGACTTGGTTAGACCAGCTATAGGGTGTTGTGTGAAAAGGATCGGATGGCTGTTGGCACTCCACATTTCAGCCATGGAATGGGACGTTTGAATAAATTTATCGGTGCAAATTGTTATTGCCGGTAACCCGGCCTTTTCGAGATGGATCCCGTCGTGCACACTGCACGCGCTGCAGGATCCTCAATCCCCTACCCCGGCAATCACGAAGTCGCAGGTCTGTGCAAATTCTTCGATTATTCCCGATGTGGCTGGCTTCGAAGCGGAGGGCTTGCGATGATATTTAACCAAAGTTAATTCGAACCTACTCTGCAAAGAATCGACAATCGTCCTGAGGAAATTTCCAGCGTTGACTTTGCTATTATCGATGATTCCTAGTCGCTTAGCTCGTAAATTTTTGAGTCGTGGCGCCCGTGCAAATTGTGATGACAGGGGTTCAGTAGTGGGGTCGATCAACCGGACCATCGGCATGGTAAACTCCTAGAATTTTGTGCTCTTAACAACATCATTAAACCGGTGAATACAAGAAAGTTAGCCACAACCACAGCCGCCTCCACAGCAAGAGGATCCCGAGGCTGGAACACCAGTAGGGCGCCCCTGTTGAGTCTTTATCGTAGACATAGAGAAAACCGACAGTTGTTTGCTAGAAGCCCCTCCGCAACTAGGGCAATCCGGAGGATTGTTCATCTCTTCAAGTGCCTGAAGTTTTTCAAAACTTGAAAGACATCTCTGACAAGTGTACTCATAGATTGGCAAGATCGTTTTCCTTTAGATTACCTTTGAATCACCCAACTTTTTGAAGTCTAGTGCTGGCCACATGTTAGGTCAAGCGGACTGAAGTCCAAGGTCGTTGATTACTCTCAAATAATCGGCTAGAGTGAGAGTAACAATGGCTATTGTTGTATTTAAAGTAAAAAGCTTTCGCGAGGAAGGAGGAAAGCAATGAAGTTTGCTCAGGAATTACCGGATAACAGGGGACGATTCGGTGATTTTGGAGGAAGATTTGTTCCTGAAACTCTAATGCCAGCGGTTCATGAGCTTGAGGTTGCTTATAGGAAGTCTAAGTATGATGAGCAATTTCAATCCGAATTGAGTGACTTGTTGAAAAGCTTTGTTGGAAGACCTACTGAACTCTATAGAGCTTCTAATCTGAGTGAGGTATTAGGGGGCGCCACCATATACATTAAACGAGAGGATCTTGCCCATACAGGTGCTCACAAGATCAACAATGCCCTAGGACAAGGTTTGTTAGCCAAGCGGATGGGGAAAAAGCGGATCATAGCTGAAACCGGTGCTGGACAACACGGTGTTGCTACGGCAACGGTTTGTTCTCAACTCGGATTAGAATGTGTTGTGTATATGGGGGAGGAGGATATTCATCGCCAAGCTCTTAATGTCTTTCGGATGAAGCTATTAGGTGCCGAAGTGCGGTCGGTTAAGTCAGGTAGTCGAACGTTGAAAGATGCCATAAACGAGGCCATCAGAGATTGGGTCACCAACGTGGAGACGACGTATTACCTCATTGGTAGTGTAGTTGGGCCGCATCCTTATCCTCAGATAGTTCGGGATTTCCAAAGAGTGATAGGACAGGAGGCTCGATCTCAAATCCTTTCTCATGTAGGCAGCTTGCCTAAGGTTGTGGTTGCTTGTGTAGGTGGTGGCAGCAATGCTATGGGTCTTTTTTACGATTTTATATCTGACGCTGATGTGGAACTGGTAGGAGTTGAGGCGGGAGGAGAAGGAATACCAAGTGGACGTCACTCTTCAACCCTGACCGCGGGGCGGGTAGGGGTGTTGCACGGGAGTATGTCTTATCTTATGCAAGATGACGATGGTCAGGTTCTGGAGGCGCATAGCATCTCGGCTGGCCTAGATTACCCTGGAGTAGGTCCCGAGCATAGCTGGTTAAAGGATACGAGTAGGGCGGAATATGTTAGCGTTAACGATGACCAAGCTCTGGAAGGCTTTAAATTGCTTTGTAGTACTGAAGGAATAATTCCGGCTCTGGAACCTGCCCATGCAATGTACTATGTCTCGCAGCGTGCTCCTAAACTTGGAAAAGATGACATTATTCTCTTAGGCCTTTCTGGCAGAGGTGACAAGGATATGGAAACTGTAGCCGGAATCCTTGGCATGGAAATTTGAGGGGGGGGTCTCGGACAGACCTACTGATGTCCAAAGAGGGTAGGGGCTTGTTGGCTTTAATTTGAAGGAGGGTGAATAGATGCAACAAAAAAATAATGAACCTGAAACACTTAGAGATTTCAAGTGTGGGAAATGTGACAATCAGACTTATGAAACGGGCGAAATCAGAACCACTGGAGGTGGGCTGTCACGATTCTTCGATGTGCAGAATCAAAAATTTTCACATATCACATGTGAGAATTGTGGATTTACAGAGTTTTTTAAGAGACGGAGCGGTAAAGCTGGCAACATAATGGATCTCTTTCTCGGGGGTTGAGCCGAAGTATTGTGATAAAGCCACCTTGTTATGGAGAAGGAAACAAATAGTGACTTACGCCATTAATCATGTGCATATACGAGCCAAAGATCCGCATGTGTCAGCAAAATGGTACGAAAAATTCTTTGGAGCGCAAATGATGTTCTCCAAGGAGATAATGCCTGGAACCATTACAATAAGCTTGGCTATGGATGGTCCGGTGAGGCTTAACATATCGACTGCACCAGCTGGATCTTCTGATGAAAGAGGTAATGCAGAATTGAATCATCTGGGGCTTGAACATTTTGGATTTAGTGTAGAAGACGTGGATAGAGAGATACAAAATTTGGAAGAATCTGCGGTAAGGATAGTGATGCCGGTTACTGAGCTTATTGGCGGGGCTAAAATAGCTTATATAGAAGGCCCTGATGATGTCTTAATTGAGTTGGTACAAGCTCCGGAGTAGGCTGTTTTCTTAACGATTAGCGACTGTACAATGAAGAGAGATCAAGAAATGACTGGTAGAAAAATAACAATATTGGGTGGAGGAAATACGGCCTTTGCTGTCGCCTCCCGGATGTCTCATCTTGGGAATACGATTTGCATTCTTGAACATCCGGAGTTTGCACACACGATCGCCGAGATTTCGATGTCAAAGAGTATTTCTCTTGAAGGGGTTCTAGAAAATGGAGCTGCTCCAATAGATGTTGTTACTTTGGATCCCGAAGAAGCTCTTAGTTACTCCGATCTCCTTTTACTCATTGTACCTGCATATGCGCATAGGCCATTCGCGGAATTCGTGGCCCCATATTTAAATGAAAGACACACATTGGTGATTGTTCCGGGAACGTTAGGCTCTTTGGAATGGATTGCGTTGATGGCCGAATTTGGGAACACAGGTTTAACGGTTGCGGAAGTCGATACGGCCCCATACGTTTGTAGAAAAACATCTGATGCCAGTGCTGTGATATGGGGAGAGGTGGGCACGTTGGGTTTAGGAGTTTTCCCAGCAGTGGAAACAGAACGCGTTAGTTCCCTCATTGGACCATTGTTCAAGAATGTTTCCTCATACAAAGATGTTATGGCTTGCGGGTTGTCTGCGATGAATCCAGTTGTTCATCCTGCTGGGGTTCTTATGAATGCAGGAAGAGTTGAGTATTCACGCGGGGAATTTTATTTTTATGAGGAAGGAGTATCTAAGTCAGTTGCTAAGGTGATTGAAAATATTGATAGAGAAAGATTGGATATCGGAACAGCGCTGGGATATAGCCTTACTCCTGTGCACACGGCTTTCCATGAAGCTGGTTTTGGTCCGAAAGGCGATATTTGGTCGACCATAAATGGTAGTCATATGTTAACAAGACTAAAGGCTCCAGGCACCCTAGAAAGTCGCTGGCTTACTGAAGATATCCCTTATGGAATAGGAGCATGGAGCAAAATCGGGGCTGAATACTCTGTCGAAACACCGATGATGGATGCTTTTGTTTCAATAGGAAGCATAGTTATGGGGTTAGATGCATTGGAAAAAGGAAGGGGTCCAATTGAATTTGGGATATCTGGTCTCACGGTGAGGGAACTAGGTGAGTACTTGCGTACAGGGGTCTCTTGAAATAGAAATCCTATTTTTTGTTTGACCGTTGATTCTAGGCGGAAGTATAATTCCAATGCAGACTGACAAGTTTGCTAACGACTTGGTATCGGGCAGAGTTTTCTCCAATAAATCCTGGAAAACGGAGTAAATTTGGCAACTCAGGAATCTAATAGCGATCGCTATGAACACCCGGATCCTATGCTCCCACATGGAGATTCTTTGAAAGAAGCTTGTGGGGTGGTTGGCGTTTATGCAAATGGAGAGGAAGCGGCTAGAGCAGTTTTCTTTGGTCTCTATGCTTTGCAGCATAGGGGCCAGGAAAGCGCTGGCATAGCCGCAAGTGATGGAGTCAATCTCAGGATCCATACTGAAATGGGTCTTGTTGGACAAGCGTTTCAGGAATACGATCTGTCGGGATTGTCGGGTCATATTGCGGTTGGGCATACCCGATATTCCACAACGGGTTCGAGCAATATAAATAATGCTCAACCTATCCTATCTAATGGTCCTGGAGTGAATATTGCCTTGGGCCACAACGGAAATGTAATAAATGCCGTAGACTTGCGGAAAGAATTGAATGATTGGGGGATTGAGTTTAAAACGACGGCAGATTCCGAAATCATTGCTCATATGATATCTAATGCCCCTGCTGAATCTTGGTCAGAAAGAGCTGCTTACGTCATGCGTAAATTGAAGGGTGCATATTCTCTTGTTATGATGACAAAAAATCAAATGGTAGCTATGCGAGATCCTCTAGGGGTAAGGCCTCTTTGCATAGGTAAGCTCAGGGGTGGATGGGTAATCGCGTCGGAGTCTTGCGCCTTGGATCATATAGGTGCGGAATTTTACAGAGATGTTGAGCCTGGAGAAGCCGTAATGGTCGATGAGGAGGGGCTAAAGTCAATTTACCAAAGGACTTCTCAGGATATGATGGGAAAGTGCATATTTGAGCATATTTACTTTTCAAGACCCGATAGTCTTCTCGACGGTCGATTGGTATACAGCAGTCGGATGGCGATGGGAGCGGAACTGGCTCGTCAACATCCTGTAGAAGCCGACGTAGTAATTGGTGTACCTGATTCTGCAACAGCAGCCGCAGTAGGCTATTCTCAAGAATCAAATATTCCATTTAGCGAAGGCCTAGTAAAAAATAGATATGTTGGAAGAACTTTTATACTGCCGGATCAGAAAATGAGGGAGTTAGGTGTTCGCAGAAAGCTAAATCTCCTGCCTCAGATATTGGAAGGAAAAAAAGTCGTAGTGGTTGACGACAGTATTGTTAGGGGTACTACAACTCCTCATGTTGTTGGCTTGCTGAAAAAAGGCGGTGCGGAAGAAGTGCATTTTCGTATCTGTGCTCCTCCAATAGTATCTCCGTGCCACTTTGGCGTTGATATGGCGACCAAAACGGAGCTGCTTGGCGCAAATATGACGATTGATGAAATCCGAGATTTTATTGGTGCAGATTCCCTGGGCTTTTTAGATATTGAGGGATTGTTGCGTTCGGTCAAAGGAGAAAAGAGCCGGTACTGTGTAGGCTGTTTTACTGGAAGTTATCCGATACCCGTGCAGCTGGAGATGGATAAACTGGTTCTAGAGATATAACTGCTATACAAATGCCTAAATGACCTATTCTTTTATGGGAGGAACGATTGATCTGGGTGTAATGGCTTCGCATGGAGGTAGTAATCTTCAAGCCATCATTGATGCTTGTCAGAATGGTATATTGGATGCGCGAGTTCGGGTAGTAATTAGTAATAATTCTCTTTCTAAGGCGTTGAGACGAGCAAGGAAATGTGATATCCCTGCGATTCACCTGAGCTCTATCACTCATCCGGACAAAAGTGAGCTGGATAAGGCCATCACTTCCACTATGGTCCACCACAAGGTACAACTAGTCGTGTTGGCTGGGTATATGCGGAAACTGGGAGAATCCATGGTGCAGGCATATCCGAATCGTATAATAAATAGTCACCCATCTCTTTTGCCTCTGCATGGAGGGTCTGGTATGTATGGTGATCTGGTGCATGAGGAGGTGATTGCCCAACGGGATAGGCAGAGTGGCATAACAATTCATATTGTTGATGAGGAGTATGATCATGGGCCAGTTGTATCTCAGGTTCGTGTCTTGGTTGACAGGGATGACTCGATAGATTCCCTTAGAAACAGAATACAAAGTCGGGAACATGGGTTTTGGATTGAAACGCTGAACAAAATTCAAAGTGGGGAAATTGACCTTGATAAACTTTAAAAAGACATTGATTCTGCATTTAGAAGGGTAAGCTTAAATATAGGTGTTAAGATGGCGAAAAATATGTATTCAAGGGCTGGGGTGGATCTTAGGACATCAGGTCAGATAAAAGAGAATATTAAATCCATCGCCTCAAAGACCTATGATCCTCAGGTGTTGGGGGGAGTTGGTGGCTTCGGGGCCATGTATCGGTTGTCAGGATATCGTGATCCTGTGCTCGTCTCTAGCACTGATCCTATAGGTACCAAACTAAGTATTGCTAATATGTTGCAGGAGTTTGGTGGTGTTGGCAAGGATCTTGTGCATGCATCGATAAATGACTTAATCGTTTGTGGGGCTGACCCATTATTCTTTTTGGATTATATTGCTACCTCAAAGTTGGAACCTGATGTGATTGAGATTATAGTGTCAGGAATAGTAGATGCCTGTTGTGAAATAGGTTGTGTCCTGATTGGTGGAGAGACTTCAGAAATGCCGGGGATATTTTCTCCAGGCCGCTTTGATGTTTCAGGGTTTGTTGTTGGAGTTGCGGAATATGGCGAATTGCTTTGCCCAAAGGAGACGATCGAGCCAGGTGATGTTCTAATAGGCTTACCATCCAATGGACTCCATACCAATGGGTTCTCACTTGTGAGACATGTATTTGATTTAGATTCTGATCCATCTCCACTTTTTCGAGAATATGATGAATTAGATGGAACATTAGGAAAGGCTTTATTAACGCCCCACCCTTCTTATTACCATTCATTGAAATCAGTATTAGCGTTGGTCAAGGGGATTGCCCATATCACTGGCGGCGGATTATACGAAAATATGCCTCGAATCCTTCCAGACGAAACCGCCGCTCGTTTTCACCATACTCAGTGGGAATGTCCACCCATATTTGGAATCATACAGCGGCGAGGCGATGTAGCCACGGATGAAATGTTTCAGGTATTTAATATGGGATTGGGAATGGTTATAGTATGTGGGGAAGAGGAGGTACCCTCCGTCCGTCAGAATCTTCCTGGATCGATAGTCGTTGGTGAAATAACCTACGACCCCACAAATAGCGTTAAAGTAAGCATAATCCCCTGAAATGTAAGATCTAAGAAGGAAAGTTAGATAGGTTAAAAGAGACAAATATGAAAGCACTACTCAGCGTATTTGATAAGACTGGGCTTGTCGGTTTTGGTCAGCGGTTGTCTGCGGCTAGTTACGATTTGGTTAGTACAGGAGGAACTAGTAGAGAGTTGAGGGATGCCGGTATACCCGTTACACAGGTATCTGAATTAACAGGGTTTCCGGAAATACTTGAAGGAAGAGTTAAGACCTTACATCCTTTTATCCATGGTGGTATTTTGGCTCGACGTGATTTGTCCGATCAGATGGCTCAATTGACCCGGCATAAAATCGGGACTATTGATATCGTCGTGGCTAACCTGTATCCCTTTTTAGAGACAGTCTCTAGGCCCGGAGTAACTACTGAAGATGCGCTAGAAAACATTGATGTAGGTGGCCCTACTATGATACGTGCTGCGGCAAAAAATTTCGAAAGTGTGCTAGTCCTAGTTGACCCAGATGATTATGAATGGGTTGGTGAAAGATTGATTTCTGGAAACGTGATTACACTTGGGGAGCGTCGAGATCTTGCCGCTAAGGCATTTCAGCACGTTGCTTACTATGATTCTGCTATATTTAGTTGGCTTTCACAGGGTGGTAGTATCCTAGATGCTCCTTATTTCACTCCTGGACTAGAAAAAGTTGATGATTTGAGATATGGGGAAAACCCTCATCAACGAGGTGCTGTATACGCAGACACGTTAGGAACCGGCGGAATCATTAGAGCTGAGCAATGCCACGGGCTGCCTATGTCGTATACGAATTATCTTGATGCCGAGTCAGCATGGACTACAGTTAGTGATTTTGAAAAATCCTCCTGTGTAGTAGTAAAGCATACAAATCCTTGTGGAATTGC
>CAZRSW010000002.1:0-71034 GCA_964602845.1 uncultured Dehalococcoidia bacterium | reverse complement strand
GGAGGGGCTCTGGTACAGACGGCCAATAATATCGAGGAAGATCCTTCTCATTGGAGAACCGTGACGAATCGAGCTCCAACAAAGAGTGAAATCGCGGATCTTTCCTTGGCTTGGAAAGTTGGGAAACATATAAAGTCAAATACAATAGTGTTAGTGAAGGATGACGCGCTTGTTGGTATGGGCGCGGGGCAACCCAACAGGGTGGTAAGTATTCATTTGGCGTTGAGGATAGCCGGAGAGAAGGCTAAAGGCTCTGTTTTGGCCTCAGATGCCTTTATGCCGTTTGCAGACAACATTGAGATAGCTGTTAGCGGTGGCGTTACTGCTGTGGTTCAGCCCGGTGGATCTATAAGAGACGATGATGTAATAAAGGCTGCTAACGATCATGAGATAGCGATGCTATTTACAGGGGTAAGACATTTCAATCACTAAGATCGGAGTAGGGTGATCCATATTTGATGACTGCGCGAATATTGATTGTTATTCCGGTTTTGAATGAGGAAAGGGATTTGCCTCGTTGTGTAGATAAGTTGTCATCTTATTGTGAATCCCAGATGAACGATTACGATTGGGCTGTTTGTATTGCTGATAATGGGTCCACTGATACCACCCAGAAAATATCGATGGAATTAGCTGAAACTTCGGATCGTGTGACATATATGAGGGAAGATAAAAAAGGTCGTGGTAGAGCTATTAAAAGGGCTTGGTCTGAGTTTGAGGCAGATGTGTTCGCTTATATGGATGTTGATTTGTCTACGGGCTTAGAGGCATTACCTAAAGCGATTTCAATGGTTCAGAGCGGGCTTTGCGATATAGCAATAGGGTCAAGATTAGTAAGTGGGTCCCAAGTGGTTGGGAGGAGTTTGAGAAGAGGTTTTATTTCTCGATGTTACAGCATGTTGTTTAGGAGTTTGTTTCTTGTATCCTTTCGCGACGCTCAGTGCGGGTTCAAGGTGATATCTTCTTACTCCGCTCAGAGGTTGTTACCAACCATCGTGGATAATGGCTGGTTCTTTGACACGGAATTGCTGATAATTGCAGAGAAGAGTGGATATCAAGTCAGGGAGATACCGGTGGTTTGGACTGACGACCCTAATTCAAAAGTAAATATCTTAAGTACGGCATGGAAAGATATCAAAGGCCTTCTGCGCTTGAGATTCTATGGCCTGAAAAAAGCACAGCGGCGTCTATTTTAGCTATAGTTCAACATTTTGGCTTTCATTTGCAGGCCTTTATTGGTGAATGTAAAATTAAGGTACTGTTAAGATTGGAACTTAGGTTGCCAAATTAGAGGTTTCTTATGACAAATGTAGTGTTAGTGGTTGATATGATTAGAGGATTCTTGGAGCAAGGCCACAATCTATATTGCGGGGATGAGGCTCGCCAAATCATACCGACAATAAAGACTCTGTTGAAGGAGCAAAAAGAACAAGGCTCCACGATAATTTTTGTATGTGATAATCATGAGATTGATGATGCTGAGTTTGAAATTTTCCCTGTACACTGTGTGAATGGGACCGATGAAACGGAAATTATTGACGAGCTCAGAGGATACGCAGATGAGATTATCTATAAACGTCGGTACAGTGCATTCTTTGATACTTGTCTTGAGAGCTGCTTGGTACAAACAGCTCCTGGTAAATTGATAATTTGTGGCGTTTGTACTGATATTTGTGTGCTACACACAGTTGCTGATGCTAGAAATAGAGATTACCCTGTAGAGGTGCGATCAGCCGCAGTGGCATCTTTTGATATAGATGCTCATGAAAGTGCTTTGGTCCATATGCGCAAGATCCTTGGCGCCAACGTAATTTAGCAGTTCGTATAACGTGATGAAGATAGAGGCTACATACTGATGGCTACTCCAGAATTTGAAATACGGCCTGCCTTGATCAAAGGAGATCTATCCGATGCTTACTTGCATTGGACAAAGGAGATCTTGCGTTTAGAATCGATGAACCCGAAGGTTCTGATGGATTTTGTCGCCGGGAAAGATGGTATTTTATGTGGTGTTGAGGAAGCGAAATCACTTTTGACTAACGTCCTTCCAAAACAGGAAGCCTTTGCAAATATTGAGTCTGACGTTCAAGTATGGGCGTTGGCCGATGGGGATGAAATTTCGGCCGGTGAACCGGTCTTACGGGTAATTGCAAGATATGCGTCGTTTGGTCTATATGAGACCAGTATTACAGGGATGCTTTCTTCGGCTAGCGCCTGGGCGACTGCCGCGAGAGAGTGCTGTGAGGCTGCAGAAGGAACTACGGTGATTGGCTACGGAGCTCGGTACACTCATCCTAATGTGGCTCAAGTGATTGATTATGCATCTGTTGTGGGTGGTTGCTCTTCAGTGTCCACTATTCTTGGGTCTAAGCACGCAAATAGAAATCCGTTGGGGAACATGCCTCATAACTTACCATTGATATTTGGAGATACTGTCGTTGCCGCTCAGGCTTTTGATAAACACATGGGTTTGGAAATGCAACGTATTGTGTTGGTAGACACTTTTCGGGATGAAGTGGAGGAAGCTTTAAATGTTGCACAGGCTTTAAGGGAACGTTTGAGAGGAATAAGATTGGGCACCCCGAAAGAGAGAGGCGGGGTTACTCCAATGATGGTTCGGGAGATCCGAGATAAACTGGAGAAACTGAATTTCGGCCATGTGGAAATATTTGTCAGTGGGGGGCTAAACCCGGATCAGATTCGAAATTTTCGAAAAGCTGGCAGTCCAATTGGTGGATATATGGTCGGCAGTTACATATCATCGGCTGACCCCAATAATTTCACAGCAGATATTAGGGAAATTGAAGGAAGGCCGGTTGCAAGAAAAGGCAGGATGCCTGGAAGGCTTGATGGACCAAGGTTGGATAGGGTCATCTAGGGGAGGGCTCCGGTTTCAAGTCCTTTACTAGTGGATGGTTCGCCTCAATCTTGGTAAAAGTTAATTTCCAAGATTGTTCTCCGGCCCTAGGCTTTGCCCACTCGGCGATCCTCCATCCTACTATCCAAGCTATCTTTTGATTGAATATGAGCATGGGAATCTTGTTTCTGTGTGAATAAGGGATCTTAGAATCAATCAGGAAATTTTTTAGTTTCTTATGAGTTGCCATACCTGATGGTTGAAACATATCTCCAGTTCTCCGTGGTCTTACAGTTAGCTCGGGATCGGATAGTGGGATATTTAGCCATGCTGTATGGAAACCTCCCGGATGCGACTGGGGGAAGTTGTTTGGGGTTGTGTCGATGGTAGCGTTAATGTTCCAGCCGAGAACAGATGTCGTCCCTGGAAGATTTATTATAGTCTCTTCAAATGCTTGTTCTAGGGCATTTGAATTATTAAACCCTAGGCGAATTAATATATGGCCATAATATTTCTCCGCAGTGATTCGACCTGTTATAGTGACGCAACTTCCTGTTCGTCCCTTTGTGAGACTTATTAGTTTTTCAATGGAGTTTAATGATATGCCCTCCGTAGTTCCTTTGATTTTCTCCACGGCTAAACGCAATACTCTGTATTGAAGTGCTACATCGAGTCGATCTAATAGGAGCAGATCAATGGTGACCTTATTGGACGATACCTTGGCAACATCATTTAGGGAGCTTGATGCTAGTTTCTCTAGGAGAGAGAAGTCTCTCGAAACGGATTTTGATAGGCGGGAAAATGCTTGTGTCGCTTTAGGATTAAATCTCTTGATTTCAGGTGTTAATTGTAACCTAAGGGAATTGCGAAAATATTGGGAGGAATAATTCGTGGAATCTTGTCTAGTTTGTAGATTAGCTTCTGAGCAGTAGGATTCAATGGTTGTTCTTGAGATACTTAGCAATGGCCTGAAAATGTTAATGGTGCTGCCATTTATATTGCGATTTGAGTGCAGAGACATTCCCCTCAGTCCTCGTAGTCCGGCTCCTCTAATAATGTGCATTAAGATTGTTTCGGCCTGGTCATCGGCATTGTGCCCTAAAGCGGCGGCTGACGATCCGGTTTGTTTGACTATCTCCAATAGAAATTGGTACCTTAAATTTCTGGCTGCCTCTTCTATTGACCATTTGTTCTTGTTCGCGTGATGTTTGACATCGATATCACCGGTGTGACAGGGGATGCTCAGACTCTGCAAGACGGATTTCACGTAATTGGCATCGGCATGGGCCTCTTGTCCTCTCAGCCGATGATTAAGATGGGCGCCAATTAAATTCAAGCCGGTTTCAGAACGAGTCATCTGTAATGCGTGTAGCATAGCCATCGAGTCAGGCCCCCCAGACACTGCTACCACCAGTTTTGAATCTCGAAGATCAGAGGCTATAACTGCGTCAGTAACTTTATCTTGGAATTTCTTGATTACGGATACGACCACTATATTATCTTTCGTGGTTCTCAACTGGCGTCAATTCTGGCTCCTCTTTTGACTTGCTTAAGGTTATCCGTTATCAGTAGTTTCGTTCAGAGAGTAATCTGTCTCGACATCTCTTATTGAAATCATTATGGAGATGATTTTGAGATGGTCCATCTCTAATATCCTGAAGTATAGATTCTCGTAGGTGAATTCGTCCCCTTCGGATGGTATTTCCCCCAATTGTGTTAGCACAAAGCCCGCGATTGTCTCATAGTCTCCGATTGGCAGATCGAGATGCATTTCCTCGTTGGCTTCTTCTATGTCCATGCTGCCGTCGATGTGAAAAACGTTAGGATAAATGCTTTCGTATCCGTCCTCTGGAGATTCTCCTTCCTCGCCTACCGGTCCAACCACCGCTTCAGTCAGTCTCTTGGTTGTCACAAGGCCCGCTAGTCCGCCATACTCGTCTAAGCAGATTGCCATCTGATTCCCTGTTCGTCTAAGTTCATCGAATAATTCCGCAGTTTGTTTTGTCTCTGGCACAAAATATGCGTCGCGAGTAATGTCCGTGACGGAGTCATTCGCACTGATACTGTCGCTCGAAAGTGCTTTCAGTACATCTTTTGCCGATATGATATTTATTATGTCATCGCTGGTTTCTTCGAAAACAGGAAATCGTGTATGGGCATGTTCCGAATAGACTTTTAAGAAATCTCTCAAAGAGGAACCTCGCTTGATTGAGACAATCTCTGTGCGAGGGGTCATAACTTCACGTACTTGACGATCTCCGAATCTGAAAACGTTTTCGAGCATCTCGGCCTCGGATGGTTCAACAGTTCCCTCTGCTTCCCCTATATCAATCAAGGATCGGATTTCAATCTCTGTTACAGTATCTTCTACTTCTTCCTGACTGGTGAAAATCGATTGTGTAACGTTTGATAGCCATTGGAGAACAATGATGATGGGGTAAAAAGATAACTCGACGGCTTTGAGAGGTCGAGCGTATGCAAATGCCACTTTTTCGGATCGTCGAACTGCCAAACTTTTCGGGATTATTTCTCCGAAAATTAGTAGTAAGATTGTTCCTGTAATTGTAGCCGCAGCTACGGCTAAAGGACCTTCCCCAAGTGAGGCTACAGCTAAGGCCGTAATCACTGCTGTGAAGGCAACATTAACCACATTGGTTCCAAGGAGAATTGTTGATAATAACAACTCGGTGTTGCTAGCCATATCGGCAACTCTCTTCGCTCCAGGAACGCCGCTATTGACCAAGAACGAGAGTCGAGTTTTTTGCAGTGAAAGAAACGCGGCTTCCGAACTGGAGAAAAATGCCGAAAGCGTCAGAAACAAAAATATTAGAATTAGACTGACCGAAGTGTCGCCAGTCAAGAAGCACCATCCTCCCTTAGCTATAAACCTCTATGAACCAACCATAGTTTCGATTTGTCATTTCAAAAAAAGAGTCTTTGATGATTATAGATTGAAATGACGTGCTTTTAAATGCTAATCGATGTCCCTATTTCTGTACAGTGGGCGACCTCATTTTTATTCCAGGCATGATGAGCGGCTTTTCGAGACTCTGTAAAATGGAACCCTCGTCTTTGCAGGTGAGCTACCATCTTTTTTAAGAAGGGAGATTTGGGCAGATGTGAGATTTTCTTAGATCGATCTAACGCGACCTTAAGAGCTAGTTCTTCGTTATCTAGATGGTCGATCGCTCTATCGGCGATGTCTCGAGAAATACCTTTCATGCGTAGTTCCTGATGGATTAGACGAGTACTTCTTGGTCTGTGTGCAGATCGATTGTCAACCCAAAATTCGGAAAATTTCAGATCATCAACCAAGCCGTCACAGTGCATTTTTTCTAATACCGAATGTGTGACAGCAGGATCAAATCTCTTGGTGAGCCATATCTTTAGTTCTGCAGCGCTTCTTGGCCGATGAGATAAATACCTGAGAGCTGCACCGATTGCTCTATCTAGCAGTTGTTTTTCAATGGGTATGTGATTTAAGGGCATATATGTCCAACGTGATTATGGAGTATCAGCTAATTAATGGAGCGTTACTGTCAGGTACTACTACATCATCAGATGGCTCTGGAGATATGGCCTTTCTAAGGATATCTTCTATTTCCGCGGCTAGGACAGGATTTTCTTTGAGGAAGATTTTTGAGTTTTCACGGCCTCTACCAATCTGAACTGTGCCAAATGAATAGAAGGCTCCATTTTTCTTTATAATGGAGTGTTCAACACCTAATTGTAATAGGTCACCTTCCTTACTTATACCCTCATTAAACATAATGTCAAACTCAGCTGTTTTAAAAGGCGCTGACACCTTATTCTTTACTACTCTTGCGCGCACACGATTACCGATGATGTCAGATCCTTGCTTGACGGACTCGATTCTGCGTAGATCAATTCGAACCGAACTGTAAAATTTTAAGGCTCTCCCTCCAGGGGTAGTTTCTGGGCTACCCCAGAAAACGCCTACTTTTTCTCTGATCTGGTTGATGAATATCACAGATGTATTGGATCGACTTATTGAAGAAGTTAGTTTTCTGAGGGCTTGTGACATTAGTCTAGCTTGTAGGCCGACGTGGGAATCTCCCATGTCTCCCTCAAGTTCAGCCTTTGGGACCATGGCCGCTACGCTGTCGATGACCACTACGTCCACCGCGCTACTACGGACGAGGTATTCACAAATTTCTAAAGCTTGCTCTGCAGTATCAGGTTGAGATACGAGAAGATTTTCAATATCTACGCCGCACCGACTGGCGTATGTAGGGTCGAGGGCATGTTCGGCATCGATATACGCGGCGATGCCGCCGGGTTGTTGGGCTGAGGACATGATGTGGTAGGTCAGAGTGGATTTGCCGGACGATTCTGGGCCATATATCTCCGTTACCCTTCCTTTCGGCACCCCTCCCACTCCTAAGGCTAAATCAAGTGATGGCGAACCGGTCGATATTGCATCAACTTTGACGTCGGGTACATCCCCCAGCTTTATGACGGTTCCTTTCCCAAAATGTTTGTCTATCTGATCTATTGCGAGATCGAGGTCTTTTAGCTTGTCGTTTTTCATATGAGAGATTCCTATCTGGGGATTTGGAGCTTGGGTTCAGCTATTAACAGTTAAGGTGAAGGGTATCATAGTAATATTTGAAATACAACACATATGTTCTAATTAGTGGAAGCATGGCATCGTTTTTGGCAAGCATATCTGGCGAGAAACTGATGTGTTTAAGACCAATGGAGATATTTAGGGATGACTTAGGAGGGACTCCATAGTTGTGCCTATAGAGCCTGGTGTTGGGATAATGGCAACGCCGGCAGATTCAAGGGATTTAATTTTCTCACTAACCTTGCCATGGGATCCCGTTATGATGGCTCCTGCGTGGCCCATACGTTTGCCTTCAGGAGCACTTTGTCCAACGATTAATGCTGCGATAGGTTTAGAGAAATTGGTTTTGATATACTCAGCTGCTTCTTGTTCTTTGGTACCTCCAATTTCTCCAATCATCACGACATTGTCTGTGTCATCATCATCTTGAAACTCTCTTAGGATTTCCGTGAAAGTGGCCCCTGAAACAGGATCTCCCCCGATTCCAACGCATGTGGATTGCCCAATGTCCAAATCCGAGAGTTGTTTAACGGCTTCGTAAGTGAGCGTGCCACTTCTTGAGACAACGCCTGTGCGACCAGGCTTGTGGATGTGTCCAGGCATGATCCCCATTTTGAAGTGCTCTCCAGGTGATATTATGCCCGGGCAGTTTGGCCCGATGAGTGTCACGTCCTTGTCCTTGATGTAGTGCATAACTTTGATCGAATCTTGCACTGGAATCCCTTCTGTGATGCAAGCTATGATCTTTATCCCTGCATCCACCGCTTCTATGACTGCATCTGAAGCGAACGCTGGAGGTACAAAGATTAAGGAAGCGGTGGCCTTTGTTTGGTCAATGGCTTGTTGAACAGAGTCGAAAATGGGTATTGTTTCGCGGAAAACCTGATTTCCTTTGCCGGGAGTTACTCCCGCAACGAGGTTGCTGCCGTATTCCGCGCATCGAGATGCATGATAACTGCCTTCTTTCCCTGTAATACCTTGAACTAGTAGGCGGGTATTTCTATCAACCAGTATGCTCATTGGTGTTAATCATCTCCTCGTGGGTAAATTATAGAAAGGTTTTGATTGCGGTAGCCGCTTGTTCCAGAGTATCAACTAAGACTAGATCTAGGTCAGAATTGGACAATAATCGTCGTCCTTCATCAGCATTGGTTCCTAGCATACGGACTACCATGGGGCGCATTGTTGTCTGTGTTTCGTTGGCCGCTAAGAGGAATCCCTTGGAGGCGACGTCACATCTGAGAATTCCGCCGAAGAGGTTAACTAAGACCACTTGTACCCTTTCATCGGAAAGTACCAGTTGAAGGGCCTTTGAGACTTTAACTTCATCAGCTCCACCTCCTATATCGAGAAAATTAGCTGGATGTGCTCCTGCTGCACTTGCGACGTCCATGGTTGCCATAGCAAGTCCTGCACCGTTGACAATGCAGCCTACATTCCCGTCTAGTCTGACATAGTTAATGTTGAAACTATTTGCTAGTAATTCCAATGGATCTTCTTGGTTCGCGTCTTTTAATCCACTAAGCTCACTGTGTCGAAATAGGGCGTCATCATCCAAGTCAAGCTTAGCGTCGGCAGCGACAAGAGTATTATTAGATGTAATAACAAGAGGGTTGATTTCAGCCAATGAGGCATCAGTACTTATGAAAGCCGAATATAAGTTTTGAGTAAGCTGAACAAATGGTCGAACTAAATTGTCTGGAATGTTCAATTTATATGCGATGTTTCGGCATTGGTAGCTTTGGATCCCTATGCCGGGATCAATCGGTTCTACAAAGATCTTTTCGGGGGTATCATGCGCTACTTTCTCAATATCCATTCCTCCGGATTTACTAGATATTGCTACGATCCTTTTTAATGATCCATCGATTGCCATGGCTAAATATAGCTCTTCACTGATTTGTAAACTCTCTTCCACCAACACGGATTCTACTATTACTTTGTCCGAGCCTGTCTGTTCTGTGATAAGGCCCTTATCTAACATAGATCTGGTGGTTGTTTCAGTGGAACCAGGGGTTTTCGCGATTTTAACACCCCCAGCTTTACCACGGCCTCCCGCATGTATTTGTGCTTTCACTATTACTGGGGTCCCGAGGTCGAAAGCCGCAGCAGCTGCTTCACTCGGCGTTGTGGCGACTTTACCCAGCGGAATAGGTATTCCGTGTGCAGCAAAAATTTTCTTAGCTTGATGTTCGTGAAGTTTCATTGGCTCTCTCCAAACTTAGGATACCCTAGTTTGCTATGTTGTTTAAGGTGGCGGAGGGTGTGGGATTCGAACCCACGATATCCGTTAGGATATGCCAGTTTTCAAGACTGGTGCCTTCGTCCGCTCGGCCAACCCTCCGAAATCGATAGGATCTTGCACAATTGTAGTCTCTTAGTTGGAGATCAATCAACAATATAATCTGCTTTATATGATAATAAATGTTACTGGCCTTGATGAAAATTTCTTTGGTCAATATCTATCCTAGATCCTAGCCGAGGTAACGTAGGCACAGAATACATCTTGGTTAGACTAGAGGCCATGGAATGTTACGGTTGGGGTCTAGTATAGGGAATATGGGGATTTTGAGAATATATTGTAGTCTGTGTATTAGTGCTAATATCTCCTTGTCAGAGATCAATCCACTCAACTCTTGCCGCAGGGGTGTGTCTTCAGTAAGACGCCCCAACAATGATTTTAGATCTGATAATAGGGAGAGAGGTATGGATTTCCCGCAAAATTCCAACATCACTGTCCTCAACTTGAAGTCAGTGTGAAACGTAAGTCCATGGTCGATGGACCAAATGTTCGAGTTGTTATCTAAAAGACAGTGGCTAGCCTTTCTGTCCCCGTTGTTTACTAGTAAGTCAAAAGTCGCCAATCTGACCAATTCACTCCCCATGTCATCTCGCATATCAAAATATGTAATTCGAGGGTCGCAGTCGACGTAGAGTTGCATTGAACCAATCCCATATGGACCATTTCTTATAAGAGTAGTAGGGACATTTGGCCATCCTAGCTCTTGGCTCAAAAGATATGCTGCGTATTCACGTTGGAACAGTGTTCCTTGGCGAAAGTCACTGAGGGGCCTTTCGCCATCTCTTGGTTTGTATATAACTCGTATACAGTTGCCTTTTTCCTCCCATTCGGATAACCACAGCATAAAAGTGTAGTTTGAACCCCATGGCATGGTGTGTCCACCTAAGAAAATCCCATCTTGTAAGAGTTTATGGGTCTCGTTAGGTCGTAATTTAAGTAGGGGCAATTTCGGTATAGGAAACATTTCCCTTGGATCTATGTCTTTTGGCCTGTTCAAGTTGTTGTCCTGCAGGAGTATAAGAAATAAGGGGAGGGTTAAATTATGGTTTTTGGTTTAGAATGACCATTGGTGCGTGGGCAATAATGTCCTGAGGGATCGATTGGTTTTGTGCAAAGAGGACAAATCGGGCGACCAGCAGCGACGATTTCTAGGGCCATTTCTGCGAAACTTTGTATGAGTTTGCGTTCTACCCACATTCGAACGGTCGGTTCATCGGAGTTGATGTCATCTGGGTCATAAGCATCTACTATAAAAAGATCTTGTTCGGAGTTATGGCCAAAGGCTAGCTGGTTAGCTTTGAAATCGAGGTGTGTTAATGGAGATGCCTCAAGATGGATAGGTCCAGATCCCGGATTTCGGCCAAGTTCAGGTGTGTCTTTAGCTAGCTCTAAAATTGCTAGTGAAAGTTCAGCAAGTTGTTCTTTTTCTAACCATATTTTTGCTGTGCTACTTTGACTTTCTGCATTTATGGAAAAAGTTCTGTTTCCTGGTTCGCCGAAAGTTTCCGGTTCAAACCGGGAAATATGTGTAAACTCGTGTGATGGACTTGGCATTCGCACTCCTAGTTAGGCTTAGGTTTCGAGCAATACATGAAGATCTTAGAACTTTGATAGGCTTCAAGCAAGCTCGCAGGATTTGAATCGAATGGCCGGTTATTGCCATGACTGTCACATATGATATGGATGTAGTATAGGACTTATGTTAGAATCGAATACCCATTGGAATTGGTCTGTTGGATCGTTTCAAGCTCTTGTAGGTGGGATGGAAGTACATTTAGGAGATATTGGTTTGTCATTAGTGACACTGCGCGAAGGAGAGGATGCGGAAGCACTCCTCAAAAGATTCCAGACTCAGATGCAAAGATCTGGGATTTTGAGAGAGCTGCGCAATCGAAGGTTCTTTCGATCAAAAGGTGAACAGTCTCGTCTTGAGAGACAGAGGAGTATACGTAGGTTACGACGACGTCGGACGAAGTGATATGTATGTGGTTGTTGGGTCTTCTCTAATCACAAGGGATCGTTCGGAGGCCTTTAGATGAGCGTCGTTTATGTAATTTCTGAGGCTGATGGTATGGGCAAGTCGGCTTTTGTTGCTTCCCTGGCTAGTTTCATGAAAGATCATGGCCACATGGTATCTGTATCCAAGCCTGTTGTTTCTAGTCCAGAAGATCAAGACTCCTTGATTTTCGCTGATTTATTGAATCTGGAAGTTGGTATGTCTCCGGTTGCAACATTAATTGATGCGGTTGGTGAGGTGGATCGCCTAACAACCGAAGGTGAGGTTGTTGTCATCGAAGGGTCATCAACTTTAACACTCGCTGAACACATGAGCTTTGCCGAAGAAACTGACGCAAAGGTTATTGTAGTTGCCAGTCAAATGTTGGGGCCTGAGACTATCAAATTTACCACCTCGTTCGGACATAATCTTTATGGACTGGTTGTGAATAATGAGACTCGGTATGGTCATACCGGAGTGAAAAATTCATTAATACCTGCTCTCGATAGTGCGGGTATCGAATTACTGGGAACTCTGCCGGAGATTCGCACTCTTTTGAGTTTAACAGTGCAACAGATTGTTGATGGCCTAGGAGGAAGACTGATTGAAGATCAGGTTGACGCTAGTCGTTTGGTGGAAAATTATATGGTAGGTGGATTTGGTATGGATCCCGGTCAATATGCCTTCTCGACGAGGATTAACAAAGCTGTAATAGTCCGGGGAGATCGTCCCGACGTTCAAATGTCTGCACTATCGACTAGTCTAGCATGCTTCATTCTCACTCGAGGGGTCGAACCGATAGAATATGTGCAGTACGAGGCTTCGGAAGAGTGTGTTCCCATTATTGTTGTAGATATGGATACCCTAGAAGTTATGAATGAAATGGGGGCCCTTCAACGTAATGCTCGCTTTGATCATCCTGAGAAATTGTTGCAATATCGTGAGATCATGAAAGAGAATATTGATCTTGAAGGCTTGTTGGTAGGCTTATTGCGGTAAATATATTCAGAGTCCGGCTGCGTGGGCTGAGTGAAATGTGTCAACCCCGGCCTTCAAGGAACTCTTTTTTCTTGTAATGGCTACTGGGCTGGCAAAAGAAGAAAACCCAGTCTGTGTGAATGCTTCTCCCACAGGTCTTATGGTGTGACCTTTATTGCGGAGTTGTACGATGGTTTCGCCGTCTAGCCTAGCGTCCACATCGGTGCTTGAAGTACTGCAATCAACACGAGGTGCATCAATAGCTTCCTGTGGTCCCATATTGTAGTCGACCATATTTATGATGAGTGAGGAAACGCAGTTAGTGATACGGCGACCTCCCGATGCGCCCACAGCTATCTCAACGCCATCGGTCCCAAGCACCAAGGCTGGAGTCATATTGTTTAGAGGGTATTTTCCAGGTAAAATCGAGTTTATCCGACCTGGTACAGGGTCATACCACATCATACCGTTGTTCATGATAATTCCTGTACCCTTGGGAACAATTCCAGAACCAAAACCAGACATAATGGTGTTTGTTATAGATACAGCGTTGCCATTGTTGTCGATAACTGCAAGATGCGTGGTGCCATTGTCAGGTTGTGGGGAACTACTGTGAAAAGTGGTTTGGGGATCTCTCCCCTCTTCAACCCAAGGATTACCAGGTTTAAAAATTGGAATATTGTCCTTGTCTATTTCAAGTTGCCTGCGGTGTGTGTATTCCTTTGACATTAGTCCATTCCAAGGGGCATCAACAAACCTAGGATCTCCCAAGTATTCAAATCGATCGGCGTGTGCTAATCGTGCACAAGAAATGTACCTATGTAACATGTCCGTGGAATTGTGATTGTATGAAGACAATCCAGTATGTTCCCACAATTTGAGGGTCATAGCGGTTGTTATACCGGCGCAGGCATATGGGGGTACTCTGATGGTCTTGTCTCTGTAACTGCATTGTAATCCGTCTTCCCATGATAAGACTCTATATTCCTCTAAGTCTTTCCTCGTGAGAATTCCGTCGTTTGCTTGTATGTCATTTACAATGGCGGCAGCGATGTCACCTAGATAAAAAGCATCTGACCCGTCCTTCGCAATGGATTCTAGAGCGTCTGCTAAGTCGGGTTGTCGCAGCGTGTGGGGACTATCTAAGTTCCCAAATGGTAAATTGTTGTTGGGCATAAAAATGTTTCCCAACTCTCGGTACCTTTTTAGCATCGCGGTAAGGTTGGCGAATTTATATAGAGTGAACCATCCTGGGATAAATCCCTTTCGTGCCAAGCAAATCGCTGGTTCTACAACTTCCCGAAGAGGCAGCGTCCCAAACCGTTTATGTGCCTCAATGAGACCGGCAACCGTTCCGGGGACTGCTATGGATTTATATCCATGGATGTTCTCATCGTTGTAAACCTCTGGCCAACCGAAGGTCCCAACAGACTTTCTGCCTGTTAGTTGGTACATGTCTGGATTCGCTCCGACAGGTCCTTTCATGGGAAAACCGATAACTCCCCCGCGATCCTGCATTTGGAATACCATGTAGCCACCACCACCTATACCGCTCGATTCAGGTTCTACAACGCCTACTGCGAAACATGCTGATACCCCTGCGTCCATGGCATTGCCACCCAGTCTCAACATCTCTAGTCCGGCCTCCGTCGCAAGGTGGTGCTTGGTCGCGACCATTCCGTTAGTTGATGTGGCTTCCGATTTAGTGTACGAAACCCTAGTGCTCAAGCTACTCATGTTGTGGTCCATCATGCTCTATGTTCGATTTCCAAACAAGTTATTAGAGACGGTAAGTTAGAAATTAATGAAGTCTATAAAGCGTTTGTCCTCTATGAAGTGGCTATTTTGCCCTGCTTGATGCCAATACAAGTGCCTTAACAGCATAAACCTTTGTCAAATGAGCCCTATACTCTGAGGATGCATGGACATCCTCGTTAACAGGAGTGTTTTCGAGGATACTAGCTCCTGCCTCTTGAATGGAATCTTGATCTAATTTCGTTCCAACGAGGATTGTTTCTGATTTGATTGCTCTATAGGCTGAAGGACCTGTGCCAGTAACGCCGATCCGTGCCCCAATGCATGTACCGCTCTTGTCCACAGTCAAACTCGCTGCTACACCTGCGACGGCATAATGCGACGCCTTATTCCCAAACTTGCAATACGCGGTCCCAGTTTCTGACGATGGCTTTGGGATGAAGACTTCTGTTATTAATTCTTCGTCAGTTAGAGCTGTTGAAAAAAGATCTGTGAAAAAATCCTCAGATGGTATGGTCCGGTCGCCGTCCTTAGAAGTGGCTATAATCTGACCACCCAATGCTATTACTGGGGCCGGCAGATCAGCAGCTGGATCGCTGTGTGCCAAGCTCCCACCGATTGTACCTCTGTTTCTAACTTGGGGATCTGCTACGAGCCCGGCGGCTTCTGAAAGCGCCTTGGGTAGAATTCCTGAAGATTCTATTTCCTTGTATGTTGTCATTCCCCCTATGGCCAATCCGGAGTTCTTTTCTCGAATATATGACATCGATGGGATATCTGCTAAATCGACCAGGATTTCGGGTTCAGCCAATCTCAGTTTCATTAGTGGTATGAGGCTTTGGCCACCTGCTAGGATTTTGGCATTGCTCCCGTATTGCTCAAGAAGAGCAACGGCTTCAGTGACGGATTTAGGTGAATGGTAATCAAATGGTGCCGTGATCATGATATTCCTCCGAGCTAAAGTCTAATTGGCCATCTTTTCTGCAGCGTGTTGTACGGCAAGTACTATGTTGTGATACCCAGTGCACCTGCATAGATTTCCCGCTAGGCCATGCCGAATTTCCTTTTCAGTCGGATTCGAATTCTCGTTAAGTAGAGCGACGGATGACATAATCATGCCGGGCGTACAGAAGCCGCATTGCAGCCCATGCTTTTCCCAGAAGCCTTCTTGGACCGGGTGAAGCCCTTCCCCTTCACTTAAGCCTTCTATGGTGGTGATGTTCTTGCCTGTTGCTTGCACGGCGAACATTGTGCAGGATTTTACAGCTTTACCATCCATCAAAACGGTACAGGCTCCACAGCTCGTCGTGTCGCAACCTATGTGAGTACCAGTTAGATCTAGGTTCTCTCTAAGGAAATGAACCAACAATAACCTAGGCTCTACATCATGGGTAAGTTCTTTCCCGTTGATAGTGAGGGTGATAGTTTTATTGTTTCCCATCCTTGGTACCTCCTAAATTCATAATTCTACCGGATTATAAGTTGACTTGCGCAAACCAAAAGGTAGCGTGGCGGGATTATAGCAATTTGATTCGAAGCGCGCTATAGGCAGAGTATATGACTGGACTAATTTACATCCGGGGGAGGTGTGTATACAGATGGGGATACTTTGCTAGGCTAAATTTGTTAATTGTTGATCGATCAATGGACAGTCGGCTACTAAACTAAGGTTGATTATGTTTTTCCAGAGGTATGGAAGCGGGGTGGATTATGGTTGATGTTCCATATGTTAACTTGTTATGAAAGAATAAGGCTCTGTTAGAATGACGGACGTTATTTGTAGATCTGGTTATGAAAGAATTAAATAGAAATAGATTGTTTTAAATTACAAGGAGGGACGAGCAATTGTCTCATTCTAATGATTGGTCAAAGGATTATGGTCGTGGATTAGTCGTTGTTGCTCACGCAGATGATGCAGAATATGGATGCTCCGGTACTGTGGCCAGGTTGGTAAGCGAGGGGTGGGATTTTGCTTACGTACTGTGCACTGATGGCAGTAAAGGAAGTAGCGACTCATCCATGACAGGAAACGAATTAGCATGTACAAGAAAGGCTGAGCAGACAAAAGCGGGTGAGATTCTGGGACTTTCCAATGTGGTATTTCTAGATTATCCAGATAGTTATCTTGAACCGACTTTGCAGTTACGGAAAGATTTGGCGCGAGAAATTCGCAGGCAGAAACCTAACGTGGTTGTGTGTCAATATCCTATGAGGGTATTAGACGGTGGCTGGGGCTCCGGGCACCCAGATCATATGGCGGCTGGTGAAGCAGCTTTATCTGCTATATTCCCAGCAGCTAGGGACCATATGACCTTCCCGGAACTTGTTGAGGAAGGATATGAACCTCACAAAGTTTCGGAGGCTTGGATAATGGGACATCCTGAGCCTGACTTGTGGGTGGACATTAGTGATTATATGGAGACATCTATAAGAGCATTGACCAGTCATGTGTCACAAATGGGTGGGCAGACCTATGAGGAAGTGATGGAAAGGATGTTGGAATGGCGAGGTGAACGTGGCAAGGGTCGAGGTATGCCTCAAGCAGATGCTTTCAAACGTATACACTATCGTGGGTAGTTAAATTAAGGAACGGATTAGGAGATTTGACATGGAGCCAGTGATAAAGAATTTTAAGGATTACGAAAATCCTATATTGGGCAAGACTGATGGTGTGCCTAATTATGTTATGTTGTATGTTCAACATGCCCCGGGGGAATCATCTCCCTGCCATACGCATCCATGGGAACATCAGGCGTTTATAACGGAGGGTTCAGGAGTCCTTTTGTGTGGTGATCAAGAGTATGCAATCGAAAAAGGTGATTGTGTACTGGTTCCAGCTGATGTTGAGCACCAATTCCGTAATACAAGAGACACACCAATGAGTAGAGTTACTGTGAATCCTCTTAGTTCCGTGGAGTGATTTTGGCTAAGTATGGTACCTGTGCATTAATATAGGTCAGGGATAGCTTGATCTAGGTTTAAATCCGAGATCAGTTTTAGCAATTCTTTGCGAGTTTGATCTGACACGGAGCTGCCTGGATGGCGAACCATAGGACTTTTTATCAATCCCCTGTACTCTAAACCAGCTTTCCTTATTCCCAATCCAATACCTTCCTGTTGTTCGAATTGGATCAACGGTAGATATTTATAAAATATCCGTTCGGCTTCACGCTGACGGCCCCCCTTTACAAGTTGGCACAGCTGAACAAGAATTTCGGGGAAAGCGAATCCTGTCATTGCGCCGATGGAACCGCGTTTTAGCTCATCTAGCAAAAAGACTCCTCCCAGGCCTCCGAATATGCCTAATCGATCATCGGTGAGATTAATTATCCCAGTGATCTTTGTTGGTGTAGGTGGGTCCTCAAGTTTGATAAATCTTATATTTGGCACTTTACTGGCTACTTCGGCAATGAAATGTACCGGCAAATGTATTCCAGATATTTGTGGGTAATCCTGCAAAATTATCGGTATTGATATGGAATCCCCCACCTTTGCGTAGAATAAAAGTAGAGTATCTAAGTTGGGTTTGAGCATTGGTGGCGGTGCTATCATCACGGCGGATGCCCCCATGCGTTCAGCTTCCTTGCTCCGATCTATTGCCACTTTAGTGCTATCAGACGTAGTCCCTATAGTGACCGGTAGATTACCCGCCGCATAAAATATCTCTTCCGCTACTTGTGTTCTTTCGGAGTCGCTTAATCGGGAACTTTCACCCATCACTCCCAAGCCTACCACTCCTGTGCAGTTGGCCTTCCTTGCTTGTTCAACGAGAGACCGGATGGAATCTTTATCTAATTCCTCATCCTCATGGAATGGTGTCGCTAACATCCAGTGCATGCCTTCAAAATTATCGATCAACATCTACTTTACCTACTCCCAGATTTGTATGTGAAAGGGTCCGTATCTTGTGATTTCAGCTATATGGTTTACGCAAGATTTATCCGTGGTTTGTAAGGGTGCGGTATACTCTAGGAAGGTTTGGCCTACAGTGGTCCTTTCTTTGTGAGGACTACCGGGGCTTTCATCCAAAGTAAATATAAGACCAATTTCAAACTTTGCTTGTTGATGGTCTCGTACATATACGAAGTTCAGGCAAAAACCAGCTCACTCTAATTACCAATCTTTATGTTCATCTGATCACAGGTATTATGATTTCATAACTTGCTTTTGCCAGTCAATTTAAAATTAGTGCCTGAAGAAGTTTGGCTTATCTTAATAAGGTTTATATATGGTTAACATGTGCATTGCTTGGATGGGGGCATTTTTTTTGCCACTGTTATTCGTAGTGGTGACTTCTTCTTGCTCAGCTGTTGGCAAGTCGGGGACTGTTGTAGTGGAATCACAGGAGAAGCAAAATAAGGATGACGTAGTAGCCCCTGTCGATGTGGCAACTGCTACACGTGTGCTTGAACCTGATCGTGCACCAAGGCTTGAGAGAGACCAATCTCCAGCTGGAATGCTGAGCACTGAATCCCCTAGCGCCACCTCATCAAAGAAGATCATTGATGGTATAAGTAACGTTCTTGACGCCCATTTGTTTTATCGAAGTCAGTTAACCGCTGATGTCGAAATTAATTTCGAGGGTTTCAAGCAGTCCGCTCCTTTCAGGATGTCCGGAGATGTGGGGAATGGATCAGATTTTCGAGGCACAATAGAAATGCTTGATGGCCGTGGTGAACAGCAAAGATTTAGTGTGGTAATAATTGATGATATGACGTACCGGAAAGGGGAAAACGATCAGGTTTGGATGGAGTATTCAGAGGAACATAAGGTAATCAGCCCCCCATATTTAATTGACTTGATTGGTTCCCATATGGAGGAAGCAGGGCTTGCATTACAGAAAGATGAAACACTTTTCGAGATCTCGGGTAAAGTGCCGGCATATGCATTGGGATCAGTAATACCTGTGCTGCGGAAGTCTGAAGGTCATTTGGTTGTTCGCATATCGGGTTCTGTAAAAAGTGACATCGTTAAGAGCGTATCCTTTGAAGGTAAGGTGAAAGGTGGTCCTGTTACGACAAATACAAACCTGAAAAGTGTAGATGTTGCAGTTGATATAGCAATGTCAATATCTAATGTGGGGGAGGTAATGGTGATAGCGAAGCCCAAAATTCCTGCTGGTGAAAAAATGAGATACGCATTTCCTCCTAAAATGGAGATAGAAAAAGAGACGGACTATCGGGCGATAATAAAGTTGTCGGATGGCGGGGAGATATTAGTTGACTTATTAGAGGAATATGCTCCGTACACTGTTAACAATTTTGTATTCTTGGCAAAGAAAGGTTTCTACGATGGAACTACATTCCATCGTGTTATACCAGGGTTTATGGCTCAGGGCGGTGATCCGACAGGTACTGGCCGGGGAGGTCCGGGGTATGCCTTTAGGAATGAGTTTCATCTAGAAGCGCGACATGACAGTTCAGGAGTATTATCTATGGCCAACTCGGGAATGCGAAATGGTAGAGCGACTAATGGAAGCCAGTTTTTTATCACCTATAAAGCCACACCTTTTCTGGATGGATTTATGCCGGACAATACTTTAAAGAATTGTGGTATTAGAGGTATGTCCTGCCATACTGTCTTCGGAAGGGTTTTAAGTGGTATGACTGCGATTGAGAACCTCACACCTCGAGATCCTGAGAACGGAGGACCGGCGGGTGATAGGATAAAGACGGTTACGATTCTTACTGAATGATGAGTTGTGTATCAGATTTGCATTGAGTGAGCTTTACCTAAGTTAAAAAATAGCCTATTTGACTATTCAGATAGAGGCATCTGTGTTTCAGTGATGGTCATTTTCTCGGTTCTTGTGGAGGGGCGGGGTTGCCCATATCCATACCGAGGGTTCCGGGGAATACGGCGTCTATTTCCTCGACGGTCCAACGACCATTTTTCCGCATGGACCTTTCCTCTGTGGGATTGTTCATCAGGGAAATGCTTCCGCCCTGGCAGTGGAAAACGTAACCATTGACATCTTTAGCTTCATCGGAGGCTAACCACACTACCATCGGTGCTACATCATCCGGCTCCCGATTTAGTTCCAAGGATTGCTGAGGTGAGGAGATGTCTATTCCTGACGCTGCCCGAATATCTCTTGCGGATTGGGGGACCGTCGCCGTCATGCGAGAGTCAGCCCCTGGTGAAATGCTATTTACCCTGCAACCGTATCTTCCTAGATCCCTCGCCACGGCTCTTGTGAATCCTGCTATTCCGTCTTTAGCTGCTCCATAGTTGGATTGACCTGACGTTCCAAAAAGACCAGACACGGATGAAAAAGTAATAACCACGCCGCTTTTTTGTTGCCTAAAAAGTACACTGGCAGGCTTTACTACGGAGAAAGTACCCTTTAGGTGGACTGCGATGACATCGTCCCACTCCTCCTCAGTCATGTTGAATATCATTCGATCTCTCAATATTCCAGCTGGGGTCACTACAATGTCCAGTTTGCCAAAGTTGTCCAGAGCCGACCTTATAATGTTTTCACCACCATCCATTGTAGTGACAGAATCATAATTCGCGACAGCCTGACCTCCAAGCGACCTAATCTCTTCAACCACTTCGTCTGCAGGCGCTATCGAATCCCCTGATCCATCCACTGAACTACCAAGATCGTTAACGACTACAGAAGCGCCTTCAGATGCCATTAGTCGGGCTATACCCCTTCCTATTCCTCTGCCAGAACCTGTTATTATCGCGACCTTGTTGCTCAGTAAGTTCGACATTTGTATATCTCCTAATCTAGTTCGCCTTCTCAGTATTCGCGGGTGTCTTTGCTTGTCGTGGAGGGGAGGGATTTACTAAATTGGTAGTAATCGCCTGTGGTACGAGTTCCCTTAGTTCATCAAGTTCCCAGCGGCCTCTTTTAAAAATAGTTTTGACTTTCCTAGGCTGGCTGAGGCGAGTTATTGTGCCTCCGTAAACCAGGAAAGTTTGTCCGTTTATGTTGGATGCTTTGTCACTAGCAAGGTAGGCAACCATTGGTGCTATGTCATCTGGGCTCATTTCGCTGGCTTGAGGTACGTGTTCTCTGTCGGCGGGCCGGTTAGAGCGAAGCTGCCTGGCCAGATCAGGTACGGATTCGGCCATTCTGGTATTAGCCCTGGGGCAAATAGAATTTGCTGTCACTCCGTATCGTCCTAGGTCTCGGGCAAGCACCTTTGTGAATCCAGCTATTCCAGACTTTGCTGCTGCGTAGTTGGCTTGACCGGTGTTACCGAATAGGCCTGATTCTGAGGCGAAGGTAATGATCCTGCCGCTGCGTTGCTGCCTATATAGAATCGAGGCATATTTGCAGACAGTGAAGGTACCTTTTAGGTGTACCCTAATAACGTCATCCCATTCTTGCTCAGTCATGTTGAAGATCATTCGATCTCGTAAGATGCCTGCCACGGTGACTACTATATCTAGTTGGCCAAAATTATCTAGAGCTGACCGTACGATATTTTCGCCGCCCTGCATTAGGGAAATATCCGTAAAATCTGGTACGGCTGTGCCTCCAGCCTGAATAATTTCTTCGGCGATTTGTCCGGCAGGTGTATCTGATGATCCGTCGCCATCCAATGCGACCCCAAGATCGTTAACAACAACCTTAGCTCCTTCAGAGGCTAGAAGTTTCGCTACTCCTGCCCCGATTCCTCTTCCTGCGCCAGTGACAATTGCTACTTTACCGTCCAAAAAGTTTGCCATGAGTATTCCTTTCGGTGAGTCCAAATTTTATGAACATAAACAAGTGAAAGCCCTATTGTGCCATATTTAGTCGATGGTTGTAACAGGCGATGATGGATATGGCATATTGATTATACTTGCAAGTCAGCTATTGGTAAGAGGCTGTAATATAATGAATAAGAAGTGACTGACTGTTTTTTCCATATCGTTCTATATAGGCCAGAAATTCCTTATAACACGGGTAACATAATAAGGTTGTGTGCAAATATCGGTGCAGAGCTCCATCTTATAAGGCCCCTAGGATTTAATCTATCGGAATCCAAACTAAAGAGAGCCGCATTGGATTATTCGGATCTTACTGTTGTTACTGAGCATGATTCATTGAATGAATACATCAATCAATATCCCAGTAGGCGGTTATTTGGTACATCTTCATGGAACGATACAAACTACACAGATCCATCATACCGCCCTGGAGACACATTTATTTTTGGGCCCGAGTCTTGCGGGCTACCAGATGACATCATGAAAACGATACATCGGGGTAGGAGACTGACCATACCGATGGCGCCTGGTAACAGGTGTATGAACCTATCTAACTCTGTTGCTGTGGTTGTTTATGAAGCATGGCGGCAAGTAGGATTTACCGATAGCATAAAGAGAGACAAATAGAGAAAATTGGTTTGATAGATATACATTCCGGATCAAACAAAGATTATTTAACAGGAGCAATTCATGAGTCGTGCTAACTGGTACTATGACCATCCTCCTGCCTGCACTTGTGTCGCATGCTCTGATGTAAGAAGTCGGAAACGCGTAAGTGGTTTTGTTAGGCTGATAAACAAGGTAACAAATTTTCTTACTCGCAGGAGTGCTGGTTGATCTGTATCGAAAGACGACACATTAATGAAATGATTGATCATGCGTTAGAGGAAGACCCTAACGAATGCTGTGGGATCTTGGCTGGTTATGAAAGTGATGACAACCCTGGTGTAAGGGTGTCTGATTTGTACAAAATAACCAACTCCACACCAAGCCCATATAGATATGTCATGGATCCAGCTGAACAGCTGGAAGCGCAGCTAGATTCGGACAGAAAGGGCACAGAGTTGGTAGCGTTTTATCATTCGCATACCCATACCCCAGCATATCCCTCCGCTACTGATGTGCGTATGGCCCTGGAATCAGGTTGGACTGACTTCCGCTATGTATTGATTTCTCTGGAAGGAGACAATCCGATTGTTAATTTCTTTATGATAGATTCTAATGGCAACATATCGGAAATTAGTTTCTCTATATTAGAATAGCTCGTCATTATTGTTGCTATTAGGCGTTTAATGGGTTATCTCCCATTACTATTACTGGCCCACGGGTTTTTGGTACTTCGCCTGTATTGATTTCTATTGCCATAGGGGTCCCTGGATTAGGGCTGCCGGCACTGTGACCCAGAGGTATGATCTCTGCTCGTAATACGTCTCTTTCTAGGTCTAAGAGACCAACCGTCCCCAGCCGCACCTCTTTATGTTGTGGAAATGTAATACTTCCCGTATTAATCAGTACAACGTTGTCTCTATATTCCAGACGTTCTTGATGTGTGTGTCCGGAAATCATGATGTCGACAGCGCTAGGAAACAAGCGCTGTAAGTCTGCTATGGGTCGTGACTGACCCTCCAAACTGTGTCTCATCCCGATGGACCAACCGGATTCATTGAGTGTAACCACATCAGTCATACGATGATCTTTGATAGGATCGTTGTTACCTGCAGAGCAGAGAACCGGGGCGAATTTCTCACACCAATCTAGGACTATTGGTGAAGTTAAGTCACCGCTGTGGAGGATTAAGTCCACTTTGGCAAAAAATCTCGATGGCTGTGGGCCCAACTCATCGAGAGAGCGGATTCTACCTGGCAAATGTGTGTCTGAAAGTATGCCAATTAACATATCAGAAAAATATACTAATGGGATATGGAGATGCAACTTTAGCAGAGGTTGTTTTAGCGGATAGAATTAATAATTTACAGGTTATGATGCCATTTTGAGATGAGTGCTAAGTTTTTGCCGTACCCCTGGTTATCTGTCCTCTCTTCACAACCTTGAACGCTAATGTGAAACCTTGTTCGTTGACGACTTATATTGCCTATGCTAAGTTCGCAGGTATTCATACAAAGGCTTTTAGAGGAGGACAAGATTATGTCGCAAAGACGTGATGCCGCTGTGGTGGGAGTATATGAATACCCTCTTCGAGTGGTTCCGGGGGTGAGTGCACTTCAGATAAAAGCTGCGTCGGCTGCTCGTGCATTAGAGGATGCTGGCCTAGCATGGAATGATGTTGATGCAGTCTTTGACACGGGAACTCACCAGAACGTGGGAGGTCTTGGCATATCAGAATATTTAGGTTGGAAACCTCGTTTTATCGATAACACGTCAGTTGGCGGGACGTCATATGAGTTTCACGCCAATCATGCAGCGTCTATGATAGCCGCAGGTAAGGCAAATGTTGCTGTTCTCACTTATGGATCTAGCGCACATTCTGATCGACGAGCAATAGGCACAGGAGGTGCGACAGGAATCGGTAGTCCTAATCCTTTTAATAACATGGAAGATCCCTGGGGCATGACCTTGATTTCAAACTATGGGATGGTGAAAGCCAGACATATGTACCAATATGGAACAACTGATGATCAGTTTGCGGAGATATCGGTTGTTACTAGGTTTCATGCTATGCGCAATCCTGAGGCTGTAAAAGGGATGATGGATCTTGAGTTTGTAGGGGTAAACGAGATCACAGTTCAAGATGTAACAGAATCTCGTCTTATCGCATGGCCGCTTCATCTGCTGGAGTGCTGTATGGTTTCAGATGGTGGTGGGGCGGTTGTCATCGCTTCTCCGGAAGTAGCACGGAATTGTCGAGTCAAGCCTGTATGGATAATTGGCGGGGCTGAGGCTACAAAATACAGGGAGAACAAGGGTGATATCACGGTGACGGCTGGCGCACAATCTGGTCCCCGTGCTTTCGAAGATGCCGGCGTTAGCCCGCAGGAAATAGATGTCTTGATGGCTTATGATTCTTTCTCTATTACGGCGATGTGCATGATTGAGGATTTGGGATTTTGTTCAAAAGGAGAAGGTGGAGACTATGTAAGTCAAGGGCACTTGAAGTTTGATGATCCTAGAAGACCTGCCCTTAACACAGATGGAGGGGGCTTATCATCGAATCATCCTGGCGAGAGAGGAATATTTCTCCTCATAGAGTCTGTTAGGCAACTTAGAGGGGAGTCTACGTCTCAAGTAGAGGGTGCTCGTCTTGCAGTGGCAGTGGGGAATGGGGGAGCGTTAGGTACACGGCATGCCACGGGAGTTACAATTTTGGCAGCAGATTAGGAGTTCATGTAATGATTTTAAGGCCACAGCCCAGGTTTCCAGAACCGGATACTCAACCGTTTTGGGACGCGACGAGAAAGAAAGAGCTTAAGTATCAGATTTGTAACGCTTGCAACAACGTAATTTTCTATCCGCGTGCACATTGCTATTCCTGTGGCGCCCTCGATTCTTCTTGGCATACTTCTCGAGGTGAAGGGGTTATCTACACTTACAGTGTCGTTTTGCAGAATAGGCATATAGCCTTCAAAGATTTGGGGGCTTATGCGGTGGCTTATGTAGATTTAAATGAAGGATTCCGGATCTTGACTAATGTAGTAGGGGTAGCTGATCCGATAGGGCAGCTGTCATGTGGTATGAAAGTAAAGATATTTTGGCTAGATCAAGGTGAAGAAGAGATTTCTCTGCCTTTATTTAAACCGGCGACGTAGTTCTTTGAAAGGAAACTCTCAATGTCTCGATCCTATCTGTAAGACAAATTAAGGTATCTCATTATGAGCTCAAGAGCGATCAACATGAAGGAAACATTGGAGTCACTTCCACCTGTTTGGCATGAGGATGTGTTGCCGTTAATCAGAGATATTATCTCTAAAGACACAGGAAGAATCTTTATTTTGGATGATGATCCCACAGGGTCGCAAACTGTTGAAGATGTGTCATTGTTAACCAATTGGACTATGGAGAATCTCTTAAGTGAGTTTAATTCTAAGGAGTCAGCAACCTTCCTGTTAACTAACACGAGGGCTAAGCCGGCCCAAGAGGCTATGAGGGTCAATAAAGATATAGGTAGTCTTCTAAAAACAGTCGCTGAGAATTGTGGGCGACCCATATCCGTCATATCGCGTTGTGATTCGACGCTGAGGGGACATTTCCCCAAAGAAGTCGATGCATTATCTGAAGCTATAGGTTTGAACTATGATGGCCTTTTGTTCGTCCCATTTTTTTCAGAGGGTGGCAGATACACGATAGATGATGTTCAGTATGTGTCCGATGGACTGTACTTGATTCCTGCTAGTGAAACCCCGTTCGCAAACGATAACGCGTTTGGATATATTTCATCGAATTTATGTGAATGGATAGAGGAAAAAACAGAGGGTAGAACCAAGGCTTCAGACGTTGAATCGGTATCGATAAAAGATATTCGAGAGGGAGGGCCAATAAAGGTAGCAGATATATTGACAGGACTTTCAAATTCTAGACCGTGTGTGATCAACGCTGCCGACATGCGGGATTTGGATGTAGTGGCACTGGCAATGCTAAGGTGTGAGGCGGACGGTAAGAGATTCCTCATAAGGTCTGCGGCATCCTTTGTAAGGTCACGGATTGGTCAAGGTGATCATGAGTTACTTACTAGAGAACAGATAACTCAGTCTGATGATGGTGGTGCTTTAATAATAGTGGGTTCACATGTTCCAGGGAGTACTAAGCAACTTGAGGTTCTGCTCGAACTGCCTGGAATGAATGCTGTTGAGCTCAATGTACGTAATGTTATTGAAGGAGGCACGAATCTGTTAGCTGATGTCGTTATGGAGGTCGATAGATGCCTATACAGTGGTGAGAATGTAGTTGTTTACACAAGCAGAGATTTAGTTACAGGTTCGGATTCGGATGAATATTTAGAGATCGGAACTAAGGTTACGGATGCTATATCTGAGGTGGTTTTGAACTTATCTGAACGTCCCAGATATATGATTTCTAAAGGAGGTATGACTTCTAGCAACGTTCTTATGAATGGGCTGAATGTGAGTCGTGCTACAGTACCCGGACAAGTATTTCCTGGTGTTTTAGTGTTAAAGATGGGATCAGAATCAAAGTACCCTGATACTAGTCTTGTATTGTTCCCAGGTAATGTGGGAGGCCCGAACGCGATGGCTGATGTCGTTAACAGATTAGCTCCTCCTCTATGTGTGAGGTCCTAATTGTTAAAAAACACTACTGATCTGCTCAATCTGGCTGAAGAGGGTTGCTTCGCCATAGGAGCGTTCAATGTTTATAACATGGAGGGCGCAATGTCAGTAATAGAAGCGGCGGAAGAAGAAGGATTACCTGCCATGATCCAAATTCATCGTGGCTCAATGTCGATAGGAGGGAAGATATTGGCCGATCTTTGTTTGACAGCTGCAGAGGAATCTACAGTACCTGTGTCCGTGCATTTGGATCATGGTGAAGACGGTGATGACATTGAAAGGGCTCTTTCTTACGGTATCCGTTCAATAATGATAGATGGTTCAAAGTTGGGATACGAAGAAAACGCGTATTTCACAAAGGCATGGTCTAGGACGGTTCATAATCTTGGTGGATTTGTCGAGGGAGAGTTGGGCAGGCTCTCAGGTACGGAAGACAACTTAACGACATATCATTATGAATCAAAACTAACGGACCCAGATGAGGCGGCCGAATTTGTGTGTCGAAGCGAAATTGATGCGTTAGCGGTTTGTGTCGGTAATGTACATGGCGAATATTCGAGACCTCCAAGCCTTGATTTTGAGAGATTGCGAGAGATTCAACAGTCTGTTCCGATACCGTTGGTATTGCATGGGGTTTCGGGGTTGCCTGATAACCTTGTCGCAGAATCTATTGGTCTCGGTGTAAGAAAGTTAAATGTAAATACGGAAATTCGGCAAGCATATATAAAGGCGTTGAGGGATAAAATATCAATGGGGGATATTGAATTAACCGATATTATGAAGGCTGCTCTTCTTTCAATGAGAGAAGTGATAAGGGCCAAAATCCGGCAATTCGCTGGGCGATGAGTATTCAGATTTTGATTATTTAATCGTCAGTACCATTTAAGTTGGAATTTATGCAGCGATGATTTTAACTTTTGAGGTGTTTTGCGAAATGATGTTGCTAGGATAGTATTTCTGGAACTGTAAAAATCGAGCCTTGGTCGATCGTAAATTGAGTCGTTGTTGATTTTATGAACGTATTCGAAATTGAACTGGGTTCAGCGGTCGTTATGATACATTGTTCGTAGGAACTTATATGGTTTAAAACTTGATCTCTACGCGTTGAATCTAGTTCCGACAATATATCATCGAGTAAAAGCACCGGTTCATATCCCCGGTTTTTGGCTAAGAATTGTGCTTCGGAAAGTTTGAGGGCTAGCACAGCGGTTCTAGACTGACCTCTTGATGAAAACCTTGCAGAGTCTTTGTTGTTTACGAAAATCTGTAGGTCATCCCGGTGGGGACCGGCAGTTGTAGCGCCTGCCAAAAGGTCTTTTTCTCTTGAAGTTTCTAGCGTGTATGCTAATTTCTTGCTGAGCTCTGGGGTAGAGTAATTGGACTCTATCGGAAGAGTCGAATTATATGCACATGCCATACCTTCTTTAGATTTGCTTAAATCATGGTGAAGATTATTGGCGTGGCAAGATAGTTCTTGTACAGCTTTAAGGCGTATGGATAGAATTATGCTACCGTTTTCAGCGAGTTGACTGTCCCAGTAACTCAGCTCATTTTTGTTCGAGGTGCCTCCCCTAATTTTCCTGAGAAGATGGTTTCGTTGCCTTAAGGACTTCTGGTATCTTCGCAAGGCATCCAAATATTCTTTGCTGACTTGAGAAAGTAGTATATCTATATATCTTCTTCTCAGTGAAGGTGATCCATAAATCAGGTCAAGATCACTCGCAGTGAAAAGTACGGCATTAAATAGTCCGACTATATCGGATGATTTCTTCGGAACTCCATTTAGTCTGACATGTTTTTGTGTGGACGCTTTAACTGTGTTTGATCCGGGTCGAGATTCAAAGAAAATTTGTATTTGAGTGCGTATACCATCGTTGTTTATATCGGCGGACACTTTACAATAATTAGGGTTAGCGGCAGTGTTCGATCTCATCATATCTTCGTCTTTCCGGGCTCTATATGATTTGCCAATAGACAACATGTATATCCCCTCAAGTAAATTGCTCTTCCCTTGGGCGTTATCAGCGACGATCAGAATTGTTCCGGCTGGAAGCGGCAATTCTAAGTGTTCGTAATTACGGAAATTTGAAAAAGACAGTTGGGAGATGTAAATATTAGAAGCTCCAATATTTTAGAGTTATGTTAAAACATATTCAATCGGATTTTAGCATGGTGATTCTGCAGGCGTACGCGCAATCACTAGTATGGATGATAATTTTGTTGATACGATACCTTGGATTTTTGTGGAGAAGATGACAGTTATGGACAATGTTCTGGCTTTAGCAGGTGGGGTAGGTGGATCTAAACTTGTAGTAGGTCTATCTAATGTAGTGCCTACAGACAAATTAACTGTAGTAGTTAATACAGGGGACGATGATAGATTTCATGGACTACATGTATCTCCGGATATAGACACAGTTATGTACGCTTTAGCCGGAATGACTAATGAAACTACTGGGTGGGGACTCAACGGTGATTCATTCAGAACACTAGAAAGATTGCAGGTTTATGGGGCTGACGTTTGGTTTCAACTCGGAGATCTTGACCTCGCTACTCATATACGTCGTACGGAGCTACTCGACGATGGTGCGACATTGTCGGAAGTAACAAAACTCCTCTGCATGTCAATAGGAATTAAACAAAATATAGCTCCTATGACGGATGGTAGAGTTAGGACTGTTATTGATACAGATCAAGGGCTGCTATCTTTTCAGGAATACTTTGTTAAGAATAAATGCATACCGGCTGTGAGGTCTTTGAGGTTTGAAGGAGCAGAATCATGCACATCCTCACCCGCCCTTGATCACGCGCTTGATAAATGTGACATTCTTGTTATTTGCCCATCTAATCCATTCCTTAGTGTTAGGCCAATTTTGGCGATTCCTGGAGTCAAAGAGAAGATACAGGACTTTAATGGCGTGCGTGTTGTAGTTAGTCCGATCGTGAATGGTAAAGCGATAAAAGGCCCAGCTGGAAAAATGCTCGAGGAGTTAGGCTACAATAGTTCGGCCGTTGGAGTCGCACAGCAATACAAAGGGTTGTGTGACATATTTGTCATTGATAGGCAGGATATTGATTTGGCAAGTCAGATAGAGTCGTTGGGGTTGCAGGTGTTGGTAGCTGATACTGTTATGGCAAACAAATTTGACAAGATAAAACTGGCAGAAGATATTTTGGGTATGTGTGGTCTGTAGGTTGTTAACCCAGTTCGTCATCATATTGCCGATGAAAGATATAAGGTACGGCAAGTCACGGTTAATTACGGTGTTGTCTGATGAGGCTAGGCAAACATTGACCGAAAATTTATTCCTTCGAGTGGTGTCTGCTGTTAAAAAATCCATTGTGGATGAGATTTGGGTAGTTGGGGCTGGAGCGAAGCTAGAGAAAATTTGTTCAGTCATGGATGTTAAATGGATCAAAGCTGTTGGAAAAGATCTGAATCATGACTTATCTAGCGCCATAGTGACCGCTCAAAGACGATCTCTTACTCCTATTTATTTACCAGGTGATTTGCCATTTGTCGAACCGTGGGAGATTAATCAGGTGATAGAACGCTCCTGTAGCGGAAGAAAATTTGTTTTGGTACCATCGCGATACGACGATGGTACCAATTGCATGCTTATACCCACTTGGCTGGATTTCCGTTCGTCGTTGGGAGAAAAGAGTTTTGATAAGCATAAAAGGATGTTGGAAAAGTTAAATGTGGATTTTATTGACGTGAGTCCCGCGGGTATCACTTTGGATTTGGATACAGTTGATGATCTTGCCCGCTGCAATGAAATCGAAAAAGGTTTCACCCGTCGACTTGGAATGCTTGAAACTAGGGATGGTAGATAACATGTTGGGAGAAAATGGCACGGTAAATATTGGTGTGTTACTACCCACGAGAGCTATCTTGATGTCAGGGGAGCATAATTCTCATGGAGTGCAAGAATTATTGGCTATGGCGGTAGAATGTGAACAAGCTGGCATCAATTCTGTTTGGGTAGGCGATAGTGTCACTGCCAAGCCAAGATTGGAGCCTATCACGGTACTTTCATCTATTGCAGTTGTAACATCGTCAGTTAGGTTGGGTACGGCGGTGTTATTAGGGGCTCAACGACATCCTGTATCCTTGGCTCATGCAGCGTCAACCTTGGACATAATATCTGGGGGTAGACTCAGTTTAGGTATGGGTGTTGGTGGGGCGTTCAATGAGTCTCAACGCAACGAATGGATGAATCTTGGAATAGACCATAAGACTAGGGGGAAACGACTGGAGGAGCTTATAAAGATTTTCAAGCCTTTGACGCGAGGCGAGGAAGTTATTTTTGCTGGGCGACATTTTAGTGTCGATGGAGTTACTATTCAACCAAGCTCCCAACAAAGCAACGGTATACCTGTCATAGTCGCAGCGCATTATAAGACAGGGACGGAGAGCCAATATCGTCGGGTGGGAGAATTGGGAGACGGTCTCATATCAATCTCCGATTATCCTTTTGAGTATTCCCAAGTCATAAACAAGGTTGATGAATATGCTATGAAGTCAGGTAGGGATCCATCGGTCCTTGATCGTGTTTTTTACATGACAGTTAATATAAATGCTGACAAAGATAAGGCGGAGCGGGAGGCTGATCAATTCCTCCGTATGTACTACGGCGTTAACATATGGAAAGATCGATGGGGTCCGTGGGGTTCCGCACAAGAAGTAGCAGAGCGTATGAACGAATATGTTAATGCTGGAGCCAAGACGGTAATAGTCCGATTTGCTTCATTCGAACAAAGGAAACAGTTGGATGTATTTTTGAAAGAGGTTTGTACAATTTTTTGACCCGTATCTTTCAGGCATCGTCGTCGTGGAATGGTCGCTGCTCGATCATCGCGTTAAAATCATCTTCGCTGAGTACAGGTATTCCTAAACGACCGGCATCAACTAATTTTGATCCCCCATCTGACCCTGCTATCAGATAATTTGTACGGTTAGATACAGTGCTACTGATAGATCCACCCAATGCAATGATAGAGCTTGTCACCTCTGTACGGGTGTAAGCCTCTAGCCTACCTGTTACAACGAAACGTAGACCTCTTAGAATTGATGATGATTGTGATCCATCTTGGGAATCACTCGTTGAAAATAATCCTACACTGCGAAGTTTATGTACTAGCTTTTTGTTGTGTGTTCTACTGAAATATGTGTGCACAGCCTCCGCTATTCTAGGGCCAACTGTGGGAATCTCTTGAAGGTCATTGATTGTTGCTGACATTATCATATCTATAGTACCTAGTTGACTAGATAACAGTCTGCTGGCTTCTATTCCTACGTGTTCGATGCCTAGTGCGTAGAGGCATCTCTCTAAAGGCCTGTTCTTACTTTCTTCAATAGAGTTCATGATGTTTGTTGTGCTTTTATTGCCCATCCGGTCTAGGGACAATAAACTGTCTCTTTCTATGTAATAAATGTCTGCTATATCCGATACTAGACCGTGTTGGATGAGCGCTAACCCCAGTTTCCCGCCCATGCCTTCTATGTTCATTGCTTCCTTACTTATGAAGTGTTCGAATAACCTTGTAAATTGTGCAGGACAGTAACTGTTGTTACATAACACCGCTGCCTCATTTTTATTTCTCTCCAGACAATAGTTGCAACTAGGGCAATTGGTAGGCATTAAGAATGGTTCTTCAATTCCACTTCGTCGTGATTTGTCACTTTCTTTGACTTGCGGTATCACGTCTCCTGCTCTTTCTACGGTTACCCAATCCCCTATTCTGAGGTCCTTCGATCTGATGTAATCTTCGTTATGTAAGGTCGCTTGTTTAATAATCACCCCGCCTACTTTCACCGGTTCGAACTCTGCGTATGGGTTGATGCGTCCTGTGCGCCCAACGTTTACTTTGATATCGATCAGCCTGGTATATCCTTGATCAGCCGGAAATTTGTAGGCTATGGCCCAGCGGGGCTCTCGTGCGATCGATCCTAACAGCGCTTGATATCTTAGGTTGTTGACTTTGACTACTGTTCCGTCACAATCGTAATCTAATGAATCCAGATTTTTGGTCCATTCCTTGTGATATTTTTCCACATCCATGATCTCAGCGACCAGCTTGTTATTGGGATTGATCTTGAAGCCCAACTCTCTTAGGTAGTCAAGCGTATCGATATGGCTATCGGCTACATCGTTTTCAGTCCCACTTAGGCCATATATGAAGATGTCCAAATGGCGAGATGCAGTGACTGATGGGTCAAGTTGTCGAAGAGAACCCGAAGCAGTGTTACGAGGATTTGAATATGGCTCAAGGCCTTGTTCTATTCTTTCCGAGTTGAGTTTTAAGAATTCTGATTTTGGAAGGTATACCTCTCCACGTACTTCCAATCGAGGGGGATGATGCTTGTGAAGGCGAAGAGGTATGCTTTTAATCGTGCGTAGGTTTGATGTTATATCTTCGCCAACGGTGCCATTACCTCTAGTCGCGCCGATTGCGAAAATCCCATCCTGATATTGAAGGGTTACGGCGACCCCATCGTATTTTAACTCGCAGACCATGGGGAAATGATCCGCATCAATGATTTTCTTTGCTCTATTATGCCATGAATATAGGTCATTGGTGTCATAGGCATTGGCCAGGCTTAACATTGGTATACGGTGATCCACGGTATTGAAAGCTCTTGACGGATTGCTTCCCACTCTTTGCGTTGGTGAAGAAATTGTAATCAAATCAGGAAACCGTGCTTCTAATGCACGCAATTCTTGCATAAGGGAATCATACTGGGCGTCACTTAATTCTGGTCTATCTTCAATGAAATAGAGATGATTGTGATAATCTAATTCTTTTCTGAGTTTCTCTATCCTGACTCTTGCTTGCGTTATCTTCATTATCGACCACTAGGAATTTATGAGACCACTAGTTCCTTATATTTATTCTTGCTTCGCCATCAGCCTTGGTGTTTAGTAATGCTAGACTGCAAATTGACTAAAATATATACTAAGTGCCCTAGTAAATAATAGGTCATTGCAACATGCGACTATAACATCAATAAGTATACCGAAGTACCAAAATCAGTGGCATATTCAGAAAAAATAGAGGAATTCATTAGTCGGTATCCTGCATTGCGGGCCATCGGAAATACGCCCCTTGTAAAAATGAGACTCCCCTGGGATATTGGGGAGGCCTCAATATATGCGAAATATGAACAGCTTAATCCGGGTGGATCTATCAAAGATAGACCAGTTGTCCGAATGTTGGCAGATGCTACTATTTCCGGTCGTCTAACTAAAGATATGACAATTCTAGACGCCACCTCGGGGAATGCTGGAATCGCATATGCGATGATCGGTGCTATTTTGGGGAATAAAGTTGAATTGGTAATGCCGGAAAATGCTAGCGAGGAGAGGAAGAAGCGAATTCTTGCTCACGGGGCTAAGATTATTTATACCGATGCTCAGCTTGGCTATGATGAAACTCTCCATGAGGTTAAACGCATATTTGAGACAAATCCCTCTAAGTATTTCTATTGTGATCAATATAGTAATCAAAACAACCCTCAGGCTCATTATGAAACTACAGCCGAGGAAATACTAGATCAGGCTCCTCACATTACACATTTTGTTGGAGGCGTTGGGACTGGAGGTACCATAAGTGGAGTTGGAAGGCGGCTCAAGGAGGAAAATCCAGATATTGAGGTTGTTTGTTTGGACTTTGACGAGTGGCCAGGAGTGGAAGGTTTGAAACCATTAGGGGATGGCCATATCATTCCTGACACCTTTGACCAATCCGTTGTTGACAGATTGATCAATATAGATGTGATAGAAGGTTATGAAACCTCCAAACAATTATCTTTAGCCGGAATATTTGTGGGTCAGTCGTCGGGAGCTTATTTGTTGGGAGCCAAAAAAGTTGCCCAAGAATTTGGAAGAGGTCACATAGTTACAATATTTAACGATATTGGCGAAAGATATTTTTCCACTTCAATGTGGGATTAACTAAAATTCAACTAACAGGCTGAGCGAGAACTTGTTATACATCTAGGTTTTTAACTTCTAAGGCGTGAGTTGTTATGTAGTTTCTCCGAGGCTCTACTACGTCTCCCATGAGTGTGGTAAATGTCTCGTCTGCCAATGCTGCATCATTGACTGATACTTGCAAAAGAGTTCGAAACTCAGGATTCATAGTTGTGTCCCAAAGTTGGTCGGCGTTCATCTCCCCAAGGCCTTTGTATCTCTGAATGTTAACGTTCCGTTTGTTGCCCAGCTGTTCCAGTACTTCCTCTCGCTCATTCTCGTTGTAAATGTAATGTTCCTTTCGACCCGCGGTAATCTTGTATAACGGAGGTTGCGCTATGTACAAATGTCCATGTTCTATAAGGGCACCCATATGTCTGAAGAAGAATGTAAGAAGCAGTGTACGAATGTGTGAACCATCCACATCAGCGTCGCACATGATAATCACGCGGTGATAACGTAGTTTCTGGAGATCGAATTCTTCATCCAAGCCCGCCCCAATAGCGGTTATCATTGCTCTTATGGCATCATGGGCAACGACCTTATCAGGCCGAGCTTTTTCAACATTTAAAATCTTACCCCATAGTGGCAAAATAGCTTGAAATGCCCTATTTCTACCCATCTTCGCCGTGCCCCCTGCTGAGTCTCCTTCGACTAAATATATCTCGCATAATTCAGGGTTCTTCTCTGAGCAATCCGCGAGTTTACCGGGCAAACCACCTCCGTCCATAGCATTCTTTCGTATGATGAGATCTCGAGCTTTTCTTGCAGCTTCTCGTGCCCTCTGCGAGGTCATGCATTTGTCAATGATTGCTCTTGCGTCCCTCGGATGGTCTTCTAGGAATATTTGTAATGCTTCGCCCAGAACGGTTTCTACTTGGGTTCGAGCTTCCGGATTGCCTAGTTTGTTCTTGGTTTGTCCTTCGAATTGCGGATCTGTTAGCTTGACGCTTATTACCGCTGTCAAACCCTCCCTAGTATCTTCACCCGCTAAATTTGGTTCAGTATCCTTTATTAGTTTTTGTTTTCTGCCGTAATCGTTTATTGCTCTAGTAAGGGCGGATCTAAATCCTGTGACATGGGTACCCCCGTCCTCTGTGTTAATACAATTAGCAAAAGCGTAGACGAACTCGCTAAATGAATCATTGTATTGAAGAGCTATCTCGACTCTAGTGTTTTCTACTTGGCTTTCCACGTATATAGGATCTGGGTGCATCATACCTCGATTTTGATTTAGGCTTCGCACAAAGCTGGATATGCCTCCCTCAAAATAATAGGTAACTTGATTGCCCGGCCATCTATTCTTATGCCAGTCACTTTTGAATCGTATTTCGAGCCCCTTATTCAGGTACGCCATCTCTTTGAATCGTGTAGTGAGAATTGAAAAATCGTATACTGGTTCTCCGAAGATCTCAGTGTCTGGCATAAATGTTATTCTCGTACCAGTGGTACCTTCTAGGTTTGAGCTTAGTGGTTCTACTTTAAGCTCTGTTGTTGAGTGTCCCTTAGAATACTCTTGTGTGTATACCTTGTTGTCTCTAAGTACTGATACCTTCAAGTAATCTGAAAGTGCATTTACTACGGAGGCTCCTACCCCGTGAAGCCCTCCTGAAACTGCGTATGCTTTACCCCCAAATTTGCCACCAGCGTGCAAGGTTGTCATGACGGTTTCTACGGCGGTCATGCCCGTTACTGGATGACTGTCTACCGGTATGCCTCGACCATTGTCCTCAACCAACACCGATCCATCCTGATTAATCTCGATAGATACAGAAGTGCAATGGCCGGCCATGAATTCATCAACGCTGTTATCAACGATTTCATAAATTAAATGGTGTAGGCCGCGCTGATCGGTACTGCCAATGTACATTCCTGGTCGTTTGCGAACTGCCTCCATACCCTCAAGAACTTGGATATCTCTGGCGGAATAGGCTTCATCTTTTTGCTTCAAGGTTGCCATATTTGAATCCTCGCTATAGTGCCAACTGTTGCCATGAAAATGTCTGATGTACTACTTTCTCAAAGAAACTCTGTCAGCGTTGAAACTTCTACTTCAACTGAAATACGTTAATATTGAGCCTAACAACCTTCCGAACGTTCAGTACGCTCTATTAAGTCTCGATGACAGTATTTAGAAGATACCGGTTGAAGAGGCACTTTCCCGACCCTAATTATTGTGCCTAATTCAATTGAAAAAAATCAAGCAAATTATGGACCTTCATTTTATCAAAAAAGACTCTTTTATAGCAACTGTATTGTCACTGAATCGAGTTTAATTTTCGTTGGTTTTCTAGGCTTTCGACATGATTCGATTTGTGGGATTGTTAGCAACGTAACTTTGGGAGATAACATGGATTGACGTGTGGGAAAACTCCAGAGCTATACTTACCATAGCATGACACGTTAATTTTCTTTGTAAATGCTGATAGAATTGGCTGGCAGCCAATCCCCAATGGATGGTGAGCTCAACTTGAAGAGTGACTATTAGGTGCTAACTATTGTGTGGCGCTGTCGTGTGGTTGATCACCATTTGGGTACTTAGGAATGTAGGTGTATCAACAATGGAAAGATCTAGCCAAATTACAGATGTGTCGGGTATTAGAGTCGGTCATTGGACCGATCTAGAAGCCGCGACTGGGTGTACCGTCATATTGACTGAACCGGGCGCTGTAGCAGGAGTGGATGTACGGGGGGACTCACCGGGTACCCGAGAGACGGATTTATTGAAACTCACTGGACGAGTAAAGGAAGTACAAGCCCTTCTTCTCGGTGGCGGAAGTGCTTTTGGGCTTGCGGCAGCAGACGGTGTTATGAAATATCTTGAAGATCACTCTGCTGGTTTTTCTGTGGGGCACGCTGTAATACCTATTGTACCCAGTGCGATTCTGTTTGATCTAAACATTGGTAATGAGGCTGTTAGGCCGACGTTGACGTCAGGCTATGAGGCTTGTCGTGCCGCCGTCAGTGGTTTGTTCGCTGTTGGGAATGTTGGGGCTGGTACAGGAGCTACCGTTGCAAAGACATCCGGTGTGAAATGTGCTATTAAAAGTGGTCTAGGAAGTTCTAGTATTCGATTGAAAAACGGGATCGTAGTTGGATCTTTGATGGTGGTGAACGCTATTGGGAGCATACATGATCCTGAGACAGGAGCCTTAGTTGCAGGGCCGAGGAATGCGAAAGGGATAATGTCTTCTTCACTAGATGATCTTGTCACCGGACAATCTGAATACGTTGTGGATGTTGGTGGAAATACTACTATAGGAGTGTTAGCGACTAATGCTGATCTTAGCGAGAAAGAAGTGAGCCATATGGCTACGGTTGGCCACGACGGACTTGCAATGGCAGTGAGGCCTGCTCACTTGGCGGGAGACGGAGACACAATTTTTTCTCTCGCAACCGGGCACCTTGGAAAAACAGTAGGCATAACTGAGTACAATCAGATCCTTGCTGCGGGTGTGGTGTGTACTTTCAGGGCAATTTTGAATGCTGTGGTAAACGCTGAATCATTGGCGGGATACCCCTCTGTGAAGGATGTGTAACTATGACGTTTGATCGTACTTCTAAAATAGGAATAATAGGTAGTGGCTCGGTGGGGGGTTCCATTGCAGTAGCGTTGTCGAAGGCAGGTTATCGGATAAGTGCTGCAGCCAGTAGAAGTATTAGCTCTGCAGAATATCTTAGCTCTCTAGTGGAAGGTTGTGTGGCATATAGTGATATACAGGAAGCCGTTGACGCGGTGGAAGTTGTTTTTGTAACCACTCCAGACGATGCCGTATGTCGAGTTGTTGAGTCGATCTCATGGGCATCTCATCATGCAGTAATACATTGCTCTGGAGCTAAATCATTAAACGTTTTAACCGCAGCCACTCTAAATGGGGCTTCACCAGGGGCGTTCCATCCGCTCCAAGCTTTCTATTCAGCAGAGAAAGGAGCGTCTAGTATTGCGGGCATTACCTTTGCTATAGAAGGCTCCAGAACGATGAGGTCCTTCCTTTCTGAAATGGCGAAGGATCTTAAGGCTCGTTATGTATTTATCAGTGCCGAGAACAAGGTTTTATACCATTTGTCGGCAGTGATGATGGGGAATCTTCTTACGGAGTATGTGGCTATCTGTGCTCAACTGTGGGAACATATCGGCCTTAGCCGTATTGACGGTCTGGAAGCCCTATTACCAATGATGAATCAAGTTTCAGACAATTTAGAAAGTGCGGGATTGCCTGACGCTATTGGGGGGCCATTTGTCAGGGGAGATATAGGCACCATTAAAGCTCATTTACATGCGTTATCTATTCAAAAGCCCGATTTGATTTCACTCTATTGTGAGCTTGCTTTGATGGGATTAAACTTCGCTGAAGAGAAGCAAGGTATAGATCTCGAATCTACCGCTGAGATCAGGCGTTTATTAAAGGCAACTGTTAATTAGGAGTGTGGGGTGAACTGATGAGATTTTCAATCACTGACTTACTTAGGATGAAACATGATGACGTTAAAATACCTATGGTCACCGCCTATGATTACACCTCTGCTCTAGTAGTTCAACATGCGGGCATACCGATGGTCCTGGTAGGAGACAGCCTTGGCCAAGTAGTACTAGGGTACGACTCCACCGTGCCTGTAACTATGGACGACATGATTCGTCACATTGGTATGGTTGTGAGAGGAACAGAACAGGCTCATATCGTAGGGGACCTTCCATTCATGAGCTATCAAATAAGCACTGAGGATGCTGTCAGGAATGCCGGTAGGTTGCTCAAAGATGGAGGATGCCAATCAGTAAAATTGGAGGGTGGGCAGGAATTAGCAGACACTATTCGCAAGATAGTTGAAGCAGGTGTGCCAGTTATGGGGCATATAGGGCTAACTCCTCAATCAGTTAATCAGCTGGGAGGGTATAAAGTACAGGGACGAGAGGTGGATGGGGCAAAAAGAGTATTGGAGGATGCAATCGCGTTACAGCAGGCTGGAGCTTATGCCGTGGTCTTGGAGCTTGTGCCTAGAGAATTAGCAGAGGCTGTAACAAATCAACTGGATATTCCCACGATTGGTATTGGTGCTGGATCTGGTTGTGACGGGCAAGTACAAGTTTTTCATGACATTCTCGGTTTATATATAGACTTTATACCTAAGCATACTCGCCGATATGCCGAATTGTTTGATGTTATGGCTAATTCGTTGAAGAGATATGTTGCCGATGTGGAAATGGGGGCATTCCCATCTTCTGATGAAAGTTTTAGTATGAAGGTTGATGTCTTGGAGGAGGCCATTAGTCTCACAACAGGGCTTTCGAAATGAAAGTCATCGATAGTATCAGAGAATATCGAGGTTTATTGGGATCAATTGCAAGGCCCTCTGGCTTGGTTCCAACCATGGGTTTTCTTCATGAAGGTCATAGGAACATCGTACAAGAAGCCAGATTAGGTAATGCTTCTGTGACAGCGACTATATTTGTCAACCCCCGACAATTCTCGCCTGCTGAGGATTTTGAAGAATATCCCCGAGATCCTGAGGCTGATATTGAGTTATTAGATAGTGAAGGAGTAGATTTTGTTTTCATGCCATCGGTCGAGGAGATATATCCCGATGGATTTGACACGACCATAAATGTGGGGGCAGTTGCGGCACCATTAGAAGGAAAGTATCGTCCTGGTCACTTCCAAGGAGTAGCTACCGTGGTTTGCAAGCTTTTCTGCATTTGTCGGCCGGACAGGGCGTATTTTGGCCAGAAGGATATACAGCAATGTGCTGTGGTGAATCGCCTCAACGTCGATCTTAACCTAGGGATAGAAGTTGTAGTTGTTCCTACAGTCAGAGATGATGATGGATTGGCCATAAGTAGCAGGAATGTCTATCTAGCGTCGAGTGAAAGGGAGGCGGCGTTATTTATAAGCCGTTCATTGTTTCATGTTCTAGAAATGTGGAGGTCTGGAGAAAAAAATTCTAATAGACTTAAGTCACACACAAAATCAATGCTAGAGTTAAGCCCGCTTTTGTCAATAGATTATGTGAGCATAGCAGATCCCCAAAGCATGAAAGAGGTCAAATCTGCGACGGCGGGTTCAGTAGTGGCTATAGCTGCTAGGATTGGAAAAACGCGCCTGATTGATAATATTTCTTTAGAGTGAGTTAGCATATGTCATAAAGTGATCGGACACTCTCATAGTGTATGGGCTGGTACACGTTATAAGATGGATGGAGTTTGATTTAAGGGTTATAGAGTATGTGAGTGATGTTTAGAATCTCCAGTATTTTTAACTTGAGAGAGGTTGTTTAAGGGCAGCCGTTTCTTCGGCGTATCTATAGAGTAGGTGCCGGAATTTCTCGCAGATAGTTGAGCGGATGATTCGTGAATCAAGGGAGTTCAATTTGAGAATCTTGCTTACAAACGATGATGGGATACAATCACCAGGTCTTTGGGCTGTAGCCAACGCCTTAAAAGAAGTTGGCGATTTAACAATTGTGGCTCCTGATCGGGATCAGAGTGGAATGGCTTCCGCGATGACACTTTTAAGACCACTATTAGTCGAGGAGATACCTCCCAGAATCCCCAATATTGGTAGAGTATTTGCAGTTGATGGTACTCCGGCTGACTGTGTGATAATAGCTACCGAGCAGATTGTTGATGAACCCTTTGATCTGGTTGTTTCCGGGATCAATCAGGGAGCGAACATGGGGATCGATGTGTTTAATTCGGGTACCTTTGGGGCTGCTATGCATGGTTATTTCCGTGGCATTAATGCGATTGCCCTATCGGTTTATTACACAGACGAGATTAAATACGAACCAGCCGCGCTCATTGGGGCTGGCCTCGCTCAGTCTGTGGCCAGTTTGAGAACTGAGCAGTCGGTGCTGTTAAATGTCAACTTGCCTGCGTGTGATACTGAAGTTATACAGGGTGTAGATTCCACGGTGCTGGGAAGGAAGGCATTTTTAGAAAATGTTGAGAAAATACAAAAGGGACGTAGATCATATTATTGGATACACCATAATAAACTCGTGGACTCGGAGATTGTAGAAGGCACAGATGTATGGTCGATAAAAAACAACAGAGTTTCGATAACGAACATTGAACCTGAACTATTGATGGGATCTAGTGATACGAGAATGGATATTTTTAGAAAATCGGCTATGAGATCCTTGGGTATCTCATAAGATCCTCCTAGTGTCTTATTTAGCCAACGCAGATCATTGAATATACTCTGAGCTGCGAGAAACTTCGAGTATCGTCAATGCGTGTAATTGGGAGTCCGTTTTAGATTCAGGTGTCGCCATATCCCGAAAGAGAGTGAGCCCTCAAGAACTCTTGATCCAGGTTGATACCAAGGCCTGGTTGGTCGGACAGAAAGAGATTTCCTTCTCTGATATCGAGAGGCCTGTCGATGAGGCGATTGTATCCGCTTAAATCGTATCTAATCGTTTCTAATTTGTAGAAATTTGGGATAGTTGCTGATACATGTGCGCCAGCCATTATATTTATGGGCCCGCTGGCGTCATGTGGTGATACTGGTATGTAATAGGCCTCTGCCATAGTAGATATTTTTTTCAGTTCTGTTATCCCACCTGTCCAAGTGACGTCAGGCATAACGTAATCAGCAAGATTATTTTCAAAGATCGGTATAAACTCGAAACGTGTATGTAATCTTTCCCCGACGCTTATGCGCACTCCCGTACTCTCACGCACTTGTTGTAGGGCGTGATAACTTTCTACGGGCACTGGTTCTTCAAACCAGTGTATGCCGTAAGGTTCCAGGCGATTTGCCAATTCAATAGCTGTAGGAACGTTGAATCGACCGTGGGCGTCGATGAGAATTTCTATGTTAGGACCGACTGCATCTCTTACTTCAGCTGTAATTTGTTCGGCTCTCTCAGCTCCTTCCACTGAAATTCCCCCGTCCAGAAAGCCTATGTTGCCCCCATCGAGGGAATGCATCATTGGATCCATTTTGAAAGCGGTATGACCTGAAGCCACTATTTCCATTGCGTCCTTCCTGGCAAGCTCAATATCCAATCCAGGTTCTGGAGGATGCGTATAGAGCGGTATGGTCTCCCGGACTTTGCCGCCAAGAAGTTTATATATAGGTTGACCCAAAGATTTTCCAAGAATGTCCCACAGGGCGATGTCTATCCCGCTCATTGCTGCTGTGGTAGCTCCTCGGGTGCCAGTGTAGGTGAAAAGCCGGAAAGTTCTTGCCCAAATATCTTCGATACGACTTGGATCTTTTCCAATGAGGAAATCTTTTAATTCAACGGTATAGCGCTGTATGGCACGATTTCCAACACCACCCGGATAATTTGTGATTTCTCCCCAGCCCGTTATGCCTTCGTCGGTATCTATCTGAACGAAGATGAACTCGCGGGGTATAATATTCCTAGGTTCCTTGCCTCCGGGGCGATCGTCCCAATCCATCTGGATGACATAGCTTTTCAAGTCTGTAATTTTCATCGGTGGCTCCTCGTGGGTGGAATTACCCGTATTTTATACTGGTTGGGAAATTTTATGGTCGATTGTCTTTCAAAATAAGTTCTATGCTGAGGAAGTACTTTGTAAGGGGTCATGATTAAATATCCTAGGTAGATCATTTATGAAAATACGAGAATATAACCTCCCAGACACCTCAAGGTGGATAAAAGCGTTCCCATTCTACTATGGCTGGGTCATTGTTGCCGTGGCCGGAGTGACACATTTTGCGTCCGCCCCAGGTCAAACTTATGTGTCCTCTGTTTTTCTAGAACCGATGATCCAAGAAATGAATTGGTCGCGCACCTTATTTTCCGGTACCTATACACTTGCTTCACTATCCGCTGCTGCTTTGATGATTGTGGTTGGGAAAGCATTAGATAGATTTGGGTCGCGGAAAACCATGGTCGTATTGTGTGTTTCTATGGGAATTGCTGCTATCTGGATGAGTGGAGTGAAGACAGGATGGCAGTTATTCTTAGGTTTTGCTGCGCTTAGGACAATTGGGCAAGGTTCATTTAGTCTCGTTTCATCAGCCATGATAGGGACCTGGTTTATTAAAATGCGGGGAAAAGCGACAGCTGTTGCCTCTTTCGGGGGGGCGGCAGGTATGGGGGTATTCCCGGTTCTTGTACACTTCTTGATTGTGCAATTTGACTGGCGAGTCACATGGGCGATTCTAGGAATCACGGTATGGTGTATTTTGCTTGTGCCTTCGATATTCTTGTTACGGCGAAACCCGGAGTCTGTTGGACTGTTGCCGGATGGTATACGAACCACTGTGAAAACAAAGGATCGAAGTCCTTTTGTAAATTTATCTGTAGATAATGACGAGGTGAGTTATACACTTAGCCAGGCTCTACGAACCCGGTCACTGTGGATGCTCACTTTTTCCAGCATCGCGATGCCGCTGGTCATGACTGGCCTAATGTTTCACCATGTTTCATTATTGGGATCACAGGGAATATCTTCTGGTATGGCTGCTGCCACGTTGGGATTATTTGGTCCGTTGGTACTAATAGCCAGTGTCTTAGCGGGCATACTTGTTGATCGATTTCCGGGGAGATTTCTCTTAGCACTGGGGCAGGTCACTTTGGCGATAGCCATGCTTTGGTTTTTTATTATAAGTTCTCCGTGGCAGGCAATTGTATATGTGGTGATTGCTGCTACCTCGGTGGGTATTGTTAATAATGCAGGAACGGTGATTTGGGCAAACTATTTTGGACGAACTTATCTTGGTTCTATAAGGGGATTTGCGGCAACTGTAATGGTAGGTTTTTCCGCCATGGGTGCCTTACCGTTTGGGTTGATTTACGATTGGACAGGCACGTATGACATAGCTCTGTGGATTCTCATGGTGTTGCCAGTAGCTGCATTGGGTTTTGCCTTACTCGCTTTCCCGCCAATTTCTCAGACAAGGGGTAACGAGGATATGTCCGTCGTTTAGATTTCATTATGTGCCCACGATCTTATCAAGTGGTGTGCAATTGCAAGTTTCATTGGGATCCTAAGAACATCAGTTTTTCCATCCAATGATTCTAATACTTCGTCTCTTGAAAACCATTTCACATCGGTCATTTCTTCAAGGTCCATATTGATTTCAGTTGTTAGGGCCTCCGCATGACAACCTATCATCAGTGAATATGGTAATGGCCATGGTTGGGAAGAATGATAATGAACGTTTTTTACTTTTATCCCTGCCTCCTCCTTTACTTCTCGAGCGACAGCCTCTTCTATTGACTCACCCTGATCCACAAAGCCAGCTAAGGCAGAGTATGTGTTAGTTTGTTGCAGCCGTCCTCTCGATTGCCCTAGCAAACACCTGTCTTTGTCATATACAACGACGATGATTACGGGATCTGTTCTTGGAAAATGTTGGGTCTTACATGTTCCGCAGTTTCTTACCTGTCCTCCCCGTCCGATTGATGTTGCTGATCCACACGATGAGCAGTATTTGTATTGTTGATGCCAGTGCGTTTGCATACGGGCCTGGGCAGCTATTCCAGCATCTTCCGGAGTCAGTACTTCACCGCAAGTCCTGACATTGATGAATCGCAGATGACTGTTCATAGTATTCAGTGACTGATCTTGAAAATGTTCCCCAGTTACATCAATGACAAATCTGTATATGCCGTCAAGAAGGCCTAGAAAGATTGGAGTACTTGTAATATTTCTTTCTTGAAGTTCTTTTAACGTAATCCATTTGAGCTTATGGGGGCCATCTTTTTCCGAAGTGTCCACAAGTAGATCTAAATTTCTTATTGGCAGAAACAAGCTGTCGGCTAACTTCCTCATACTGGAAAGCGTGTTCTCGTCTCTTCTTTCTCTGTCGCCCCTGTCTATGGGGTTTCGTGAAAAGATGTGTCCATAACCTTGGATTGATGAATCTTCGTTAGAGTTGATCATAAAGTACTCCTGTGGATTGAGTTAGATCTAATTAGAACATATTTATGCTAGCGAGCCACCCCGGCAGAAGCCAATATATCGCATTGACAGTTGGACTCACCGGTCGCAGAATTGCTCCACGTTATTAATATTACTTTGTCTTACTCGGGAGAGGATTAGTTATGACTTATGAGACTGGGATCTTAGAGACTCACCTTAGCCAGACCCAATTTGTTTGGAAATAGCGTTGTTGAGTTATTCTGCCAAGAAAAGATGGGGATCGGCGTTAGCATATAGAGATTTCAGATTCTTGTGGGCGGCTACTGCTTGCCAATCTACGGGATTCGGAATGGATAGTGTTGCTTTGGGCTGGCTCGTTTATGAGTTAACGGGAGACGCATTTATGGTTGGAGTGGCTGCGGGGCTAAGGATGATCCCACTTTTTCTCCTAGGAACAGTTTCGGGTGCTATCGCGGACAAGGTAGATAGAAGGATTTTGTTAAGAATCGCAACTCTTTGTGGCGCAATTAACATGATCGTCCTCGGAGGCCTTTTGATTTCAGGTATGGACAGTGTTTGGATGGTGATAGCATTGGCAACATTAATTGGTGTGTCATTTGCTTTCCTCCTGACTCTCAGGCAATCCTATACCTATGACATAGTAGGTCCAAATAATTCTCTCAACGGGTTGTCTATGTTACAAATTGCTTCACAAGGAGGTGCGGTTTTTGGATCACTGATTGCTGGATTTTTAATTGAGAATATTGGTGTTGGGTGGCAATTTGTTGTTGTTGGTGGAACCTATTTCCTTTCCGTTCTGGTTTTATTTGGAGCACGTGAATCTGGTCAAGTCGCTTCCATGGACAGGTCATCGGTACTTTCAAATTTGCTTGGATATGTCAGTTTGCTAAAGAGTTATCCTGTCCTGTTCATACTTATGTGCCTTGCCGCAACGACCGAAATTTTTGGATTTACTCATATGAGCCTTGTTCCTGTATTTGCAAAGGACGTGTTGGGTGTTGGTGCTGGTGTGTTGGGCGTCCTCACTGCTGTCAGGCAGTTAGGAGGTTTTCTGGGCCTGGCTGCTCTCGCTTCTTTGGGTGATTATCGAGGCAAAGGCAAACTCATGTTTGCAATTACAATCTGCTTCGGACTGGGTCAGGTATTATTCTTTTCTGTTGATCGGGTTGTTTTTTTTGCCATTGTGTTGCTGTTTGTGAACGCCTGCGCGATGGCGGTTGATACGCTCTATAAGACTCTAATGCAGGATAATGTACCGAATAGGCATCGCGGCAGAGCCATGGGGGCGTGGGTTCTCAGTATTGGGACCGCACCAATTGGTCATCTGGGAATAGGTGCTATTGCGGGTTTTTTTGGAGCACCAGTCGCGTTGCTTTTCAATGGCGTAGTTTTAGCATCAGCTGGGGTGGTAAGTTCTTTTTCCTTGGTGAAAGTTCGCCGATTGCCCTGAAATTAAATGAACCGTTAAACTATTAACCCCATTGGGTTTTCAAGTAGTCGCTTGACTTCGATCAGGAATTCAGCTCCTTCTGCACCATCAACGATCCTATGGTCTGCCGATATTGTAGCGTTCATGATCTTAGCGATTGCCAGCTCACCATCTCTAACCACGGGTTTGTCTGCAACGGTACCAACTGCCAACACTGCGCTTTGAGGAGGGTGGATAATTGCAAGGAAACTAGTCACATCGAACATGCCAAGGTTGCTTATGGCGAAAGTCCCTCCTGTATATTCTTGGTTGTTTAATGTTCCGGTAGCCGAACGTTCGGCAAGATCTTTAACCATTTGAGACAAATCTCGGATAGTTTTGTCTCCACAGTCGAGGATAGCGGGAACTATCAACCCTTCTTCTTCAGCGATTGCCACAGCAATATTTATCGTATCATTAAATTGGATGCCATCTTCTTGATAATAAGCATTAAACTTGGGAAATTTCTTGAGTGATTCTATACATGCTTTGACAATTAGATCGTTTACCGTAATCCGAACCCCTTCTTCAGAGAGTTGGTCATTGATCTGCTTTCGCAAAGTCATGGCCCGGGTCATGTCAATTTCTGCTGATACATAGAAATGTGGTTTTTCTGTTTTACTTTTTACTGTTACACGGGCGATTTGCTGCCTCATCCTAGAGAGGGGCTTTTTTGTAGGCGTTGGACTAGGCGGGCTTTTGGACTGTTCAGGCAGTATTTGCTCTGATTGAATTTCAGTAGCTAGTGAGTCAGAACTTGGTTGAAAGTCATCAACATCTTTCTTGGTGATTCTTCCTCCGGGGCCGGAGCCCGTAACGTCAGCTAATTTAATTCCCCGTTCGTCGGCAATACGACGAGCCACTGGGGTGGCCAGTATTCTCTGCTGATCTGATGTTTCTGTATGCTGTGGTGTTGGCTGTATCTTTGCAGGTTGAGAAGCCACAGCTTCCTCATTATCAGATATGCTGGGTTCAACATATGATTTGATAGCGTCTAAATCAACATCCCCGGCTTCGCCAACGAAGGCGATAGTTTGGCCCACAGGTACTACGGTTCCTTCAGGTGCCACAATCTTCAACAGTGTACCTGCGGATTCTGATTCAAACTCTACTACAGCCTTGTCCGTTTCTATTTCAGCGACAGCCTCATTTTTACTAATTGCCGCGCCTTCTTCCTTAAGCCAGCGCACGAGGGTACCTTCTACCATGTCGAAGCCCATCTGTGGCATCTTGAGTTCTGTTGCCATATATTCCCCCCCCTAAAATTTAGAGTCCGAAGTTATCTTTTACTGCAGTTACTACCCATTCCGACTGGGGTATCATATTTTGTTCGATGTTCCTGGCATAGGGGGCCGGAACATCCGGAGCGTTAATCCTAATTACTGGCCCATCGAGGTCATCAAACGCTAATTCCTGTATGTTACTGGCTATGGTGTTAGAAAACCCTCCTGTCTTCCAAGTCTCCTCTATTACCACAGCTCGGTTGGTCTTTTTTACCGATGCTATGATGGTATCAAGATCAAGTGGTAATAGGGATCTGAGGTCGATTACCTCCACGCTTACGCCTTGGCTTGCCAAATCAGAGGCTGCTTTTTCAGCCACTCGTACCATTCCAGAATAGCTGACCAACGTGACGTCACTCCCCTCCATGGTTATCGATGCCTTACCTATGGGAACTTCGAAATATTCGTCTGGTACTTCGCCCCGTGTGCGGTATAACAATGCATGTTCGGCAAATATGATGGGATTGTTATCTTTCCTGGAGGATCGGAATAGTCCGATAGCATCGTATGGTGAAGTTGGTGCTACGACTTTGAGTCCTGGTACTGAGGCGTACCAATTTTCAAAACTTTGCGAGTGAGTCGCAGCGAGCTGGCCGCCGCCGCCAGTTACTGTCCTGATAATCAAAGGTACGTTGAACTGTCCATCTGACATGTAACTTAGCTTAGCGGCGTTGTTCACGATTTGATCCATTGCAACTAGTGAAAAGTTGATTGTCATTAATTCGACAATGGGCCTTAAGCCAATCATGGCTGCGCCAACCCCAGCACCAACAAAAACTGATTCTGATATGGGGGTGTCACGTATCCGGTCTGATCCGTAATCTTCAAAAAAACCGCGAGTCACGGCATAAGCTCCTCCGTATGCGCCAATGTCCTCTCCCATCATGAAAACTCGGTCATCCTGATCTAGGGCTTCTCGCAGAGCTTTAGAGATAGCCTCTCTTAGAGTCATTTCTGCCATTACTGGATTTCCTCTGGGTTAGCATAAATGTTGGTATAGAGGGCTTCATCGGGAGGCTCAGGGCTGTTCTCTGCGAATTCCACTGCGGTGGCTATTACCTCGTCTATTTCATTGTCAATGGCAGCTGATTCTTTTTCGGAGAAAAAATCACTCTCAATGCATAGTGTTCTAAATCGCTCAATCGGATCTCTCGTTCTATGCTCCGATACCTCGTCATTGTCTCTGTAGTTGGATGGATCTGCCATGGAATGTCCGTGGAAACGATATGCCATTGCCTCAATAAAAACGGGCCCATCTCCACCACGTACTTTTTGTATGCCAGAGATTGTTGCTTCTCGAACCTCCATTATGTCCATACCGTCTATGTGGGCCGCTGGAATCTGGTAAGAGTCAGCGATTTGGTAAATGTGTTCTCCGCCCGCCCTCGACCTTGTCACCCCTGTTCCCATCCCATATAAATTGTTTTCAAGCATAAAAACAATCGGTAGTTTCCAAAGAGAGGCAAGATTCATAGTTTCATGAAATTCCCCTTCGTTAACGGCGCCGTCTCCAAAAAAGCACATCACCACACTATCTAACTTCCTATGTTTTATACCAAGGCCTATGCCTGCTGCTATGGGAAGCTGAGCTCCGACAATAGCATATCCGCCCATAAAATGCCGGTCAGCGTCGAATAGGTGCATTGAGCCTCCTTTGCCTCCGCTGCTGCCGGTTGCCTTTCCGCATAGTTCAGCCATGACTACATTGGGCTCCATCCCACGTGCTAGTGCATGGCCGTGATCTCTGTAGTGCCCAATCACGTAGTCATCATCCCTCAGGTTTGGTATAGAGCCAACGGCTATGGCTTCTTCACCGATATATGTATGCAGGAAACCTCTTATTTTACCAACTTGGTAAAGTTTTTCCGTCGCTTCCTCGAATCGTCGTATAGTGAGCATCTGGCGATAGAGGTCCAGTGCTTGGTCTTTTTCGATGCCCGCTGTTGCGGGGGTGTTTTTCTGCTCTGTCACTAGGTGTGAATTGCCTCATTTGTTGTGTCTAGTGCCGCTTCTTTTAACATTTCAGAAATAGTCGGGTGAGGATGAACAAGCCAACCAAGCTCTGTGGAAGTTCCTTCTAATAGCCTCACCATTGATACTTCACCGAGCAACTCTGTTACTTCGGAGCCGATCATATGTGCCCCGAGGATTTCTCCAACCTCGGTGTCCACTATGAGTTTAATCATACCCTCTGTTTCTCCCAAAGCTATTGCTTTACCACTTGCGGCAAATGGGAACTTACCCGTCGTAAAGTCAATATTCTGTTCCTTTGCCTGAGTTTCGGTTATACCAAAACTTGCAACTTGAGGATCACAGTATATCGCCCTTGGCATCAGCGTATAGTCTAGTGGCATGGGGGCTAGTCCTGCGATGAATTCTGCAGCAGTTACCGCTTGTGCTGAAGCAACATGCGCAAGCATTAATTTCCCGGTCACATCACCTATAGCATAGATGCCGGGAATATTGGTCTCCATGTTTTCGTTGACTGTTATGAAACTGTTGTTTGTTTCGATCTCGACATTTTCAAGGCCTATATCGTCGATATTTCCCTGTACCCCGACAGCGACAAGTACTTTATCGCATTCAATGGTAGATTCTGTGTCATCCTTTGTTATCGATATGACTGCGGAGTTGTTGTGTGTCGATATAGAGGTTACCTCAGTTCCGGTCTGCAATTTGATCCCTGCTTTCTTCATTGCGGATTCCAAAGACTCACTGATTTCTTGGTCTTCGTTAGGAATTAGACGGTCCATCAACTCCACTATAGTGACATCTGAACCGTAGGATCTGTATATGTGGCCAAACTCTACTCCGGTTGCTCCTCCACCTAGGATAGCGATCTTGTTCGGTACCTCCCGTAGATCAAGAGCATCTCTACTATTAATAACGATGTCGTGGTCTATTGGCATGGACGAGATGTGTCTTTGTCGAGCGCCAGTGGCGATTATTATGTTATTGGATGTAAGTTTCTCTCCCGTCCCCTGGATTTTGATCGTTTGAGCATTCTCTAATATTGCTTCACCCTTGATCTGCTTAACGTTATTTTTCTTTAAAAGATATGAGACACCCGTAGTTAATCGATCTACGACCTGCCGACTTCTTTCCACGGCTTTTCCATAGTCATAAGAAAGATTGTCAAAGCTAATGCCAAACTCATCTGCTTCTTTGACCAGATTTAATACAGCAGCGTTCCTTAGCAGTGACTTACTTGGTATACAACCCCAGTTGAGGCAAATACCTCCCACCTCATCTTTTTCGATTACTGCTGTGTTTAGTCCGAGTTGGGCGGCCCGGATAGCTGCAACATATCCACCGGGACCTGCGCCGATAACGACAACATCATAGTCTGGCAATAAATCACCTCGTACAGGAAAATATTTTAGAATAATTTAGACCCACATTGTACAATATTATCAGGTTCGCGTGAGCCTTTGGGTGGTAGTATTTTAGCTACAAGAAATTTTCTTATCAATACCTTTCCTTCAGGTTTTTTGACTTGACACTGCCTATGGTCGAGACTAACATTTTCTCGCAGTACGCCTTGGGCCGAGGTAGCTCAGTCGGTAGAGCACAGCACTGAAAATGCTGGTGTCGCCAGTTCGATTCTGGCCCTCGGCACACTTGTTCTGATAGGAATGAGGGGGCTTTCAGTGGGCGGAAGTGGCTCAGTGGTAGAGCATCTCCTTGCCAAGGAGAAGGTCGCGGGTTCGAATCCCGTCTTCCGCTCCACGGATTCACCTTGATTTTCCACTATGTGCCTTATATCAGCCTGATCCAAGTTCTCTCTGCATTTGAGATAACCCCATGCCTCCCAGGCCAAGAGCCTTCGTATGCCACTTCTTCAAGTTGAAAGATGGCCCAAGCTTAGATTTAGCAATTTCACGAGATTCTAACCATACTCTCTCGCCGATTTTGTAGCTTATAGCCTGTCCGGGTATTCCCAAGTACCTATCTATCTCACTTGATACGAAGTTGGATGGGAAATGACTTCGCGCCTTCACAAATTCTAGACCAAGGTCTGGGGTCCAATATTCCCCTGGATGAAAGGATGAATCGTCGGGTATCTTTAACTCAAGGTGCATACCAATATCAAGGATTACGCGAACGGATCTCAATGCCTGAGCTCGGAGCATGCCTAGATAGTAATCTGGGTTATCTAAATAACCTAATTCCCCCATGAGTCGTTCTGCGTAGAGAGCCCATCCTTCTATGTACCCTGAAGTACCACCAAGAAGCCTTTGGAATCGGGAAAGTTGATCCGACATGTGTATGGTGGTTCCAAGTTGAAAATGATGTCCGGGCACTCCTTCATGATAGGCTATCGATATTTCCCCCCATATGGGGAAGCGGGTCTTGCCTCCGGTTGGATACCATGTACGTCCGGGCCTGCTGAAATCTGCTGATGGTCGAGTATAATACATGGCTAATGCTCCTCCAGCAGGAGCGATCATCGCTTCGATCTTTTTTACTGGTTCAGCAATCTCAAAGTGTTTGTGATTTAATGTTTTGATGGTTTCATCCTGTAATTCCTGCATCCACCGTTGGAAATTGGCTACCCCATGAATGGCTCTTTCTGGGTCTGATTCGAGAAGTTCTATTACGTCTGATAGGTGTTCACCTGGGAGTATTTTATTAGCCGTACGAGCCATTTCTTTGTCAACCCATTGCAATTGTTCCCAACCCCATTCGTAGGTTTGTGGCAGATCCAATAGAATCCCGTTGTATCTTTCTGCCATTACTGTATATCGTTCGGGTCCAACGCCATCACGTTTATTTGCATTAGGAAGGTAGTCGGCCAGTAGATATTCAGACATACTCCTGTATGCTTCTTCAGCAACTCTTATCCCGGATTGCAGATCTTTAGTAAGGGCGTTTGACTTGATGTCTGAGAGGCTGAAATCTTTTATTAGTGTCGAGAAAAAAGATGCTTGATTATTACTTCCCGACCAGGTTTGAGCTTGTTCAGCGCATCCGGTGACTTGGCGCACAGTGGAAACGAGACCTCGACTTACTCCATCTGATAAAGTTTTCTTGTAGTCGTTGAGGGCGGCAGGAATTCCCTTAAGCCTTTCTGCAATGTTTTCCCACTCATGTTCTGTTGTTCTTGGCATTTGGTCGAAAACCATTCGAACGCTTTGGAGAGGACTGTGCATGATATTCAAATCGCGGTAATGTTCGCCCATTTCATACAAAGCTAGGTCGATACTTAGTTGTTCAACCATAACCTCTTTGGCGATTTTATCTCTGTGAGTAAGTGGGGATTGGGGCTCTAGCTCCCGTAAGGTGTTTTTCACAAGCTCGGCGTTTCTTTTTGAACCTTCGGGAGTAAAGTCTCCTAACTCTGCTTCATACCCGGTTATTCCTAACGATGAAGCTAAGATAGGGTTAAGCGATGATAAATTGTCGACGAATCTATCGGAGATATCATAAATGGAAGTCATTAGTTAGGTTGTATTCCTTAATGATGTAGCCTTTGGATGGTTGTACTGCCCCCAGAGAAATATCATATGCCATGCATGGGTAGAGTTTTAGCTCATGGGTTGGCATTAAATAGAGGGTTTGACGGTCCGAAGGCGTCAATAACTGCACCTGTGATAGCCGAAGCCCGAGGCCCTACCAGGAAATGACATAGAGTCGCAATTTCTGATGGATCCATCATGCTGTAACGTTGCATATCTTCCTCTCCGAATGCCTCAGCATAACCCTCTGTCGCGACTCTGCCTGGGCATATACAGTTTACGTCGATTCCATAACCCTTGACCTCGGATGCCAATGATTCCGTGAAGCTTATCAATGCGGCTTTTGTTGCTCTGTACGCGCTTCTTCCTGCGGTACCCTTTCTTCCGCCAATTGAAGAAATATTGACAATTTTCCCCCACCTTCTTGTAACCATATCAGGCAGTAGCATTTTCGTTAATCTCACGGCTCCAATCAGGTTCACATTAATGGCCTCTTCCCAGTTGTCCATAGGCAGTTCCATTAGGGGCATCCTTGGATGAATTACGGCTGCGTTGTTGACTAGTATATTTACTTCGAGCCCATTCTTGACAATAAACTCACATATTCTCTCTGTTCCAGCCTCTTGGCCTATATCGGCATCAATGTAATGGGAGTTGATATTGTGGTGTTCTAATATCCTGATTGTACTGGCGAGACGTTCCACATTTCGCCCAGTTATTATGACGTCAATATCATGTGTTGCAAATTCGATTGCAATAGCTTTCCCGATTCCCCGAGACCCTCCTGTTATTAAGGCTGTATTTTTGTGATTGGCCAAGATGTCTATGTCCTGTAGAAAAAATTAACTGCACCTGTGCCAAGTCTACACCACGGTTTGCGTAGATGTTGGGGAAAAGGGATCCTTAACATACAGTGATCAGTGGGTTCGTGAGAGTGTAGATTCGGAGCGTAAAATTGATCCACTAGTGATATGAAACGCATTAAATAAATTCGTCAAACAATACTCTTGTTTTTGCGTGACACAGTGGCTGGCACAGGCCTAAAGTGTATCCTCTGCAAATTAGGTGTTGAAGGAGATACTAGTCTTTGATCCACCGTAGCGTAATAAAGGAGTTTTATATGGGCAATATATCGGCTAATAGACTTGGAGGACTCGGCCTTATCATAGGCCCTGGACTTGCCACATTACTCTTTCTCATAATATTCGTAGCTCTTGGGGATGCTGGTTCTGCCGAACCGACTGATTTCACCGATTTTACTAGACAATCGAAATTTGAGGGTTTCCTGGGTTTGTTACCAGGCGTATCTCTCATATTTTTCCTTTATGGGTTGATGGTCTTGGGTAATGATATAAAGGAGAACGGGAAAAATGAGGCACTCTTTCGTTTAGGTTTACTGGGAGCGATATTTGGCATCTTAGGGATCGTAGTGGCAATTTCATTAGGAGCTGGTGTTAATCTCGAAAGTAGTTCGATCACAGTGACCGATGGCTATGAATCAATTTTGAATTTAGTCGCAGGATCAATTCAAAGTTATATGGGCCTGTTGTGGGCGATCGGAATAACCTTGATTGCACTGTCGGTTTCGTCTAATCGAGATGGGTTACATAGAATATTTGCATTGATCGTTGCTTTGTTAGCGGCTATAAACATCGTCGTTGGATTCGTCAACTTACTAGATGCTTCGAGTTGGGAGGCGACCTTTATATTGACGCCGATAAGCTATGTAGTGTTCTCGATCTGGTCAATCACGCTGGGGTTGAATCTATTTAAGAAAGCTTAGTTGGAAGATTTCAAGTTAGATCTTGAAAAGGGCTAGGCTGGCACGGCCATAGCCCCTTTCCGCGCGATCTGGTTCTTCACTTTTGGCTAAGTGCATGTGTTGCGAATAATAATTTATAAAAGCACTGTCTCTTAGTTAGACATATCTCCTAAAAAACTACTATAGGGTTGACTGGCGAACCGGTTCCCCCTTGTATAAACAGTGGGGCGATGAATATCAGGAATTCGTACCTGCCTAATTCAGCACATGCGCTGGCGAGATCTTCCATATTGACATTATCTAAAATGGGCATACCCATGTATGGTATTACGAGTTGATGAATGGGGTAGCCTGCAGGATATTGCACTGGTTTGTGCGCGGCTTCTTGTAGATCCCAGCCCAAAATTGCCGCATTTGTATTATATAGATACTCTATGATGGATGGTGCGTTCCCAGGTGTTTCAAGAGAGTGTCCGGGGTCTGCATTGCCTCTGGCGTCCCAGTATTGGTCGTGTCCAGACCTGATCAATACCACATCACCATCTCGCTGTTTAACGTTTACAGAGTTCGCCCAGTCTTCCAGTTCCCAACCTTGAACGGGGTCACGAAACTCAACGTAGTCAACGTTTCTCAGCTTGGGTATATCATAGAGTACACCTCTGGTGACGATCCCGTTTTTCCAGTTTTCAACAGAGTTGGTTAAAGCACCCTGATCAGTTATTAACGCAGGATCCCGATTGTTGTAGAGTCTTCCATCCTCGTCAACAGAGTTGGTGAAGAAATGACACAAAGAGTCTATGTGTGTGTTAACGAAGCCGTGGTAAGCAATTCCAATATAGTCGCTCGCCCCTATGTTACTGACCGACATGTGATGATCTGCTGGCTTGTCATTTCGTCCTAGATCAGGGACCATTGTTTCCGTAGCTATTGGATTGGCGCATGATACCGTGCGACCAGTTTCAACCAAGTTTAGAGCATGCTTTGTTATGTGATGATCGATGTGGTTTAGAGTGCCAAATTGGTCGTCGGCACCCCATCTATCCCAGTTACTGAAACGTATTCTGTATTCTAAATATTCTTCAACTGAAGTTGGGGTTCTATCTTTCATGCCCATTTACATTACCTCCCTAAAATATTTTCGAGTAACCAACTGCACCCCGTGAGCCATAAACGCATATCTGCTCATCGTCTTTGGACTTAGATCCAATTAATTTGTGTCACTGTGCCGTCATGCCGCCGTCTATGACAAGCTCTGATCCAGTTATGAACGAAGACTCATCCGATGCCAGGTAAAGGATTCCCATGGCAATTTCATCAGCCGTACCTAGTCTACCCATAGGGACTCTGTTTAGACGTGATTCAAGAGCCTTTTTATTAAATATTGGTTCAGTCATGGGGGTGTCAGCATAACCAGGATGGACGGAATTGACCCTGATCCCAAAGCTGGCGTACTGGATTGCAGCTGATTTCGTTAAAAGCCGTACAGCGCCTTTTGCCGCATGATATGCAGTCGAGGTAGGGCTGCCTACAAGGCCGTTTATAGAGGATACGTTCACGATAGATCCGGCTCCTATATTCTTCATGTGTGGCACCACATGTTTGATGCCTAGGAAAGACCCTTTCGCATGAACGTCCATCTGTCCATCCCAATCCTTTTCAGTAGTGTCTTCCAGGGTCTTGGTTGAGGCCGTGCCTGCGCTGTTAACTAAAATATCTATTTTCCCAAACATGGCAATAGTATGGTTGATCGCGCCTATCCAACTTGATTCATTTGTCACATCCAACGGGACAAAGCTGGCTTCATTGCCGGCATCGGTTAGTTCCTTAACGGTCTTCTCCCCAGACTGTTCATCTATATCGGCGAGCATGACCCTTGCACCTTCGTCAACGAATTTCCAGGCACAGGATCCGCCGAAACCCATCAGTTTACCTTTCATACCATTGGCTGCACCCGTAATGAGTGCTACCTTGCCTTGCAATCTCATTTTATTCCTCAACTTATAGTCCAAATTGAATCTGGTGGATCGACTCAATCCAAATCAACCGATTAGGGTTTTGTCTTCTTTAACTACATCAATTTCCCACAGGGACGGACGCCTGATCTTTATGTTATCAATTTACCTACGGATTAATCTGTGAAAGTCATTCGTAGCTATATTATCGTAAATTACGACATGGGAGTTAGTTAACGCCATAAATTTTCGGTCACTGTTAATCGTTGAATGATTAGCGTTAACTTATATTGCAGATGGGCAAATAATTACTTCGTGTTGTAGCTCACGGTAGGATCAAACGGGTACAAATTGAGGCGGCGTCTATGGTAGTTGAAAAAGGTCAAGTCAGAGGTGGTTACACCCGGAGTATTTACTAATATGATCTCTTTCGCAATTGGTTGGTATGCTGGCCTGGGCGAAACTACACCTTTTGCTACGACCACTCGATATTCTTCCGGGCTAACACCAACGGAATACATTTGTTCTCTACTTGTGTTCCCACATCTTAAACTAGTGAGAATCAACGTATGCCCGTTTTCGGTATCCAGAACAGCTGTTGGTCCCCCATCAAAATATTTAAACCCACCATGAGTAGGTCGAGCATCCTCAAATTTTCCGTCAGAGAGTGTTCGCACAATCCCTTTAACCGTTATGGGTTCTCCATGCATGTTGTCTGTTTTACCTCCTACGCTTACGGTTAAGGTTGATCCCATTCCGGCAGACTCACATAAACTAACGGAATCAGGATCGCACAAAGTTTGCAAGTAACCCCTTATTCCAAGTTTTACGGCGGCGTTAAGCATATGAGTGGAGTCTGCGCTACTACCAGCACCAATATTGTCTCCCACATCCATTAGGACGTATGGCCCCTCTGATATTCCTGTGTAATTCTTATCGGCATAGGAAAGTGCCTCTTCTGGCGAGGGAGTATCCCCAATAAAATTTTCTCTGAGGTGCCAAGCTTTTTCTGCCATCCATTTTGAGGCCTGTTTAGCAGAGGATAAATCGCCATCGGCTATTGATATAAACGACATTCCCATTTCTTCCACGTCGGCATAAGGATATCCTTCCGCCACACTCCCGTGGAGAATTTTTGGTGAATAGAGCGTCTTCTGGAGATTGTCCATTATAGATTTCATGGGTTCTTCATCTGTAAATTGTTTTACGATGTTGATTAACATTGGCGGTGTTTCCAACCACACGACCGGATTGATTTCTCCTTTCACGGTTTTCGCTACTAATTCGGCACACTCAAATGCCCTAATTTTGGGATCTAGGTGGGGGTTGGTCCTGTAAACTGTAATGACGTTAACATTGTCGGCCATTTCTTGAGAAATATTGGCGTGCATATCTAAGCTCAGTCCTACTACTACCTCCGGCCCGACGAGATTCCTCACCCGTTTGGTTATCTCGCCGTCCGCGTCCGGATAATCTTCTGAAACGGCCGCACCATGAAGTGAAAGTAATATCCCGTCCCAAGGACCATTCTGCGTTAGTAAAGACATCATCTCCTTAGTAAGTAAATCAAACGCCTCAGCCGTGATTGTGCCTATTGGGCCGGTAATTGCGAAGATAAGTGGCACAACATCTATATCTTCTTCCTCAGAAATTTGCAGGAACCCAGCATTTGTCGTCTGTGAATCTAGATATTCATCCCTAATTTGTGAATACCTGTAAATCTCGAATGCCTTGTAATCCGCTGACACTCTCGAGAAGGTATTAGTTTCGTGATAAATTCCTAACAGCGCTAATTTCATTTGTTGTCGCACCTCAAATGCTTGTTGCTAAGCTCATTTATTATAAGTGTTCAGCAACCTGCTATGATTCGGAGTTAGATCCAGGTAAGCATCCTCATAGGTGGAATAATTTGAATTCAGACTATTCTTTAGAAACAAGTGCCAAACTCTATAACCGAGCGCTAAATTCCCTTTCAGGTGGAGTCAATTCAAATGTTCGGCTATCGGAGTCTCCTCACCCTTTATTTTACGAAAAGGCTAAAGGAGCAAGAATTTTTGATGTTGATGGAAACGAATATATTGATTACGTTTTAGGTCAAGGTCCAATGATTTTTGGACATTCTCCAAAATTCTTGTTAGATGCTGTGCTAGAGGCTTCAGCTAAAGGACAATTATTTGCGGGCCAACATCTGTTGGAAGTGGAGGCCGCAGAGATGGTGAAACAACTTGTTCCTAATGCCGACTTGGTGCGGTTCGCAAGTTCTGGAACAGAATCTGTTGAAGCAGCGTTTAGGCTTGCAAGAGCTTACACTCAGAGAAATAAGATTATTAAATTTGAAGGGCATTACCACGGTTGGTCTGACAGCCTATTCTTCAACACAGCAGCTCCCATTCGAGAAAAATCCCACACGGGTATAGTAGAGACAGCTCCAATGACTGAAGGCATGGCAGAATCAGCGGAATCAGGCATAATCATATTACCTTGGAACGATTTCGATGTTATCACCGATGTATTTGCAAAGTTGGGCTCAGAAATTGCTGCTGTTATCACTGAGCCAATCATGTGCAACACTAACTGCATAATGCCAAAAGATGGTTATCTTAACCATCTAAAAAGAGAGTGTGTTAAGAACGGCTCCCTTCTTGTGTTTGATGAAGTTATAACAGGATTTAGGATAAGTTCTGGGGGCGCACAATCATATTTCGATGTTTTACCTGATTTAGCAACCTATGCTAAAGCTGTTGCTGGTGGTTTTCCCGTATCAATGTTGACTGGACGCAAAGAGGTGATGTCCATGATCGGTGCTGGGAGGGTTATGCATGGAGGAACGCTGAATGCGAATGTGATGTCCATGGCAGCAACTCGAGCATCCATGCAGCATTTGTCTGATGAATCGATCCAGACTAACAAGCGTCTGACTGAATTGGGAGAATCACTAATGCATGGATTAAAAGAAATAAATTCCGAATTAGATCTTGGAATGCTTGTTCAGGGTCCAGGTGCTGTTTTTGCCGTAAGTTTTACCAGGGGCAAGGAAGTTTATGATTATCGAAGCCATATAGAAAATGTAGAGCAAGACAAGTATGAAAGATTTGTATCAGGCATGATGGGAAAAGGTGTTAGGATCAATTCTCGAGGAATCTGGTTTTTATCAGAAGTTCATTCTGAATCGGATATCCAGGTTACCTTAAAGTCAGCAACAGAAGTACTAGAAAAAATTAAACTATCACAGGTACGTAGAGGATCTGATTGAATTTTGAAAGCAAGAATTTGAAGGAAGTAACTTGGAAGCCAAAAATCTAAGAACTGCCATTGGTACATATGGGCACACAGTTTCGCTAAAAGACAACACGGCCCATTCTCCGAGGTTCACTATGGATCACGTGGAAATATCACCTGTACCCATGATATTTCGCAGGATGGTAAGAGACTTGGAATTTGATGTGGCAGAAATGGCCTTTGCAACTTATATTGTCTCTAAATATTTTGAAAAGCCCTTCACGGCTTTACCCATATTTCTGACGAGGAGCTTCTATCACCGGTCTGTCTCATGCCGTGCTGAATCATCTTTCGAATCCCCGAAAGAACTTGAGGGTAAAAGAATTGGAATCAGGAGTTATACCTTCACTCCAGGAGTCTGGACTAGAGGAATCCTGAAGACTGAATATGGCGTGGACCTAGACTCAATCACTTGGGTTCTTTCTGGTGATGAACACGTCGTTGAATTTAAGGCTCCATCTAATGTTGTGTCATCGCCAACGGTTGATTTGGAGAAGATGCTCCTTTCGGGAGAAGTTGATGCTGTAATTGGGGCAGGTAACCTTGATCATCAACGAACCCGGCCACTTTTTCCGGATCATTCTGAGTTAGACGCTACCTGGTTTGGAAAAACAATGATTTATCCTATAAGTCACGTACTGGTTGTAAAAGACACGCTTTTAGAATGTGGCGATTCATTAGTCCAAGAGATATATCGAGTTTTTAATGATGCAAAGGAATCTTATCTTCAGTCTTTAGAAACCAAGCATCCTTTAACGACGGACGACCTGGATGTACTGCGCATGCGGGATATTGTTTCATCAGATCCTTTGCCTTATGGCTTAGGGGGAGATAGGGAAGGCATAAAGGTGTTTATTGATTTCTGTATTGACCAAAAGCTACTACCGAGACTAATGGAACCTGAGGAACTTTTTCCTCTCCGTATATGTTAACGACGGGTGGGTTTATGAATCCAGAACTCAGCAATTCACAGCTCCTAAAGCAGGTTGCTTTTTTCGGTTGAATGAGGCTGCGCAATGTAGATCTTGTTACAGATTATTCGTATCTTAGTGCTTCTGCGGGATAAGTTTTACTAGCTTCGTTGGCTGGTAGAACACTAGCGAGTATGGAAGCAACAATGGTTACCACAATTAAAACTGCTACGTCCCCTATTGGGACAACGAATTTTGCTCCTTCAAGTTCCTTGGAAATTTCCAGGAAAATTAACCAAGATTGTAAAATGCCAAGACATATACCTACAACGATGCCGAGCAGTGTTATAAAGGAAGATTCGATTAAGAATTGAGCCCTTATCATCCCTGATCGAAAACCTATCGCTCTTAGCACCCCTATGGATTGTCTTCGTTCTACCACCGCCCGTACAGACAACACACCTATAGCGGCGACTCCGACGATTAGCCCCAGTCCGCTGAATCCCTGGAAAAGTTTATTAAATGCATTGCTAGTTGCTCTCTCCTCTTCTAGACTGGCTAATAGACTCTCTGCATTCAAGCCATTTTGAAGGAAGATATTTTCTAGCTTCTGCGAATAGTCAGAGGCTGTGTCTGGATCCTTTAATGAAAAATAGAAGGTGTCAATAGGGACTTCCTCACCTGCTACCTTTGGCATCAAGGATTTGCCAGAGTAAAATGTGGCTGCATTTCCATCCCAACCCGTTCCTGATGCGAGTCGTTCGACTATACCGATCACTATCAGTTTTTCAGGTTCTAATGAACTTCTTCTTTTCCTCATTTCTACGGTAAAAGAGTTCATCTCTTTTGGGTCTCCAGGGTCTAAAAGAGACGTTTGGAAGCTTCTATTTGGAGGACCGAATGGATCCTCAGAGGGAATGATGGAAGCACTGGCGATAACCAATTGTGGATTATCAACCAATGCTTTCCATACATCTTTATCAGTTTCTCCATATTGTGTATCAAAATGAGCCATTCGCCATTGAGTAGCTTCGATGAAATCATCCTCTAGAGATATAAGCTTAGATCTCTTATATGTCTTGTTATCCCCATCAAATTCCTTTACTTCCACAGGTATGTCGGCTGTTCCTGCTACAATGGAGATATCAGACATATTCAAGGAATCCTTTATGTCTCCGGAAATAGGCAGATCAGGGCTTATAGTTGCCTTTATATCAAACCCTCCAGTTACCCTTTCCGGTTCCTCTGAAGTTATGTTTTGCAAGCCATTCAGAACTGAAAAAATCATAAGTGTAAATATGATTAGTGCGAACATTGCTACAGTCAAACCTGTTCTGAATTTTGCAGCCATAGGGTAGCTTATAGCTGTCTTTGTTACTGCTCTTAAACCAGAGAATCTAGATAGTATTAGGTTCAGTAAGAATATCAAGATCCTGGTATTACACATTAATAGCCAAACCGCTGCTGCAGTGGATATCCCACCTCCTAAAGGCCAGAACCAAGGCCCAGGTTCAGATAATTCGCCTGTCAAAGGTTCGAAGAAGTCGAAAGGTAAGGAATTGGCTAATAGCACAAGCCCTCCCTCTAAAGTACCTCCTATCTGATTTATTGTTTCAGGGTTATTGGTTAGTTTTGAGGCCAAGAATCTTATAGATAAGGCGAAAGCCAGCACAGTACCAGTTAGCCCGAGAAAGAAGCTTGCCCCAGTTTCAGTTTGTAGCCCTAGGATCAATAACGATATGGAGAAAATCCCGAGGATAATGTACGAGTGTTTTCCAAATAATTTAAACAATGAAGTTAAAATATTTATGGGCCATGCGATTGGCGATAGCAACAGAAATATAATACTTTTTGTCCTATTTCCCCTTTCAGTAACAATCGAGACCATCTGTTTTACAGGGAATATGAGATTCCAAGAAAAGTCTAATATTCTATGTCGCATCGTTTCAGGGGCTTTCTTTACAAATTCATCCTTGAGGCCTCTAATTGCTACAACTATGTTCAGATTGCTTGCTCGATATGCTGAAAAGACCACAGTAATGAAAGTTAATATTAGTCCGCTGGAAAAGGCAATTAACAGTGATATCAACGAATAGTGTGGAACGATGGTGAAGTTGTCTGTATCTATCAAATCCCTGAGGATAAATACCAGGCCGAAGCTCAAGCTTACGCCTATTAAAGTTCCTGCTATCGCCGCTAAGAAAGAATAGACTGTTCCTTCATATGTGAACAATTGTACTAAGTCTCTTCTCTTCAATCCCACCGCTCTTGCCATCCCAAGTTCTGTTGACCTTGCTGCAGCCAGCAGTACGAATACCAGGAAAATAAGTAACATCCCAACCATAATTGAGAATGAACCAAATATGGAAAAAATGGTAGTCACTCCAGTGGCTACAGTCTCGGCTAGTTTGACGCTACGATATTTTTCGTCGTCAACTCGGAGGGTCTGAAGTGAAGATGAAAGCATTGATACCTTAACGAGGTCTTCCACTAATCCGGATTGATCCAGCGTTCCTAATACCATTAATTGAATTCGATAGTCGCTTATATCCGTTATGAAATCGACATCAAAATTGTTGGACTTCAAATTTTCAGCTATTTGACCAAGTGTTTCAGAGGATTCCTTGTCCGTTTGTTGAAGGTTTCTAGCCTCCTCCGATAACAAGTCAGGTATGCCATTACCTTGTAGGATCCCAAATATTTCCGATATCACGTCTGTATTGGCCAGTTGAGACCTTAAGAATTTAGTAACATCTTCCGAAAGTTCCAGTGATTTTTCCCCGGACCCATTATTCGAGACAGCGATTTCAGTGATCTTTGCTTCTTTGTCGAGCAATTTTTGCAGAGAATTCAGATCAAACAAGATGTAGGGATTTCTCCCACCTCCTGCCAAACCTCCGTTCTTCAGTACGTCTAGTATTTCAAATTCCGATTTCCCGGATCGTGTGTATATACTGACATCTTCGCCACGACTTATTTTTAATATTTCACTAGCATCAGCGTTTATATATATTTGCTTTGGCGCAAGATCATTTACGGATACGGTCTTTCCATCTAAAGTTTCTAATTTGTCGAAATCATCAGAATACTTACTGTCTATTCCCCTGACTCTCATATTGCTCTCAGCTAATTCAAGATTGTCATTTGCAGCTGGTAGACTAATTTCAAGCAATGGTAAGAGACCATCTATGTCGGGGTTACTTGCAGCCAATTGCTTGATGGTTTCGAATTCAGAGTAGTCAAAGTATTCTTCGCCAAAAAGTTGCTTGCCGGGGCCCGTAATCACCTCATCAGTTGGTCCAAGGAAATCAAAAGCTACTGACCGTATGGAATGTCTGACGGTATCTCCAATACCCAGAGAAGTTGCAATAATGGCAGAGCTTAGCATAAGCCCAATCACAATGAGAATACTTTGACCCTTTCGTCTGGGGATGTTCCTGGTGCCCATTTTTACTAAGATAAATCTTCTTGTGGCACTAATTGCAATAATGGCGAATATTATGACCAAGAGAGATGTCATCGCTATAGCCAATTCTGTTGTAGGCAGCCCAAAAACTTTCGACACTGGTTAAACTATTTCCCCATCTTTCATCTGAATTATCCTGTTTGTTCGTCCACCGACATATTCGGAATGGGTGACGATGACAAATGTTTGATTATTAATTCTGTTCAAGTCGGTTAATAGATCCATAATGAGTTTTTCATTCTCGCTATCCAGGTTCCCGGTGGGTTCATCCGCCCAAACGATGGCTGGATCATTTACAAGTGCCCTGGCCAGGGTAACTCTTTGTCTTTGGCCCCCGGATAATTCACCGGGCAAATGATGTTGCCAGTCTTCCAGTTCAACTTCCGATAATTTTTCTATGGCCTTGATCCTGGCATCTTTGCCTGAAAACCCTGAAACTAGAAGAGGTAACTCAACATTTTCTACAGCGGACAATACAGGGAGTAAGTTGTAGGTTTGAAAGACGAAACCCATTTTCTTCGCTCTCAATTCGCTCAATTGATCATCATTTAAATCTGTTAATGTTCTACCCTGTATCAGGATATTTCCATCATCAATTGAGTCTAGGCCGGATAGACAGTTAAGTAGGGTGGTTTTCCCGCATCCACTGGGCCCCATGACACCGACTATATCGCCTTCTTCGATTGATAAATCTAGCCCTCTCAATGCATGTACTTTTTGATCTCTAGTTCCGTAAAACTTGTGCAAATTTTCTGTTGAAATTACGACTGAGGGCATTATATTTCCTATGTAAATGGTTTGCGTGCGGGTATCAATTGTAATCTAAAAAAGACGGAAAGCATATGCCCCTTTTCCGTCTACCTTCCCTGCGGAGCAGAGAAGAGCCGTCACAGCATTGACATCAGTGTGAACGAGTCAAACAAGACGCTAGAGTACATCATGACTCATATACCCTTGATTTAGTTAAAACGAATCGTCATTATGCCCATGGTTTCTCATGGGTTACGCTTGTTCTACTTGACCTGGAAGCATTATCGAGATCAGACACGTAGAACATGGAGATGTTCTATAGACTACAATGTGGTCCCCGAAATATTGGAGTTAGCAGAAGGAAATAGGAGAAAAAATGTCGAATTACAGGAGTGAAAAACCAAATTTTCTTGTCATTATGTCTGACGAACACGCCCCGATGTGGTCTAGTACCTACGGACATCCTTTTGTAAAAACTCCAAACATGGATAGGCTCGCTCGCGATGGCAATGTTTTTGACGCAGCCTACTGTAATGCACCGATATGTGTTCCCTCCAGGCTATCTTTTATGACGGGAAAACAGGTGTCGCATTGTGAAGGGTGGGATAACGCCACCCCTCTTCCTTCTGATGTGATGACCTGGCCTTATGCTCTCAGGTCGGCGGGGTATGATTGTGCCCTGTCGGGTAAAATGCACCTGATTGGACCAGATAAACTTCACGGTTTCCAAGATCAGTTGGCTTTCGATCCCCACGGGGATCCCCCAGAAGAGGATCGAGCTGCCCTTAACCTTGAATCTGGCGGTAATCATCCTATATTTCCCTGGGAGGATGGTGTTCCAACGGCATCGGAACGATGGCCAGTTGTGCAAGAGGCAGGTGCCGGGTCAACCACGATGATAGATGCTGATAATTTAATAGAAGAAAGGGCTTTGGAGTATCTGCGATCAGAGGATAGGAAAGCTAATCCCTGGGCTCTATGTGTGGGATTTGTTGCACCACACTTTCCATTTGTAGTCCCGGAACCGTATTTTTCCATGTATTACCCTGAACACGCCGACTTACCCATGAACCCTCCGGGGCATCTTGAAAATCTCCCTGATGCGGCACGAAGAATAAGACAAGCTTTGAACTTTGATGGGTATTCAGAAGATGAAATTCGTCGTGCGAGGGCTGCGTATTACGGATTAATTACCTTTCTTGACGATAAGATCGGTCGGCTTTTACAAACATTGGAAGAGCAGGGTCTGCTAGAAAACACTGTTGTTATACACACCTCGGATCACGGAGAATCCTTGGGGGAACACGGACTGTGGAGGAAGATGAATTTTTATGAACAATCGGTGAGGGTTCCCTTACAGATAAGTTGGCCAAAAGCGTTGACTCGGGCCACCCGTCATGAGGTTCCTGTATCTCTTGTAGATACTACCGCCACTATACTCGACCTTGCGGGAGTTTCTGCAGAAGTAATCAATTTGATGGAACTGGATGGAGAATCTTTGGTTCCTCTTATGACTGGACAAGATCCAACTATCAGAGGGGAGGCTTTTTCAGAACATTTAGCCCATGGGACCGATAGGCCGAGGGCAATGATTAGAAAGGGCGCGTTTAAGCTCTGTTACAGTTATGGGGAGTCCACTGGGGAATCATCAGATATCGAACTCTATGATCTCAAGAGTGATCCGGGTGAATTTGAAAATCTGGCAGGTCAACCGAAGTATATTCGTCAAGAGCAGGAACTGGTTAGCAATATATTGGAAAGGTGGGGCAATGCTGAGATATTGGATCAAAAAGTGCGATCAAGCCAAAAAAGTCGATTGTTGATTCGAGACGTTCTTGGGCCGAAGGCGATATTTTAACTGTTTGTAATCCATGCTGACTATCATGAGCCCGATACCAGTTTTGGTGTGATCGATTCGCCGGTTTCGTGGTGTAGTATTGAGGCTAGTTTAATTAATACGATTTGAGGAGAGACTCTTAAATGAAGATGTTTTTAGATGGCAACTGGGTTGATCGGGAAGAAAAAATCAATGTTGTGAATCCTTTTGATGGGGAAATATTTGATACTGTGCCGAAAGCTAGTGTAGATGATGTTTTATGTGCCATTGCCAGCGCCGAAAGAGGCGCAAAGGTGATGGCAAAGATGTCCGGGTATGAACGATATGAACGGTTGATGAAAGCGGTCAGCTTGATGAAAGAAAGAGAATATGACCTGGGCAAGATAATAACTATGGAGGAAGGAAAGATAATTTCAGAGGGTGTTGGGGAAGCTCAAAGGGCCATACAAACAATGACTGGGGCCGCGGAGGAGGCAAAACGCATTTCGGGGGAAGTAATACCATTGGATGGCGCTCCGACATGGACAGGGCAACTTGGATTTACTTTGCGTGTGCCATGCGGCATTGTTGCGGCGATAGCACCTTTCAATTTTCCCTTAAATCTGGTTTCTCACAAGGTTGGGCCTGCTTTGGCGGCTGGGAATGCTGTTATTATCAAGCCAGCATCTGATACTCCTTTGTCAGCACTTAAATTGACAGAAATATTAATTGAAGCTGGATTTCCGCCTGATGCTGTCCAATGCATTACGGGCTCTGGTGCTGCTATAGGTGATGCCCTAGTAGGAGATCCCAGGGTGCGTAAGGTTACCTTCACTGGTAGTAGGGATGTCGGAGAACATATATGTAAAACTGCTGGTCTAAAAAAAGTAACCATGGAGTTGGGATCAAATTCGCCCCTTATAGTAATGGCAGACGCTGATATTGAAAAGGTGGTCGCAGGAACGATTTCCAGTGGTTTCTCCAATGCGGGACAGGTTTGCATTTCAGCTCAGAGAATAATAACTGATAGAAGGATATATGGTGATTACATAGACGCTTTGACTGAGGGCGTCAAGAATATCAGCACGGGCGATCCCATGGATGAGGGAGTGAAGATGGGTCCGATGGTTAGGCCTCAAGATGCTGCCAGAGTAAACGAATGGGTTAAGGAAGCTGTTGCGGGTGGCGCAAGGACTGTAATTGGCGGTGACTATGAAGGTGCGTTACATTCACCCACTGTCCTAGCTGATGTTAAACCTGATATGCGAATATCTTGTGATGAGCTATTCGGACCTGCTGTTGCAGTTACACCATCATCAGATATTGAAGAGGCAATTGCACTGGCTAATGATTCAAACTATGGGCTTAGTGCAGCTATTTTTACCCAGAACATTGACTGGGCCATGAAATTTGCTCGAGAGGTAGATTCGGGTAATTTAATGATTAACTCGGGTCCTCAATGGAGAGCCGATTTGATGCCATATGGTGGTCTTAAGGAGAGTGGGATGGGGAAGGAAGGGCCTAAGTATGCGGTTGAGGAAATGACAGAATTGAAAATGGTTATATATCACCCTTAATGGTGGTCCGTCTCGGACTTGAACCGGCCGGCCGGGTTTAACCCTATGCAAAGTGTGGATCATTCGAAGTAAATGTGAGTTCAATGATCCACACGTGGTTTATGAAAAAACAAAATTGATTCTGTATTTTAAAAAATGGGAGTTCTTTGGCAATTAAACTTATTTAATGAATCTGGAGCTCTTACTCTGATCTTGCCTGCCTGATCGTGAGGATACCAAGTACTATTGTCATGATAGGCCAACCCAAGAAACCAATGAACCCTATCATGCCGAGGACGTCATTTGAACCAGGAATGATCCATCCTCCAAAAAGTAATGCTCCAAATAGTCCTGTGACTGCCCCCGCTATATGGTTCAAGTTTTTTTGTCTAAATATTGCTATCCCTAGTAATAGGATGGCTGCCCCCATAAACATCATCATACCTCTGCCCAAAGCTTCACTAATCGCAACTGCATTTGCGGCGTCACCACCTTGGTCGGTCCAACTGCTGGAAAAAACAACCATTGCAAGACCGGTTGAGACAGCAGTAATCCCTGCTGACAAGAAGGCTAAGACCGACGCAAGTCCTGCAAGATCTGATCCAATCTTCTGCTCACCTTGCATAGATCGAGCTAGGTATGCGGTTCCGATTGTGGTGGACAGCAGTGCGATAGGCCAGCCCACTGAAGCAATTTCACCAAGTGTAGAATTATCAAGCAAGCTTTGGACAATAACTGAGAAGGCGGCCTCATCTTCCGTACCACCAGGCTCTACAAAAAGCATAATAATCGCCAATATTGGTCCAAACACCAACATTGATCCAGTTAACATTTTTGATCCCATTTCTGCTCCTCATTTTAGGTAATTTTAGAATCCACTATTCTGCATAAATCATATGAAAAAAAAGTAAATATAAAGAATGACTCTTAAGGTCAATAAACTTCAAATTTTAAGCTTTAAGGCATTATTGATTAATTGGCTATGAATACCTGAAGAGGCATGGATGTCCCGTGGTGACCCGCCTCGGACTTGAACCGAGAACCTACTGATTAAGAGTCAGTTGCT
>CAZRSW010000001.1:150332-205275 GCA_964602845.1 uncultured Dehalococcoidia bacterium | reverse complement strand
AATCAGGAACTGAAGGCACGTTATGAGGCCCTAGTTGGCACCACTTTTGGCACCATTAAACCCGCCTCCACTAATCATCAAGAATCGACTCTTTTAGCTTTGGCGGGAGCGCGAGGGAGTCGAACCCACCACACCAGTCGAAGGACTGCTGCCAACGGATTTGAAGTCCGCGAAGGCCACCAGGCCTAATCCGCCCCCATGTTAATCAGAAAGCTCTACTGTTATTGAATACGGGTACAATCCAGCCTTCAACCTCCACCACTTGCTTCCAATACCCCATCAATCTTCTTGGATATGACTGATTTAGGTGCAAGCCCTACCACCTGATCCATTGGTTTGCCATTAGAGAATATTAGCAGGGATGGTATTCCCCTTATGCCATACGTAGTTGAGGTAATATCGTTACTGTCAACATCCAGTTTTCCAACTTTTATACGCCCATCATAATCACGGGCAATCTGCTGGACAATGGGAGAAATAGCCTTGCACGGTTGGCACCAATCTGCCCAAAAGTCAACTAATACTGGCAAATCCGATTTCAACACCTCTTCGTCAAAGTTTTGATCTGTTAACTCCACTGTTTGAGACACCAATACCTCCATCTTTAGAAATTATAATTTGCCAAAATTTATGCCGGGGAACGGTTTTTATCTCTTTTTCCAGTAATCTAAGAAATCCACTGGTATATATTCAATTTCATCCCAAAACAGCGTTCCTAATATTAGTCCCTTTGGTACATCGAACGCTATGTGGCCTGCCACTTGAAATTTCCTGGCCAACTCTACATCTCCCCAAAGTAGGGGGTGGATATCCTTGCTCCCTATCTCATCCTCTATTGCTACTCCCAATGCTCGGGATCTTTCCACTGGATCCACCGCATTGTACCGCTTACCACGTCTGTCTCCCAATTGAACCGCCTCAGGGTCTACGTTAAATGGAATAACTGTGCTGGTTCGATTTACTACGGTCACATTTACTACAACCAACTGACGATTAGAAGCCGAAGGTACTAAAAGCCTGTATTCACCGCTATCATCCCTATAATAAGCCTGATCCACAACTACAGGTATATCAGCGTGAATTTCAAGATTTCTTCCCCGCTTCATTGGTCCCGTCTCATCCTCTCCGCACGACACGGCGACCAAAACCAAAATCATGGCTACAAGAAAACCATTCCAAATCCTATATTTAAGTAATTTATTCATTTCAACCTAATAACTAACATAAAGTGATTCTATTTTACTTCTTTAGACCCCCGACATTGAAGGCATCTCTCTTAATTTTCTCACCAAATCTGGGAGCACGGACAAAAGATACTTAACGTCTTCAACGGAATTGTCCCGGCCAAGTGATATTCTCAGAGTACCCTGAGCCAGCTCAGCAGAGCGCCCTATAGCCAACAACACGTGCGATGGCTCTAAGGATGCAGAAGAGCATGCGCTCCCACTAGAAGCGCAAATACCAGCGAAGTCTAGTCCAACAAGTACTGGTTCGCCTTCAATTCCTTCAAACGAGACACTAATATTGTTTGCTAACCGATTCTCCGGATGACCATTCAATATTACACCGTCAAGGCTATCGTTCAAGCCTTCTATCACCATGTCCCTCAGATTGCCAATTTTTCGCAAGTTATCATCCTTCTCTGACGCAGATAACTTGAAAGCAGCAGCCAAACCCACTATACCGGGAACATTCTCCGTACCAGAACGTCTCTGACCTTCCTGACCACCACCCATCAATAGGGGCTCAAAAGGAGTTCCTCTCTTCACATACAGCACACCAACTCCCCGAGGCCCATAAAACTTATGAGCTGACAAGCTCAAGAGGTCTACTCTGAGATCCTTCGTATCTATATCCAGAAGCCCCGCAGCCTGCACCGCATCGGTGTGGAACAGTATTGTTCGTCCTTCTCTATTACATATCGTACTTATACACTCACCAATTTCCTTAATAGGCTGAATAGTCCCTATTTCGTTGTTAGCCATCATAACGCTGACCAGTATCGTCTCATCCGTAATAGAAGCACACACCAATGCCGGATCTACTGCTCCATACTCATCAACCGGTAAATATGTAACATCAAATCCGAACTGTTCCATTTGTTGGCAACTGTACAATACGGCGTGATGCTCTATCGAAGTAGTTATGATGTGATTTCCAACGTTCCTAAGAGCCATCGCAGCTCCCTTGATGGCGGCATTATCTGACTCCGTTCCGCCACTGGTGAATATTATTTCACTAGCTCTGGCATTTAATATACTCGCCACCGTTTCCCTAGACTCATCCACAGCTTGCCGGGACTCTTGAGCAAGCGTATATAGGCTTGAGGGATTCCCAAACCGGTCTCCTAGATACGGCAACATCGATTCCAAAACCTCAGCACGCATTGGAGTCGTAGCAGCGTGGTCTAGATATACAATTTTTTGTTCAAAATCTTCAGTCATATGTCGTAAATATGCCTTTGATAAAATAATATCATGCCAAGTACCTATCAATCATGTTACATAGCCCATCAGTCTGTAAACCAACTTAGCCGCCGTGAAAGATGCATGGGGATAGCCTAAATTCGGAGCAAGTTCAACAACGTCAAATCCTACAACCCCGGACCTGCTCGTAATAACCCTCAGCAGGTCGTTTATCCCGTTCCACGATAAGCCACCCGGTTGGGGATTTCCCACAGATGGCATAAGAGAAGGGTCAAGTACATCTAAGTCAATAGTTATATAAACGTTTTCTCCAAGTACCGATAATATTTCTCCCAGTGCATTTTGATCAAATATACCTTCTCGAGGAGCCTCAAAAAAAGTGCGTGGGTAGTCTGGAATGTCTGCCAATTCACGCTCACTTATAGATCTAACACCAACATGAATCACCTCAGTGAATTCCGATAGTCTCTTTGCAACAGACGCATGGCCAAATCTACTCCCCATATATGAATCCCTAAAATCAGCGTGAGCATCAAGATAAATCACTTGTACACCAGGAAATTTTTCGACGATAGCCCGCACTGAGCCAATAGTAATAGAATGATCTCCTCCCAGTAGCACTGGCAATTTTTCATATTTCATGGCAATTGACACAACATCAAACACCTCATCTAGAAATTTGGAAGGAGAATCAACAATAGGTTCTAAGGCTGGTAGTGTTGATATTCCAACTACGGAGGAGTCTTTACTCAAAAGTTCATCCCAGTCCTCTAGCTCGTGAGAAGCTTGAATGATCGCAGACGGTCCAAACCGAGCCCCAGGCTGAAACGAAGCAGTGGAATCATACGGTACTGGTATAACCCAAAATAAGCAGTCCTCCAATTTACCCTGCGATGGAGGAACGTTCAAGAATGAAGGCCACCTTAAAGACAAGCCCTGCAACACTTCTTCGGCATCATAATACATGACGGAGATTTACCCTATTTGTCCGGTTTTCTATGTTCCATTGTTCGAGATCGGCATTTTACTCTATTTCTTCCACATCCATGTATTCCAGTCCACGTTCGAGTATGTTGGTAGTCACTATATCTATGGAGAATAGACGAATAGCGTACTCAATAACCTTATCCACATCAAATTTCTTGCACGAAAAAACGTCAATGTTAATGAGGTTACGATCCGGGAACGTATGCACACTTATATGACTTTCAGCTATGAGCACGAACCCGGACAGGCCCCAATCAAGAGGATTAGACCCGCTATATCTGTGGACCTTGGGCTCAGATATAGCGGTCATACCAATGTTATTGGGAACACACTGAAGAAACGTCAGCACCCTCGATTCGCTGGCCAAAAACCCGTCGGGTTTACAAACCCCGTCGATCAAAAGCTGCAATTTTATGAACCCTCCGTTAACATAGTTAATCATGCCCCCCAGCAATTAGACCACCAAAAGTCGATGTTTTTGTACCCTCGAAATAGCTTGAAGCTATTCAAGTCTTGGTTTAAAATCGCTGACGCTGAAGGAACGTGGCATTACATTATTGCTAGAAACAGCATTATAATATAGGTTCGATTGTCATCTAAAGACACAAACAAAGGCTTAGATTGATTGAAGTAAAAAACATAACAAAGTACTTCGGAACATTTCCGGCAATTACAGACCTCAGCTTTTCGGTCGAGCAAGGAGAAATCCTTGGATTCCTCGGGCCAAACGGTGCTGGCAAATCTACCACTATGAAAATACTGACTGGATTTTTGCCACCTAGCAGTGGAAGTGTAGAGATCGCCGGTTATGACATAGTGGAACAATCTCTAGATGCTAGAAAGCATATCGGTTATTTGCCCGAAACCGTCCCACTTTACACAGATATGGATGTATCTGAATATTTGTCATTCATGGGTCGCATCCGAGGGATGTCATCAGAGAGTATATCCACAAGGTCAGAGGAAGTAATTGAACTATGTGGACTAAACGAATACCGAGCATCAATTATAAATAAGCTGTCAAAGGGATTTCGCCAACGCGTAGGTATAGCACAAGCAATCCTTCATGAACCAGACGTATTGGTGTTGGACGAACCTACAATCGGCATTGACCCTATACAGGTGGTAGAGACCAGACAACTCATTAAGGATCTAGGCCACGCCCACACACTTATATTAAGCTCACACATACTCCCAGAAGTCAGCATGATCTGTGACAGAGTTATCATCATCCATGAGGGTCAAATAGTTGCGATCGATGATCCAGCAAATCTAGGTACTACACTGTCCGGAGTTGAAAGAGTCGAGCTCGAGGTAAAAGGACCTAACGTAGAGATTATTAAGGAACTCGAGAGGACGGACGGAGTCCAAGAAATTGAACGGATTACTGTGGCAGGAGGCGCATATCACCGATATCACATCACTGTTACTCTGGGCCTCGATCTAAGAGCCGAACTTGCAAAGGTGGTAGTCAACAACAACTGGGAACTCATAAAGCTTCAGACTTTGGGCATGAGCTTGGAGGAAATATTCCTGCGTTTAACCCTGGATGAAGATTGAGGTTGTGAAATAATAATGAATAATTTGATCGCTATTACTTGGAAAGAAACAAAGGCCTACTTTGTTTTGCCTGCAGCATATGTGGTAGGCGCCATGTTCCTAGTTTTGACCGGGGTATTTTTCGTTTTTGATATTACCCTTCCCTTCGCCGAAGCAGGTATACGAGGCCTGGTGGAATGGGCCAGCTTCTTTCTTATATTCCTTGCTCCGTTATTAACCATGAGGCTTCTTGCAGAAGAGCAAAAACTAGGTACTTTAGAACTCTTGTTAACGTCACCCGTTAGAGAATGGGAGGTCGTTCTAGGAAAATACATTGCTAGCTTGCTTGCGTTGCTGGCAATAATCGCATTCACCTCGTACTATACAATAGTCATCTACGTATTTGGCAACCCAGATACAGGCCCTGTGTTAAGTTCCTACATTGGACTGATACTATATGGTGCAGCAGCTTTGGCTGTTGGAATGTTGGGCTCGTCTCTGTCCAGCAATCAAATAGTCGCTGCTGTTTTAGGAACTGCGGTATTGCTGTTTTTCTCCTTCATTAACCGAGTAGCAGCCATAGTTGAGGGTACTCCTGCCGAAATATTAAATGGATTATCCATGAACACCCGGCTTACGGACTTCGTAAGAGGAATCATAGACACAAGCCATATAGTGTACTTCCTGAGTATAGTGGCTATCTTCCTATTCCTAGCTATCAGATCTCTTGAAACTCGCAGGTGGCGGTAATTACATGCAACCCAACGAATCTGACGACTCATACATCAGTATAATTCTATCGTCCTTCAAATCACCTGCATTCTGGAGCATCGTATGCGGGGTGATCGGGACCCTGTCCGTAATCGCTGGTGGGGCGATAAACCTAGCATTTGATGAACTTGCTAGGTTAGCTCTCTGGGTATTACTGGCGGGAACGGTTTTGATATTCCTGGCGATAATACTGTCACCAAGGGCAATAGCAATCTTTCTCTCGGGAAGGCGAGGGCGATACGGTGCCAACGTTGCTATTATGACAGTCTCTTTCTTTGTCATTCTACTCCTTGTAAACTTTCTGATGTACAGGACACCGACTAGGATCGATGTAACATCCACCAGGGTATTTACTCTGTCCCCTCAAACCATCCAGATATTAAAAGATTTAGATACGCCGGTCAGAGCAAATGCATTTTTTGTAACTACTCGTAGTAATGAGGAAGCGAAACGCCAACAGACAGCAGATCTCCTAAACGAATTCGCCAGACGATCTGGGAACTTCACATACAGGTTTATAGATCCTGAACTGAACCGATCCCAGGCTGTTAAATATGGTGTTGTCGACTATCCAACCATAGTCTTTGAGTCAATAGAAACAGAAACCCTCCAAGCTGTATCAAATTTCCAGGAGCAGGAATTCGTAACAGGCATATTGGTGGCAACAGGTACCCAGCAAAAGAAGATCTTTTATTTGACCGGACACGGAGAGGCGATTAATACCCGCGACAATATGCTCAATACTACAGAGGATTTTGGACTGGATTATGCTATCGAGGGAATGCAACGGGATAACTATCGAGTATCTCCCCTAAACCTCAAACAATTCAACCAAATTCCAGTGGAAACTGCCACCCTTGTAATTGCCGGTCCAGAAAAAGATCTAGACGAAGAGGAATACAACATACTATCAAATTATATTAATGAAGGCGGACACATACTTGCACTATTAGACCCAGACACGCCGGAAAACTTTAACGGCTTGTTCGCACAATATGGCGCTTATGTCACTAACTTGAAAATTGCTGACGCCGTGAGCAATGTAGGTGGGGAACTCCTCATGCCCATGGTTCAAAAAGCAAACGGACAATATTTCACCAGCGTACAGACCAATATCGGAATAACCGATCAATTGGATGTTACTTTTTTCCCTGATGCTGGTGCCGTGAAGAACATCCTTTCAGATGAGGACATGCCTCCTCACATTCAAATAAAACCATTGGCATTTACTACTCCCGCTAGCTGGCTTGAAACAAATCCAGACTCCCCCGGAATCGACGAAAGTGATGAGCTTGGACCATTCACCGTGGCTGCCGTGATTGAAACATCAGGATCAATAGTTGAAAACCCATCCAATGTTTCTAATCCAGCATTGGCAAAGATAGTGATAATATCTGACTCAGATTTTGCTACAAATAAGTATTTCCACAGTAGTGACAACGCCAATCTTTTTCTAAACTCGGTAAACTGGCTTGCTGAGGATTATGATTTAATATCCATACGACCTAAGTTAATACCGTATAGAGAGCTAATCGTTAACACTAGAGAACGCAATTTCATTAAGTGGTCCAGTTGGGTTTTCCCTCCATCAGTGATGATATTCTTGGGAATATTCGTCTGGTGGCGGAGAAGGTAGGAGGCCCTCTTACTCTTGAGCTTCAAACTTACTATCGCACTAATGGTGCTACTGATCGCAGTGGGCGTCGTCTATTACATCAACCCGTTTGAGGAAGTTGAGTATAGGGACCCGCCAGACCCTTGGTTTTATCAAGTATCCGTTGATGACATGACAGCAATAGAAGTTATATATCAAGGCGAGGCGTCATCCTTTATTAAGACCCCTTCCGATACCTGGGCATTTGCCGGTGAACAAAGTATCCCTCCAGACCACATGCGGTGGGGAGGCATGGCGTTCTTACTCGGTGGGCCTCAAACACGAAGAGACCTAACGGAAACCCCAACATTAATCGAAGACCCTGCTATATATGGTCTGGATAATCCACACACCACTGTGAATATAGGCTTAACACTAGATCGTTCACTGCAATTCCATTTAGGTGATAAGACAACTGATGGGAGCAATCACTACGGCCAGATCACTGGCTTCCCACAATTGTTTCTAATCGCAGATGCATGGGGAGACGTATTGTCTAGGCTTGTTACAGAGCCTCCCTACCCTAAGTGGTACACAATGACAGATATCGACAATCTCGCAGAGTTAAACATCTTCCCAGAAGTGGAAAATATTTCGGAAAGAGAAGCCCAAATAAGCTTCAATAGGGAAAAAGACGGAAGCTGGACCGTCATAAATCTGTTACATGGGAAAGAAAAAAAGAACGTCAATTTCGAGCTTTGGTCAGATTACCTCCCATTGATGTTAGCCACAAAAGACGCTACCATTGCCGTCGCAAAAGTGCCCGACAAAGATTATTCTCCTTGGGGTATTGGAGAGAAGTCCCCCTCAATAGAAATCCGGTGGAAAACTGAGAGTGAGAGAGGAATAGTTTACAACTATGGGATCAGCATGATAATAGGAAACAAAACACCTGATGGGAAATCCTACTTTGTGCTGCCCGATCAGGATAATCCAGTAAACCCAGTGTTGCAATTACCGAGCTCATGGGTTGATACGCTGCGAGGTGCATACGACGCGGTAGTAGAGGCAAATTAACGCTAAACTAAAATTGATCAGTGGACCACAACAACAGCAAAAAACACTGAATACTTGAAATTGAAGGTTTTAAAGGCCGAAATCATATCTGTAGGAACCGAGTTGCTCATGGGAGAGCTCGTCGATACCAATTCTGTATTCATCGCTTCAGAATTAGCCCCATTAGGTATAGAACTGCGTAAAACATGCAGCATTGGCGACAATATCGAAGATCTGAGCGGAGCAATCCAAGCAGCATTACAAAAAAGCGAGATAGTAATAACAACCGGAGGGCTTGGTCCAACTTCCGATGATATAACGAGAGAGTCAATAGCGCATTTTTGCCAAGAAAATATACATACGGATGAGTTCGTATTAAATGACCTTCACGCCTATTTCACCTCTAGGTCCACTAGAATGCCAGAAATCAATGTGAAACAAGCAGGCGTAATTCCTTCCTCCGTTTCATTGTCAAATTCACTCGGTAGCGCGCCAGGTTGGTGGGTCAATAAAAACGGTAAGATAATCATAGCCCTACCAGGGCCACCTACTGAACTCATCACGATGTGGAATAATATTGTAGTTGACAAATTACAGGGATTAGGATCAAGAAGACATATTCTAAAGAGGAATTTAAAGACTCACGGATTGTCGGAAGGTCAACTCAACGAGATGTTAGCCCACCTGTTCGGAAAGGACGATCCATACTTGGGAATTTATTCCAAACAAGACGGCATCCATCTAAGAATAGTTTCAAAGGCAGATTCAAGAGAAATTGCCCAACAAAGAATTGACTCCATGGAGCAAGAGATAAGGAATTTTTTAATAGACAACATTTGGGGTGTTGATGACGAAACCCCTGAACAAATAGCCACAACTACACTACTAAAAAGCGGCGAAACAATAGCTGTAGCTGAAGGATTTACATCAGGACTACTGGCCTCTCATCTTAGAGAATGTGACGGCTGGGAAGACATATTTCGGGGAGGGTTAATATACCCAAAAGCATCAACTCCACATTCAAATTCTTATCAGCAACAGCTTGTTGATAAGTCCAATACAATAAGAGGAGATTTCCAATCTTCAATCGGTATATCAGTATCCCATAGTATATCTGGATCTACAGGATCAGGTAACATGCAAGAAATAATGTTTGCATATTCCACAGAGAAAAGAACTTATGTAACTACCGCTCAGTATCACTCGAATAGCATTAGGATGCGTGAAAGAGCCTCCACCTATACATTTGTAGAGCTATTAAAATTTTTAAGAAGCATGACTTCATAAATACTAGCGATATTTATCTTCTCGCCAGAACATTGCATCTGACACATTCCCTCTATGCCCGTCTCCATTCCGGCTGATGTGTGCCGAATGGAGACGGGGGGGAATTCCAGTAACCAGGAGTCCTAGATAATATAGCAGCGGGGCAGGTATAAGATATCCGGCCATATAAAGAGTCATCACAGCACATAAATTCTTTGATTTGGCTTTGAGAAAAATCCTCAATGTCCATGCGATTAAGGATACCAAGAGATTTTAACCATTCCGCTGTCTGTGCAAGGGATACCCTGACTCTCCAACTACCACCTTCTTCGGATCTTCGGATCAACGCTGCCATCGCTCCAAATGCCCCAAGATATCCTGTAGCGTGATCTAGCGCTTGGCATGGTAAATGTAACATTCCATCCTCGCCAATAGCTTTAGCTCCTTCACGTCCTATCCCACTTACTGTTTGCACTATACTATCGAACCCTCGTCGATGGGACCAAGGACCTTCATGACTAAACGCTGACAGCTCTACATAAATGATCCCAGGCTTGATCTCTGCTATGTCCTCAAACGAAAAACCTTTAGACGCAATACTCCCAGGTCTATACCCTTGCACAAAAATGTCTGCTCCACCTATTAGTTCTCGAAGTTTAGATTTGCCTTCTTCTTGCCTAATGTCAATATTGGCTGTGTTCTTTCCTCGAGACATATCGATTACTAATCCCTCAATTAAATCCAGGTGAGGGCTATTGAGCCAAAGCACTTCCGCTCCATGCTCTGCCAGTGTTCTACCAATAAGAGGGCCTGCTATTACCTTAGTTAATTCAACTACTTTAACCGAATCCAGCGGCCTTTCAGGATTATCTCCAAGGATCAATGGCGGACTATCTCCAATCTTGTCGATTTCTAATAATGGCAAACCAGACACCGCTATTCCTTGCGGGTGTTTTGACCACTCTGCTAAAGTTCGCATCATACCAGCCGGTAGTCCATTTTCAGTAAACAAGCCTTCCGCCTGAAAGGCAGACACTTTGTCCAATTCTCTCTGGACATCTGTCCTGTTTGATTCACATTGCAAAATAGTAACAATCCCAGATCTATGGGCAGGATAGTTCGCGTGCAACTGAATCCATCCCCCATCTCCGCACTGGTAAAACCCATGAATATCATCAACTGGCTTATGAACAACGGATCCATTAATAGATGTGTAGCGCTCACTCCTAAACGCTATAGTTGATTGCTTCATATCGACGGTCACATATTGCTGTTGCCCAGTCCTCCGGTGCCAAACCGCCGCCGCCGCCAAACCAGTAGCAGCGACTGCCGACTGAGAGACTAAACCAACCTTGTACATAGAAGGAAGAACTGGTTCTTCTCCACTCAGATTTACCCACTCCAGGTAAGAATTATCTATCCCTGAAGTTCCCCATATGTTCTTAAGAGTTGTTGTAGACTCGTTAGGCGTATTGGTCATATAAGTCATTATACTAACCCTTCTTTATTCGGACGCAACAGCCGATTTCTTACGATTATTCGAGCATCAAAACTTCTCCAGAATAATCAACCAAATCCACTGTATGAAATATTCCTACAAGAATCCCACTCTAAAGCCCTATGCATTGGTAGGACGACCAATATGCCGCTTGAGACCTTCAAGATCGTATGATCCATTATCTAAATAATCGAATAATTTGGTTTCAGTATCCTTAACTTGTGCTGCTTTGCTAACAACCTCTTTAGCAATACTGATTGGAACATTTACCAGACCATTTCCATCACCATGTATAAGATCACCGGGATCGATTTGCATGCCGCCAACAACTACTGGAACGTTTATATCTATCTTGATCCCATTACCATGCGAAACTACGACACCCGGTGAGAAAATTTGAAGTCCAGGAGCTTTTTCTTTGATACCCTTCAAGTCTCTCACTCCCCCATCAGTTACCAGTCCTACTACCCCTAAAGCTGAATAAACACTACAAATTAAATCTCCAGCAAAGCAGCTACTGTTGGTTTTGGGGCCAACATCCTGTATCACGACAACGATAGGATTCTCCGAAGCCCACAATACATCCATGAACTCATGCAGCCGATTCTCTCCTTTTTGGTCAGCGGTAGTACTATCCATAGTGCAAGTCACCGCATAACCAACCATAGGGTCCAATTCAGGAAATTGGCAACGTATGTCCCATGACGTATACCCTTCTGTACGTTTTCTAACTTGGAAATCTTCTATAGCATTCGAAATCGTGGCGCTATCGTATTTTTTAAGCTGATCCATAAGATCACCAGATAAGGTGCTCCGTTTCACTGAATATCTCCCTTCTTGTACATATTTGACAACTGTATAGGCAATATAGGATGGGAAGCGAAACGTCGGGGAGACAGGATTCGAACCTGCGACCCCCTGCACCCCATGCAGGTGCGCTACCAAGCTGCGCCACTCCCCGAGTAGAGGCAAAGCCTATCATAAGGACACTTCACCCAGCAATCATTCATTCTTCACGCAATGTGCTAACGGAATTGACCAAACGTTCCTAAGCATTTAAGGTAATCACTAAAATGCAGATTGGTCGTTAGTTCCCTGCTACCTGCAACGGAGAAACAGATAATGGCAGACCTTGTGTACGGTAAAACCTCTCGAGAGATTAGAGAGGAAATAAGAAGCGGAATCAATGTTGCACCTACCGCTGGACTCGCCCCAGGTGTAGTACAAACGAATCTAGCAATCCTACCTCAAAGCGAGGCATTCGATTTTCTCTTGTTTTGCCAACGTAATCCGAAACCTTGCCCACTTATTGAAGTCTTAGAAGCAGGTGAAGTAGAGGCAAGAATTTCAGCACCGAAAAGTGACATACGAAGAGATCTACCCCTTTATAGGATCTATGAATATGGAAGTATGTCCGCCGAGGTTGAAGATATAAGCGAATACTGGAAAGAGGACTTCGTATCATTCTTATTAGGATGCAGTTTTTCCTTCGAATCGGCTCTGATTAACAATGGGATACCTTTGCGGCATTACCAAGAAGGTAAAAATGTCTCTATGTTCATAACAAATCTAGAAACAGAGCCAGCAGGTGCATTTTCTGGACCCATGGTCGTATCGATGAGGGCAATACGTCGAGACAGTATTGTGCGAGCTGTACAAGTAACATCCAGATTCCCTAGCGTTCACGGCGCACCCATCCACATAGGAGATCCGCAGGCGATTGGTATCCACGATATAAACAAGCCTGACTTTGGGGATGTTACGGCACTCGAGGGCGATGAGGTCCCGGTTTTCTGGGCTTGCGGAGTAACCCCTCAATCGATAGCCATGAAGTCTAGACCTCCTATAATGATCACTCACGCCCCTGGACACATGTTTCTCACAGACATAAAAGATGAGGAATTATCTCTTATTTGAGTTTAGAACAGATTGTACTCAGCGACGACAAGAGAGGAATATCAGCTCTACAAGAGTCAGTCCCTTCCAATTTCATCAGCCGCGCTGGGGATCTCGTGCTGGGTAGCCCTGGGACGGTCATCATATCAACCGGCTTTTATATATTAAGTGCGAATGCTTCTGAAACCGATGGTCCTCCTGGTGCAGTTGCGATAGGGAATGCACTAAACTGTCTAGGATATAAGGTGTTTTATGTGACAGATAAATTCACCACTGGTCTCATGAGACAATCTATTAGCGACCCCTCCAAAGTCATCGATTTCCCAATTGCTGATACCTTTACAAGCCACAAGTATTCTGAAGAAATACTGGATAAGTTAGATCCTTCCTTATTAATTTCAATAGAGCGTTGCGGCCCCTCAATCGATGGAAAATATCGCAATATGCGAAACAAAGATATAACAGCATATACAGCCAAAATTGACACTATGTTCGGTATGCATGAAAAAACTATCGGAATAGGGGATGGTGGAAATGAAATCGGTATGGGAAACATCTACGATGCCGTGAGCCATTGCGATACCCTAGTCGAGCTTCCAACAATTACTAAAACATCCGAATTGATATTATCAAGCGTATCAAATTGGGGCGGTTACGGATTAGTCGCTGACCTGTCGATGAAGACAGGTCACAATCTACTACCATCAATTCAGAAAGACAGTGAATATACAAAACTTATCGTGGACCTAGGAGCCGTCGATGGCTTCTCTGGAAAAGGGGTCTACAAAATAGACGGGTTCGATATACGTGACAACAGCGCAAAACTAGCTTCAATCCAAGAGTGGAGTGACAAAAACCGGCAACCTTCTAGAGAAAACGATCATTTAAAATAAAATGCACAGCCTACATAAAGAGGCCTCAAATCATATTAGACGTTTTATCTCCCAATTATGCTCATATCACTGTCTGATCTGATAGAATCTATGCCTCTACGAACTTGTCCGAGAGTTTCCGCAAGCTTTTCCTCTAACTGAGACAAAACTTCCAAAGAATATCTATCAGCCCCTTCTCTTTGACTGACCGACGAAGCCTCTGCCTCACTCGTGATTGCGTAAGCTTTCCTTTGCGCATCTTGAACGATACTTTGAGCCTCTACCCCGGCTTTCGCACGTATATCTTCTGCTTGAGTCCTTGCTTCTTTCAACACTTCGGACTCACCAACCATTTCTTTATGCTCAAGCGTTGCAGCACTACTCATATCGGTTGCAGCTTTTTCAGCACCTTGTTTGACTCTCTCCGCCTCAAGATGGGCCTGCTCCAAGATACTATCTTTCTGAGTGATAATCGCCTGAGCTTCATCCACAAAAGAAGGGAGTGCCTCTTTTAATTGATTAGCAATCAAGGCAAGCTTGTCACCTTCAACCATGACTTTACTCCCAAACCCAGGTACTCTTTTACCTGAATCCCTCAATAGCTCCAGCTGATTTGCAATCTGGTTAAGATCCATAATTCCCTCCTTAAATTGACTGATGGATTCTCTAGTTATTTTCCTCATTGATTTTCTCGGCAATCGCTTCGACAATATGTCTAGGGGCGAGGTTGGATATATCTGCACCCAGTCTCGCAACCTCTTTGATCCTACTCGCATAAATAAATTGGTGTTCCAAAGCACTCATGATACACAAAACATCTATGTCCGGAGCCAGATTTCGCCACATCAGCGCCATTTCAAATTCTTGCTCAAAGTCGAACCCTGCTCGCAACCCTCGTAATATCACCTTGGATCCCACCTCACGCGCCACCTCAGGTGCTAGACCTTTAAAAGGTACCACTTTCACATTCTGCACAGATTCCAGAGCTTGTTCAAATAGCTTAACTCTCTCTGACGCATCAAACATAAGATTTTTGGGTGGTGCATCATATACACCTATTATCACTTCCTCAAAGATATTTGAGGCTCGTAGCGCCACGTCGACGTGCCCGTTATGAGCTGGATCAAAACTACCCGGATAAAACGCCTTAACCAACGGACACCTCGTAATAGGATATATTGGAGTCGCCGTAGCTCCGTGAGTCAACACACTTTATAGACCCGTATGATTCCGACAGGTTCACACTACGAAAATGTTCAGCGATCACTACACCATCACTATTCATAAATCCGGGCTCACCTACCTTGCTCATAACAAAGTCCCAGTTATCAATTGCGTACGGGGGATCCAGAAATACAACATCATATTCTCCATCTGATCTATTCAAAAACATTTCACACTTCGTCCGATGCACTTTTCCCAGTCCTCTTACTTCCAGTAGTTCCATGTTCCGCATGATCAAATCGCAATTCTTGTTATTTTTCTCCACAAAATCCACCGATACAGCGCCTCGACTTATAGATTCAAATCCCAAGGCCCCGGAACATGAATAAAGATCCAAGACCTTTTTCGACCGTACCCTGTCCTGACCAAGAGTAGAAAAGATAGCCAATTTTACTCTTGCTGTAGTAGGTCTGATTCCATCTCCATTCTTCGGAGAATTAATCTGCCTGCCCTTTAAATAACCGCCCGATATACGAATTGACATGGCCAATCCAACCACCCCAGACCTAGAACTACATCAACCGAACAAAAACACTCCACACATCCATTTTAATGTTTCAAATCCGAACACATATACTCGATACTAACAACCAAATCCATTGTTTCAAAGAAGAATCTATTTGGTTTTCTGATGAATTATCTAATGGGCAATAAAGTACCAACCTAGTTTCTATAATAATTTACATCTTAACTAATCATAATTTAAAATGTTGTTTATCTTACAGCGATGCGAATTCTGACCTACTTTCAGACATATATCATTGTTTCCGAAAAACATCAGGAATCATTATCGCGAATTCGTGAGACATGACCGTGAACATCTAACGAAGGTGTCCACACTTATAATTGTGCGCTGGGAGAAATTTAGTTGTCTGAAGTGGAAAACGAGTTATCAAAATCGCGTCTAGCCAAACTTGAATCACTCAAGAGCCGAGGCATAGACCCCTACCCGTCTCGATTCCGACGCACCCACACCAGCATAGAAGCAATCACGGCATATGAGGAATCAGAGTCATCCACAGAATCGACGTTAGAATCGATGTCGCTATGTGGTCGAATCATGGCCAGACGGAGTATGGGTCGGGCCACATTTCTTGACATTTCTGACAGGACCGGCAAAATACAGGCCCTTTTCCGCGCCAATCTTCTTGATGACAAGTATCAGATCCTAGAAGACATTGATCTTGGAGACTGGCTGGGAATCATGGGGAAACCTTTCCGCACAAAAACAGGTCAAGTGACTATCCAAGTTGAAACCTTTCAAATATTGTGCAAGGCAATAAAACCCTTACCCGAAAAATGGCACGGCTTGACCGATGTAGAAACAAGGTACAGGCAGAGGTATTTAGATCTAATATCTAATGATAAGTCATTACAAACCGCGATTACCCGGAGTCAAATCGTCAGCTTTATAAGAAGATTTATGGATAAGAAAGAGTTTATAGAAGTCGAAACTCCTATACTCGTACCAGTGGCGGCTGGCGGTATGGCCCATCCTTTCATAACTCATCACAACACCTTGAACCGAGATCTATTTCTGAGAATTGCAACTGAACTACACTTAAAGAGGCTCATCGTAGGAGGATTAGAAAGGGTCTATGAAATCGGACGTGTCTTTAGGAACGAGGGAGTCGATCAACAGCATAATCCAGAATTTACCACGATGGAAAGTTATGAAGCATTCGCCGATTATAAAGACGTCATGTTAATGGTGGAACAGATGGTCTCTCAATTGGCACTAGAAACCACTGATGCAATGGTCGTTGATTATGGCGATATAAAGCTAGATTTTTCGCCCCCATGGCCTAGGTACGATCTGAGATCAAAGATATTGGAGACAAGCGGGATTGATTTCACGGAACATACTGACGCCGACACTCTCGCGAAAGCTATGTCCTCGAAGGGAATCGATGTCAGGAATCAGGTAAGCTGGGGTGGGCTTTTAGACAAACTGATTTCTGAAAAACTTGAACCAACTTTAATCCAACCTTGCTTCCTGATAGATTATCCTCTCCCTATGTCGCCTTTAGCGAAGAGAACCTCTCATGACCCAACTATCGTAGAAAGATTTGAGGGATTCGTCTATGGAATGGAGATTTGCAACGCATTTTCCGAGTTGAATGATCCTATCGACCAGAGAAAAAGGTTTGAAGAACAAGAAGAACTACATAGGAAATTTGCAGAGGAAGAAATGGATCGACTAGATGAAGATTTCTTGACGGCTATCGAACACGGAATGCCTCCAACAGGAGGACTGGGAATTGGAATCGATCGTCTTACTATGCTATTAACTAATAACAAGTCTATCCGAGAGGTAATACTGTTCCCTCAGTTAAGGAATTAAATCTCGACCGACTATCTTCTCTACCCCGACAGTCACTACGAATTCATTGATATCTATGTTTTCCACATAGATATCAGGTTGAGGTTCCTCAAATTTCAAGGACTCCGATAAAGTTTCATCCTTTATGTGCTGAGAATATTCGAGTAATATCGCCATAGCATTCTCTGGACCATCAACCCAAATATTAATGCGGTCTGAAATATTGAATTCTGCTGCTCTTCTTGCATTTTGGACAAGGTGTATGAATTCCCGGGCGACCCCTTCTTTAAACAATTCCGGTGAAATTTCGGTAGATATTCCAACAGAATACCCAGAGTCTGTAGCCGCAGAAAACCCTTCTAATTCCACCACATTTACAATTATATCCTCAGGTTCTAATTGAAAGTCCCCAACGCTTACCGGTCCACCTGATTCAATTCGATCCCGAGCTAGAGTGATATCCAAACTGTCTAGAGCCTCCCTAATCAATGGGATTTTATTCCCATATTTAGGTCCAAGCACCGGCAAATTTGGTTGCAAGGTAAATCTTGCCATGATCGAAGCATCAGATACCAGTGTAACTTTCTTTACATTTAATTCGTCCTTCAACTGTTCTTCTATTGATCCCATCATACCTGTTTCTGTTTCTGTTCTTGTCTTCACAAATAATTCTTCTATAGGTTGTCTCACCTTTATCCCCGCTTTGCTCCGGGCAGATCTGCCCATACTGGAAATTCGCATGGCCAATCTCGTTTGCGCTGATAGAAGTTCATCAATCAATCCCTTATTAACAATCGGATACCTTTCGAGGTGCACACTTTCCTCGCCTAGGCCTGAAGAAACCACCAGGTTTTGGTACATACTTTCAGTAACAAAAGGTATGATAGGCGCCATCAATTTCGACAATTCAACCAACACCTCATATAACGTAAAATATGCTGATAACTTGTCGAGATCAGCATCTTGGACGGTATCATCAAGCAATCCAGCCTTCCAAAACCGTCTCCTGCTACGGCGCACATACCAATTAGAGAGATATTCTACAAAGTTTTCTATATCTCTAGTGACTCTCTCCGGTTGAAACGACTCTAATTTATCAGTCACAGAACCAATCAGAACATTTAACTCACTTAAAATCCATCTGTCTAATTCAGACCTATCATTCACCTCTGGGACCGATATATTCGGAGAAAACTTGTCGATATTTGCATAAGTTACAAAAAATGAATACACGTTCCACAAGGGAATCAAAAACTGTCTCCTCACTTCATCAGCCGTCGAAAACCCAAAATTCAAATTGGATGAAGGAATCTGACCGGCAAATTGCCATCGTATCGCGTCTACGCCCATGACATCCGCAGCATCTTCAAACCATATGGCATTCCCCTTACTCTTATGCATCTCTTCACCCTTTTCATCTCTCATCAGGGCATAGCTAAATATGTTTCTACAAGGCTCAGAATCCGCCAATACCACGCTCATAGTGAGCAATGAATAAAACCAATTACGATATTGCCCTGGAAAACTTTCTGAAATCCAATCTGCAGGAAACCAATCCTGCCAATAATCTTTATCAGCCCTAAATTTTAGAGTCGAAAAAGACACAATCCCCGCATCGAGCCATGGATTTCCAACATCAATAACCCTCTTTACGGGTCGTTCGCATTCTGAACACTCTATCAGCACATTATCTATCCATGGTCTGTGCGGGGAATGTCCATCAAATTTTTCCCAGCCAGATACTGCACGGTCTTTCAATTCCATTTCGCTACCAATCACGTCGAAGTTACCGCAAGAGCATTTATAAATCGGCAAAGCAAGCCCATAGTAGCGCTTCTTAGATATCATCCAATCGTCCATATTTTTTATCCAATCAAGCTCTCTCTTCATCCCAAACTCTGGCACCCAGTTTATGTTTCTGGTAATTCTCGCAAGAGAATCCCTTAGAGGATCCATCTTAATGAACCACTCATCCACTAATCTAAAAACCAGCTCCGACCCACATCTCCAGCAATGTGGGTATCTATGTTTGTACTGTTCAACTTTATAGAAAATGTTTTTAGATTTCAGATTTTCATAAATTTGATCGTTGACTTCGTATACATTCATCCCTGTCAGCCAATCAAACCCTTCTACAAAGTTACCTTGATCATCCAATGGTGCTATAACTGCTAGGCTTTCTTTCTTACCGAGCTCAAAATCTTCTTTACCGGCACCTGGGGCTGTGTGAACAATTCCAGTACCCTCACCTTCTGTAACCTCATCCCAATCGACCACGCGATGACGCACACCATTCTGAGCAGGCAATTCATCAAATGGTCCCTTGTATTCACAACCTACCAATACGTCTCCTTTTAGTTCGCCTATAACTTCATATTCACCTTTTAGCACCAAAATGCGCGATTTTGCGAGGTAAAGATATTCGTCGTTTTGCATCACTTTGACATATGTCACTTCAGAATTAACCGCGGCCGCGCAGTTTGAGGTCAGAGTCCAAGGTGTTGTAGTCCAAATTAACAAAGATTCCTCTTTGTCACTACCGTCCATGCTGTCTATCAGAGGGAATTTTACAAACAACCCCGGATGAGTAATCTCCTGATATCCTTCAGTAACTATTTCATGTTCTGACAGACCCGTACTGCATCGAGGGCACCATGGCATCACGTCCGTCCCTTCATAAAGAAGCCCTTTTTGGTGACAAGTCTGCAAGAAATGCCAGATGGTGTAGTTATTCTCATCAGACTTAGTGTGATACGAATTGTCCCAGTCCATCCATTGGCCCAATCTGATTGATTGCTCAGTGATAATCTGTGCAAATCTATCGACTCGCTCCTTGCACAATGTGACAAATTTGTCTACACCATATTTTTCAATATCAGTTTTTGAGGAAAACCCTAGCTCCTTTTCCACTTCAACTTCTATCCATAACCCCTGACCGTCAAACCCATTCTGGTATCTCTGGCGATAACCCTGCATCGTCCTAAAACGGGAGAATAGATCTTTATAGGTTCTTCCCCAGGCATGATGCACTCCCATCGGGTTGTTAGCAGTTATAGGACCATCTATAAATGAATATCTCTTCGAAGACATTTTATTCTTAGACATGTATTTCTCTGGCACACCATGGTCTGCCCACCATCTCAGAATGTCCTTTTCAAGCTCAGGAAATTCTATTTTTGTATTCACCGGTTTAAACATCGATTTCTCCATAAATATAGGCCCGTCCCTACAAGGGACGGGCCTATTCATTAGTCCGCGGTACCACCCTATTTCACTTATACTTCAATAAGTGCACTTTAGAGTAACCATCGATAACGGGATGCAAAACCGTCGGACCCTAATAAGAATCTTTAAATTTCAGGTCGAAGCTCCAGAGTGATATCAAGAAAAATCCTAGTCCCCTCTCGCACCATAACAGGGGTCGCTTACCTAAGAAGACGATTTCTTAATTTGTCTCCTTCATCGCCAGTATTCATTTTTTCTGATAGTAAGATTAGAAAATGAACCTCGTCCTGTCAAGAAATCTCTAGGATATTTTAATTAGTCCTATTTCCAAAGCAATCGTATACGAGTTTCCTTATATCTTCCCAAGTTCCAAGCTTTTCACTTTTATTATGGCCCTATAATGTAATGGTGACGAAACATGTTAACCGACATCATAAAATCCTTAGGTGAAAATTGTGAAATATGGGGCGGACATAACAGTTATAGGCGGCGGCGTGAACGGTACTAGTGTTGCTATGCACCTAGCATCCAGAAATTTAGGTGACATCGCTCTATTTGAAAAAAATGGCCTAGGTTCGGGAGCTACTGGCAGGTCAGGAGCTATGATTCGCGAGCACTATTTGACCCCCGAGCTCGTCAATATGGCATCAGATGCTAAAAGATTCTTCGAATCCTGGCCACAGGAAAACGGCTATGACCTAAACTTCAAACAGACCGGAAGAGTATTGCTTTTTGGGGAACCTGACTCAGAAGCAGCAGTGAAAAACGCAGCGATGAACAGGCAACAAGGCGTGAACATAGAAACTTTGGACACTAAGTCAACCGCAGAGATATTACCAGATGCCTTCCTCGGTGACATAGCAGTAGCACTTTACGAACCAGAAGCAGGATACGCAGACTCCCTTAGAACCACATATGCCTTCGCGAATGAAGCCAGACGAAAAGGTGCCACAATCCATACCTTTACACCTATTGAAAAAATTTTAACTAAATCTGGGAAAGTTTCCGGTATAAAGACCAAGTACGGTATTTTTGAGACTAACCTAGTAGTAAACGTAACAGGCCCTTGGATCAATAAGCTTCTTTCCCCACTTGGCGAAACATTGCCCATCACCCCAATCCGGGTGCAAATGGTCCATTTGCGAAGACCACCTTCCCTGGAACAGTTCGAGAAAATTGTCGTTGACCACACATGTGGGGCATATTATAGAACGGACGGAACGCCCTTTACTTTGGTCGGCGGGGAAGCAGAAGAAGATTTACAGGAGATAGTAAACCCAGATTCATTTGGGCTCAACGCGGACCATGATTTCATAACTCGTTATTGGGAAAGAGCATCAAAAAGGATCCCTAATTTCAACCAAGCAAGCTGTCGAGGTGGATATGGGTCACTATACGACATGACACCGGACGCCAATCCCATTATAGATAGATCAACGACCATTTCAGGTTTGATTAATGTAGCCGGATTCAGTGGGCATGGATTTAAACTGTCACCAATTATAGGTGAACTTGTCGCAGACTTAATAGCTGACGATAGAAAAAGCAAACATGACTACAAATTTTTTCAAGCTTCAAGATTCGAAGACAATAGGCAAATAGAGGCACCCCACCCATATGGAAGACGCTCTCATCAATAAAATGCACATTGTGGACACATCACGAACCCATGTCTATAATAATTTGCCACTGAAGTTGCCGATAAAGGCCCAATCCGGTTCGGCCGAGGTGGTGGAATTGGTAGACACGCAGCGTTGAGGGCGCTGTGGCCGTAAAGGCTGTAGGAGTTCGAGTCTCCTCCTCGGCACCAGCTCAGTAACAACAAAGGCGACGTAGCCAAGCGGTCTAAGGCGGAGGTCTGCAAAACCTCTATTCGGCGGTTCGAATCCGCCCGTCGCCTCCATAATCCTAGATACGTAATCATGTATCTTGCGCCGTTTAGCCCTTGTTATGTGATGGATTACCTTGTGAGCCTTCAATTATTCGAGGTATTCCTCATTAGTATATTGCTCCCAATGGCAGTCATTTCCGGAGTGCTCTCAGTTAGACGATCAAATCAGAGTTAAAACTTCCGGATTGCAATCTCTTGAATGAGCAACTGGAAATAAGCCTTCCAGATTTACTGAGGGGGCTTATTTTATGTCCATATCGATGTTAATAGCCCTATTTATTAAAAGATATGACTCTAAATTGATTGAAACAATAATTACTATGCTGGTTAAATTTCTTGTAACTTGCGAAAGAAGAGCTTCACCAATGTTTGGCCGTTTCTCTCAACGAAATACTAAGGAAGATAACAAATGATCACTGAAGAAAGGAAGTCAATACTGGGACCGAAAGCACTCACTGAGGACTACCTATCTATCTGCCGCAATACTATTTGGCCATCAATAAGGGCATCTGGAGGGAGTATTATCTGCGTCTTAAGTGGCCTCATAGGAAAGCCTACATCTCATATTTTGCAATTGACCTCGTACAAGGATCTTGAGTCGTGGAAGACCGCTCAGGGCGCCTGGAGCGTAGGACCCGAATCGCTATTAACAGAAGAGACCGTCAGATTGCTCAAGCCAGTCTCCACGCGACCAAAAGATACGATACCGCCTGAGGACCGTAGGTCAGTCTATGGATACCGCACATTCTACATATACCCAAATGATTTGTCTGAGTTTGTCAGCTGTTCAGAAGAAGGAATTTGGCCTCAAATAGAAGCAACGGATGCCTGTATTTTAGGCATGTGGGCAACTTTAGCTTCTACTTCACCACTAGAAGTAATTTTATTAACTGGATATCACGATACCTCTCACTGGGAGGAGACCGGAATTGCTACTTCACAATCAGACAACTTAGATATTAATGCTGATATTTGGGACAGAAACATGGCTTTAAGAAGTCGCAGGACGGAATTGACACTAAAAACCTATGTAGAATTCATGAGATCCACTGATTTCTGAACAAATTAATCCCACATACTACTTAATCTATCTCTCCTAAATAACGTGACAGTACCTGTTGATAATATTAAGAAAAGGCATAAGAAGTCAGCCAGATTTATTTCTCCAACCCCATTCACCTATGAACGGTACAAACCGACAGTCTCCTATGTGAGTGACTAAATCTCCTTCCGACCGTCTCTCAATCTTTAATAATTTCTGTGTATCTCGGGTACCTACAGGACAAACAATCCGACCACCTGGCCTAAGCAAACCTAAAAGTTTATCCGGTACTTCCCGCAGTGCTGCCGACACAATTATAGCTTCGAAGTGCCCATTGTCCTTTCTGACAAAATCGGCCCCTTCGATCATCAGGGTAGCATTATAAATATTAAGATCGGAAAGTATTTTTCGTGAGTTCAAGACAAATTCAGGTATCCTTTCAACACCTACAACATTTCTACACAGATGTGAAAGGATCGCACAAACATAGCCGCTCCCTGAACCTATCTCCAAAACGTTATCTGTTGGCTTAAGAGACAATGACCGAATCATGATACCTATCAAAGACGGCTGAGAAGTTGTCTGTCCTTGTCCAATACAAATCGGTACATCATCGTTAACGAACCGTCGACCTGCCCGCGGCACAAACATGCTCCTTGGAACCAATCCCATGGCACGAAGAATGCTTTCATCATTCACCCTAGATCGTATGTTTCTTATTAGATCATCATCTCTCATATTTTTCATCTCACGTCAAAATCAATATTCTGCTCTGAAAACTTCACCTTCAAGAGTTTTATACACAACATCCCATCGCGCGCATAGAATAACACCAGTTGGATTAGCCATATGTTGCGAAGATCACAAAATGAGCCAAGTAACCATACCCATGCAAAATATTTTCAAGGTTTTCATCAAACATTCTTACACTTTGATACCATCATAGAAACATATAGCAACTACAGGGAGCTATGATATAGAACCAACAAAAGGAACCTAATATGAAATTCATTAAGCCTGAATCACTCGGCCTTATGAAAGCACTACATTCAACTCCTGCCAGAAGATATCTTTCCAACAAACCTATTACCGACGAAATCATCTGTACCCTCATTGATGCCGCTATACGCGCACCATCGGGTGGAAACACCCAACAGTGGGCTTGGGTCATAGTTAGAAACCAAGAAACAAAAAATCAGATATCTAAATGGTATCTTGAAGGTTGGCAACGATCATATGGCGCACGTAGAAGTGATATCATGGGTAAAGCTGATATATCAGACAGATTAGGCCCAAAAAATTTTCTAAGTGCAGAACACTTGGCGAATAACATCCAACATGCGCCAGTATGGATAATCGCCATCTTAAGGAATACAGCAAAATCTAATAATCCTAAAGCAGGCTCATCTATTTATGGAGCCGTTCAAAACTTGATGCTAGCAGCTCGAGCACACGGGATTGGCACAACCCTAACAACCCTATACGATTTACATGAAGAGGAAGTCAAAAATCTACTTAATGTCCCTGAAGATGCCATGACCATGGCTCTTATCCCCCTTGGTTACCCTAGCCGCGGGAAATGGTCGGAGCCCAAACGACGTTCGATTGAAGAGGTGACTCACTGGGAGAAATGGAGTAACCCATGAGTATAGGATATGATAATTCCTCCTCAATCGACGCAATCAACTCTGATACCTTACGTGATCTTAGCTAAACGAAACGTTCTTATCACTCTGGTATAATTTTTCTCCCAAAAACTTACCCTTAAAGGAACACACCCATATGTCAGAATTTGATCAGACAGTTGACCTCGACAGCCTGGTTTCCCTATGCAAGCGGCGCGGATTTATTTTCCAAAACAGTGAGATATACGGGGGACTGGCTAGCACTTGGGATTACGGCCCACTAGGGGTTGAGCTCAAGAAAAATGTTAAAGACGCATGGTGGCAAGCTATGGTATGGGAACGGACAGATATGGTCGGACTAGATTCAGCCATCCTAATGCATCCCAATACCTGGCGGGCAAGTGGGCATCTTGACAGCTTTACGGATCCTCTGGTGGAATGCAAAAATTGTCGTAGGCGATATCGGGAGGATCATGTAGAGACTAAAACATGCCCTGACTGCGATGGTTCCCTTAGCGAGGCCCGTTCATTTCACCTTATGTTCAAAACCTTCTTGGGTCCAGTGGAAGAGGATGCCGCCACAACCTACCTACGACCTGAAACAGCCCAAGGGATATTCGTCAATTTTAACAACATAGTGAACTCATCACGAAGGAAACTACCTTTTGGAGTTGCTCAGATAGGAAAAGCATTCCGAAACGAAATAACAACTGGTAACTTCATATTTCGCACCCGGGAATTTGAAATGATGGAAATCGAGTACTTCGTCTTCCCGGGGGAAGACGAAAAGATTCATGATCGTTGGATAAAAGACTGTTTAAAATGGTATACAGACTTGGGCCTCAATCCCCACCTCCTACGTGTACGTGAGCATGAATCTAATGAACTGTCCCACTATTCAAAAGCAACTTCGGATATTGAATATCAATTTCCCTGGGGTTGGGGGGAAATTCAAGGTATTGCTAACCGTACGGATTTTGACTTAAAAGCCCACACGGATTTGAGCGGAGAACGCTTGACATATTTTGACCAAGAATCTGGCAAACATATCACACCATATGTCATAGAGCCTTCAGCAGGGGTTGATAGGACTGTGATGGCATTACTCACCGACGCCTATTCAGAGGAGGAGACTAGGGACTCATCAGGGAAAAGTAACACCCGCACGTTTTTGAAACTACACCCATCAATAGCCCCTGTAAAAGTGGCTATCCTCCCATTGAGCCGAAGTGCTGAACTCTCAAGCTTGTCAAAATCCGTTTATGACTTGATTACGGAATCCCGCCAAATAAAAGGGTACATACAATACGATGAATCCCAGAGCATAGGAAGAAGGTACAGGAGACAGGATGAAATAGGTACCCCACTCTGTGTAACAATAGATTTTGAATCGCTGGAAGACAACAAGGTAACAATCAGAGAACGTGATACTATGGAGCAGGACAGAGTGTCGATCACCCATCTCCTTACGGCAATATCTGAGAAACTTTACGGCTGATGTATCTCCTCGAACCGGACTATTTAACCAGTCTTCCCAATCAATATCATTAACCCATAAAGGCATAAGATGCTAGTAGTACATACAGCCGACGTTCACATCGGGGTCGAAAACTACGGTATACCAGACCCAAGCTCAAAAGTCTCGTCACGACTAACCGATTTCCTCAAGACGTTGGATGAAGTAATAACATATTCCTTAGATAATAAAGCGGATATAGTATTGTTTTGTGGAGACGCCTATAAGAGTAGGAACCCCAACCAAACCCATCAGCGGGAATTCGCCAGTCGAATTGCAAGGCTGTCAAAAGACGGTATACAAGTCTTTCTCTTATCAGGGAACCATGATTCCCCCAATATTCCTGGACCCGCCACTGCTCTAGAGATCTTTCCAACATTATCTGTGACTAACGTACATATTGGAGATAAGCTAGAAACCCATTTGATAGATACCCGAAGCGGTCCCGTACAAGTGGTAGCTTTACCATGGATTCGCAAAGGGCAATTTTTATCAAATTTTGACCCACGTCAGAAGAAACCGGAACTCATCAATTTGGCCATAGAAGATCACCTGACAGAGGCGATTAGATTAGAAGCAGAAAGCCTAGATCCGAACATACCATCAATATTGGCGGGGCATGTATCCCTTAATACAGCGAAAACTAGTTCAGAGAAGTCGATGATGCTTGGTAAAGATTACGTATTACTTAAAAGTGCTATAGCCTTGCCCCATTTTGACTACGTCGCCCTAGGGCATATTCACAAACATCAAATACTTAACGAGAACCCACGCGTTGTATACCCCGGAAGCCTTCAAAGAATTGACTTCGGAGAGGAAAACGACACAAAAGGATTTTGCTCACTGGAACTCAACTCCGAAAATCACCGTGGCAATAGAGAGGAAAAATTCCAATTTATAGAGGTCAATGCCAGAAAATTCGTTACCGCAAAGATACAAATCAAGGAAGACGACAACAATCCAACTGCAACCATCATAGCCACTTTAAACAGGCTGGATATAAGTGAATCTGTCGTTCAAGTGTTAATAGACGTTGCTCCCGGAAAGCTAGCACATATCGATGATGACGCTATTAAACAGACCTTGAGTGCAGCTCATCTGGTATCAACTATAAGGAAAAATGTGATAGAGGAACGAAGAATCCGCTTCAGTAGCAACCTTACAGAAAACGCCAGCCCGAGCGATATTTTAAAAGCCTACCTAGAAAGCCGCGACATAACTGAAGAAAAAACAGCCCTATTACTTGAACGAGGATCGGAACTGATCTCCGAAAGCCCACCACCAGCATATCCATAGTTGTCACCCAGTGAACAAACATGTATTAAAGGCAATATTCCGAAGATCTCTATTGGTCTACTTGATACTTTTATTATGTACTGGTTGTCAAATTAAAACTTCGGCACCAATAGCCCATCGATTTGAGGTAGATCTATTGAGAACTAAGGACTATCCTGCCGGTGGACGCTTTGTACTAGACGACTCAATATCCAAACCGATCATCATTAATTTTTGGTTCCCGTCCTGCCCCCCTTGTGTAGAAGAAATGCCGGATCTAAATGAGTTTTATCACGCCAATAAAACTAATGTGGATGTTTTAGGAATACAATTAATTGGATTAGACTCCCTTTCTGATGGCCAGGAATTTGTCAACAATATGAATATAGCCTATGCCGTAGGACCAGACCTTGACGGATCAATCGCGGTAAATTACTCAGTCCATTTGTTCCCTACTACAATATTCGTAGATCAAACGGGCCATATTACACGATCATGGCAAGGTATTATTAGTAAGAATGAGATAGAAGCTATTCTAAATTCCATTACGGATATTGAGACCGAGAAATGACAATTGTTGATATATTTCACACCCTCGTCAGATGGGCCCATTTTGTATCTTCGGCTGCTTGGATTGGTGGTGGGATTTTCTGGCTTCTAGTGTTGAAACCTGCATTAAACAAGGATACCCCTCGCCAAGTAGATTCTAAACTAAATCCACTCGCTGCAATTGAATTTAAATCTGTCGTAGACACGTGCCTCTTCGTACTAATTGGGACAGGAGCTTTAATGACTTTCGACAGACTAAGCCAAGACAATATGGGAGTACTCTATGTTTCCATATTGGGCGTAAAAATCATCCTAGTGGCTATTATGTTCCTACTTGCAAGAGGCCGACGCTCTAGATTCACATTGAGTATGGACAAAGACAGACCTAATCCGACTCCCAACAAATCAACCTTGGTTCGCACATTACGGTTAATATCAGGGTACAATTTGATCGTATTACTTGGAATTATTGTATTTCTAATTTCAGATGTATTGAGAACGCTTTATGAGGTGTCGATTCGATAGTTAGATACGCAGGAGAACCCCGTGAAAAAATCTTTGATGGACATTTTGGTCTGCCCCATGTGCAAAGGGGACCTTACACTTGAAATAACAACTGAACAGTCAGAGGAAGTCATCGAGGGATATCTATCATGCACGTCATGCAAAGAACAATTCCCAATAAAGGACTCTATTCCAAATCTTCTTCCGCCCGAATTGCGGGATTAGATGCTCTCACAAACCAATCTTGGCATGTCAGAGGGCCGCAATTTACGCAATAGTTCGGCCATTGTCAGTCTTTCAACTGGATGAATCACCGACGGCGAAAGTTCCACAATAGGAAGCATCACAAATCCTCTACATATCATCCTTGGATGTGGAACTTCAAGGTTAGGGGTTCTGATAACCTGATCACCCCACATCAGAATATCTAGATCTATCTTCCTTGGGGCATTGGCAAATGATCTTGTTCTACCCAATTTGTTTTCCAAAGTTTGTAAGAAAAATAACATCTGATCAGGTGTTTTAGTGGTTTCCACTTTACATACCGCATTTAGGTAAAACGGTTGGCATTTGTATCCGACAGGAACAGATTCATAGATGCTCGAGATCAGGAAATGGCGTGAATTAGCCTTAATTTCAAGTGCTGCGCGTTTGAGATATGACAACCGATCTCCAATATTAGATCCCAACCCGATGTAGACATCAATGTGATCCGTCATCACTCCAACCTCGCACTATTGCGTCACTCATCCTAGCTACTAACCCCATATGCCTAACATCGTGAACTCTAACCAAATCGACACCTTTCGCAATCGCTAAGGCAATAGTAGCGGAAGTCCCCTCTATCCTCTCAGTCACGGATGCGCCCGTAATCTTTCCAATGGTGGATTTCCTTGAAGTCCCAATCATAATGGGCCTACCTATAACCCGATATTCATCCAGGCGCCTAAGTACCTCCAGATTATGGCTCGGCGATTTGCCGCCAAATCCAAATCCAGGATCGACAATGATAGAATCCATACTCACCCCGTGAGAAACAACGGATTCCACCATATCAGATAGTTCTTGAATAGTTTCCGCTACAACATCGGAATACTCACTAGAAATACTGTTGTGGGTCAATATCACATCTACCCCGGATGTGGCTGCCACTGAGGACAACTCCTTATCTTTCTTAAATCCCCAAACATCATTAATGACTGATGCACCAACAGCTATTGCAGCCTCAGCTACCTCAGCCTTACACGTATCTATACTGATTGGAACATCGGAACGTGAAGCGATACCTTCAATAACAGGCACTACACGCTTTATCTCCTCAACAGCAGAAATTTGTTGCACGTTTTGATACATAGAAGGTGGCCTTGAAGATTCACCTCCAACATCAATCATATGAGCTCCCTCCTCAACAAATCTCAGTGCACGTTCAATAGCCAAATCATTATCACCTGCAACACCATCTCCAGAAAAAGAATCAGGGGTAGCATTAATTACCCCTACTACATAGGTCATTGAACCCCAATCCCATTGATGTTTTTTGATCATTTTCCTGTTAGCAATATTGTTAACGTTGTTAGTTTTGTTCCTAAACGAAAACCCAAAGACCGATATGAAACCATTTTCTTGTCACCTACCATTTTATCTGATAATTTGATTAGCATGTTTTACCCCCAATTCAATAAAGCGACTGATATATGACTTCCGAGAATCAGACAAGAAGAAACCAACTGTTAGACATGAGGTCCAAGGCCGAGCTGGGCGGAGGTACAGATAGAATAAATGCACAGCACCGCAGGGGAAAATTAACAGCACGGGAACGTTTGGATTTGTTACTAGATGAGAACTCTTTTGAGGAACTCGACCCATTTGTGCTCCACCGTTCTCCAGATTTTGGTCTTGACAATCAAAAATATCTCGGAGACGCAGTGGTTACTGGCTATGGGCGGGTAAATGGTAAATTGGTGTTTGTGTACTCCCAAGACTTCACAGTCCTCGGCGGATCTTTGTCCGAAGTAGTAGCCAATAAGATTTGCAAGGTGATGGATCGAGCACTAGATAACGGTGCCCCAATCATCGGATTAATAGATTCTGGAGGGGCACGAATTCAGGAAGGTATAGACAGTCTTTCTGGGTACGGGGACATATTTCAGCGTAATGTGATAGCTTCAGGGGTGATCCCGCAAATTTCAGTAATACTCGGGCCCGCAGCGGGTGGAGCCACTTATTCCCCTGCACTCACGGATTTCATATTCATGGTCAAAGACATCAGTCAAATGTTCATAACTGGACCTGATGTAATACGAGCAGTGACTGGAGAGGAAGTATCTCAAGAAGACCTAGGAGGTTCAACTAGCCATTCAGCAAAAAGTGGAGTATCACATTTCTCTGAAGAAAACGAGGAATTATGTATTGCAAAAGTCCGAGACCTACTAGGCTATCTTCCACAAAACAACATGGAAAATCCGACCAGATTAGAAACCGGTGATGACCCAGATAGATCCATCCCAAATTTAAACAGCATTATCCCCGACAGCCCAAACCAACCGTACAACATGCTAGACATCATTGAAGGAGTGGTTGACCATGGCCATTTTTTGCAAGTCCACGAGAATTTTGCTGGAAATATTCTTGTAGGATATTCTCGTATAAATGGTCAAACCGTGGGCATTGTCGCACAACAACCAAATTACCTGGCAGGTGTACTAGACATAGATGCATCAGTCAAGTCAGCTCGTTTTGTAAGATTTTGTGACGCTTTTAATATACCAATCATCACTTTTATAGATGTCCCTGGTTTCCTACCGGGCACAGCTCAGGAACACGGAGGGATCATAAGACACGGTGCAAAGCTAATATTTGCCTACGCTGAAGCCACAGTCCCGAAAATCAGCGTGTTAACAAGGAAAGCCTATGGAGGAGCCTATATTGTCATGAGTAGCAAAAGCCTCAGAGGCGATATAAATTATGCATGGCCTACAGGTGAGGTAGCCGTAATGGGGGCAGAAGGAGCTGTTAATATCATCCACAGATCTAAACTGGCAAAGTCAGATAATCCAGATCAGTTGAAAATAGATCTTATAAAAAGTTACGAGGACAGCCTAATGAATCCCTACATTGCTGCCAATAGAGGGATGATCGATGACGTAATAGAACCTTCAGATACTCGAAAAAAAATCGTGAGTGCTCTAAGAATGTTGTCAAACAAAAGGGAAACCTTACCACCAAAAAAACACGGAAGTATACCGTTATGAGTGGAACAGATAAATCCAAGATGATAACAGCTATATCTGTCGCAATTCATGCCTTCATTTATGACGAACGAGACCAACACAGCTATAATCGAGATGTGCCTCTCACACCTTGGCAAGTATCTGCATATTCAAACCATGTTCGCTATCATTTGCAGAAGCCAATGAGCTGGTCTGGCAGGCATTAAACAGATTCTGTACCAGGGGATACAAACACATCATGTCAAAAGCACTTGCGCTTACTGATACAACATTTAGAGACGCTCACCAAAGTCTCTTAGCAACCCGACTTGAAATTGAAGATATGGAGCCTATCATATCTTCTATGGATAAATTAGGGTTTCACTCCATGGAAGTATGGGGAGGCGCTACTTTCGACGCTGCTACCAGATTTCTATCAGAGGATCCCTGGGAAAGACTTAGAATATTCAAAACACACGCCCTAGAAACCCCGTTATCTATGCTGCTAAGGGGACAATCCTTGGTGGGATATCGAGCCTATGCCGACGATATTGTTGACGCTTTTATAGAGAGAGCAGCAATCAATGGTATTGATATCTTCAGGGTATTTGACGCACTTAATGACGAATGGAACCTTAGTCAAGCTGCAAGAGCAGTTAGGCGCGTTGGCAAACATCTACAAATGACCATCTGTTACTCTGTCTCAGAAGGTAGCCAGATGGGTGGCCCAATATACAATTTGGAATACTACCTAAGTAAAGCACAGCTATTTGAGTCAATGGGTGCAGATAGCATCTGTCTCAAAGACATGGCAGGGATCATGGCACCTTACGACGCATATGAGCTGATCTCACGGTTAAAACAGGAAACAAATATTCCCATACAACTTCACACTCATTACACAAGTGGAATGGCCTCTATGACTATTATCAAAGCCATCGAAGCTGGTATAGACATAGTAGATACTTGCCTAGCCCCACTAGCTCTCCGAACCTCACAACCCGCTGTTGAACCCCTAGTGATGACATTGAGAAACTCGGAACGGGATCCAAAGATAGACCTCGATAAGCTTATAGAACATGGTAATTATCTGGAATCTATACTGCCGAAATATCGAAATCATCTTGACAACAGCAAATTCTCAGTGATTGACACCAAGGTTTTAAGCCATCAAGTTCCGGGTGGGATGTCCAGCAATCTAGCATCCCAGCTTCGAGAGGGAGGAGCTATAGACAGAATAGACGAGGTGCTAGAAGAAATCGCTAACACTAGGAGGGACTTAGGTTCGCCACCACTGGTCACCCCAATGAGTCAAATGGTCGGTTCGCAAGCTGTAAATAACGTCCTATTTGGAAGATATCAAATGGTATCAGACCCGGTCAAAGATTATGTCCGTGGAATGTATGGGCGGCCCCCAGGGGAAATGGATAGCGCATTAACTGATCTGGTATTGAACGAAACTGGGTCCATCAAAAAACCTCTCATTACCGGTCGTCCAGCTGATGAATTATCAAATGAGCTGGAACAAGCACGTGAAGAAATTAAGCATATAACAGAAGATTTGGATGACGTATTAACCTATGCATTATATCCAACTACTGGCCTCAAATTCTTGAAACATAAGTACGGCCTTGAGGTGACCCCAGCTGACCAATCATCAGCCCCCGAAATCAAAATAGTAAAGCCTACGCCACAAGATGCAGACGGAAACATCCCTGAGAAGAGTAACCAAGTCAGGTCTTTTAATGTATTCGTAGATGGAGAATTTTTCCAAGTAGAAGTCGATCCTGCTAACAACTTTAAACAGGATCTTACAACTATGAAATCGAACCGCGACGATTCAAAGATTACTAGATCTTCTGAAGTTATATCAGAGAATGAATTGAGATCGCCCATGCCTGGCATATTGTTAAGATACCTCGTTGACGTAGGACAAGAAGTCGCCCTCGGCGAGCCGATAGCTGTGTTGGAAGCCATGAAAATGGAAAATGCACTTCCGTCTCCTTGTGACGGCACAGTCCTATCTCTGCCAGTCAAGCCAGGAAACACGATAACGAAAGATGAGGTCATAGCTAAAATCGTTTGAAAGACAGTTATTCAACATTCGGAGCCAGTATCATACTTATGGGACACCAATAATCCAGTGTAAAAGGAGCAGAAATTGGAAGACTCGGCTACATTAGCGAAAGCAAAAGATCACTTCGGACAAGTCATAAGTCAACAGCTTGAAAGAGTGGAGGCACTCAAGTCTGAAGGAGATTGGACAAATTACGACTCCTTAAACAACATAAGGATAGGCATGCTTGGTGGGGACGGTATAGGTCCAACAATTAGCGAAGAAACTCAACGCATTTTAGAATACCTCCTTAAGGACAAGATCAGCTCAGGCAAAGTCACATTCAAGGTTATTGAGGGGCTGACAATTGAAAACAGAGCGGCAAAAAAGCAATCCATCCCCGACGAAGTTCTCCGCGACATTAAAGATTGTCACGTAACTTTGAAGGGTCCTACACACACGCCGGAACAAGGAGATGGGTGGCCAAACATAGAGAGTGCAAATGTAAGGATGCGGAAAGAGTTAGACCTATTCGCAAATGTTCGACCCGTGCGAATTCCAAGCAAGGACATAGATTGGACATTTTTCAGGGAAAACACAGAAGATATGTACGCCGTCGGGAGCCAAGGCCTTCACGTAACCGAAGATTTGGCCATAGACTTCAGAGTTATTACCACCCAGGGTTCTAAACGAATTATAGAAGCCGCATTTGATCACGCGAGACGTACGGGCAAAACAAAGGTCACGATAGTTACAAAGGCGAACATAGTGAAGGCAACTGACGGTAAATTCTTGGATGTCGCCCGAAATATCTCGGAGAAGTACCCAGAGATTGAATGGGATGGATGGTACATTGACATCATGACCGCAGCATTGATAAACCCTGCAAGGCAAAAAGATTTCCAAGTACTCGCCCTACCTAATTTATATGGTGATATCCTCACAGATGAAGCGGCACAAATTCAAGGTGGCGTGGGCACCGCAGGTAGCGCAAATATAGGTAAGAAATTCGGCATGTTTGAGGCCATCCATGGTAGTGCCCCAAGGATGGTACAGGAGGGAAGAGCCAAATTCGCCGATCCTAGTTCACTTGTAAGAGCAGGGGCTATGCTACTAGAGCATATTGGTTTTAACGATATTGGCGGCAAATTACACAAAGCCTTAGATATCTGCGGGCAATACGAAAAACGAATCGTGATGACGGGTCGACCAAATGGAGCAACAAGTAAGGAATACGGCGATTATATCTTATCCACAGTAGAAGACCCCAATATCAATGTCAGATGGGACGAATTTGTAAACAAAAGATAACTTAACTTCCAATTTATTCATACCAGTATCATAGTCAGTCAACCATAAAATTAGGACGTATATGAAAAACAAAGTAACTGTTATAGGGTCAGGGAACGTTGGAGCAACTACAGCTCAGAGAATTTTCGACAAGGGATATGCAGACGTAGTGCTAGTGGACATAGTGGAAGGTTTACCTCAAGGAAAAGCATTAGACATACTAGAATCTGGGCCAATCCTAAAGACCGATTCAAATATAATAGGAACAAATCAGTACGAAGACACAGCTAACTCTGATGTCGTGGTTGTTACATCCGGTATCCCGAGAAAACCTGGAATGAGCCGAGATGATTTATTGCTCACAAACATGAATATCGTCTCAAGTGTCGTCAGTGAAACATCCAAATACTCTCCACACAGTGTACATGTGATCGTTACAAATCCACTGGATGCTATGGCCCAACAAGCTTTAAAGATCAGTGATTTCCCTAAATCTCGCGTCGTGGGCATGGCAGGTATTTTAGACACATCAAGGTATAGAACCTTCCTTGCACAAGAACTGAATGTATCTGTAGAGTCGGTGTCCGCATACGTACTCGGCGGTCATGGCGACACGATGGTCCCCGTAGTTAAAAGTACCACGGTCGGTGGGACGCCCGTTGACAAGTTAATCCCTCCAAACAGGCTGAAAGAAATCGTCCAAAGGGCGAGAGATGGAGGCGCAGAAATCGTTAACTACCTTAAGACTGGAAGTGCCTACTATGCACCATCAGCCTCAATAACACAGATGGTAGAATCAATTGTTTTCGACAAGAATGAGATCTTGCCTTGTACCGCATATCTTGAAGGAGAATACGGGATCAATGGAGTATATGTGGGAGTTCCAGTCAAGCTAGGTGCAGCTGGTATAAATGAAGTGATAGAGCTAGATCTTGATCCAAATGAGCTATCTGCTTTGCAACAATCTGCAAAGTCGGTGGAAGAACTGATAAAAATAATGGAGAATGCCCCAAAGCATTAGTTGGAATAACTCTACGAAGTTGAGACCATCAGTATGACCAAGATCCATGATATTAAAGCTAGAGAAATCCTTGATTCAAGAGGACACCCTACCATAGCGGTAGATGTGCATCTAACAGATGGGACTGTGGCGACCTCCTCCGTCCCTTCAGGGGCGAGCACGGGCGCCAATGAAGCCGTTGAGCTCAGAGATTGCGATCCCGAAAGGTATGATGGGAAAGGCGTACAGAAAGCCATTGAAAATATTCATAAGGTGATATTGCCCGAAGTCATAGGTATTACCGCGTCAGATCAATTTAAGATAGACAGGATCTTAATCGACTTAGATGGCACAAAGAACAAGAGGAACCTAGGTGCTAATGCGATCCTAGGCGTTTCCATGTCAAATGCAAAAGCTGCCGCGGCAAGCTTAGGCGTTCCTCTCTATAAATATTTGAACCCTGAAACCAATCATCACATATTGCCAGTACCGATGCTCAATATAATCAACGGCGGAAAGCACGCAGACAATTCAACAGATATACAAGAATTTATGATAGTCCCAGCTAAATTCTCAAGTTTTCAAGAGGCTATGCGGGGTGCAAGTGAGGTTTATCATACTCTCAGACGATATTTGGCTAGGAATGGGCACTACACCACCATCGGCGATGAAGGCGGATTTGCTCCAAGATTGAATTCAAATCATGAAGCCTTGGATTTAATAATGGAGGCCATCAAAGGCGCCGGCTACAAAGCAGGTGAACAATTCTTCATCGCTCTTGACGTAGCGGCATCAGAGATTTATGACAAGGACAAACACAGATATCGGTTTGAGACAGAAAACCGGTATCTGACTAGCCCAGATATGATAGCGTTATACGAAAGTTGGGTATCTGAATATCCAATCATCAGTATCGAGGATGGTCTGTCCGAAAACGAATGGTCAGGATGGAAAGATATGACGAGGCAACTGGGAGAAAACGTTCAGCTGGTCGGAGACGATTTGTTGACGACTGACCCGAGAAGAATTACTGAAGGTGTAAACGCAAAGGCTGCAAACGCTGTACTTATAAAACCTAACCAAATAGGCACCTTGACGGAAACATTTGAGGCCATAGAATTAGCAAAAAGCGCGGGGTGGGCTACCGTTGTAAGTCACAGATCAGGTGAAACGGCAGATACTATCATTGCAGATTTGGCAGTCGCAACCCACTCTTTACAAATCAAGGCGGGCGCTCCTGCACGAGGAGAAAGAACTGAAAAATATAATAGACTGATTAAAATAGAGACCGATCTGGGAACATCGTGCCGTTTCGCAGGGACAGAGGCCTACAGCAATTATCAGGCTGCTAAGTTTCATTAATAAATGAAACTTAGCTCAAGGGCAGAAACATTCCCGAACAAATCAAATATTCAGGTGTAACCTTTGAAATGAAGACAAGAATTGGCATTAATGGCTTTGGGCGCATTGGGAGATTGGTTCTACGAACGATAATAGAAAACCAATACAATCATATTGAGGTTGCCGCAGTAAATAGTCTAGGCAACGCAGATAGTAACCACCACATGTTCAAATATGATAGTAACTACGGTCCCTTCAAAGGACCAACACATTCCAGTAAAAACTCTTTTACTGTTTCTGGAATGGAAATAGCATGCCTAACGGAGAACCACCCCTCAGTTATACCATGGAATGAATATGGGGTTGAAATAGTCTTGGAATGTACCGGTCTATATACCGATCGAATAAGTTCGTCCGGACATTTTAAAGGAGGTGCAAAGAAAGTTGTCATTTCTGCACCAAGTTCGGATCCCGATATTACGATAGTTATGGGTGTGAATGAGAATAATTATAATCCTTCTAAGCATCATATTGTGTCAAATGGTTCCTGCACCACCAACTGCATAGCCCCGGTTATCAAGATACTTGACGACAATTTTGGCTTGGAAGCTGGATTGATGTCGACGATACATTCCTACACAAACGACCAAAATATACTAGACAAACGACATAAAGACCTAAGACGGGCAAGATCAGCGGCAACTAATATCATCCCAACTACAACTGGCGCTGCAAAATCGATCGGATCGGTAATTCCGCATTTAGATGGTAAGCTACACGGAATGGCATTCAGAATTCCAACTCCTGCAGTGTCTGTTGTTGATCTTGTAGCTACTTTAGGAAAAACGGTGAATGCTGAGGAAATAAATAAAACTTACTCAGATGCCTCGACAGGTCACATGAATGGGATTGTAGGCTTCTCCGCAGAACCGTTAGTAAGTTCTGACTTCAAAGGAAGTTCCTATAGCTGCATAGTGGATGGACTTTCCACACTAGTGATAAGTGAATCAATGGTTAAAGTTGTTGCTTGGTACGACAATGAGTGGGGATACAGCAATCGCATCGCAGATCTAACTGACCTTATCGCAGAAAAGGGTATTGTATAAATGCGGGTTAACAACCTTATCAAACGCTCGTCGGCAGTGTTTGTTTGAACAGAGTTGTGTCACAAGAGTATAATTCCAACAGATGGTGAACGATTTCACACCCAATGAGGAGGATCTGGATGACAATCGATGTAGACGTTGAAACTGGGACTTGGGCTCTAAAATGTGGCTTGGCTCAAATGTTGAAGGGCGGCGTAATCATGGACGTTGTAACCCCAGAACAAGCCAAAATAGCCGAAGACGCTGGTGCGGTGGCAGTCATGGCACTAGAGAGAGTACCTTCTGACATTAGGAAGGCTGGTGGGGTTGCGCGCATGTCTGACCCGGCAATGGTGGCTGATATTATCGAATCTGTGACTATCCCTGTGATGGCAAAAGCTCGCATTGGTCATTTTGTTGAAGCCCAAATACTAGAATCTTTAGGTGTAGATTATGTCGATGAATCAGAGGTGCTAACCCCTGCTGATGAGAACAATCATATCAACAAACATGATTACACAGTCCCCTTTGTATGTGGAGCAAGAGACTTAGGCGAAGCCCTCCGACGCATAGGAGAGGGAGCAGCTATGATAAGAACCAAAGGTGAAGCTGGTTCTGGAAACATTGTAGAAGCGGTTAGACACGGCAGAAAAGTCCTAGGTCAAATTAACCATATCAAAGGTATGGAGACAGATGAATTGATGGCCACAGCCAGAGACATGAAAGCCCCTTTCGAACTAGTAAAGGAAATACATGACACAGGTAAACTTCCCGTTGTCAACTTTGCTGCAGGGGGTATATCCACTCCTGCTGATGCCGCATTAATGATGCAAATAGGTGTTGATGGTGTGTTCGTGGGTTCGGGTATTTTTAAATCTGAAAGCCCTGATCGAATGGCAGACGCGATAGTAAGAGCTACCACACATTATAAGGACCCCGACATACTAGCAGAAATTTCCAAGGGCCTTGGATCCGCAATGCCAGGACTCGATATTAGAACAATGCCAGAGTCTGAGCAATTCGCTCATAGAGGCTGGTAGTTTGGTGAAAATTGGCGTCCTGGCTATACAGGGCGACTTCTACGAGCATCGACTAACTCTACAATCCATTGGGATAGATACAACAGAGGTACGGCTACCGTCGGACCTCGAAAACCTGGCTGGTCTTATCATACCGGGTGGTGAGAGTACCACGATGGTCCAACTCATTGACACATACGGATTGCGTAATCCGATCAAGAGATTCGCAAAAAATGGGATGAGTATATGGGGGACATGCGCTGGTATGATCGTAATAGCAGATAAACTCGAAGACAAACGACCTTCACCGCTAGGCCTGATGGATATAGAAGTTGCTCGTAATGCATTTGGGAGGCAAAAGGATAGTTTCGAAGCACATTTATCGATTCCGCAAATTAAAGGACCTCCAGTCCATGCTTTGTTTATCAGAGCTCCCAGAGTGACTAAAGTAAAAGGCGGAGTTGAAATTCTAGCCAAACTGGACACAGGCGAACCTGTTGCGGTAAAACAGGGGAAACTACTCGCTACATCGTTTCATCCAGAACTGACCGGCGATACCAGAATGCACCAACTATTTGTTGAAATCACCCGATCAAATATATAGTTGATATTAGTTTATGTCATTGAGCTAAATTAGGTAAATAAATCAAATTGATGCAAAGAACAGATACGGATCTCATATCACTAATAAACGTGATCCCCGAGCACATCCGTAGAGAGATACTAAAGAGGGATGACCTTAACGATCTCCTAGAAATCGTGCTGGACTTAGGACGTCGCCCGGAAGCCAGATTCCTTGATAATAGTTCCTTAATAGAGATCAACGAAGTTTCGCAAAGCGACATAGATTCTGTGGTGGAAAAGTTAGGCGAGTTTGGCGAGGATAACCGATCAGGCATTGAGCGCACTTTACACCGAATATCCGCCATAAGAAATCGGAGAGGTCGCGTCGTTGGTATAACTTTCAGAGTCGGTCGAGCAGTATACGGGACGATACGTATTATCGAGGATCTTATCCTGTCAGGCAATAGTGTGCTGTTGTTAGGTCGACCGGGAGTGGGCAAAACAACGATGTTAAGAGAAGTAGCACGAGTATTGGCTGATACGGCTGCTAAGAGAGTTATAGTAGTAGATACTTCGAACGAAATAGCAGGTGATGGGGACATACCGCACAAAGCTATTGGAGGATCTCGTCGTATGCAGGTCCCCTCCCCTACAAAACAACACGATGTAATGATAGAAGCAGTTGAAAATCACATGCCTGAAGTAATCATTATTGATGAGATAGGAACAGAACTAGAAGCAAACGCAGCTCGCACAATCGCCGAAAGGGGTGTTCAACTTGTCGCCACTGCCCATGGTAACACTTTAGAAAATCTCATAATGAACCCAACATTGTCGGATCTCATAGGAGGGATACAAACTGTGACCCTCGGTGACATCGAAGCGCGCAGGAGGAGAGGTCAAAAAACCGTATTGGAACGGAATGCTCCTCCGACGTTTGATATATTGGTAGAGATAAAGGATTGGAATACCGTAAACGTTCACACCAACGTGGCTAATACTGTCGATAAAATGTTGCGTAAGCATCCTGTCGCTTCAGAAATACGATCACTAACAACTAAAGGCACAGTGACTAAAGAGCCGCACTGGAACAGCAATGATAAGGCCCCAACAAGGTACACTACAGCACCAAAAAGCGAAGAACCCATCAGCCCAACAACAACCGATAAAGAAACGAGCCAATTCGAGAATAAGCCGATTAAGATTCTGCCCTATGGCGTTAACAGAGGAAGGATATTTCAAGTCATAACGGAGCTGGATAAAACAGTAACGCTTGTAAATGAAATGCGAGAATCTGATCTTGTTGTTACCACAAAAAATTACCATCGGAGAGGTACCGAGTATCTGAAAAGAGCGGAACAAATGGGGAAACCAGTGTTTGTTCTAAGGAAAAATACCACCAGCCAAATAGAACAATTTATTAGAGCAGTCACAAAAGACCACATTGATCGCCAAAGTACCGAATTCAATAAATCATCTGCACTACTGGAAGTGGAGGAGGCAATATCTATGGTGGAACAGGGCAAGATGGAAATACCATTGAGACCTCAGAATTCTATTATCAGACGATTACAACACAAAGCTGCCAATAAGCGTGGGCTGGAATCCACCAGCATGGGCCGAGACCCACTGCGCCACGTTGTGATACACGGTAGATAAATCCTGTGCCGTATTCTTACCCAGGCGTTTTTATCGTTATAGAAGGAGTGGAAGGCAGTGGTAAAAGCACGCAATGTCAACTTCTTAAGGCGAAGCTATCTTCCCTTCACATCCCGGCTATTGTGACTAGGGAACCCGGAGGTACCAGGACCGGAGAACAAGTACGCCAATGGCTCCGTGAAGGCAGTGATCTAAACAGGCTCTCCGAACTATTTCTTTTCTCTGCCGCGAGGGTCGCTCTTCTTGAACAGGTAATTGTACCTGAGCTCCATAGAGGTTCAGTAGTCATCTTGGATAGATACATCTATTCCACAATAGCCTATCAAGGTTTTGCAAAAGGTTGTGACCGCATCGATATTGACTCCATTAACAAAATTGCTACAGATAACCTTCAGCCAAACCTCGCTTTTCTTTTAGACATACCACCCAAAGAATCATTTAAACGAAAATCCTGTGAGGAACCCGATAGGTTTGAGCAAGAGGACCTTAGCTTCCACGATTTGGTCCGTGCAGGCTACAAATCAATCGCAAGCCAAGATAGTAAGCTATGGACTATTCTAGACGCTTCAGAATCAATCAACACGGTACATGATAAAATTTGGAGGAGAGTGACGTCCTCCAATGCCATCGGTAATAACAAAGATTGAGATCTGATCTTCCGCATTGAAAAATATCGTCAGACTCTTTCAAAAAATCTCGAATCATTGTCCAATATGGATCTGGGATTTGTACTTACTAGCTTGGTGGCAATTTCGTATCCAACTAGTTTCCCCGCTGCATGATATCCCTCCAGTAGCTGAGGTCGCCGCACACCTTTAAAGTTATGAGTATCTGAAGAGATGGCATGAACTAGGTTAAGCCGCAATAGTTCCTCACAAAAAAATTTCGATTCTCGCCCAAAACTTCCCAGAAGGCTACCCGCTGTAATTTGACTCAACATACCCTCATTCACCAATTCTCTGAAATGGTGTGGGTAACTCTGAAACATCTCCATTCTCTCAGGATGGGCTATTACAGGAATATAACCTCGTTTCATCAAATCATCCAATGCATCCATAATTTCTGAGTTGATAACAGCAATGTAAGGCATTTCTACCAACACAAATATTCCTCCATTGATGGTGAGAGAATCCCCTCTATCTAACTCCTCACCCAAACTAGAATTTAGATGATTTTCCATACCCAATTTCGTTACTATATCTATATGCAGTTGGTCAGCATTAAGATTAATCTCATTCACCAATCGACGAATATCTTTTATGGATAATTTTTCCTGAACATCTCTCCTGTGTGGAGTTGCCAATATAGATTTAACACCTTGATCCGAAGAAACTTTTATTGTTTGAATAGCTTCTTCCATCGTTGCAGGACCATCATCAACACCGGGCAAAATGTGCGCATGAATATCGTAAAAATTCACAGGTGGTTCATCATCGACCAAAACTAACCCGACGAAATGACTCTGCATATCGGATCCCGATCTCCTGGCCGGCTCTCATAGCAACATCTTTGATGGACTCACCTAAGTCGGCATCAGACAGGTCCAATGGAAATTGAGATTTGTGCTCACTTAAAGCGGCTACCTTCACTTCTATAGTTTCACTAATATCTATGAATGTATCAGGGGCCTCTGTTCCCCAAAGTAATGCATCGGGAGTTTTATGCGCGGCTAAGCCCTCAGATTCATGCTCAGGGTAGTGCAGTCGATCCCGGGCGAAAGGATAAAGGGCATCTAAAGACACAATCCCACATATTCTATGATCCCTATGTAAATAAAATCCTACTCTAACCGGATCCGTACAAAGCAACACATCAGGTTTATACTTCCTTATTGCGCGGACTATCTGACCCCTAAAAACGGGAGAGTCTTCTAATGCCCCGTCTGGATATCCCAAACTTATCACTTCTTCCACACCCAAAACCGCTGCTGCTTTCAGTTGCTCTTCAGCTCTTATAGAAGCAAGCCTGTCAGAGGTCATCTGGTTGTCGCTGGTTCCTTTATCGCCATTTGTACACAGCAAATAGATCACCTTCGCACCTTCTCTGATCCATTTAGCAATAGTCCCGCCGCATCCTATTTCAGAGTCATCAGGATGCGGAGTAACTACAATTGCCACTGAGGGGGTAGGAAATAAGATATCATTCATAAATTATGTTGATACAAATACATGGCATACTCACCAAAACTTAACAACATACTACCAAAATCCAAGAGTTGAAGTAACTACATCTGTACAATAATTCCCTCAGTCCCAGGATCTGATAAAATCAGAATCAAAATTTCGTGGAGAATGAATGGCCAACGCCATAGTTATAAGAAATTTCCGATGGGAAGACACGGATAATATAGTTAATTTCCTAAATATTGCCCGTGGCCAATCAGGTACTCCAAATGAAGAGAGCAAACTTCTTTTCACACAACGTTTCAACATGCCTGGGATAAATCCTCTAAATGACTGCTTTATCGCGGAATCTAATGGGAATCCAACAGGATACATCCAAGTCATACATGAGGGCTCCCTTTCTAGGACTGTTGGAAGTCAAACAATACCGAAAACGGATGATAGAGAAGCAATATACAAACTACTTAGCAATGTCGCTATAAAGCATTCGATCAAAAAAGGCGCTTCACTGTATCACATACAAGTAGATGATGATGACGCGCAATTGATCGACATTTTGAAAGCCGACGGCTTTAAACAAGTTAAATCCTATTTCAACCTCCTCTGGGAAGAAAACTTTTTGGCGAAGCTAGAACTACCCCAAGGCTTCTCGTTGAGAACATTCCAACACAACAAAGACGAAGTTCTTCTCACAAATTTGCAAAATACTTCTTTCTATAATAGCTGGGGATTTTCACCTAATACTGTAGAAGAAATCCGAGCACGAGTAAGAATGGAAAGATGTGAGGCTGATGGAATAATTTTCATAGAAGACCAAGGATATACCGCCGGGTATAATTGGACCCTATCACAGAAAACAAAAGGGAGAAGTTTGGGATGGATTTCTATGACAGGAGTGGATCCAGCGTATAGAGGCCGAAAACTAGGTAAAGCCATCGTCCTAGCTGGAATGCACTATCTTAAAGCAAAAAACATACCGCAAATTGCATTGGAAGTGGACTCTGATAACTTTGTAGCATACAACCTCTATAACCAACTCGGTTTCAAGATTACTGCTCGCACATTATGGTTCGAAAAGCCCTTAGATGAATAACAAATTTAGATAGCAGCTAGTTCCATGTATTCTGACATAACGCCGCGGTATAAAGCAGAAACATGAAACGCGGTTTTATTCCAATCCATTGACACGGCAATTTCTCTAGCAGCGCGACCCATTACCGCCTTGAGATCATTGTTCGCCAGAATCATTTCCATTCTATTGGCAAACGGCTCTGGACATCTCCACGGTATCAGATAGCCCGCTGTTCCATCTTTCACAAATGACGGTATACCACCAACCCTGGACGCAACAACAGGGATACCACAGGCCATTGCTTCTAAGGCTGCAAGACCGAAACTTTCATAATGAGATGGAAGAGCGAATACATCGGCAGAAGAATAATAAAAACTCACATCGGATTGTCCAATTGACCCAGTAAAAATAACGTCGTTTTCTATTCCAAGCTCCTTCGACCGACTCTTAAGTGCTTCAAGCTCCCGATCCCCATCTAGACTCCCTCCCACTATTACCAGGTTAACATCACGGGTTGATCTAACAATAGATATTGATTCTAATAAAATATCCAGCCCTTTGATTGGCTCCACCCTACCAACATACAAGACTATTTCTTTATCTTGCGGCAATCCAACTGTTGCTCTAGATAAATGTTTATTGCGAGGCCTAAAAAGCTGAGTATCAACACCGGCGGGTATAACAGACATTTTAGACTCTTCTATCCCATATAAAGTTCTAATATCTTTAACTTCCATTTGAGTCAACACGAGAATCCCATGAGCCGTATCCATCACCTCTTTCTCGATCATGGCACGTAACGGTGGCTCTATTTCACCTGCCCTTGCTCTTAGCTTAGTCTCAGCCAATGTGTGGAAAGTAGCTACATGACAACTACCCCAATGAGAACTAAGTATCCTACCAATATGTCCAGATAACCAATAATGGCTATGAATGAGATCATACTTTAAATCATATTTTTCACTGTACGCTGTGATTTTTGAAACAAACTCCATCGTATGACTTAATAGTTCTTGCTTTTTCTCATCTACATCACCAGCATCTAGATGCACAACACGAGCTCCAACACCCAGGTTGATGACTTCGGGATCCGAGGTGTCATGCGTCCTTGTGTAGACATCAACCTGATGTCCTATCATGCCTAATTTCATGGCGAGCTGAAGCACGTACACATTCATACCACCAGTATCCTTCTCACCCAGCTTAGCCACCGGGCAACTATGAAAGCTGATTAGGGCTATACGCATGACACTCTCACAATGTAAATCATGTATAACATACTAAATCAACTCAGAAACTTAGGAAAGGCAGAGATCATCTCTCTATCATCAGATCGCACACACTCTTGTTTTGCGCGCCCAGATGATATTTGTATCGTTCCTCTCCTTTTAAGAAATTATATTCCACCTTCTGCTTGCTAATAGCATCCTCAATAGTAAAGGCTTTGTTCAGCAGTCCAATGCTAAGGAAGGAGAACTCTGGTAAATAACCACTGTTGTACAAAAAATAACCATCGCCATAGTCAAAACATATACAGCCTGCGACTTTTCGTCCTTCAATCTCCATAAAAAAGAGTTTAAACTGATCGCGCCTTGAAAGCTCGCGAGCTATATCCTTGAAAAACTCCTTATTGGCATCAGTGAGGAAATTTGCTTTTTCAGACCCGCTTTCCCCCATCAGATGGAAGAAATCTTCAATATTGTCAAGGATTCCTTGTCTCGTATCGACCACATATTGTATGGGTTCAGTATGTGCATTCAATCTCCTGAGTTTTCTTCTCAACTCATGGCGATCTTTCTTCCTAAGTCCAGCAACATAGGTGTCCCATGTTTCTGGAAGCCTTAAAAATGGGGTTTTTTCGGCCTCTTCCACCTTTACAGTATATCCAGAATCCCTACCTAGTTGAGGTAGGAAATCAAGGCTGGGAGAGTTTTCAATGATAGACCTTAAATCCAAAACGTCCCATTCCATCATCTTCAGGTTATTCCATAGTTGTTCAAAAAATTGCTCTTCTTTTCCCCTCGTTACCGGGAAATCCATATAGTCATAGACATTCTTATCCCCAATAAACGTCGTTACCCCGCCACTGGTCATTAGAGGAGAAATACCTAGCAAACCCTCGTCAGAATAAACCGGCTCAATGCTGATTCGTTCATTGGTCCCAAATCGGCGCCACCAAGTCCCCTGCCACCAAGGAGTAATAAATATAGAATCAGTCGGGCAATCAGCTAACACTTGTTCCCATATCACTTCTATATCATCAAATCTTTGCTCAGGGAAAAACCCCATCTGCACCCCCTTATGAGATCTTTCTCATTAAGGATTTAAGCTCCTTAACTGCCGTTGAACTGCCGACTTGCGATACTGTGACAACCAGACTACCTGGTTTTTTTACTCCTCTGATTCCCATACACATGTGTTCCGCTGATAATACAACGTAGGTGGCCTCGGACAAGAGGGTATCTTGAATAGAATTAGCTAATTGGGAGGTTAACCGCTCCTGAATCTGGGGACGACGTGAGAAAATGTCTAGAACCCTCGCAATTTTGCTAGCACCCAACACTTTCCCTTTAGGTATATATCCAACATTAGCCTGACCAAAGAAAGGCAGCAGATGATGCTCACAAATTGATAGGAAAGGAATATTAGCAATCACAACAGGATCAAAATGCCCCTCATTAAAAGTGGTTTCAAGAATTGCCATGGGATCCTGCGACATCCCAGAAAACAACTCTTCATATAGTCTCGACACCCTATAAGGGGTATCTTTTAGCCCTTCCCTGCTGACATCTTCACCAATTGCCTCAAGAATTTGCCTTACACTATTCTCTAGAACATCAAAATCAATCTGGTGTGAATCTTTGGGCTTCTGATCAGACATAGTTAAGCAATAAAAAGGGCTTTCTCAACAGAATCCATATCTGCTGAATACTCGCCGATAGACTTAGGTTCGATTTCAGCAGATATATCAGGATCTTTCAATCCGGTCCCCGTTAGAATGCAAACGACAGTTTTTTCAGAAAAATCTTTTCCAGATCTTCGCCGTTTCATGAGCCCCGCCACAGAAGCGGCGGATGCCGGCTCACAAAATACTCCTTCCAATAGGGCTAACTCTCTATACGCAGTCATAATATCTGAATCAGAGACACTACCTATATGGCCCATTGATTCGTCCCGAGCCTTCAATGCTCCCTTCCAACCAGCCGGATTCCCAATTCGGATTGCCGTAGCTATAGTTTCTGGACGCTCCACTATCTCACCTCTAACAATTGGATCTGACCCTTCTGCCTGAAACCCGTTCATCGTTGGCAAGTCTGAAGTAATCCCTTTGGACCTAAACTCCAAAAAACCTTTCCAATATGCGGTGATATTACCGGCATTCCCTACTGGAATATATAACTCATCGGGCACGGCTCCCAAGTCGTCTATAATCTCAAAGGCCGCCGTTTTCTGTCCTTCAATACGATTAGGATTGACTGAATTAACTATCTCAATAGAGTGCTTGGCACATAGAGATCTTGTTATCTCTAAAGCTCTATCAAAACTTCCGTCTATGACCGCTATATGAGCCCCGTACGCCATAGCTTGGGCTAACTTTCCTTTTGCGATGTTACCCTTTGGCACAATAAGAGCGGTTTTCAAGCCACAATAAGCCCCATAAGCTGCGGCCGATGCGCTCGTATTACCTGTGGACGCACAAGCAATAGTGGTAACTCCTTTTTCCATCGCTTTGGCAACTGCCACCACCATACCCCTATCTTTAAAGGAGCCCGTTGGATTACAACCTTCGAGTTTAAAATAAAGATCCCTACAACCCACTTCATCAACAAGATTTCTTGATTTCACAAGTGGTGTTCCGCCTTCCCCGAGCGAAATCAAAGGCGTTCTATCGGTGACCGGAAGAAATTCGCGGTATTTCTGCAACACACCTCTGATCATACCAATCCCAATCTATCGAAACTTCCCATCAGTCTCTAAAATCCCTCCTAAAAAAGTCCCCGAGCCTTTTAAATAAAGGATCATTTAAAATAAGGTCAACATTTACTGTACAGTAAGCTACAGATCAGTGACAAGTTCCTGCTTATAAATCGAAATAGCGGCTTCACATGAAAAAGAATAAAATGTGTTTGGGATTGCTTGTTCTTAGGTATGCACACAAGAATCACTGTCTCATTCAACTGACAGGTAGGATCACTTAAAACGTGGAAACTAATTAGAAATCAATGTAGCCATAAAGCTTAAACTCATCACATTTCAACGGAGTGCACTATGTCTTTAAAAGAGGTGGATAAAGAAATATTCGCCACCATTTCAGATGAATGTCAAAGACAATCAAGAAACATAAATTTGATAGCGTCAGAAAATTACGCCTCAAAAGCAGTGCTGCAAGCTCAAGGCTCTGTCCTAACCAACAAATACGCAGAGGGCTACCCCGGGCATCGTTACTACGGAGGATGCGAGTTCATAGATGATGTTGAAACCACCTCAATTTCCAGAGCCATGAATCTTTTTGGATCTGATTATGCAAATGTTCAACCACACAGTGGTGCGCAAGCAAACATGGCCGCATATTTCGCCCTCCTATCTCCTGGGGATACAGTGATGGGTATGAGCCTAGATCAAGGTGGACACCTCACTCATGGCAGCAGCGTGAATTTTTCAGCAAAGTTGTATAACTTTATCTCCTACGGCGTAGATCGGGTCACAGAGGCCATTGACTTCAACCAAGTTTCTGATCTCGCCGAAGAGTTCAAGCCAAAGCTCATTATCGCAGGGGCTTCCGCGTACAGCCAAATTATTGATTTTCACAAATTCCGGGAAATCTGTGACATCGTTGGGGCCAAATTTATGGTAGACATGGCTCATATATCTGGGTTGGTAGCTGCTCATGAACATCCATCCCCTGTTAATATAGCCGATATTATCACCTCAACCACTCATAAGACCCTGAGAGGACCCCGTGGAGGGTTAATACTTGCTAAGAGGGATCTAGGTCGTGCGGTGAATAGCGCAGTATTTCCCAATATGCAAGGTGGCCCGCTACAACATGTGATTGCGGCAAAAGCTGTCGCCTTCCACGAAGCCACTCAACCTGAATTTGTGAAGTATCAGCAAAATGTGCGTAAAAATGCTAGGGAGTTGTCAAACACATTAAAAAATGGCGGACTCCGTATTGTTTCAGGTAGCACAAAGAATCACATGGTTTTAGTTGACCTTACAAATCTAGGGATCACGGGTCGACAAGCTGAGGATTCGCTAGGCAAAGCAAATATAGTTGTAAACCGCAACGCAATTCCGTTCGATACAAAACCTCCGCGACAAGCAAGCGGAATAAGATTGGGCACTGCAGCGATCACAAGCCGCGGAATGGATACAAAACAAATTCAAACCATTGGAAATTTAATACTACAACTGTTAAATAATATGGATAACGTCTCCACCCAAAAGCAGGTTAAGCAGGAAGTACTTCAAATGACAAAAGTCTACCCAGTCCCAGGAATTGATTTTTAACAAACGTCCCACCTCAAGTAAAAGCTACTAGAGATCCATCAACTTTCGGAACCGGACCAGGCCCTGGATACGCCTGCAGCGGTAGGTTCCACGATCACATTAATAACTGCAGCCTTGCCGCTCTCAAATGCTCGGCGCAGCGCTGGTTTTATTTCTTTAGGATCGGTCACTTCTTCCCCATAACCATGTAAGGATTTCGCCATTTCATGGAATGGCGTAAATCCCAGTTCCCTACCTGGTTTTCTTCTATCTGGAGTGCGAGCAAACCATCCAGCATTATTACTTACAACAGTTACGACAGGAAGATTATGTCTTACAGCCGTGTCAATTTCCATGGCATTCATCCCCATAGACCCATCACCATGAAGTACTAACACCTGGCTATGTGGTTTAGCGATTTTTGCCCCTATACCGTAGGGTAATCCGACACCCATCGTACCCGTAACACCGGAATTCAACCGATGGCCAGGATAATAGGTTGGGATCGACTGTCTAGCAAAGTGCAGTATCTCGTTGCCATCTACAACGACTATGGCATCCCTATCCAGGAACTCTCTTATTTCCTTGCAAAGCCTTAATGGATGTATGGGTACCTGATCGGAATCATGTTTCACAGCACTGTCGACAAGTCGAGACATATTAGTTTCGCCGAGCCTACGTATCCATTCCGACTCCAGCACGTCTGAAAAATCTGAGGCTCTCAATGCCGCGGCATCGGCCAGCTGTCGAACAACAGTAGCAGCATCACCCACAACACCCAATTCAATATCCAGATTATGCCCGAGTTCAGATTCTTCAATATCAATCTGAATGATGTGGGCATCAGGGGAAAATCTTTTACCAAAATTCAACATCCAATTTATCCTTGTCCCCACAACCAATACGAGGTCCGCTTCCTTCATAGCCGTAGATCTAGCAGCAGGGAAGCAAACCACATGGTCTTCTGCGATAAGGCCTCGCGACATAGGAGACGTAAAAAAAGGGACATTGGTAATATCTACGAATCGATTTAGCGGACCAGCGGCCCCAGAAAAGAAAGCCCCTCCACCTGCGAATATCATAGGGCGATCTGCAGCGGCAATCATGTCGATAATCTTCTCAATGGTGGTTTCGTCCGTCGCCGGACGGATCCTTGTTTGCGCTCTTGAGGCAGGTGCCAGGTCTGCTGCATCAACTTCTTCGTACAAAACATCCCCTCCACAATCAACATATACAGGCCCAGGACGGCCGGACTGCGATTGCCGGTATGCGGTGCTAACTATTTCGGGATACCTTGATGCCTTAGTCGGTCTATGGAAATACTTGCATAAAGGCTGCATAATGCTAACTTGATCAACTTCCTGAAAAGTATTTCGCCCTATCTCATGAACTGGACTTGCCCCTCCTAATATCAACATCGGGGCGCAATCAATAGAAGCAGCATACACACCAGTCAGTAAGTTAAGGGTTCCAGGACCTGATGACGCGGTAACTACCCCAGTTTTTCCGGTTACCCTGGAATACGCATGAGCTGCAAAGGCCGCAGCTTGCTCATGCCTAAAATCCAAGGTTCTTATACCAAGATCCTGACAAGACATAACTATGTCAAAACTGGGACCTCCCGTCAGGTAAAAAAGAGTGTCCACTCCCTCTTCTTTCAGGGTCTTAGCTACCAAATGGTTCCCACTAATATTTGCCATCTCTGGATCCTTTTTAAGATTGCTGACCTTGCCATTACACTGAAATCTCAAGGACTCTTTAAAAGATTATCATACAAGAGCCGGAGAGCCGGAAGATCTAAGGCAACTCATCCTATACGATTACTTCAACTTCAGATGGCCCACAGCTTCAATGCCTCACACAACCTACGTCTATGAGCCCCGGAACTTATTCAATGCGGCAAAAGCAGCCTCTTTCTCCGCGACCCGCTTACTAACTCCACTACCGATCCCATAAACTAAGTCCCCTATTAATACTTCTACTGTAAATGTAGGAGCGTGATCAAGACCGGACTTCGAAGACACGCGGTAAAAAGGAGTGTCCCCCGTCATTGAGTGAGATATTTGCTGTAATTCTGTCTTAGGATCATCAATAATACCTCGAGGGGATTGAGCGCAAACAATCAATTCAGCCAACGAATCCAGTACAAAACGTTCCGCGGCTTCCCATCCACGATCTAAAAATATAGCCCCTACTACAGCCTCAAATCCAGCCGCTAAGTTGGATTGCTTGTTTCTACCACCTGTCCTATCTTCCCCTACGCCTAACGACAATGCCTTATCTATGCCTAATTCAACGGCCACTCCAGACAGGGTCTTTCCACTCACAATATTGGACTTAGAACGGCTAAGATATCCCTCGTCAGCATCAGGATTGGCTTCATAAAGTTTCTTGGCAACAACCAAACCTACGACAGAGTCCCCCAGAAATTCCATTCTCTCGTTCGACGTCTCACCCAACAAGGTTACTTCATTGACAATGGAACTATGCGTCAAAGCTAATTGTAATAGTTTTTCATTCCTGAAAGAACCAGCCAATTCTTCATAAAATATAGACACGTCACTAATCTCCAAAACAACCCGGTCAAGAGTAACGCTTTTATACAGCACCCTTTGGCCACGGGGGCTGAGGGCGTTTTATTTCTCCGATATACGACTTTGATCCAAACAGATTCATGAATTCATTGAATGCATCTACCGATTCATCCACCGGTGGAATGAAGGTCTTAACAAATGCCGTATGACCGTTCTCGAAAACGAAGGTTGGGGTCCCAAAAATTCCATGAACCTCACTGGCTTCAAGATGGTCCTCTTCAATTTTTTCTACCAGGGAAGAATCCAACATGGCCTCTTGAAAATCCTCGACATTTAAGCCACTTTGCCGAGCGATTTCTACGAACGTTCCCACATCATTTAGGGGAACTCGGGAACCAGCATGCCTCTCCTTAAGTAATAGAAGAAAGAACCTATCGAAATATTCTACTCCTAATTTCTTGGCAGCCTCTGCAGCCAAAGCAGCCAAGCCCGACCGAGTACTAGCCAAATCAGACTCTCGCCAAACAGGTGGTTGATCCACCTCAGTAGAATTGTTTTGTTGGAGGGAAAAATGTCGCCATTCAACATCCAAATCGACCCCGAGACCTTTCACTTGATCCAGCCATACAGCCGCATTGTGTACCCAAGGTCAAGCAAAGTCGTAATATACCTCAAATCGAATAGCTGTCATTTAGAGACACCTCCTGATGAATAACCGATTATCTCTCAAAATCACCTCGTATTCCCCAGACACCCACAACTCCGAGAGAATTTTACTAAGATATTCACTAGCAAGTCAAAACATAATGCCAAGACTTGTTACATTTTGTTAACAGTATTGCAATAGGCATGAAACAGACTTCTTATAAAATAGCAGGGTGGTTGTTAAATTGTCTGTTAATTCGTATAGTTGCGGTTATAAAAATTAGATAGTATAAAGAATCACTGAAACCTTTAGGAGAAATGGCGCATGTCTAACGAATCTGCTGGTGTCCTCAAACTTATGAAAGACAATGGATGCGATATTCTAGATTTAAAGTTCACAGACCTACCAGGTACGTGGCAACATTTCTCGGTGCCGATAAGTCAAGTAGACGACTCGCTGATTACAAATGGAGTCGGTTTTGACGGATCAAGCATAAGAGGATTCCAGTCGATTGATGAATCCGACATGCTTATTGTACCCGATCCTACCACCATTAAGGTTGATCCATTTTTTCCCGGAACGGCAACGTGTATCGCCGATATCAGGGATCCAATCACGGGAAATAACTACAGTCGAGACCCTAGAAATATAGCAAAGAAGGCAGAAGCTTATCTAAAAAGTACCGGTTACGGAGATACTTCCTTTTGGGGACCTGAAGTAGAATTTTTTGTTTTCGATTCCGTGAGATTCAGCTATGGGGCAAATCATGGTTTTCA
>CAZRSW010000001.1:138299-150232 GCA_964602845.1 uncultured Dehalococcoidia bacterium | reverse complement strand
ATGGCTGGTATCGATGGTATCGAAAATCAATATGATCCGGGTGATCCATTATCAGAAGATCTATTCGAACTAAGTAGAGAAGAAACAGCCAAATATCCGCAAGTACCCGGCAGTCTTGAAGAAGCTCTTCATGCGCTGGAGGTAGACCATGACTTCCTGCTTAAAGGAGACGTTTTTACAGAGGATGTTATATCTGGTTGGATAGATTTCAAAACATCGAATGACGTCGATCCAGTACGTCTGCGGCCCCACCCTTACGAATTCTATTTGTCATTCGACGCATAAACATTTGAGAGGCTTCACATATAAGGTGAGTCACAAATAGAGAAATGCCCCATGTTTCCGCAAGTAAAAACAGGAAGTAGATTTAATACTACTTTCAGAAATGTATAGGGTCTTCTACCGTGCCAAAACGTGGGATGTTTCAGTGCGGCGCACATATTAAGCCCTAAACAAAGGACTCTAACGATCTATAATCCAAAATCTAGTAAATGATGAAAATGTTGGAACGAAACCCTGAAGCAATAGAATACGTTCTTCGTGAAGTCAGAGACAATGATGTCAGGTTCATACGCCTCTGGTTCACAGACATACTGGGAAATATGAAAGGGTTTGCCATTACGGTAGAGGAGCTGGAAAACGCACTTACCCGAGGTATGGGGTTTGATGGCTCTGCCATCGAAGGATACACACGAGAAGATGAACGAGACTTGTATGCCCTCCCAGACCCAACAACTTTTAGTATTCTTCCGTGGCGTCCTAAAACCAATGCTGTTGCTAAGATGTTTTGTGACATTGTTACACCAGACGATCAACCCTTCGAAGGTGATCCGCGAGCAGTACTAAGGCGAAATCTTCAGAGGGCCGCTGGCAAAGGTTTCACTTACTACGTAGCACCAGAATTAGAATATTTTTATTTCGAAGATCAAAACACAACAGGATTCTTGGACACCAGTGGCTATTTTGACCAAAACACTCCAGATCTAGGAACTGACCTTCGTAGAGAAACAGTGTTGACCTTGGAAAACTTGGGTATACCTGTAGAATCAAGCCATCACGAGGCAGCTCCTAGTCAGCATGAGATAGATCTACGGCATACCGACGCCTTAACCATGGCGGATACAGTCATGACCTACAAATTGGTAGTAAAAGAGATAGCAATGAGCCACGGATATTTTGCCTCTTTTATGCCTAAACCATCATCAGCAATCAACGGCAACGGTATGCACACTCATATGTCACTATTTCGTGGCGACGAAAACGTATTTTACAGCCCTAATGGCAAACATCACCTGTCCGAAACTGCGAGACAGTTTTGTGCCGGATTGCTTAAGCACGCGCGAGAAATTACTCTCGTCACAAACCAATGGGTGAATTCCTTCAAACGTTTGGTCCCTAGTTATGAGGCTCCAATTTACGTTACTTGGGCTGAGGTAAACAGGTCCGATCTTATACGTATACCATCCTTCAAACCAGGAAGAGAATCTTCGAGAAGAATCGAATACAGAGCACCAGACCCCGCATGCAATCCATATCTGGCCTTTAGTGTCATGTTAGCAGCAGGTATGGAAGGCATAGAAAATAAGTATGACCTGCCGCCCACAATTGAAAAAAACGCTCATTCCCTTTCCCATACAGAGAGGCAAGCTTTAGGAATAGAGTCTCTACCAGGCAATTTTTGGGAGGCTATAAAAGTCACTGAAAATAGCCCTCTCGTTAGAAACGCACTTGGGCAGGAAGTATTTGATAGCTTTATAGAAAATAAGAGAATTGAGTGGGAAGAATACAGCTCCCAAATATCTCAGTATGAATTGGATCGATATTTACCTATACTGTAAGTCATCACTCACACTATTTCAGGATTAAAATGCGAAAAATCTATAAACACCCAAATTTGCCCCGTATGGTCAAGCAAGGACTTTATGATCCATCTTTTGAACACGACGCATGCGGAGTCGGTTTAGTAGCTAACATTAAAGGAGTGAGATCACATAGAATCATCGATCAGGGTTTGGAAGCTCTTGTCCACCTAGGACATAGGGGAGCGGCCGGCGCAGACCCTGAAACTGGTGACGGAGCTGGGATCCTCGTCCAAATACCACATAAATTTTTTGAGATGGAATCAAAAAACTGGAACTCCAAAATACCCAGGGCAGGAGAGTACGGGGTCGGAATGGTATTCCTGCCGAGCGACAACGACATACAAAGTATTTGCAAATCAGTAATTGAAGAATCCATCCAGAAAGAAAAAATGTCCCTATTAGGGTGGAGAACCGTGCCTGTCGATCCCGCAAAGATCGGGGTGTTGGCCAACGTGTCTCGACCATCTATCGCGCAATTCTTCATTAGTAGTGATTCTAAAAAAAGCAATGACGAATTTGAATTTCACCTCTATGCCTTAAGAAGAGAAATTGAAAAACAGATAGGCCGCCTGAATATGAAACAGACAAATGATTTTTACATTTGTTCTCTCTCATGTAATAAAATTGTATACAAGGGATTGGTCATGGCACACCAACTCCAAGATTTTTATATTGATCTAGGGAATGAAAACTTCATATCATCCTTCGCCTTAGTACACTCCCGCTTCAGCACTAACACACTGGGCAGTTGGAAGCTAGCACACCCCTATAGATATGTTGTCCATAACGGTGAAATCAATACACTTAGAGGAAACATCAACTGGATGTCTTCAAGGGAAACAGTGTTCGAATCCAACAGACCCGGCCAAGATGCAAAGAAACTGATACCAATAATCGAACAAGGTCAAAGTGACACTGCTTCCCTAGACAATGCATTAGAACTTTTGATTTCAACTGGCCGTAGTATAGAGCATTCCATGATGATGCTTATACCTGAAGCCTGGGGTGATCACATACCAATGGCCCAAGAAAAGAAAGATTTCTACGAATACCATTCCAGTGTCATGGAGCCATGGGATGGACCCGCGCTTGTGATTGGAACTGACGGCAAAAAGATATGTGCCGTTTTAGATAGAAATGGGCTGAGACCTTGCCGATACCTAATAACCAACGACGACTTGTTAGTGATGGCTTCGGAAACGGGGGTTATTGATATACCACCTGAGAATATAGTGTCGAAGGAACGGATTTATCCAGGAAGAATGTTTCTTTTAGATACAGAGAGAGGCGAAATAGTAAACGACGAAGAACTGAAAAAGGGGATAGTAGAACGAAGACCCTACGGAAAGTGGCTACAGCAAAACAGAGTACATTTGGATGATCTCCCACCGCCCAAAAATGTCCAAGAGAACAACACAGAAACATTGATCACCAGGCAGAATGCCTTCGGGTACTCACTTGAAGACTTTCGGCTTCTGATCGAGCCAATGGCCATTCACGCATACGAACCCACTGGATCCATGGGAAACGATACCCCATTAGCTTTCCTATCTGATCAGAAACCCATACTTTTCAATTATTTTAAACAGTTATTCGCTCAAGTTAGCAACCCACCTCTAGACGCAATTCGAGAAGAACTCGTGACCTCTCTTATGGGAACCATAGGTGAAGAAAGGAACCTGTTCGAGGAAACACCTGAGCATTGTCGGCAAATCACCGTCAGAAAACCAGTGATATCAGACAAACATCTTGCCAGCATCAGAGAATGTCAGCTAGATAACCTTAAGTCAGAGACTATATCTACTTTGTTTAATCCACACGTTGTAGGTGGATTAAAAAGCGCGATGGACCGTGTTCAATCAGAAGCATCGGTCGCCATTAGTAATGGCGCCTCGATATTGATTCTTTCCGATCGAGGGGTAGATCAAGAAAACGCCCCCATACCGAGTCTTTTAGCAACTTCTGGTGTACATCATCACCTCATAAGAAATGGAATAAGAACGAAAGTTGGCCTTGTGGTTGAGACAGGAGAGGCTCGCGAAGTAGCCCATTTTTCTCTACTAATAGGATTTGGAGCCGGGGCAATAAATCCATATCTCGCGTTCGAAACTTTGCGTGATCAAGTTGAAAAAGGAGAATTCACGTCAGATATATCTGCAGAAAAAGCTGAGGAAAACTACTTGACCGCCTCTCATAAGGGGATACTGAAAACTATGTCGAAAATGGGTATTTCAACCATACAAAGTTATCGAGGTGCTCAAATATTTGAAGCGGTAGGACTAAATGAGAAGTTAGTCAACGAATATTTTACTTCAACCCCTTCTAGGATTGGTGGCATAGGCATGGAAGAACTAGAAGTGGAAGCCGTCTCTCGACATCAATCAGGTTATGGCGAAACGGAAGTTGCAGGAAATCTCGATATAAAATCCGGCGGTCAGTACCACTGGCGTCGCGATGGAGAATTCCATATGTGGAACCCAAAGACGATTGCGAGTCTTCAACACGCGGTCAAAAGTAATAACTGGGCCACATATGAACAATTCGCCAGTTATGTGGATGATGAAAACCGGAGATTAAGCACAATTAGAGGTCTCCTGGATTTCAAGTATTTAGATAAACCCATTCCTTTGGAACAAGTCGAATCAGCATCTAAAATCGTGAGGAGATTCGCTACCGGTGCAATATCGTTGGGTTCTATCAGTAGAGAAGCACACGAAACAATGGCGATCGCAATGAACCGTATCAATGCTAGGAGCAATACAGGGGAAGGTGGTGAAGACTCTGCGCGCTATATACCTGACCTAAACGGTGATTCCAGGAACAGTGCTGTTAAACAGGTGGCTTCGGGCAGATTTGGCGTAACCATCAATTATCTAACCAGTGCTAAGGATTTACAGATAAAGATGGCACAGGGGGCCAAGCCCGGAGAAGGTGGACAACTACCGGGTCATAAAGTGGACGAGTATATTGGGAAAGTACGTAATTCCACCCCAGGCGTGGAGCTCATATCCCCACCACCTCACCATGACATATATTCAATAGAAGATCTGGCCCAACTCATACATGACTTAAAAAATTCAAACCCCGATGCCAGAGTCCACGTGAAACTGGTTGCAGAATCAGGTGTTGGAACGATAGCAGCCGGTGTTTCTAAAGGGCATGGAGACGTGGTATTAATCAGCGGGCATAGCGGAGGAACAGGAGCGTCGCCAGAATCATCGATAAAACATGCAGGGCTACCTTGGGAACTAGGAGTTGCTGAAACCCAACAAGTGCTTGTAATGAACGACCTACGCGGAAGAATCATTGTTCAAACAGATGGTCAAATTAAAACCGGTAGGGATGTCGCAATAGCTTGTTTACTAGGAGCAGAAGAATTCGGCCTAGCCACAGGTCCGCTCATATCAATGGGCTGTATAATGCTGCGGAAGTGTCACCTGAATACATGTTCTGTAGGAATAGCAACGCAGGACCCACAACTGAGAAAAAAGTTTGCTGGACAACCAGAACATGTTATTAATTATTTCTTCTTCATCGCTAATCACCTAAGACATATTATGGCTAAGTTGGGGCTAAGAACCATCGATGAAATGGTAGGTCGAGTAGATTTGTTAGACGGGAATCAAGTTATCAACCACTGGAAGGCCAAAGGGATAGACTTCAGTCACCTACTACATATCCCGGAGGTGCCCCAAGACGTGGCGAGACACTGTGTATCCAAGCAAGATCATGGTCTCGAAAACGCCATAGATCAAGAACTTATCAATGAAGCAAAAAATGCTATAGATACAGGCGAGCCCGTAGTAATTGAAAAAATTGTCGATAACTCTAATAGAACTTTGGGTACCATGCTGAGCCACAATATTGCAAAGAAACATGGCGATAAGGGGTTACCAGACGATACTATAACCATAAATCTAGATGGTGCGGGCGGTCAAAGCTTTGCTGCGTTTCTATCAAAGGGAGTGACCATTAACTTGAGTGGTGACGCAAACGATTATTTCTGCAAGGGGCTCTCCGGAGGAAATGTTGTGGTTAAACCACCAACGAAATCACGATTCGTGCCAGAAAAAAATATAATCATTGGGAATGTAGCCCTCTATGGTGCTACAGGTGGACAGGTATTCATACGTGGAGTTGCGGGAGAACGGTTCGCCGTTCGAAACAGTGGCGCTGAGGCCGTTGTTGAGGCTGTTGGTGACCACGGTTGCGAATACATGACCCGAGGTAAGGTGGTTATTCTAGGGCCTACAGGGAGAAATTTTGCAGCCGGTATGAGTGGTGGAGAGGCATACGTCCTAGATGAATTCGGAAAGTTCTCAGATCAGTGTAATTTAGGGCTCGTCAGTCTAGAAACGATACAAGATCTCGAGGATATAAGTGATCTACAAAGGCTAATTAGAAGACACGCGAATCTAACTGGGAGCGCAAATGCGCATAGAATACTGGCAGACTGGGACGACATGCTCCAAAAATTTGTGAAAGTGATGCCGAATGATTACAAACGAGTGTTGCAAGAGGCCAAGAATGCCCAAGATAAAGTGGGGGCCGTGAAAGATGGGTAAACCCACAGGATTTAAAGAGTTTAAACGGGAAACGCCAAATACTTTCCCAGTGGATGTTCGTATTGGTAATTTTAACGAATTTTATGACGATTGGGATCGTGATAAAGTTAGTGCTCAGGGCGGCCGGTGCATGAATTGCGCAGTGCCGTTCTGCATGAGTGGCTGCCCATTGGGAAACATAATTCCCGATTTTAACGACCTTGTCTACAAGAACATGTGGAAAGATGCATTAGCTGAATTACACTCAACGAACAACTTCCCCGAGTTCACAGGCCGCATATGCCCTGCTCCCTGTGAACAGTCGTGTGTTTTGAACATAAATGAAGACCCTGTAACTATTGAATACATCGAGAAAGCGATTGCTGAGAGGGGATGGGAAGAAGGTTGGATAGAGCCCATACTTCCCGCGACAAGAACTGGAAAGAAGGTAGCAATCGTTGGTTCTGGTCCTGCAGGTTTGTCATCAGCACAGCAACTCAACAGGGCAGGTCACTCAGTAACTGTATATGAAAGGTCGGATACGATTGGAGGACTTCTACGCTTAGGCATACCAGACTTCAAGTTGGAAAAACATATCGTTCAAAGACGAGTTAATCAGATGACAAAAGAGGGGATTTCATTCGTTACCAACGCCTACGTCGGGAAGACAATTTCAGTGAACGATTTGAGGTCTGAGAACGACGCAGTTTTACTTGCTGGAGGATCAACAATACCAAGAGATCTACCCATTGAAGGGAGGGAGCTCGATGGCGTTTACTTCGCCATGGATTACTTAACTCAACAAAATAAGATAAATCGAGGTGACCTTGTAGATCCTTCCGACAGAGTCTCTGCAGAGGGGAAGCGCGTGATCATATTGGGTGGAGGTGATACTGGTTCAGATTGTCTCGGAACAGCGCACCGACAGGGAGCTGAAATAGTGTATCAATTAGAGCTGTTACCAAAGCCCCCCGATATGAGATCAGAGAACGATATGTGGCCAGATTGGCCAATGACCCTCAGAACTTCCTCATCTCATGAGGAAGGTGGGAACAGAGATTACAATATTCTGACAAAAAAGTTCTCTGGAACGAACGGAAAGCTCAAAAAATTACATGGGGTCAAAATAGAATGGGGCGATCTCGATGAAACTGGAAGACCAGAAATGATCGAGGTGAAAGGGAGTGAATTTGAACTGGAAGCCGATCTGGTTCTTCTCGCAATGGGTTTTGTTCATCCTGAACCCAACGGTATGATAGCTGATTTAAATGTAAAACTTGATAGACGTGGAAATGTAGCAACGAATCCGAATAAGATGACAAGTGAGGAAGGGATATTCGCCGCCGGTGATATGTCTAGAGGTCAATCTTTAGTCGTCTGGGCATTGGCAGAAGGTAGAGAAGCCGCTCGAGGAGTGGACGAATATCTTATGGGAACAACAAATCTACCAAGATCCTCCAGCACATACGACGAAACCTAAAAACCCATTCAAGACCACTTCAAACGATTGACACAAAAATCGTCACAATATTCAGCAGTAAAGTTACACAGACAACTAAAGTAAAGAAGGAGGTAACAAGGTTGTGAGCAAGTTCAAAGTAGCAATGTTGGCTACAGACACACCAGAAACGGATATCATAAAACAGCAGCTTGAGGGAATTGATTGCGAACTCGACGTGTTTATTTGCGAAAGTGATGGAGAAACAATAGAAGCCATTAAAGGTGCCGATCTAATTATAAACCGGAGCGTAGAAATCTCTCGGGAAGTTATGGAGGAAATAGATCAAGCACAAGCAATCGTATCATTTGGGCACGGATTCAATAACATCGACCACAACGCTGCCACAGATCAGGGGGTCATGGTAGTAAATACCGCCGGATTCTGTACAGAAGAAGTATCTAACCACGCCATGATGTTATTACTTGCCTGCGCCAAAAAGCTCACAATTTTAAACGATCTCACAAAAGCAGGAAAATGGGGCCCAGAAACAGCCGCAGTCTTGAACCCAATGGCTCACATCACTGACCAAACCCTCGGGTTGGTTGCACTTGGTAATATAGCAAGGGCGGTAGCCAGGAAAGCTCAAGCGTTTGGTATGAAAGTCATTGCCTATGATCCGTATGTACAGCCCTGGATAGCTAAGGAATATAGGGTGGAATTAGTAGCAGAACTAGAAGAACTTGCAAGCAGATCAGATTTTATATCAATGCACCCTCCACTTAATAACCAAACAAAACATCTAATCGGTTCGTCTTTCTTCAAAGCCATGAAGCCAAGCGCATATTTCATTAATACTTGCAGGGGGCCTACGGTGGACGAAGAGTCACTAATAGCTGCATTAAAAGATCATGAACTAGCCGGCGCGGGCCTAGATGTTTTCGATGTGGAACCTACCGATGCTAGCAATCCACTTTTTCAGATGGACAACGTGATCGTAACTCCTCACTCGGCAGGTGGCTCAACACGAGCCGGAATAGCAGCGCAAGTTCAGGTCGGACAAGAATGCGCACGGTTATTAAAGGGAACCTGGCCCATGTCTTTAGTAAACCCAGAAGTCCGAGCAAAAATTAATATGCGCTCACCAGCAATAAGGGATTAGACGAACCGATCAGGAACTAAAATAAGCTTGCCGAAGTAATTGAGCCTTTCCATGTCCTCATGGGCTTTTCTTGCCTCCGACATGGGATACTCTGCATGTATAACCCCATTAATGGTACCTCTCTTCACATGCTCCAGAACTTGCTCAAGATCCCTTCTTCGTCCCATAAATACACCGAATATGGTCACCTGCTTCGTAAACAAATAACCCATTTGCAATTCCGCCCTATACCCAGAAGTAACCCCACATATACCGTACCTACATCCCTTGGATAAACTTTTGTTGGTCACATCCCAAATATCGCTTCCAACGTGATCTATGACAACATCCACACCAGTTCCCTTGGTGATCTCATCTATCCTAACTGCCATATCTTCTTCTTTGTAGTTAATCACAAAATCAGCACCTAAATCGGACGCTTTATCTGCCTTTAATGAGGAACTTGTAGTGGCAATTACTTTAGCTCCCACAACTTTCTTCGCAAGTTGGATAGCTGCCGAACCTACTCCACTGGAAGCGGATGGAACAAGTATCGTCTCCCAGGGCTGCAAATTCGACCTCCTTATGATTATATTCCAAGAGGGCATAAATACCGTGGGTAGCGATGCGCCTTCACTATAAGAGATTGTCTCTGGTAACGGAACAATGTTGGCAGCTGGCACCACCGCATACTCAGCATATCCTCCATTGATTGTCGATCCAACCATACCAGAAGTGGCACATAATTCGACCGATCCTTCCATACAATGACTGCATTGCATACACGTGACAAGAGGATTGACCAATACCCTCATACCGATTGTCACATTGTCAACTTCGCTGCCTATCTCGACAACATCCCCAGCCAAATCGCTCCCTAACACGTGGGGGCCAATGAATACCCTTTTCATGCCCCGAGCACCCGCCCGTGAATACAAATCAAGTCGATTTAGAGCACATGCCCGAACTTCGATCTTAACCTCATGTGACCCAACATTGGCCTCTGAAATGTCACCATACTTAAGAACATCAGGACCCCCATGTTGATCCAAAAAAACTGCTTTCAATGGTCTATACCCCCCTTTAACTTGTGTACCACATTTGTCATAAAACCAGACATGTTATCCACTGTTTTATTAACCGTGTGGGCCGTTAAATTTAACTGAAGATAACTAACCCCGATATTTTCCAAACAATCAATATCCTCGGCAATTTCCTCATCAGTGCCGGTCATCAGTAATCGGTTTTCATCTCTAGCCACTTGAACGGATGAATTAAGATACCAAGGTACAGAATAGGCCAATTTGATAGACGAGGGGTCTCTCTTTACTGATTCACAACATGAGTAGAGTCTATTGATTCGAGCTCGAAGTTTATTAAGAGAACCCAATGGATGCCTCGGGTTAGCACCGATGGGAAACCAACAATCACCTAGTAAGGCCGCTCGTCTTAGTGCAGCTAAACTCTCTCCACCAATCCAGATAGGAGGGTGTGGCTTTTGAATTGGTTTGGGAAGAAAGGTAATGTCTGAAAAATTAAAGTATTTCCCCTCATATGCTGGCTCATCTTTCGTCCACAGTTCCTTGAATACTTCAATTTGTTCTGATGCAACCGCACCTCGTTCATTAAAAGGAGGTGCATTTAAAGCGACGAATTCTTCCTTCATCCACCCTACACCACACCCAACATTGAGTCTACCTTCAGACAACACATCTATGGACGCCAATACCTTAGCTGTATAAACGGGATTCCGATAAGGTAATACCATAACCGAAGTCAACAACCTGATACTAGAAGTGGAAGCCGCGACTGCCGCGATTGTTGTCAACTGCTCTAAGCACTCGCCAGAACCATCCGCCGTAAGAAACACCCCATCTTCACTGTAGGGGTATACAGACGAGATATCCGTTGGTATGACTACATGATCGCTAACACTAGCAATATGGAATCCCAGTTCCTCCCCCGCGAGAACAATTGATGATATATTCTCCATCGTCGCCAATGGACCACGCGTCGGGACACTAAAACCATACTCCAAATCTAACTCTCCCAGTCAAACAATTTGGGTTATAAGAGGAATCATTGTAGGATAAATCAAGTTGTATTCCAATCTGAAGTACTGTCAAACATATCGAATTTAAAAAATCCTAATTGAAACAACAGCTTAATCAATAATTTTCCTCTCAGATGATAATTGACTTTCACACCCATATTTTCCCTCCTGATCTAATCGAAACAATAAAGCCTTTAATGAAAAAGGATAGGATCGTTGCGGAACTCTTTAAGTGCCCTAATATTCATATCCAAACAGTTGAGCAGCTCCTAATAAGTATGAACAAGAATGGCATATCTAAATCTGTCGTATTAGGCATGGGGTGGACAGATCCGGATGTTAACCGACATGTCAATGATTACATACTAAATGCTGGCAAAAATTACCCCAGCCGAATCATTCCTTTCACTGGAATCAACCCCGCTGCCGGTAGAATCGGCTACAAAGAAGCTGAGAGATGTATCGCATCCGGTGCCGCCGGATTTGGGGAAGTTCATTCTTCTCACCAAAGTTTCAACATATCGGACAAAAAGGCAATATCTCCTTTCATGAAACTGCTGTATAAAGAAAACAAGCCTGTAGTGGTACATGCATCAGAACCCGTCGGGCATCTCTACCCTGGGAAGGGTAACGCAACTCCCGAAAAACTAGTAGGATTTGTAACAAACTTTCCAGACTCTAAAATAGTCTTAGCCCACTGGGGTGGAGGGCTTCCATTTTATGAACTCATGCCGGAAATATCTGATTCCTTTAATCAAGTCTACTACGACACGGCTGCATCCCCTTTTCTTTACAAGTCAGCCATATTTGAGGCATCCATCTCCTTGGTTGGAAGGAACAAGATTCTTTTCGGTAGCGACTCTCCTTTAATAAATCCCAAGCGGATACTTGAGCA
>CAZRSW010000001.1:136284-138199 GCA_964602845.1 uncultured Dehalococcoidia bacterium | reverse complement strand
GTGGTATTTGAGGAGGAAAAATGGCAGAAGAGTCATGGCCAGAATGCCAAGGATGCGGTAAGGGCAAATTATTGCCCCTGTCGGACTTTGGAAGCCAAGGAGCGCCCATACATTACAAAGCATGGGTTTGCAGTAATCCAACATGCGGATTTAATATAAAAATACGAAACGGGGACGTCTACTTAAATGAACCTATCGCCAGTGGGGCGTCACATTCTCCAAGGGTACGGTAGAAAGTCGATAATGGACCAGCCGTAACAAAAACGCGGCTGGGTGAGATGGGGTGATCGGGCATTAGCGAACACCAGTGATGAGGAGATGGTTCAGGTTCGTCGTAATGGATTCACCCCTGCCGATAGTTCATTAACTAAGGATCAAGGTCTGAACATACCTAGGAACATGAGGTTGGTTGGTATCGCCACAACTGTCATAGGTTTGGGGTTATTGTCTGCGGCTGTTGTTTTCATCCTGATCGGCCTATATTCAACTAGCAGGCTCCACACTATAGAAGCAACCCACAAGGGGGAGATACGCCCCCCACTGGATGTGGAAGCGCATGGGACTGAAATATACAAATCCTCGGCCCCAAACAACCAGAGCGATCCTGTCTCAGGCGATTCCGATCAGATTACCCAACGGGCTCGAACAGATACCACAGAAAAGAAAACAGCCAAAGATATCCTGGTAACTTCCGAGAACGACATATGGGTTTCTGATATACCTTCCACAAGTGACCTTTTGAGTTTTTTGATTGTTGATACCCAAAGTAGCGACCCATCAAACATCTCACCACTTATCGATGGTTATTCCGCTGTTGACATTAGCGTGAGCGCCTCTCCCAAATATTGGGGCACCGCAAGTTGGTCGTCTTCCCATAAGCATAACTATGCAGAGCAAATCTCACTGGAGCAATCCCAGATAGTAGACACTGCCTCTCTGAAAATTTCAGACTTATTGGGAAAGCCTCACCAAATCCATATCCCCGCACTCAAAATTATATCTAGGGTGCAAGACTTAAAGATCATTGATGATGGTGGAACCAAGCGATATGAGACACCAAAGCAAATAGTTGGACGCATTCCTACAAATCTAAAATCGGCAGATACGGTATCCGGTTGGTACTTTGGTCATTTGGAAAGCCCAATAAAGGGCGAGGGAAATGTATTCCGAGATTTACCCAGGATAGCAGAGTTTTTGAGAGACGGAGATCCGGTCTATATACACGTTACAAATGAATATCGAGAATATATATATCAGGCTACCGAATCAAAAATAGTTCACGAGTCAAAACTAAAATTATACGACGCCGGCATCGAGAACATAGTATTGGTGACATGCGCCAATAGGCCACATTATGATTTCCGACAGCTTGTGACTGCAAGATTGGTCGGAATAAAATAATCCGTGGTGTTACTAGGTTCTAAACATATCACGCATGATTGAAACAAACCATTTCGAAGGATTTGATGCGGACTTCCTTGGTAGCGAAACAATACCAGCCTGATCAGTGGGCAATAAATTTGACAATGAAACAACATTCATTTGATCGAAATCTGATTCTTCCAATGCGAGCCTAGGCCCTACAGATATACCTAATCCAAGTTTCACGTACTTCTTTATCATATCCATACTGTCTAATTCCATCACAACTTCTGTACGCAATCCTTTTCTTTTTATTTGTTCTTCAAGAATGCCCCTAGTGTGAGTACCTTTTCTCATAAGTATTAAGGGATATGCGGCAATCTGAGCAAGACTTGTCAACGGAACGTTCAAGAGTGGATGAGACTTAGGAGTAATAAGTACTCGCTCATAAGGAAACAACGCCTCAAAATGCAGATTTTCGTCAACCTCCACTCTTTGAATCACTCCTATGTCGACTTCTGCGGATCTCACCAAATCTATAACTTCTTTTCTT
>CAZRSW010000001.1:78992-136184 GCA_964602845.1 uncultured Dehalococcoidia bacterium | reverse complement strand
AATCACTCCTATGTCGACTTCTGCGGATCTCACCAAATCTATAACTTCTTTTCTTCGAGTCGACAGCATTTTCAGATGCACATTAGGATAATCTCGCCTAAATCTTTCCACCACCGGGAACAACGTGTGTTGAATCATGTCTGGAGTAGATGCCACAACAACTGGACCCTTTTCTTCTTCCTCCATCGATTGGATAGACAAAGTCTCTAGTCCCTGCAAAAGCGGTTCCACTAGCTCGAAAACTTTCTGCCCTGATAGAGTCAGCTTGATCGGGCGAGTAACACGATCAAATAATTGCATTGATAACTCTAACTCAAGCTTCTTAATATGAGTCGTTACGGTAGGTTGCCCAATATTCAGCTCTTCTGCCGCCTTTGAAATACTACTGGCCCTAGCAGCGGCAGCGAAACTCTTCAACTCCCTAATTTCCATATCTGCAGCACTCCTATTATTCACCTTACGCATATAATTGTGCCATATATATTGGATATTTGCATATCAGTAGAACAGCTTAATTATGATACTCTTATGGTTCACCAACAGAGAACTAAGGCTCGATAGACGATAAATTTATAGTTTAGCCCTCAGAACCTACATCATTTTTCGCAAAACCAAGGAAATCACGGCTAGAACGATGAACTACCTTAAGCGTTCCAATAACAGCAGCATTTGGAGCGCCCTGCAAAAAACTCGTGGATCGTTAATAGGACATATTTCCGAAGCTTTCAAAAGTTCAGATACTTTAGAAACTCTGTGGGACGATGTGGAAGATATCTTGTTGGCTTCTGATATTGGCTTTGATACGACAAACTATATCATCCAACAGTTGAAAAATAAGAGCCCCATGTCAATACATCGAGATCACTCCTTCAGATTTGACGAACTAAGAACCATACTCACAGAAATGGTCAATATAGCACCCACGCAGCTCACACTTGATAGAGTTGGCCCTTCAATAATATTAATGGTAGGTGTAAACGGCGTCGGTAAAACAACATCGATTGCCAAACTAACCAGCTTACTGCTACAAAGAAATAAAACCGTTTTGATCGGAGCAGGCGATACCTACAGGGCTGCAGCCATATCTCAACTTCAATCTTGGGCAACGGCACTTAACGTAGATATGGTCTCACACCAAATCGGTTCAGATCCAAGCGCTGTCGCATTTGATACTATCCGAGCAACCAGATCTAGGCATATGGATGTCGCAATCATAGATACTGCCGGAAGGCTTCACGGGAAAGCTAATCTCATCGAAGAGCTAAAAAAGATATACCGGACATCGAAAAAGGCAATGCATGGAGGGTCTTTGTCGGTTATGCTCACTGTGGACGCATCGACGGGCCAAAATGGGCTAGCTCAAGCAAGCCATTTTCAAAATCAAGTGCATTGTGACTCCATTTTTTTATCAAAACTTGATGGTACATCAAAAGGAGGGATAGTTTTCCCGATAGTTCGAGAGTTATCTTTACCAATATCCTTCGTCGGTACAGGCGAGCATCATACCGATATAGCACCCTTTGACCCACATAAGTTTGTAGAGGGGCTGTTTGAAAATACGAGTTTATAAAAAATCAGCAGTTTAGAACAACGCATGTAGTATGTCAGATATAATCCTATGGCTGTTAATACTTGAATTAATTGGTCTAATTGGACTTCCGGTTGTCTATAGCTTACTACCAAATCTTTGGGACCGTGGCTTCGCATTTAGCAAGATAACAGGCTTACTAATTCTCAGCATAAGCACCTGGGCATTAAGTGTCACCTCTTTGATACCGAACACACAAGAATTGCTCTTTGCAATCTTAATAATTTACTGCCTGTCATCAGCATACTTGTTAAGGCTTAATTTCAATGAATTAAGAATATTTATAGTGGCACGATGGAAGCTAATAACTCTAACAGAAGTCGTATTCATCGCAACCTATTTTGGTTTCATCGCTCTAAAATTCTCCGATCCATCAATAAATCACACCGAACAACCTATGGATCATGCATTCTTAACCGCATCAATCCAGTCTGAAACAGGTGGGGCGCAAGATCCCTGGATGAGGGGTGAAACGATCAGTTATTATTACTTCGGGTACTGGATGTTTGGTTCATTGGCCAAATTATCCGGCATAGCTCCCGAATACTCTTACAACCTAGCTCTAGCTGTTATCCCAGCCCTCACTTCTGCGGGAACATTATGTGTCGCCTTTACCATATTGGGTGGACACCGAATGGTTTCACGTGCCAAGATCGCCTGGGCGGGAATTTCTGTGGCATCTATGGTGATCCTTGCCAACTTACATGGTCTTCTTTCATTTATGAGAGAAAACTCGATGGGCTCAAATTGGTTCTGGAAAACCATATGCATTGACGGTATGACGACACCAGTAACCATGGTAACCGATCAATGGCATCCTACAGAATTTTGGTGGTGGTTCCGTAGCACCAGAATAATAAATTATTTTGGCGAAAGATGCGATTTGCCAGGTATCGACTATACAATAAACGAATTCCCGTTCTTCAGTTTCCTCCTCGGTGATTTACACCCCCATGTGATGGTCATTCCGTTGATTATTTTATTCATCGGTATTTGCATCTCGACATGGAAGAGTAAGGCTAACGCTCCAACAGAATTGCCATCGATTCTATTCAGTGGTGTCACTCTGGGTGCAATTGGCTTCACAAACATGTGGAGCTTACCCGTGTTCACGTCACTTTTAGTGTCGATATATGTCCTGAGAAAATTGCGTGGGGCAGACGCTTACAAGATCCGAAACATTATTATGCTGTTATTTTCCACCACTCTAATCCTCATGTTATTTAGCCCGTATTTACTTGACTTCAAATCCTCAGTAACTGGGCTACGGGCAACCCAAATCGCAACAAGCTCTATCCACGGTTTTATAATATGGGCTCCCCTGCTATCTATAACGGCGCCATTTGCAATAATAGTTTTCTGGGAGACCCCCATATCACGACGCTGGAGATTATCTATAGGCACAGCAATGATCGCAACTCTACTACCTTGGGTTATACATGCCTTACTACCGGGTCCAACCTTACTAGAGGGACCCGGTACGATATATTTTGTTCTGCCCTTAACATTACTATTTGCAATTCTAATTTTCTCTACTATTAACCTCAATTTCCAAGCTCAAGACCTTGACAAGACATTCATTTTACTCCTATTTACGTTAGCAATATCGCTGATATTGGGACCAGAACTTCTCTATATTGGAGATGTCTTTAATAGCCGTATGAATACGGTCTTCAAGCTTCATTATCAAGCATGGATTCTTCTATCAGTCGTTGCTTGCTACTCCCTTTACTACTGGCAAATGAAATCTAACACTTCAAAATCATGGATAAAAGCATCCTCCAGGCTATGGGGTATCTTTACTATCATGCTTTTTCTATCTGGACTCTATTATGCACCAGCAGCAGTTGCTACAAAAACATCTGAAGTCACAGACTCGTCCTCACTTGATGGGCTCAACTATCTATCAAAGCATAGTCCATCCGAACGTAATGCTATAGAATTCGTCCGAAAAAATCTGCACATCACAGACGGAATTCTGGAAGCGGTTGGAGAATGGGCTGATGCCGGACTCATATCAAGGAGTACCGGCAGATCTAATATCATAAATTGGCCTTCACACCAAAAACAATGGCGTGGAGACATATCAGAGATTAGTCAACGAGAATCAGACGTAAAAACTATATATACTACACAGGATCCCGCAGTGGCATTGAAATTACTTAATAAATATGAAGTTGAATACATTTACGTAAGCAACCGAGAAATCAAACAATATGGGTCCTCTGGTCTAAAAAAATTCGATTCCCTGGCCAAAGTTGTGTTTGGTCCAGAAGGAAATGTGGTCATTTACAGGCTCGAATAAGTCTATCGAATATATCCGATAGACGGCTCTTACCAAGTAAACTAACTGGAGAGGCAAGTCATTAATTTTTCAGGTGTCGCCGTAATCAAGTGGTTTTCATTAGAAACTGCAATATATCTACTATTTTTAACCTTAGGATTCATTCTAAGGATATATGAACTAGATTCCAGAGCCCTACACCACGATGAGAGCCTACACGCATTCTTCTCATGGAAATTGGCTAACGGCATCGGTTATAGCCACAATCCAATGATGCACGGCCCTCTACAAATCGAGCTAACTGCTCTAATTTTCTATTTCCTAGGAGATAATGACTTTACAGCCCGTATTCTGTATGCATTCGCTGGAAGCATATTAATATTGTTACCCCTTCTTCTACGAAACGTCTGGGGGAAGACGGGGGGGTTAAGTGTCGCTCTATTGATAGCCATATCCCCCACCCTACTTTATTTCAGTAGATTCTCAAGAAATGACATACTTATGTCCGTTCTCATTTTCGCTTTAGTCAGTCTCATTTGGAGTTACTTACAGAACGGTCGTCCTAGGACCTTGTACGGTATATCTGGTGTCTTAGCCCTGGCATATGCGACGAAGGAAACCGCCTACATCATCACAATTATCCTGGGAGCTTATCTGATCTTAAGATCTATTTCAGCCTCATTTAACCGTATCTCTCCAATCACTGAACTAGATACGACTTCCTTACCAAAATTCGTGGCAAATGTAGTGTCCCATCTTTTTACTTCGTTTCGAAACAGCCTAAAAATACATTGCGCGCCCAGGCATATTTCGATTTTCCCCAGACATCTTTCAGTTTTCATACTTATATTCACATTAACATTAACTCAATGGTCCGCTTTGGTAGGAATATTACAAAATACTCCTTTGCTAGAGTGGACCAACCTAACCCTTTTGGCAACGCCTGATAAAGGACAAGTTGGTATGCCAATCGGTGGCGGGAAAGTACTAGCATTATGTACCGTAGTGGGATTTCTTATCCTAAGCATTATATTGGGTCGCCGTTGGTGCTGGGGAATATGGTGGAGATGTGCTGCGATATTCTACTCTACATGGATTTTACTCTACACAACATTCCTCACAAACATTACCGGAGGTATATCGTCAGGTGTCTGGCAATCTTTAGGATATTGGATCATACAACAAGGGGAAGGAAGAGGAGGGCAACCTTGGTATTACTATCTAATGTTAACCCCGATCTACGAATACCTTCCCTTGATAGTATCCTTGATAGCAACATGGTATTACATAAAAAAACGAGACGCTTTTGGGATATTCTTGGTTTACTGGTTCATTACGACTTTCATCTTATACACAATAGCCAGTGAGAAGATGCCTTGGCTGCTTGTGAATATCGCGCTCCCTATGATAGCTCTTTCCGGTAAGTTCATAGGGCAAATCATAGGAAATATCAACTATAGGAAACTCTCATCAAACCCAAAAACCATTGGCCTGATTATCCCATTAATCATCTTGCTCATTTTATGGCCAATCATTCAATTGGCTCCTAACACCAACCCAAGCTTAGACCGAATAATCCCGTTCATAATAATCGCGACCATAGTTTGCTTAATCGCAATGTCAATCAAGTTGTCAAATGGAGTGAAGGATAAAACACTCCTTTATATGGCTTTCGCTGGAACTTGTCTTGTACTCATCACTCTAACATTCAGAACCGCCGTTATCGTAAACTTTACCAACGGTGATATCCCAGTTGAAATGCTAGTTTACACTCAAACCTCACCCGATATACCGATCATTCTGGACGGCTTTGAAGCGATGGATGATGCTAAAAAACCTCAAGATCGGATCTCCATAACTATCGATCAGACCAGCGGGTTTACTTGGCCATGGTCCTGGTATTTAAGAGATTACCCTCATGTGGACTACCCAACTTATGGTCCAAAACAGTTTAACAACGCTCCAACAACAGATGCAGTTTTAATACACTCAAATAACAATAAAATGGCGGAACATGTACTCGCAAAAGATTTCAAAGAAGGCCAAAGGGTCCCACACAGATGGTGGTTTCCTGAAAATAATTATCGGGATTTAACTCCGCTCGATGTTATTGATAAAACCTTCGATTTGAAGACTTGGCATACCCTAACAGAATACTGGTTCCATAGGAAAGGAATATCTAAATACATCGGAAGTGAGGATTTATTTCTTTACGTTAAAGATGAATTCCCTACAATAAAGACAAAAACAAATGACATTCGGCTGAGAAAATGACCAGATATGTTAGAGGCAACGTGGTCGTATGAAGAAATATCGTATAGCTGTTATATTTACTGGTAGCGCCCTGCTATTAGGGATATTCATAGCCACAACAGATCTAGAGGAAATGTGGCTAGCGCTTAAACACGCTAACTATATATTCCTTTTGCCAGGCATCCTAACCTACTTCATTGCGGTTGGGTTAAGAGCGATCAGATGGAGACTGCTACTCTCACCAATAAAACCAATTCCATCTAAAAGACTCTTCCCCATAGTTGTCGTCGGTTACATGGCTAACAACATTCTTCCTTTCAGAATAGGCGAAGTAATCAGAAGTTATTTCCTATATCAAAAAACATCCGTGAATACCGCAAGTGGGCTAAGTAGTATATTGGTTGAACGGATAATAGATGCAATAACACTTATGCTCATCGTGGGTATTGCAGGGTTATTTGTGCCACTGTCACAAACTTTATCCGGGTTTTCACAACTGACTGGGATAGGAGAGAAATTTATCGTAGGAATCTTATTATTTACTTTTCTGGGCTTATTCGTGGTGATGATCCTGATTTCTTTTTTCCATCAAGTAGCTCAGACCATTACCGCAAAAGCCTTCTCAATCTTCCCTATACCCCTACGTTTTAAATTGCAGGTATTGTCCACCAAATTCTTTGAAGGTCTAAACTCTTTAAATGACTGGAGGATCATACTGAAAGCTTTTGCGATATCAGTTCCGATATGGATATTTGAGGCGGGGCTTTTTTTCTTCGTCTCCCTCAGCTTAGGCCTTAATGAAGCCTTCTCTAATCAATTATATGCCATTTCAGCTTCAATATTAGTAACAGGTATTTCAAATATTGGTGCTTCTATTCCAAGTGCTCCAGGAGGTATTGGCCTATTTGAACTTATTACAAGGGAAACCCTTGTTCTGATGCCAGGTGGGAACGTCTTACGATCAGATGCGGCGGCATTTGCAGCGATTTCACATTTTTGCCTTTTATTTCCTATAATTTTGCTCGGGCAACTCTTTTTGTGGATGGAGGGAATATCTATAGACAAGATTTACCGGCCAACTAAAGGACCAATATCGTAATGAAGATAGGCATCATTGGAGCAGGAGCAACAGGTTTGACAGCGGCATTTGAACTGTCAGAAAAAGGGCACCAGGTCAAAGTTTATGAAAGGGATGATTTCATGGGTGGACATGCATCTACCTTCCAGATAGGAAACCACCCTTTAGAACGCGGATACCACCATTGGTTCACGAGTGATATAGATATTTTGCGTCTGATGAAGGATATAGGACTAGAAAATAGAGTAATGTGGTTACCATCAAAGGTCGGTACTCTTTACGAAGGTAAGGTATACGACTTTGTCACACCCCTAGACATATTGAAATTTCGGCCCTTAGGTTTTTCTGACCGAATTCGCCTTGGCCTATCAGCCTTAAAGATAAGGAAAATTCCAGATTGGAAAGAAGTTGAATCTGTTACCGCGGTTGATTGGCTACAAGAGAATCTAAAAAACAGCGTCTATCAGTCATTCTGGGAACCTATGTTGAGGGGGAAATTTGGAGATGAGCACTACAAGGACATCGGCATGGCATGGTTATGGGGTAAAATGAATACCAGATTTACTTCCAGAAACAGTTGGATGTCGAAAGAAATGCTAGGTTATCCTTCAGGAAGCTTCGGTGAAATATTTGACGAGTTAGGAAAAAAGATCATTGGCAATGGAGGAGAAATACATTTAACCACCAACGTAACCAAAATAGTTGAGTCGGAAGAGAAACTTAGAGGGCTCATTATAGATTCGAATCCCAATGTTGAAGAATTCGATGCGGTTATAGCCTCAATACCGTCACACATATTTTCTAGGTTAGCAGACGGATTAAGTAGTGAATATAGGGGTCAATTAGGATCTGTTAAGTACATGTCGGCAATTCTGATGATTCTAGTGTTACGGGAACCACTGTCAGAGATGTATTGGCTTAACGTAGCAGACAGAACAATCCCCTTTGTGGGGGTAATTGAACACACAAACTTACTGGGAGCAGATCACTACGACGGAAACCACATCGTCTATCTATCCAACTATCTGACCAATAGGAACCCTCTTTACGACCTGAATGAAGAAGAGCTATTAAGAAGCTATCAACCCCATTTAAAAACGATAAACCCAAACTTTAATGAGGCCTGGATCAAAGATGTCCATTACCATAAAATTGATTATGCGCAGCCAATTATAGGAACTAATTATTCCGAGAACTTGCCTTCACATTACACAGGAATTGAACACCTATACTTAGCAAACACAACGCAAATTTACCCGGAAGATCGTGGGACAAACTACAGTGTTAGAATGGGTCGACGTGTAGCAAACTTGGTCCTGGAAAATTTATGTTCCCCATGAATTGTTCAAGAGTATACCCTGTGCTATGATAATCAAGATTCCCATAGAGGTGATGGAGAGCCCATTTGAGTGCCCAGAAAGACAGCCTTAGAGAACGCATCATCGCAGCTATAAAACGTCAGCAAAGACCCACCGTGACTATCCTTTCTAGCTTATTAGCTGTTCAAGACGAGATAGGTTACATTCCCCAACAAGCTATAGAAGAAGTAGCTGTCAGGATGAACACTTCAAATAATGAAGTGTTTGGTATAGCATCATTTTATCCAAATTTCCGATTTGACCCACCATCGGACCACACCATAGAAGTTTGTTGGGGACCAACTTGCCACTTGGAAGGTGGTGCAGCCATTGTTACTTCAATGTTGGACAAATTGGGCCTCAGCGAGGAAGGAGATAGCAGTGATGGAAAGATATCATTTCGCCTCAATACTTGCCTGGGTGCCTGTTCACAAGCTCCTGTGGTAAGCATTGACCATGAACTTTTTGGACGACTAGACGAAGAATCAGCCATGAGACTAATTGATGAAACGATTTGATGATATTGACCTAATAAATTACTAACAAACAGTCATATAATGAACTACGAAGATCTCAGGACAAAAGCAAACGATCACTGGTTAAGTCTCACAGAAGGGGACGTTCCATTAATCAGTGTCGGTACCGCTTTGTGTGGGCACGCCTCGGGCGGATTCCGTGTCCTGGATAAAATAAGACAGTACCTATCCGCAAACTCCATAGCGGCAACCGTACAAGAAGTTGGGTGCATTGGGCTGTGTTACGCAGAAACACTAGTAGATATAAAGAAACCAGGATCATCACGTCTTTTCTTTAAAAACGTCCGACCCGATGAAATTGAGGTTATCTTAGAATCTTATCTGGTTGAAGGAAACATTCCCTCCGATAAGGTCCTGGGATACAGAGGACTCCATGGTCCAATAGACAACGAAAAATGCCTAGACGACTTGCCTGGAATGGCTTTGCAAAACCGAATTGCACTCAGAAACGCGGGCACCATCGCCCCAGATGATATCTTGCAATACATTGCATCAGGAGGATATGAAGGACTCTCCAAAGCCTTATCAACCATGAAACCTGATGATGTGATCGAAGAAATGAAGAAGTCTGGACTTAGGGGACGAGGTGGCGCTGCATTTCCAACTGGAGTGAAATGGAGTTTTCTGGTAGGTGCTCCAGGGCCAAAAAAATATATCCTATGTAATTGCGAGGAAGGTGATCCCGGAGCCTACAATGACAAGGGAATACTTGAAAGTGATCCCCATACCCTATTGGAAGGTCTGCTCATAGCTGGATACGCAACCGGCGCTTCAAACGGGATCGTTTTCATTCGACACGGTCATGATGGACCGATCGACAGGACGGAGAGAGCTATAGAACAAGCGTACGAATATGGGATGATCGGCAAAAATATCCTCGGGAGTGATTTCAGCTTCGACATTGAGGTAGCTCTGACCGGCGAGTCCTACGTAGCAGGTGAAGAAACCGCCCTGATGGAGGCAATAGAAGGTAAAAGATCCATGCCTAGGTTCAGACCTCCATTTCCTGCCGCATATGGCGTGTGGGGCAAACCTAGTAACATAAACAACGTAAAGTCACTATCATATGCCCCAGAAATCATATCGAAAGGATCTGAATGGTTCTCATCTATTGGGGTCAACAATAGCACTGGAACCGCGATCGTTTGCTTGAGCGGGAACATTAACCTCCCAGGACTATACGAGGTACCAATGGGGATGACGCTAGGACAAGTTATCGATGATATTGGGGGAGGGGTATCAGGCGATAGCTCTCTTAAAATGCTTCAAACTGGAGGCCCGTTGGGTGGCGTCCTCGGACCTGATAGCCGGAACATACACATCGACTTCGATGAGATGAGGGAGGCCGGTGCAATATTCGGGTCAGGAGGCATTATAGTCGGTAACAACAAGGTTTGCGCGGTAGACCTCACAAGAGTGTTGGTCGCTTTCTGCCAATATGAATCCTGCGGCAAATGTTTCCCATGCAGGTTGGGCATGGAACATTTACTTGAGATAATAGAAAGAGTAGCAAATTGTAAAAGTATCCCAGGCGATATGGATCTAGTGCAAGAAGTAGGTACCACCATGGAATCAAGCTCACTATGTGGTCATGGACAGCTAGGATTTGGTCCGATCAGATCAGCGATGACCCATTTCAAGGAGGATTTCAGGAGACATATTGAGGACGGTAAATGCCCGACAGGAAGTTGTTATATAAGACGAATTACACCCAAAAACACACGGCCATACGCCAAGGATTTTGTACCAGGAGAGCATTATGTCAAACCTAGTTAACTTGAATATTGATGGACAGGACATTCAAGCTGAACCAGGTAGCATGATTATACAAGCAGCTATGGATAACGGCTTGTACATACCATATCTATGTTATTACCCAGGGATGAAACCATACGGAGCCTGCCGTATGTGTATTGTACAAGCCGAAGCCCCAACACCCGATGGTACTTTTAGGCCATTACCTGGAAATCCCGCCTCTTGCACAACCCCCATTTCAGAGGGAATGAAGGTAAAAACGAATACAGACAATTTAATAACTCTGCGAAAAGGCATCATGGAATTGTTAATATCGGAACACCCGCATGGATGTCTTAATTGCCATCGCGTGGACCTTTGCGGACCGACAGACGTATGTTTACGGCATGTTACCGTGAACGATAGATGTGTAACTTGTCCAAAGAATGATCGATGCGAGTTAAAAGACACCGTCCGATACATGGAGATGGATCTAACTACACCTCTTACATACAACAATAGGCATCTCCCTCTCGAAGTGAAAGACCCATACTGGGATATGGACATGAACTTATGCATAGTCTGTTCTCGTTGCGTTAGAGCTTGCGATGAGATACGTGGCGACAGGGCCATTACTCTCAAAGATAAGTCGGGACGAAGTATCATCGGCACATCTATGGGCACTTCACTCCTAGAGTCTGGATGCGAGTTTTGCGGTGCATGTATCGACGTCTGTCCAACCGGAGCCCTAGTAGAAAGATCCTATAAATGGGATAAGGCCGAATCCGCCGTCGACTCCGTATGCCCACACTGCCCAGTAGGTTGCCAGCTGAGCCTGGAGGTGAATAAGAGGAACAAGTTGATAAGATCGATTCCTGTCCGACAGGCCGAAGCAAATGCTGGAATGGCGTGTTACAAGGGAAAATTTGGACTTAATTTCACTAATAGTTCAGCACGTCTGAAAAAACCTATGATCCGAAAAGGAACCGCCCTGCAAGAAGTAAGTTGGCCTGAAGCTCTGGACTTCACCGCTGAGAAATTACAGAAATACTCTGGGGAGGAGTATGCATTGATATGTTCTCCCAGGGGGTCAAATGAAGATCACTATATTTCTCAAAGATTCGCCCGAGACGTTATGAAATCGCCAAATATTGACACCTCATCTAATTCCAAACCGGAGCTGGTTAAGATTCTGGGAGAGATGACCGGATTATTCGGAGCAACAAACAAGATCTGGGAACTGAGGTCCAGCAACTGCATATTGCTAGTTTCATCAAACATAGTTGAAGACCATAACGTAATGTCAGTTCCAATAAAACAGGCGGTTAACGACGGTACAACCTTGATAGTCATTGATCAACGAGAGACTGAAATGACAAGGCATGCCTCCACTTGGCTCAAACCAAATATAGGTAGTGAAACGGCTCTGATCGGAGGGATCATCCGAACCATCATTGACGAGTCTATTGGCGTCGATTTTGAATCTATTAATAAATACAAAAATTTCACAGAATTGAGGAATTCTCTATGGGATTTTGATCTACGACGAGTATCAGAACTGACCGGAGTCGAACAAGAATCTATAAGAACAGCAGCAAGACAATTTGCTGATGCAAATGCCTCTGCAATACTCTATGCAATGGACACTCTATCTAGGGGGGCATCAGAGGACTGTATAAAATCACTAGTTAACCTCTCGATGTTGACCGGGAATATCATCAAAGCATCCGGGGGAATTTACCCGCTTTATAACGGGGCTAACCAGCAGGGCGCTGGAGACATGGGCTGCACGCCAGATTTTCTACCTGGTTACCAAACGCCAACATCCACTGGGGTAGGAATAACTGACTTCTCATCATCTATTCAAGATGGCGTACTAAAAGCAGTCCATATTATAGGACCCAGTTCAGAATTCAGTGACAACCACCCTGATAATTTGCTGGCTAGCCTAAACGGCGCTGAGTTTGTTATCGCCCATGACAACTTTAAATCTGATCTTACCAACGAAGCAGACGTGGTATTCCCGTCAATGACTTTCGCCGAAAAATCGGGCACTTATACAAACATAGAACGACGGGTACAGAAGATAACCCCTGCACTAGGCCCGAAAGGTGATGAGGACGAAGACTGGAGAATACTCTGCAGGTTGGCACAGAAATTAGGTTCCAAAGACTTCGATTATTTGAACGATAAACAGATCTTCTCAGAAATCCTAGATGCCATCCCAATGTATAAATCCCTGGATACAGATAAGCTTGAAAAATACGGGGATATTTGGTCCAACAAAACTGAAAATGGAGTTTTTTCATTAGAACCTATTTCGTTTCCTGCCTTGGAAAACACCAAAAATGAAAGTGAATTCCCCCTTACGTTAATGCCTGGAAGAGTATTACATGAGCCTGACCGTGAAGCTTCGATAGAAATTCAGGAAGGTATGCATACCATAAAAAGAGATGAGATTATTGAAATCAACGAATCAGATGCTCTAGATGCTAATATAAGAGAAGGTGACCAAATCAAGATAATTGGTGCCAAATTTGAACTCACTGGAGTTGCTCACCTAAATGGTGTTGGAAAAGGCATTGTTTCTACAAAAACACTTTTCGGATCAATGATCGAGAAGATTGCCTCAAGTGAAGCTCCAGATCCCATATTAGAAAACAACACTTTAACTCCTCAGCCAATCAGATTAGAAAAAGTCGAAGACGGGAAAATATAACCAATAATCAAAAAATTAAATCCGAGGAAGGCAGAAGCAAACATGAACACGTCGAATAGAAACAAACGCCCTCCTCTAGAACAGATCGAGATCTTAAAGAGACAAGAGCAAACGGAAGATCTAGCGCTTTTTTGGTTGAATAAACCAGAAAATTACAGCTTCAAACCAGGGCAATACTGCACCATCGGTTATGGTGGCGTTGAGAGGGCTTATTCCATATCATCATCTCCCCATGAGGAAGTAATAGAACTGTTCGTGGAATTGGTCCCGGAAAAGGACGGCGGGGTGTTAACCCCCATGCTTTGGGATTTGGACATTGGAGACAAGGTAACAATTAGACCCAGAGCAAAAGGGATTTTTACCTTCAAAGAGCACTTCCAAAATCAACTCTTTGTAGCCACGGTAACAGGAGTGGTTCCCTACGTAAGTATTGTAAGGAATTACTTACACCTGAACAGATCAGCGCATCACTTCTTCATACTCGAAGGAGCAAGCTATATGGATGAGTTTGTTTACGACAAAGAATTTCAGTCATTATCAGAACAACATCCAAACATGATCACTTTTATCCCTACCGTAAGCCGGCCTGACGACCCAAGAAATACTAGCTGGCAAGGTCTTCGTGGAAGAGTAAATAGCATCGTAGAAGAACAAATAAGTTTACTGGGGCTGTCAACCACTGACACGATGGTTTACGCATGCGGACACCCAGGAATGATAGAAGATGTGAAGCAACGACTCGTACCTGAAGGATTCGAATTCCTAGAAGAACGTTTTTGGAAGGAAGATTGACAAAAATGACAGCAATACCGAAAGAACGTTTTGCAGTCGCCGCTAGGGATAAGTTATTGGCTCGCATATTAGGTTATTGTCAAAATCTAAGAACCGTATGACTACTCCTGCAAGAAAGCAATATTTAGACATAAAAACCCAACATAGTGAAGAACTGTTGCTTTTCAGAATGGGAGATTTCTACGAGACATTCGATGATGATGCTCTGATCATTTCTCGTGATCTAGATATTGCATTAACATCTAGAGAAATGGGTAAAGGAGAGAGAATTCCCTTAGCAGGTATCCCATATCATACCTTGGACACATACTTGGTCAAATTGCTAGCCAAGGGACATAAAATAGCTATTTGTGAACAAATAGAAAGTAGGTATCAAAGCACGGACAAAAGCATTAAACACCGTGAAGTAGTAAGGATTGTAACGCCAGGTACCGTTACAGAAGATTCCCTTCTTGAAGAAAGCTCAAACAGTTTCTTGGCTTCCATAGTCGTTGATGGGGACAATGCCGGTATTGCATACGTCGATATATCAACATCAGAATTCGCCACAACTCAGGTACCTATAGGTTCCCTGAAAGAAGAGGTCAACAGGTTAACCCCACGCGAAATCATAATTGGGGAAAAATGTGTAGGCGAATTGGAAGAGCTTCCCGGATTAACTATCACCACAGTAGACGATCAGTATTACCACGACTCATCGTCTACAACAAAACTCCTCGACCATTTCGATTCCTCCACGCTGGAACCGTACGGCTGTAAATCTTTACCGCTAGCCCGTAGAGCTGCCGGGGCAATCATATCCTACATAGAAAAGACTCAATGCCAGGCATTGCCTAACATTAAGAATTTACAAACATATTCGGTAAATTCATATATGCAACTAGACCCCCAAACCATAGTTAATCTTGAGCTATTTGGAGGGGGTAGATGGGGAACAAAAACTTCATCTCTATTCACTACCTTGAACAAAACTTTTACTGCTATGGGCAGCAGACTTCTAAAGAAATGGATTGCCCGACCCTTGATAGACATCAACGACTTAACCTTAAGACAAAACATAGTTGAATGGTTCACTGAGAATTCTTCGGCACGTCATGACCTCAAGGATCTGTTGCGATCAATAACTGACTTAGAGCGGCTTTCGGTCAAGATAAGAAATAAGAGAGTCTCTCCAAGAGATCTCACGTCTATTGGAGAGACTCTCGAGATCGTACCGATGATCAGGAATATCCTGAAGAATAGCAACAATTTTGATATAGATATCATTGAAAAAAAATTCGGAGAGACAACCAAGACAAGCAACCTAATAAACAACTCAATAAACAAGGATGCCTCGATTCACATCGGTGACGGGAAAACAATAAAACGTGGATTTTCTTCGCAGCTCGACAAACTGAAAAAGGATATATCGTCATCTAGAACATCCCTCTCACACATTGAAACAAGAGAACGAGAAAACACTGGAATAAAATCACTGAAGGTCGGATATAACAAAGTTTTCGGTTATTACATTGAGGTCAGCAATCCAAATTTACATTTAGTTCCCGAACAATACATGAGACGCCAAACCCTCGTGGGTGGCGAGAGATACATCACAACAGAGATGAAAAGCCTTGAATCCGACATACTTTCAGCACAGGAAAAGATCGAGGATTTGGAAAAAAGCCTATTCACCCAAGTTTGTCATCAAATAGAGCAACATATCGATAGTATTATCGCCTCAGCTAGAGCAATCGCATTAGTAGACGTCTTCCAATCCTTAGCAAATGTCGCGGTGGAATACAACTATGTAAAACCCTCCTTATCTATGACCAACAACATAACTATAGAGGAAGGTAGGCATCCCATTATTGAACGTAATCTGGGTTCCGAATCTTTCGTTCCTAACAATACTAAAATGGGATATGATGACAGTCAGATAATGGTAATTACTGGACCAAATATGTCGGGTAAATCTACTTACTTGAGACAAGTCGCACTCATCACTCTACTAGCACAAATTGGCAGTTATATCCCCGCTAAAAAAGCAGATATAAGCATCGTAGATAGAATATTTACAAGAGTTGGCCTACAAGACGATCTTACCAAAGGGCAATCCACATTCATGGTCGAAATGGTTGAAACAGCTTACATACTTCACCAGGCCACGCCCAAATCACTTGTAATACTAGACGAGATTGGAAGGGGAACAAGCACTTACGACGGGCTTGCCATAGCAAAATCAGTGGTTGAGTTCATTCACGGCCACCCAAGACTGGGTTGTAAAACTCTCTTCGCAACCCACTACCATGAGCTAACGGAACTTGAAACAACGCTACCTGGGGTGAAAAATCTTACTGTTTCAGTAATAGAACATAACGGCGACATCACGTTTATGCGCCGAATCATACCAGGAAGTGCCAGCAGAAGTTATGGAATACATGTGGCCCGCCTAGCGGGATTACCACAGACCGTATTAAATAGAGCAGCAACAATACTAACCGAATTAGAAGAGGGCCAAAACTTACCGGGATATTTAAGCTCCTTCAAACACCTGCAATTACCCCTATTAAATGCAGATGATGCACTGCTAGAAGCCATCAAAGCTCTAGATGTAACAACGATGACCCCTATTGAAGCTATTACAAAGTTATTTGAGTTGCAAAATATGGCTAATTCGCACGATACTTAGGTAGCTAATGATTCATGAGCGGCCTCAAACATCACATCAATATTAGGGTGTAGGCCTGTCCATAGCTTGAAAGACGCCGCACCTTGAAAAACTAACATGTCGAGACCACCTATGACATCTGCTCCAGCATTTTTAGCTAATTGCATCAGCGGGGTAACCACGGGATTATATACAAGGTCAAAGACTATACAATCAGACCTAATAGCAGAGCTGTCGAGTAGTCGGAGCAACTCAGAATCACCATTCTTCATCCCTACAGATGAACAATTAACTATAAATGAGGAATTGATAGCGGCTGACGCCAGCTCCACGTCAGATATCCCGATTGTGCCGACCTTTATACCATTACTAAATTGTTTAGCCAATGTTTTTGCTCGAGAAATAGTCCGATTCGCTACTATTATCGAGTCGACTCCCTTTTCAATCAATGAGTACAATACAGCTCTAGAGGCACCACCTGCCCCTATTAATAACACTGATTGCTTTCGGAAGTCTATCAGCGGGAAAAACTTTTCTATAGATCGCAAAAAACCGTAAGAATCAGTATTATAGCCGATCAACCGACCATCACGATTGACGATAGTATTTACAGAACCGATCTTCTCCGCATTAGTATCCAAGTCGTCCAAATACCCGATCACTGTTTCTTTATGCGGTATCGTGACGTTGGCTCCAATAAAATTATTCCTCCGGATATCATCTAAGAATCCTTGTAAGTTTTCAGGAATAACACTCCATGCTTCATAGTTAGCCGCGATTCCCACACTATCTAACGCAGCCTGCTGGAATACAGGAGATATGGAGTGCTCCAGAGGGTACCCTAATATGCCTATAACCTTTTTTTGAAAGTTGCTCATTCAATTCCTCACCCAGACAGATTACCAAGCAGGCGACCAGTTCCCATTATAAAGGTTCTTTCATTATCTATCTCACCTCCATTGACCCTCTTTTTTGCCGGTGTTAGAATCCGAAAATAGCATAGCCTCGCTTGTAAAAAATCCTTAAACAGGTCACTCTTTTTATCTTGATTTATAACGATGCCGACAGACTCATGGAATTGACCCTTCGAATCAAGTCGTGCTCCTTATGCGAGCTATCAAGCACGCGATTGAACACGGTGCCAGGCGAGGGTGATCTAAAAGCAGCTATTATGTTCATCGGTGAAGCCCCGGGACAAAATGAAGACAGAGAAGGGAAACCATTTATAGGACGTGCGGGGAACATGCTAGACCGCTTGCTCAAATCCATTGGACTCAGTCGAAAGGACGTCTATATAACTAACATGTTGAAATGCCGACCACCAGAAAATCGCGATCCAAATCCGCCTGAAATAAAGTCCTGTGCTAACTACTTGGACCAACAAATTTCCTTTGTAGACCCACAGGTGATCGTGACTCTTGGCAGATTCTCGTTTGGAAAGTTCTTTCCGGACAAGTCGGCCCGAGACTACAGGGGAAGCATCCTAGATTGGCACGATCGCAAAATATTCCCTATGTACCACCCTGCGGCTGCTCTTTATAACCCAAGTTTGACCCCACGCCTCATGCGTGACTTTAGCAAGCTCCGCAATTTTCTCGAGGATTTCTCTATTCAAAAAAATGCATCCATAGGCCAATTTCAATCTGATCCAACACAGTTGAAATTATTCAAATAGATGGAGTCTTCAAACAACACACTCAAAGTCATTCCATTAGGAGGGCTGGGTGAAATAGGTCAAAATATGATGGTGATCGAATACGCCAAGGATATTTTGATTGTAGATGCAGGTTTGCGATTTCACGAAGGCGATATACCTGGTATAAAAATCGGAATACCCGATATCACATACCTCCTAGAGAACAAAAATAGAATCAAAGGTATACTCATCACGCACGGCCATGAAGATCATATAGGAGCACTACCCTATATTATTACGAAACTCAATGCCCCAATCTTCTCTTCTAAATTCACTATCGCTTTAATTTCATCGAAGCTGAAGGATGCCGGAATATCAGGTGGATCAGAATTGAATATTGTTTCCCCCTCTGAGCAATTTAATCTTGGTAGATTCAAGATAGATTTTTTTCGGGTATGCCATTCTATACCCGATTCTATGGGAATCTACCTCGAAACCCCAGATGGATCAATAATGATGACAGGGGATTTTAAAATTGATCATACACCGGTTGACGGCCTTGGATTGGACTTTCAAAAAATTTCCTCCATTGCCTCCAAAGAAATAACTCTATTGTGTTCAGATTCAACCTACGCAGAAATTGAAGGGTATACACCTTCAGAATCAACGATCAAAAATACCATTAACACTATAGTTGGTCAGGCCAGTAGCAGGATATTTTTTGTCACATTCGCATCATCAATATCCCGGATCCAACAAATTATCGATGCCGGTTTGTTATTCAACCGAAAGATATCGTTCCTCGGAAGAAGTATTACCAACAACGTAAATTTGGCCATAAAATTAGGTTATTTAAACGTCCCGGCCGACTCTATACTACCACTTCACAAAAACTCCACTCGGCATGATAAAGCGATTATAATAGCTACCGGGAGCCAAGGCGAACCAATGTCCGCCATAGTAAGAATCGCAAGCCAACAACATCCCAAGATATCCGTCATCCCTGGAGACACTGTCGTGTTTTCTTCGTCTCCCATCCCAGGAAATGAGGTCCTTGTGTCGAAATCTATTGACAACCTAAGCCGACAGGGGGCAAATGTTATACATAATGGAATTGCTTCTGTCCATGTACACGGTCATGCCCGGGGGGAGGAACTCAAGATGATGATATCTCTGGTGAAACCTAAATTCTTCATGCCGATTCATGGAGAATATAGACATTTGAAGGCTCATGGCAACCTAGCTAAAGAAATGGGTATTCCTAGTGAAAACATCTTCGTCACCGGAGATGGAACTGTGATCGAACTGGACAAAAACAGTGCCAAGATTACGGGCAATGTGCCCGCGGGCACATTGTTTCTAGACGGTCCTTTCAAAAGGCCCGCCGACAGCACTGTATTCAGAGATAGAAGGCAATTGTCAACTCAAGGCGTGATAGCACTATCCGTGTCTTTAGACCACCACTCAAAGAAGATCACAATAGAACCTACCTCTAAATCTCTGGGGATCTTTGATGTAGAGGAGGAGGAAAAGTGGCTAGAAAAAGCCTGCAAAATGGTCCAAACCACCCTAGAAGATGAACCGCAACATACCCTAGATTTGATCGACGCTGAATCAAGGGTTCAATCACTCTTCGAAAATTTGGTATTTTCAGAAACGAAGAAGCACCCGCGCATTATAGTGCATGCTAAGTATAGAAATAACAATCAAAACAACTAAAAGAGTCTATATATCCGGTAAATTTGAACCGAACAATGGGCAAGAGGAATTAGCTAGCAAGCATTGTTTGTAAAACCTAGGTGGCCAGTAATGAATAGAACACAGGGTACATCCAACCATGGACTACTAAGTAAACCGTTCATCAAACCCTTCGCAATGGTTCTTGCAATCAGCCTAACAGTTTCAACCTTAACCATAACGATTTTCTTGTTCAACTCTCAAATCACTGCATTCCTACTTACTTACACAGAAAAATTGCTAACTTGGACAGGTTTGGGCATAGCAATAGTGGTTGGCTGGAGCATTGTAGGAGTCATGGCAGTAAAATCCCAGCGCGTTCAAGTATATTTACGGTCAAATCACCGGAATCTAATAGGATGTGTTGGCATCACAACTGCAATTTGGGGGGTGATGCATTTCTTTACTCCCCAAACAGGATTCCCAGGATGGACAGACATCTCAAACAACGTATCACTGGGTGGCACCGTGGGTGCAAAAATCTCAGGTCCCACTCCCCTATATGCAGCGATCAGAATCATCCTCATTAGCCTATCTTCAATTGCATTAATTAGGCCTTCATCGATCAAGGCAACATGGCAAGGCTTATGCCAATTATCAAGAATCACCTTGCACTTGATTCTACAAATAGCTGGGATTATCGCCTCCATGTACCAAAGAAATAAAATAGATCAGTCACTCAAACTACCGACAATAAACGTCGACAACGTTGAAATTCCACCCGAAATATTGACACCACATATGAGGGAAAGTGACATGATTCAAGATGAATATAATTCAGAAACAATCGAAGGAGAGGTTGAAGTAGATCGGCATGTCCGACTAGGAAATCTTATAAGTAACACCAACGTTATCCAGAATGGCAGATCCTCGATTGAAGATATAGCGGAATCAAAAGAAGATGGGATAAAAGACGGGTTATTCCACATCAGCAAAAAAAATGGTGTCCCAGAAAGTGGAGCCACATTCAACAAATATTGGGAAGTCTCCCAGCAAGATCCAAATATTAGAATAACTGAACAAGTAGCCTCAGAGAAACAAGATAGATCGGAGATTACAGATAAGATTGATGAGAAAGAATATTCACATAAGAAAGCTTGGAATAAACCATCTTACGATCTTCTTTCAAACATGGATGAAGGTGGCATAAGTAAGACGGAAATCCAGTCCACTTCAACCACTATTAAGCAGACGTTTGCAGAATATAATATCGAGATAGAAGTTGACAAAGTTCGACCGGGTCCAACAGTGACTATGTACGGTATAGAACCGGGATGGGTACGAAAACATAGGAGAGTTAGAGTCAAAGATCCTGATGGAAATCCCAAAAATGACAAGAAGGGTAAACCCATATATGCTCAAAGGGAAGAAAAGACGCGAGTCAGTGTGGATCACATATTGAGAAGAGAAAAGGACCTCTCTTTAGCCCTTAAAACACCTAGTCTCCGAATAGAGACCCCAGTAATGGGGGAATCATTATTGGGGATAGAGGTTCCCAATCCAAGTCCAAGCCTCGTCACCTTAAGAAAGGTGATGGAAAGTGGCCCTTATCGCAAATTAGCCCGTAAGACGGCTCTTCCTGTCGCACTCGGGAAAGGATCGGATGGCGAGCCGGTGGTATTCGACTTAGCAAGAATGCCGCATCTTCTTATAGCCGGCGCCACAGGAAGTGGAAAAAGTGTCTGCATAAACGCGATCGTTTCTTGCTTGATTGTGGAACGAACCCCCGCTGAATTACAGATGCTTCTCATAGACCCTAAGAGAGTTGAGTTAACACCTTACAACGGAATACCGCATTTAATTACTCCCGTGGTAGTTGAAACCGACAAAGTAGTGCATCTACTCAAGGGATTAATCCGAGAAATGATGGATAGGTACAGGCGGATGGAAGACTCTGGAGCGCGAAATATAGAATCCTTTAACAGATCATCACCGGAAAAAATGCCATACATTGTGGTAGCTATTGATGAATTGGCCGACTTGATGATGACAGCAGCCTTCGACATCGAACAGTCCCTCTGCAGGCTTGCCCAATTAGGTAGAGCAACCGGCATCCACCTAATCATAGCAACTCAACGGCCGTCTGTTGATGTTATAACTGGTCTAATAAAGGCAAATTTTCCGAGCAGAATCAGTTTTGGAGTAACTTCTCAGGTTGATTCAAGAACTATCATCGACACCACTGGTGCAGACAAATTACTTGGGAAGGGTGACATGCTGTACTTGCCTATAGACGGAACAAGACCCACTCGAGTGCAAAATGTGTTCATATCAGATGCTGAAATTGACAAGATAGTGGGATTTTGGTCTCAAACTCCTCATCGATACAAGCCCGTCATAGAACTACAGATCAACCACGACACAGAAGAGGATCTTAAGATACCTACTGAGGACTCTTCAAAACAAGACGCGTTACTAGACAAAGCCATTGAACTTGCCCACAGACACGCCAAACTTTCCACTTCTTTGCTGCAAAGAAGACTCCGAATTGGCTACCCAAGAGCGGCTCGCCTAATGGATGAGTTAGAGGATATTGGGATCGTTGGCCCCAGCGATGGCTCAAAATCACGCGATGTGATAATCTCGTCTAGTCTGAACTAGATTACTTTGCAATTCAACGTGGTGCCTCATGGTTCGAAAAATTACTAGTTTTTTCTCTAACAATGATGAAGGTGCAACTAATCTCAATTTCGGTTCGACAATAACGCGCGAAGTTTGCTTGCTTTGCGACACCGATCTCATAAAATCAAGATTATACGCCCGTGATCGTATTTGCCCTGAATGTAGATTCCATTACAACTTATCGGCATTTGAACGCATCAAACTTATAGCAGATCCTGGTAGTTTCAGAGAGACCTCGAAATCCCTAATATCCACTGACCCACTGTCCTTTTCATCAAAGACAAGCTACAAGAAAACCCTGACACGAGATCAGAAAAGAACTGGACTCACGGAAGCAGTTGTTACAGGATCCTGTCGTATAGGTGGAGCACGCTGTATGTTAGTGGTTTTGGATTTTGGCTTCATGGGAGGGTCGATGGGATCAGTAGTAGGTGAGAAGATATCATTGGCATTTGAAGAAGCTAGCAAGAAGAAAATACCCGTTATCAGCGTAATCACGAGTGGTGGAGCACGATTCCAAGAAGGGGTACTCTCCTTAATGCAAATGTCTAAAACCTGCATCGCAGCCAATAAGCTAAGCGATGCCGGAGTTCCTTTCATATCGGTATTAGCCAATCCGTCTACCGGCCAAGCGTATGCAAGTTTCGCCAACATGGCAGACATCATCCTCGCGGAGCCAGGCACGATAATGGGTTATAGCCCGTTGAGAAGCATAATGGCGAACTCTGAGGAAAGCATTTCAGATGATTCCCATACTGCCGAATCACATCTGAGCCACGGCATGATTGACGCCATTGTCGATCGTTCAAAATTAAGAGAGATTATCTCCGTATTACTTGACTTGTTTCAACAAGAATTTAAGATCACTCAGACCCGAAGTGACAGTAACTATGAGATCGCTTCAATTCCCAAACAAGCATGGCACTCTGTTAGATTGTCTAGACATGATTCAAGGCCATCGAGCATGGATTTCATGGCACGGATGCTTGATAATTTTGTCGAGATACACGGAGACCGATATTTCCAGGACGACCCTTCTATTGTATGTGGATTGGGACAACTAGGAGGGCAAACCATTGTCCTTGTAGGTCACGAAAGAGGTCGACCAAATCCGTCAATAACTCAGAAAAACGGCCGACCATCACCTGAAGGATTCCGAAAGGCACAACGAGCGCTACGACTGGCCGATAAATTCAAAATCCCGGTGATTACCTTTATTGACACTCCAGGTGCGGACTTGTCCATAGAGGCCGAAAACCGCGGTCTTGGCAATGCTATCGCTAACACTTTGTCACTCATGTCAAACCTCAAGGTCCCCACAATTTCCGTGCTGATCGGTGAAGGTGGGAGCGCCAGCGCACTAACACTAGGAATATCCGACAAAGTATTGATGCTAGAAAACGCGATTTACTCGGCTATATCCCCAGAAGAAGCTGCTGAACTCATATATCAAACGAGCGAACGCGTGGAAGAGGCCGCAGAATCTTTAAGACTCACATCTAGCGACTGCAAAGAGCTAGAGATTGTTGATGTGATAGTACCCGAGCCAGAGGGAGGAGCTCATACAGACCACCACGAAGCCTCAAGACTGTTAAAAAGAAGTTTGTTGCGAGAGCTATCGACTCTCCAGCGTCAATCCGAGAGAAGACGTCTTCGAAACAGATACAATAAATTCCGTAACGTAGGGGCCTACAGTTCAAGAGTACGGTCCGCAATATCCCACAAAATTACTGCCATTCAAAAAATGGTTTCAGAAATACCTGACAAATCCAAATTGGCTGATTAACAAACCTGGCATACAATTGTATGCTAGGCACAATTCCATCCGATTTTTGAGACTTTAATTGGCAAATCCACTAGAAGGTTAAAATACCTCCGTTGTCTGGCCTACGAGACTCGAATTCGTCAATAGCATCTTTGCTCTCCAATGTCAGGCCAATATCATCTAGACCATTCAGCATACAATGCTGCCTAAAAGGTTCAATATTAAATTCAGTTACAACATCTTCATTCTCATCCCACACCCTCTGAGTCTCCAAATCAATGGTAATCCTATATTCTGAATCTTTTTCAGAATTCTCAATAATTTTTGCAACCACATCTTCTGGTAAAACAACCGGCAATACCCCATTTTGGAAACAATTATTGAAAAATATATCGCCAAAACTAGGAGCAATGATACATTTAAATCCAAAATCTTGAAGAGCCCAGGGCGCGTGTTCACGCGAAGAGCCAGACCCGAAATTCCTACCACTTACCAATATTTCTGCATCTCTATATCCATCCTGATTCAATATAAATTCTGGATTTTCAGTACCATCTGGCAGAAATCTCCAATCATTAAACAAAAATTGGCCGAATCCGGTTCTCTCAACTCGTTTCAAAAATTGCTTGGGAATTATTTGGTCTGTGTCGACATTAACTCTATTAAGTGGTGCCAATTTTGCATTTAGGGATACGAAAGGTTCCATTTTCAATACTTCCTTGGTCTATATATACCATTCACGTATATCTACAAAATGCCCGGCTATTGCTGCGGCAGCAGCCATTTCTGGGCTGACAAGATGAGTTCTCCCTCCTCTGCCCTGTCTTCCTTCAAAGTTTCTATTGGAGGTCGATGCACATCTTTGACCAGGTTCCAATATATCTGGGTTCATACCAAGACACATCGAACAACCTGCCTCCCGCCAATCAAATCCAGCATCTTTCAATATCTCATCAAGCCCTTCCTGCTCCGCTTGACGTTTTATAGCGTTGGAACCCGGTACAACCATAGCGTATACATCGTCGCTAACTTTCTTCCCTTCCGCTACCTTGGCAGCAGCTCTTAAATCTTCAATTCTTGAGTTAGTGCATGAACCTATAAAAATGCGATCTACTGGTATGTCTTGTATCCTAGTACCCGGTTCAAGATCCATATATTTCAGCGCTCTTTCTACAGACTCTCTTTCCCCAGCATCTGAATAGTCGTTAGGGTTTGGAACGCGGGAAGATACGGGAGCTACCATTCCAGGGTTGGTTCCCCAACTAACATGTGGTTCTAGCTCCTCAGCTTTAATAATAACCACCCTGTCATATTCAGCATCATCATCTGTGGCAAGCCGTTCCCACTCGCTGACCGCCTTTTGAAAGTCATCACCCTGGGGGACATTGGTCCTTCCTTTCATGTAATCGAAAGTAACTTGGTCAGGGGCTACCATACCAGCCCTTGCGCCTGCTTCAATGCTCATATTGCAAACAGTCATGCGTCCTTCCATGGAGAGGGACGTTATTCCTTCTCCAGTGTATTCAATTACATGCCCTGTGGCGCCCGCCGTACCTATTTCGCCTATTATACCCAACACAACATCTTTGGCAGAAACTCCCGAAGGTAACGGACCATCTACTCTCACTTCCATCGTTTTGGGTTTAAATTGCCTCAGGGTCTGAGTCGCTAACACGTGCTCAACCTCTGAAGTGCCAATCCCTATTGCAAATGCTCCAAAGGCACCATGAGTGGACGTATGGCTATCACCACAAACAATGGATTTACCTGGTTGAGTGTAACCTTGTTCAGGGCCAATTACATGCACAATACCCTGCAACGGGCTGAACCTGTCATGAAGCGTAACTCCAAATTCTTCACAATTCTTGTCCAAAACATCCAACTGCTGCTTGGCTATGGGATCTGTTATCGGAAGTGAAAGATCCCACGTTGGAGTGTTATGGTCAGCAACAGCGACTGTTAAATCCGGCCGCCTAACGGTCCTACCCGACAGGCGAAGTCCATCAAAAGCCTGAGGCGATGTAACCTCATGAACAAGGTGAAGATCAATATACAAAAGAGAAGGCTGACCTTCGACTTCCTTGATCAGGTGGGCATCCCAAATCTTATCAAACAATGTCTTAGATTTAGTCGGTTTTTGCAATCTCACTTACTCCTGGTAACAAACCATGCCGGAGCTCAGCTTAGTCACGAACATTCCTGTTAATAATACCTAACCCGCCACTACAGTCGAAAGGGCACGATTCAAAGCGTTCATGTAGGCCTTGGCGCTAGCCACTATGATATCAGTATCACTCCCCCTCCCAACATATGTGTCCCCATCCTTCTCTATTCTAATGGTCACATCACCTAGGGCATCTATTCCCTCCGTAACCGCATCCACCCTAAATTCCGTCAGTTTATTGTCCACACCAATAACCCTGTTTATAGCACGATAAACAGCGTCCACAGGTCCTGTTCCGGTGGCCGCATCAACAACTGTCTGACCGTCCGGATCAATAATCTTAACAGTCGCGGTTGGGACTTCATGATCCCCCGTAGAAACTTGCACATGCTCCAACTCATAAATTGTGGGGACATCAGCAATTCGTCGCCTAGTCGACATCAATGATTCCAAGTCCTGATCAGTGACCTCACGCTTCCTATCAGCCAAATCTTTGAAAGATTCGAAGACTTCATTAAGCTCTTCCTGATCTAGTTGGTACCCAAGTTCTTCTAGCCTCGACCGAAGACCCGCTCTGCCACTGAGTTTGCCTAGGACAAGCGAATTATTTGGCCATCCCACGGTTCGAGGATCAATAATCTCATAGGTACTTCTATCCTTGATAACACCATCTTGATGTATACCCGAAGCATGCCTAAATGCGTTAGCGCCAACGATGGCTTTATTGGGTTGGACCGGAAATCCCGTTATATCACTTACAAGCCTGCTAGTCCTATATATCTGTGTGGTATCAATATTAGTGGACACATCAAAAAGATCATCTCTGGTCTCAATAGCCATGATTATCTCTTCCAACGCTGCGTTTCCAGCTCTTTCCCCGAGACCATTAATGCATCCCTCAACTTGTCTGACACCTACACGAACCGCAGCCAAACTATTGGATACTGACAATCCCAAGTCATTATGACAGTGCACGCTGATAATAGCTTTACCTATATTCGGGACGTTTTGCTTTATATCTTCAATACGCTCAGCGAACTCAGAAGGAATCGTGTAGCCAACTGTATCAGCTATGTTTACAGTGTTTGCACCAGCATCTATCACTGCTTCCAGCATCTTAAAAAGATACTCCGGATCAGTTCTTGTGGCATCCATGGGTGAAAACTCAACATCATCGCAGAAACTCTTAGCTCTTTCTACCGACGCCACTGCGGTATCCATAACTTCTTCGGGGTTCTTCCGAAGCAAATTCATAATATGGTTATCAGAGCTAGATATAAATACATGTATCCTCGGTCTTTCCGCCCCTTGAACTCCCTCCCAGGCAGCGTCCACATCAGGTAAATAACACCTAGCTAACGACGCAATAATAGGCTTTCTGACCTCCGCAGCAATTCTCTGTACCGCATCCAAATCCCCCGGTGAACTAGCAGCAAAACCAGCTTCTATAACATCGACACCCAATCTCTCAAGTTGACGAGCAATCTCCAGCTTTTCATGAGTGGTCAGTCCAATCCCCGCTGACTGCTCTCCGTCTCTCAACGTCGTGTCAAAAATGATTACTTTTTCATCCGACATCTTTGGGCTCCTTTTTCTTACAGCACCAAATTTGAATCGTATAATCTCACCTGCTCTGACTCGACATACCAATAAGGCAAGCCAGTTTCTAGCACATAAACCCTAAAGCATCGCTACAAATTACACGTTACCAATACACCCTCAGCCAAATATCCAATCCATATTTTAATTTGTCGAGTTGTGTCTCGAAAATTTCGAGGAACAATCATTCTACAGACCTCAATCTGAATCTGATAAGAAAGACATCATTCCCCTTAATTCTCTACCCACACTTTCAATTGGATGGCCAGCGTTTTCCTCTCTTAGTCGATCAAATCGCGGTCTACCTTCATCATTTTCAGTTATCCATTCTTTGGCGAAAGTTCCATCCTGAATCTGAGCTAAGACTTCACGCATATTTTCTTTTACGCTCTCATCAATGACGACCGGACCTCGCGTATAATCCCCATACTCAGCTGTATCGCTGACAGAATAACGCATATAGTCCATACCACCTTGATAAAAAAGATCTACAATCATTTTTAGTTCGTGCATGCATTCAAAATAGGCGGCCTCCGGCTGATATCCCGCTTCAATTAAAATTTCAAATGCTGCTTTCACAAGAGCTGCCACACCACCACACAAAACCGCCTGTTCACCAAATAAATCAGTCTCTGTTTCTTCCTTAAACGTAGTATCCAACACCCCAGCTCGCGTGCAACCAACGCCTCGTGCATAGGCTAATCCAATACCATGAGCATTACCGCTCGCATCTTGATGTATCGCCAATAAGCCCGGGACACCGGAATCCTTAGTATAAATCTCTCGCATCCGGTGACCGGGTGCCTTAGGCGCTACCATAGAAACGTCAACCTCCTGCGGCGGCACTATCGCGTCGTAGTGAATGTTGAATCCATGAGCAAACATCAACGTCTTTCCCGGATGAAGATGAGGAAGAATCGATTCCTTGTAAACTTGTGCTTGCAGGTGATCCGGAATCAAAACCATAATAACATCTGATTTGGCAGCAATGTCAGAAACGGTTCCTACACGCAATCCATCTCCTTCAGCGGTTCCCCAACTTTTACTCCCTTCATAAAGACCCACCGACACATCAAGTCCCGAGTCCTTGAGATTAAGAGCATGAGCATGACCTTGGCTACCATATCCGATGACACCGATTGTTTTCTCTTCAATCAGTGACATATCAGCATCAGTTTCGTAGTAAATATTGGCGGGCATTGGTGATTCTCCAGTCGTATTTAGATTTCTTTAAGACCTTAGGTGGTTTTTTCAAAATTGTAAGTCGGAGCATTAATTTCAAGCGAAACACCCCTACTCATTGCAATAGTACCTGTTCTCATAACTTCTTGGACTCCGAAAGTGCTCAGTAAATCGACCAGTGAATCAACTTTATCTTCATCTCCAGTGACCTCAACAATCAAACTCCCTTGAGACACATCAACTATCTTGGCCCTAAATATATCTACGATTTGCATGATTTCGCTTCTGGTAGATATATCCGAGGTAACCCGTACCAAAGCTAGCTCCCTGGAAACCGCACTATCATCTGATATATCAGAAACTTTTATAACGTCTACTAGCTTATGAAGATTCTTCGTTACTTTTTCCACCGTGGCCGAATCGCCATCAACGACAAATGTCATACGCGAAAGCCCTGTAGCTTCGCTCTGCCCAACAGCCAAACTAGATATGTTGTAGCCCCGCCGTCTAAACATGCTGGAAACCCTGTTCAGCACCCCGGGTTTATCCTCCACTAAAGCCGTGATCGTATGTCTATCCTCGCGTTTACTCACGTGACTACCTTTTCATGGATCGGCTCTTCAATCATGTCCTGAACTGTCATGCCGGATGGTATCATTGGATACACATTTTCCTCTTTTTCCACAACGAAATCGATGATCACAGCACCTTCGTGAGCCATTGCTTCCTCAATAGCAATTTTGACTTTCGATCGGTCCGTCACACGTATTCCTTTGATGCCATAAGCATCAGCCAATTTTACAAAATCTGGATTGCCTGTGTAACTCGTAGAAACATATGAACTCTCGAAAAATATTTCCTGCCATTGTCGAACCATCCCTAGAAACCCATTATTTAATATTGCGAATTTTATTGGAAGCTTATTTTCCACTATGGTCGCTAATTCCGACATAGTCATCTGGAACCCCCCATCCCCAGCAATCGACCATACCGTAGCATTCGGATCTGCAATCTGAGCCCCTAATGCCGCAGGTACTTCAAAACCCATAGTCCCAGACCCGCCAGAAGATATAAAACTACAACGATTCTTGAACGAATAGTGCTGAGCCGCCCACATCTGATGTTGCCCTACCCCTGTCACAATAGTAGCTCTCCCATCTGTGACATCAGATAAATCCTTTATTACATGACGTCCCAAAAGTTTATCTGTGTCAGGTATATTTAATGAGGGATGCTCATGCCTTAAGACATCGATCCTATCCAACCATTCCTTGTGAACATTCGGTTTGACTGATTTGTTGATTCCTTGCAGTACGCTCCGGACATCCCCAACAATTGGGACATCAACGGCAATGTTCTTACCTATTTCTGAGGGGTCAACATCAACATGTATCTTCCTAGAATTGGTAGAAAACTTCTTTGGGTTACCCGTAATTCTATCATCAAATCTCATCCCCAGAGCAATTAGAAGATCTGCCTCTTCTATCGCTAAGCTTGAGTACGCCATTCCATGCATCCCCGGCCATCCAGTGGAGAGAATGTGGTCACTCGGGAACCCACCAATACCAAGAAGGGTCGTAATAACAGGAATTTGCGATTTCTCCGCCAGTTCTTTCAACTCCTCGTATGCCTGAGATATTATTACCCCATGACCAGCTAATATCACTGGACGTTCTGATTCGTCTATCATTGAAACAGCCTTGGCTATTTGCCTCTTGTTACCACGCAAATTGGGTTTATAACCGGGTAGATCAACAGATGAGGGTTCTTTATACTCCACCTTCTCTAGGAAAACATTTCTCGGTATATCGACCAATACTGGACCAGGTCTCCCAGTGCTTGCTATATAAAATGCCTCCGATATCGCCGTCGAAATATCTGAAGCATTCATAACTAACTGATTATGCTTTGTTATCGGTAAAGTTATTCCTGTTATGTCAGTTTCCTGAAACGCGTCTGTGCCAATCGTCCAACTACTTACTTGTCCAGTTATTATCACCATAGGCACAGAGTCCATCTGTGCAGATGCAATACCGGTAACTAAATTAGTAGCTCCTGGCCCAGATGTCGCAAATGCCACTCCCGGCTTCCCGCTAATCCGAGCGTATCCATCCGCAGCATGAGAGGCTCCTTGTTCATGCCGGACGAGCACATGACGTAAATCTGTAAACTCCGGCAATGCTTGATAAAGCGGCAAAATCGCCCCTCCAGGGATACCAAAAACCACGTTACACCCTTCGCGCAACAAACTTTTGCAAACTATCTGAGCCCCTGTTAATTCCATGCCTTACGTCCTTCGGAATACATTCTCACGTCAACTTCTTTATTTGCCGATCATCATACAACACATCTCCGTAGTGTCCGGATCACTGAATTCAATCTGGCCCTTAACAATAAAGCCAAAAAACAAATCCCGTCCTTGTTAAGGGACGGGATTTGTTACATGACGGCCACTCCCGTGGTACCACCCAAATTGCCTAACAAAAACCGAATTTTCATTAGACCACTCATTTAAAAACTATAACGGGTCCTCCCGCTTACCCTTAACGAAACCCATTGCGTAAACCGCTATCCTCTAAGCCGACACCTTCGTGGCTTATAACTGAACATTCGATTTGGGGTAAGTACTCTGGAGCGAGTTCACCGTCTTACCAGCGTCAGACTCTCAGCTTGCATCCGACTCTCTGTCCTGATCTAACTAGCTACTACTCTCCTTCAACGTATCCAACATATTAACTTTTTAAGGGGCAAATTTTACCATTTACTACACATGTCCGTCAAACTCGATTAATACCTATGAATCCTGAACATCCATCGGAAATATTCAGATTACCCTAGTCTCATAGATATTGTAGACCATATTGTGCCTATGTTATCTTTGGTCATCTAGAACTGGTATCTATTCGGAGGTAGCCAATAATGTTGGAACACGACGTGCTGATCATCGGAGCAGGGCTTGCTGGGATGCGGGCGGCTCTTGCGGCAAAACAGAATGGCGTCGATGTCGCCGTGGTCTCCAAGGTACATCCTGTTAGAAGTCATTCAAATGCCGCTCAAGGGGGCATCAACGCTGCTCTCACTGACCGAGGGGACGACTGGCGTGACCACGCCTACGATACTATCAAGGGAAGTGATTTTCTCGGCGACCAAGATGCAATAGCGTTAATGTGCCAGGAGGCAGGTGCGGAAGTAATTTCTATGGAACATATGGGGGCCATTTTTAATCGTGACCAGGATGGTCGTTTGGGCACCAGAACTTTTGGAGGACAACGACAGGCAAGAACATTTTTCGTAGCAGACTTTACGGGACAGGCTCTGTTACATGTTCTATACGAACAAATCATAAAATCGGGGGTGCTCGTCTACGAAGAATGGTTCGTCCTTTCACTAATCGTCCAAGATCAAAAATGTGGTGGCGCAGTTATGATGGATATCAGGACTGGGCGGATTGAAGTGGTACGGGCGAAGACAGTGATACTAGCAACCGGCGGACTTGGTAGAGTCTTTGAACCTAGTACAAATGCCCTTATTTGCACCGGAGACGGAATGAGCCTTGCATATAGAGCAGGAGCTCCACTGATGGACATGGAGATGGTGCAATACCATCCAACAACCCTAAAGGGTAGCGGAGTGTTAATCAGCGAAGCGGCTAGAGGGGAAGGGGCCTACCTACTAAATTCCGAAAACGAACGATTCATGTTGAAATATGCTCCAGAATTTAAAGAATTAGCCTCCAGAGACGTCGTTTCTAGATGCGAACAGACTGAGATAGATGAAGGCAGAGGTATTGACGGCTGCGTTTTGTTGGATCTCCGACACCTGGGAGAAAAATATATAAGTGAAAGATTAACTCAAATAAGAGAACTAGCGATGGATTTCGCTAATGTTGACATGGTCAAAGAACCGGTGCCAATAATGCCCGGAATGCATTATCAAATGGGTGGGGTTAAAGCGAATATCGATGGGGAAACTGAAATCAGTGGTCTTTATGCTGCTGGCGAAGTTGCTTGCGTATCGGTTCATGGAGGAAACCGGCTCGGGGCTAATTCGCTATTAGACACCTTAGTGTTTGGAAGAAGATCAGGAATACACGCCTCAGAAGCGGCCAAACATACTGATCACCTCAACATAGACGATTCTCACTCAGAAACAGACAAAAACACCATAAAAATGATGATGGAAAACCCTATAGGCGAATCCTTCGGGAAAATCAGATATGATCTAGGAACAGCAATGAAGGAACACTTCGGAGTTTATCGAAATAAAGAGCAAATGGATATTGGCCTCAGCAAGATAGATAGCTTCAAAGATAGGGCTCGCACCGTACACGTCGCTGATAAGACAAAAACGTTTAATACCAATTTGCTATTTACCTTAGAATTAGGATTCATGATTGAATGCGCGGAAGCAATAGCATTGAGTGCGATCGACAGAACAGAAAGTAGAGGCGCTCATACCAGAACAGATCTGCCAAACCGAGACGACGAAAATTGGCTAAAACATATTTTGGTTTCCTACGACAACGGAGAGCACCATATCGGTTATAAGGATGTAGTAATAACTGAATGGGAACCCACTAAACGACAATATTAGGCACTTAGGGAAGAAATAAATGGAAGTTAAGATCAACGTCAGGCGATATAGCCCAGAGTCTACAAGCAATGTACCTCATACTCAAGAATATCTCTTGGAGATGGACGACTCATCCACGGTACTCGACGGTCTGATAAAGATACGAGAGGAAATTGACGGAACCCTAAGCCTGCGATGTTCATGCAGAAGTGCTATATGCGGCTCATGTGCGATGCGAATGAATGGAGAAGCGGGTTTGGCCTGCAACACAAAAATAATAGATGTCATGCCTCATGATGGTACCCCAATACTTGTTGAGCCTGCAGGGAATTTACCGGTAATAAAGGATTTGATTGTAGATTTCGAACCATTTTGGTCAAAGGTAAAAAATGTGGAACCCTGGCTACAACCAGAAGGAGAAGAGCCTGAGACAGAATATCTGGCACCAGATGAAGATATGTTGCACTTAGCTGGAGTCGTATCATGCATATTATGCGGAGCCTGTGTATCCGACTGTACCGTGCTTGAAGTCGACAATAATTTTCTGGGACCAGCGGCATTGGCGAAATCCTATCGGTTCATTGGGGACCCGAGAGATGACGCCGATTCTAAACGACTTCAGAATCTGAACGAATACGGTGGGGTGTGGGACTGCACCAGATGTATGAAATGCGTTGAAGTTTGCCCAAAAGGAGTAGATCCCATGGGCAGAATAATGTCACTGAGAGAACGGGTCATGGAAGCTGGCCACACTAAAACAAACGGAGCCAGACATGCCAACGCATTCAGCGAGTCAGTAAAACACAGCGGATGGTTAGACGAACTGCGACTCCCCATCAAAAGTTTTGGTATATTTAATATCAAGGCTATGATTGGCCTCATACCCATTGCGGTCAGATCACAAATAGCGGGCAAGAGACCACCAATATTCCATAAGAGCATCCCAAATGCCAAAAACATCAGAAAACTTTTCGAAAAGATAGAGGGAAAGAAATGACTTATGCTTTTTACCCTGGATGCGTATCCAGAGGAGCGTGCCCAGAGTTGTACGCGTCAACTATTGAGATATGTAACATACTTAACATCTCATTGAATGAGGACGTGCTTAAAGGTGCATCATGCACAGGAGCTGGTGTGCTCCAAGAGAAAAATCAACGGCTCGGGGATACTTTGAATGCAAGGACTTTTGCAATGGCGGAGCAGGCTGGGCTACCTCTCATGACCATATGCAGCACATGCCAAGGTGTGATGGCCCAAGCTAACGACAGGCTAAAATCCGACCCAGATTATTTAGAATCCGTTAACAATGACCTCAAGGAAGAAGGCTTGGAATACCGAGGGACCATCGAACCAAAACATTTGCTCTGGATAATCACTGAGGATGTAGGAGTAGACCAATTAAAAACCAAATTAACAAGGACGTTAAATGGTATGCGACTAGCACCGTTCTACGGCTGCTACATAGTCAGGCCCTCGAGCGTTCTAGGACTCAAGGAAAATCCTGAGCGACAAAGGGCCCTAGAACAAATAATTGAAGCAGTTGGAGGGGAGGTAGTTGACTTCCCAGGTAAGACACTATGCTGCGGCTTCCCTATACTCACCACAAATCAAGAAAATTCTGTCAATATGGTTGCAAATCACACCATCGACGCCAAAGATCGTGGAGCAGACGCGATGGTCACTCCATGCCCCTTGTGTCATTTGAATCTTGATGGCTATCAACCGAACGCTAGTTCATCAAGAAAACGTTCCATTGACCTTCCAATCATTCACCTACCTCAACTCATCGGCCTTGCACTTGGGATATCCCCAGAAAAAATGCGATTGAATAAACATATCGTATCCACGAAGAAGTTGTTAAGTGAAATGGCGCTCACTCCTTAAGGGGTTAACACCCTACACCCAATTAATCGTCAACATTAACTCTGCATCAAGCTATGATTATCCTCATCGACCCATACCTGCCAGGCTAGTGGACAACAACCGCACAATTTAAGAACATGGCTAACCCGAGACCACACTAGTTCTTAAACCTAAGTTATAACTTAAAGCCCAAACTTCTGTAATAATTCAGGATTGACAGACCTCCACAAGAACGAGGCACCTCGCTAAGTGTTGTATCGGGGTGACTGGACTCGAACCAGCGACCTCCACGTCCCGAACGTGGCGCGCTACCAACTGCGCTACACCCCGTCAATTTGTCATTCGATTAAGTAAGCAATAATATTCTCCTACAAGAACATAGCACTGTTTAGTTCCATGCGTTAGGTAATATTTTGACCACTTTTTGTGCTTGTAGTAGTGTTATAAAATAGGACATATTAAGAATTAATACAACGCGGCATCAAGATCCAGTTCTCCAAAAAATTTAGCAACTCCCATTCATACAAGACCGATAACCACAATATGCTCTACATATCACTAGTGATTGCCAGCCTTGTTTTAACCTTCGCGCAGATATCCCTCGGAGGTGTCGTCCGTATCACCGAATCTGGATTAGGTTGTCCAGACTGGCCTTTATGCCATGGGCAAATCATTCCTCCATTGGATTTACACACTTTAATAGAATATTCCCACAGGTTGACAGGGACTGTGGTTGGGATCCTTATAATAGCTTTACTCCTAATGACCTTTTATTACCGCAAGAAAGACTCCCTACTTATGAAGAGCGCGTTCGCTTCTTTTTTACTGGTGATTTTGGCAGGATTACTGGGAGGAGCCGTAGTGGTCACAGAATTGGAGTGGTGGATAAGGTTAGTTCATTTAAGCATCGCTCAAGCGTTGATAGCCACTCTAGTTGTAATGCTTTGGCGAATTTCATCAACGATGGTAATACCCCCCATCGACAGTGTAATTTCCACAAACAACAAAAAACTGTGGCAATGGACGCTCTTCGGTCTCATTACGCTTACTTTTATAACCCTCATAAGCGGCTCCTTTATGGTCGGAATGGGCTCGAGTGCTTCATGTACCACCTGGCCTCTATGCGGAGGAAAATTTGGATTTCCTTATGACGTACACATGGCTCACAGATACATTGCAGGTATTACATTAATCGCTATGCTATATATAGGGTTCAAGTTATTGCGAAAGTTTCCGGATTATGATTTCATCAAAAAAAGCGTCCATTCGATGGTTGGTATGATATCCCTCCAAATAATCACTGGAGCCATCCTAATATGGGGAGAATTTGACCCAGCCCTTAAGGCACTACATTTGGCCAGCGCTACACTGGTATGGATGACAACAGTGTTCGCTATCACAGCCTCCATATCTATTTTCTGGAAGAACAATAGCGACCCAAAGGGTACCAAACAAGACCCACAAGGAATCACTCCGAAATGATTACAGGATACATTTCCCTTACCAAACCAAGGATAATAATATTACTACTCGTTACCGCTCTCGGCGGGCTTTTTCTTGCCTCAGCTGGCCTACCAGACCCATCAATTACTATGGCCGTACTGGTTGGGGGTAGTCTAGCCGCTGGCGGTGCAAACGCTATCAATCATTTCTTAGACAGAGATATAGATGAGAAAATGCGCCGTACTAGAAATCGCCCCATCGTCTCAGGGATCATACGGCCGCAATTTGCTCTCAGCTTTGGGATACTATTAAACATAATTGCCTTCAGCATATTGGTTCAATGGGCCAATATACTAAGCGCTCTCCTTACCTTATTTGCCACACTTTTTTATGTATTCGTCTATACCATGGGATTAAAAAGATCCACATCCCAGAATATTGTTATAGGTGGTGCTGCGGGCGCGATACCACCCATGGTGGGCTGGGCAGCTATTACGGGAAACATAATGGACACAACACCATTATTCCTATTCACTTTAATCTTCCTGTGGACACCACCTCACTTTTGGGCATTATCGTTGATCTTAAAAGATGACTACGCTGAGGCAGGCATACCTATGATGCCAGTTACATCAGGTGTAGCAGCTACTAAAAGACAGATTTTCATATACACATGGTTACTTCTGGCTCTATTACCATCAGCATACTTCTTGACGGATTCGTTCAGCGAAATATTTTGGGTACCAGCATTTTTGCTCACCACAGTTTTCATATTTTTTGCTTGGCGCCTTCTTAAGTCTCAAGGCATAGAGTCAGCAAAACCCACTTATATATTCTCTTTAGCCTACTTAGGACTTATGTTCATTGCCTCGATGGTAGACAGCGGTGTAAATATTTAGAAGATCAATGGTTTTTCTAGACCTGAGATTTACCTTGACTAGAGAGTGTCAAATTTGATAGATTTGGGCATTGGTGTAAGCACAAAATTAGAGACAGAATCGATAAATCAAATCTACGGTACATTCATGACCTTTGACAGACTAAAAATATTTGGGCGTTTAAGTGGCCTATCATTACTCGTTCTTGCCACTCTTGCGTGTTACCCAGATCAAAATATGTCTACATTTTTCACAGATGGCCCGGTTGCAAAAAGACAACTAGATGTGTTTTGGTGGATTTTAGCGGGTGGCATGATTGTTACAGTTCTAGTTGAAGCCGCTCTTATCTACGCAATATTCAAATACCGCAGGAAAAGCGAAGACTATATACCCTACCAAACACACGGCAACAATAAACTTGAACTAACTTGGACGATAATACCAGTAATACTTCTTGCTATCCTCATGGTGCCTATAATCCAGACTCTATTTTATTCCGCCAACACACCGGACCACGCTAAGGCTGAATATACGCTCGATGCTATTGGTCATCAATGGTGGTTTGAATTCAGATATCCAAACCCTGCTGACCCGGGAAGCCAAATCGTAACTGCCAACGAGGTATATATCCCTGTCAATGAGCCCATTGCTATTAGATTGGAATCAGAAGATGTGATCCATAGTTTCTGGGTGCCCAAACTAGCTGGCAAGGTAGATATGGTGCCATCAAACGGCAATACAATGTGGTTTCAGGCCGATAAGGTTGGAGAATATTTCGGACAATGTGCTGAATATTGTGGGAGTTCTCATGCCAACATGAAATTCAAAGTCATAGCCGTTGAAAAAGCTGATTTCGACGCCTGGCTGAGTCATCAAGCCAGCAAAGCCGTAGAACATACAGACCCGCTTGCAAAAACCGGTGCGGCTCTATTTAAAGACTTGGGTTGTTCAGGTTGCCACTCATTAAAACCGGAAATTAATCTAAAGTCAGACGGGTCCATTGCAAAAGGCAGAGTCGGACCCAATCTCGCACACTTGGCAAGTAGACGACACCTATTAGCTGGTATGCTCGAAAACTCCAACAGTGACGGATCTATTAATAACGCCTATTTACAGGATAACCTTAGAAATTGGCTCCAAGACCCAGATAAAATTAAACCTGGGAACATCATGTCTAGCAGAGCACAAATCTACACAGACCCCAACAAATCATTAACAGAAGAACAACTATCGGCACTCGTATCCTATTTAACAACACTCAAATGAAACTGCAAATTAACCTCAACACAATTTCCGTGCACACAGCGGAGGACATTAAGTGAGTACACTAACCATAGGTATTCCAAGACCAACCCACCCAACGGGTTTATGGAGCTGGATAACAACAATCGACCACAAGAGGATTGGAATCCTTTATGGGGTTACTGCATTTATAATGTTCATCACTGGTGGCATCGAAGCAACCCTTATGAGACTTCAGCTCGCTGGTCCCGAGCAAGACATTGTGAGCGCCGCAGTATACAACCAACTATTCACTATGCACGGTACGACAATGATTTTCGTTGCAATCATGCCACTGGGGGCAGCCTTTTTTAATTTCGTCATCCCTCTTCAAATTGGTGCGCGTGACGTGGCATTCCCACGCCTTAATGCTTTCAGTTACTGGACCTTCTTAGCCGGCGCATTAATGCTCAAACTAAGTTGGATAGGTGGGGCCACCGATGCAGGATGGTTTGGATATGCCCCCCTGACCTCAATAGACCAAAACCCTGGGACAGGTATAGATTTCTGGATTATCAGCCTACAGATACTAGGTATTGCGTCTCTTGCAGCAGCCTTCAACTTCATCGTAACAATCATCAACATGAGAGCTCCAGGCATGACTATGATGAGATTACCGTTGTTCACCTGGATGACTTTCGTAACAGCGATTTTGTTAGTCCTAGCCTTTCCGGTTATCACTGTAGCCCTTATAGAACTCACATTCGACAGATATTTTGCCATGAATTTCTTCAACGTGGCCCAAGGTGGTAGCGTTGTACTGTGGCAGCATCTCTTCTGGGTATTCGGGCACCCCGAGGTATATATTCTCATCCTTCCAGCTATGGGCATAATATCCGAAGTTTTGCCAACTTTTTCTAAGAAACCTCTTTTCGGATACTCGACAGTCGTACTGGCGGGGGTGATTATAGCTTTCATGGGTTGGATGGTTTGGAGCCACCATATGTTCACAGTGGGATTAGGACCTGCTGCCAATTCAGTATTCACAATAACTACCATGTTGATTGCAGTACCAACTGGGATAAAAGTGTTTAATTGGTTGGGAACTATATGGGGAGGCTCAATCAAATTAAACACGCCCATGCTATTTTCGCTTGGATTTATAGCTATGTTCCTCCTCGGAGGTGTAAGCGGTGTAATGCACGCGGTATCCCCATCTGACGCACAGCAACAGGACACCTACTTCATTCCAGCACATATACACTATGTCTTGTTTGGCGGAGCCATAATGGCATTACTTTCTGGAATATTCTACTGGTTCCCAAAGTATTCCGGGAAAATGTTCGACGACCGCCTAGGAAAACTAAGCTTTTGGTTAATTATGGCTGGTCAAAACATCACCTTCTTTCCAATGCACTTCGTAGGTCTTGATGGGATGCCTAGAAGAATCTACACGTATTCCTCTGGTATGGGATGGGAGCTGGCCAATGGTCTTTCTACTCTAGGAGTATTTGTACTAATTCTAGGATTTTTAGTTGTTATTCATAACATAACGAGGAGCTGGCTAAAAGGTGAACCAGCCCCCGGAGACCCATGGGACGGAAGAACATTGGAATGGTCAATTGCGTCCCCTCCACCTGAATACAATTTTGACACCATACCCACTGTAAGAAGTGTAGACGACTGGTGGCACACGAAACAGTCCACCGCTCAAGACCCGGTTCCCGTTGGAGGCGGCTCCGGGGACGACGAAGAACATGATATCCACCTGCCCCAACCATCATACTGGCCATTCGTGGTTTCAGTGGGCATATTGATTGCAGCTTACGGCGTTGTATTTAATGATCTTATCGTGCCTTGGGCCCTTGCAATTCTAGGTACATTTATAGGCTTCATTGGGGTTTATTCATGGTCTCTTGAACCGGTCAATGACCCCGACCCGGACACAAATCACTAGAGGGAGACCCATTAATTGTCACAGGAACACATAGATTCGAATCACGAGCAGACTTCAACAGGACTCAATCACAGAAAAATGTTGATGTGGGCCTTCCTTGGGTCTGATTGCATGTTTTTCGGCTCACTAATAGCCACATATTTGGTCTATAAGGGCAAAAGCTTATCGGGTCCTATGCCAATAGATGTATTTGACATCCCTGTAACCTCAGTAAGTACCTTCGTATTATTGATGAGTAGCATGAGTATGGTTTTAGCCTACGCTGCACTCAAACGAGGTAATATGAAAGCCTTCCGAATTTGGCTGGCTTCCACCGCCATAATGGGCGCCACATTCGTAGGATTCCAAATTTATGAATTCAGCAGTTTTGCAACTCATCACGTCCATGTAGATTGTGCACATATAGATGAGTCAAAGATGACAGAGCTAGAACTTGAGGTGGCAAAAGACTGCAAACCTGACGATCATCATATTAGTAAGGAAGTGGGCCTAAAACCCCAGACCAACTTATTTGGAACTACATTTTTTACATTGACAGGATTCCATGGTGCTCACGTTACCCTAGGAATCATTTGGTTATTATCAATCTTTTTCTTATCATTTAAAAAAGGGGTTGTAACTCCCGCAAAAGACCTAGATGTAGATCTTGCTGCGCTTTATTGGCACTTTGTAGACGTGGTTTGGATAGTAATATTCACTGTAGTTTATTTGTTCGGTGTATTCGAAGGATTCTAGCCTAGTCTCGGAGTAAAATCATGGATCAAAAATCTACTATCACAGAAACATCTCACGCTGAACATCCTACTGCTGCACAATATTTTAAAGTTGCCATGATACTCACTGTCATCACAGCGATTGAGGTCGGTATCTTCTATCTCGAGTTTCTTGGCATATGGATAATACCTATATTATTCATATTATCAGCCGGAAAGTTCGCTCTAGTGGCAATGTATTATATGCACCTGAAATTTGACCACAGTTTGTTCACTTGGCTGTTTGTAGCCGGATTCATCCTAGCAAGCGCAGTTGTTATAGCATTAATGGTCCTATTCAAGTCATTCTAGAAAACTTCTCCCCCATGTTACCACTCGCAACCCCGTGAATAATATTGCGGACTCTATATGGCTACATTGGCATGGTCATCCATATGCTGTGGTTGGCTTAATTCTGATGCAAGCAGCATATTTGATTGCCGTGGGGCCCTTGCGAAACAAATATTCCCTTTCCGATTCCATAGAACCCAGGCACCCTACTCTTTTCAGCGCTGGTATTCTCGTGATTTTTGTATCTATTTTGTCACCTTTACATGTGCTTAGTGACAAATATTTATTCAGCGCACATATGATTCAACATGTGCTTCTAACATTAGTGGCTCCCCCATTGTTAGTCTTGGGAACCCCAGGCTGGCTAATTTCACCTCTTCTGAAATCTAGATTCATATTGATTGTATCGAGAAAATTAACTCATCCGATCACCGCGATTGTCACATTTAACTTTATATTCTCAATATGGCACGTACCTGCACTCTATACTATGTCCGTGAATTATCACAATGTCCATGTAGGCGAACACGTCCTATTCATGGTATCAGCCATTATCATGTGGATGCCCATATACAGCAACATCAAGGAACTACCTAGACTATCAAATCCATTACAGATGATTTATCTATTTGTCATGTCTATTGCGCAAATTATAGTATTTGGTATGGTTACGTTCTCCACGGAAGCACTTTATAATCACTACATAGAAGCCCCAAGGCTATGGAACATATCACCACTGATTGACCAACAGATCGGTGGTATTATAATGAAGGTTGGAAGCGGTTTTCTGTTTCTGGGATTGTTAATATTAGCTTTCTTTCGTTGGTACAACGAGGAGACTGGATCAGACGGTCGAGCAGATATCGCGAACCCGGACCGATAAAGTCTGGTAGTAAAATTACGGCATCAGTGACAATGAAAATGATAGGTGGTTTTGATTATGAATAATTTAACACTCTCAGTAATAGTGCCGATACTCTCTTTCGCCATAATTGCTATATTCGCTATAACGCTGGGATACGTTTTTTATCAAGTACACCACAACACATCTTTCGGTACCGGAGGAGTTATAGTTATCGGACTAATACTATTAATAGCTACTCCGGTTATCGCTTATTTGCTCGAACGTTCCACCGAAAAATAGAAGCACAGAATATATAAGCTGGCAGTTCACTCTGTGCCTATTTCCAGGTTCTCTTATCATCCCAAAGTAGTGTGTGTCACAATCTTAATTTGTATCGGTTTAATCTATATCAACTGTAACCCAATAAATAGTCAAGCAAAGTTCAAGGGAACAAAGCTGAACAATCATGAAGGGTTAGTATTTAAACTACCCGATCAAACAAATAAGCTTATATCCATCTCTGATATGTCAGGGGATGTAACTCTGCTGACCTTCCTATTCAGTAACTGTACTGATACCTGCCCTCAAGTAGCCAGTAGCATAAAACATGCTATTGATTCTTTGGAAGAAGATCTGACAATAAATATTGTGGCCGTTTCCGTGGATCCAAATAGAGACAACAAATCTACCGCAACACAATTTATCGAAAGGAATAATCTCGGTGACAACTGGTCATTTCTAACAGGAGATATAACTGACTTAGAACCGATATGGGAGGCCTATTTTATCAAACCTACGTCCTCTATTGGTTCCAACGCGTTGGATTCATTGAAAGGCTCGTTAAAGGAAAGATATCAAATAATCCACTCGACCCCGGTATACGTGCTCGACCATCAAGGGACCGCTTTGGTTGTACACACAGCACCAGTCAATTCATTCGAGTTAGCAAGCGACATTAAGTTGGTAGCTAAATCTTCATCCGGAGAGAAAGAACCTAAGTAAAACCCAATCACAACAGTTTCTGTCGTCAGAATATCTCAGCCAGCAGCCACACTCGAGCTTTCTTTCACCTGATCAACTATCTGTTCAAAAATATGCGGTCTGTTAACGGCCAACTCTGACAACATCTTACGGTTAATATCAGATCCAATCGTCTGAAGTCCGTATATGAAACTACTATAGGACATACCATGAGATCTTGCAGCAGCATTAATCCGTATATTCCACAGTCGTCTCATATCGCTTTTTTTCTTTTTTCTATGATTATAAGAATATTGAAGAGCATGAATCATCGACTCATGTGCTCTTCTGTACAGAGAATGGCGAACGCCTTGATGGCCCTTGGTCATCCCTAGAACTTTCTTATGTCTTCTACGCCTGGTAGATCCGGTTTTTACTCGAGTCACTTCAAAACTCTCCGTCGAGCTATCTAAAACGATTAATTCAATAACTTTCTTATTCTAGGTGCATCTGCATCACTAACATGCAACTTCCCATTATACAGCCTCTTTACCTTCGATGGCTTTTTCCTTCGAAGATGGCTCTGATGGCCTTTCATTCTCATGAGCTTCCCAGATCCGGTCACTCTGAACCTTTTTGCCGCACCTTTGTGCGTCTTAAGCTTTGGCACCGTCCAATTCCTTTTTATTCATTCTCTGCTTACTTGACGTGTTAGGGGACAGAATCATTGACAAAAATCGCCCCTCAAATCCTGGAGGTTTGTCAAGCATTGCATCTTCAATAAGATCCTCTGCAACCAATTTGAGCAATTCCATACCAATCTGAGGATGTTGCATCTCACGACCCCTAAAGATCACAGAAACCTTCACCTTTGATCCTTGCTCTAAAAGCCTCCTAACCAATCTTGTCTTGGAATTGCGATCATGCTCGCCAATCCTGGTCTTCATCCTAACTTCTCTCAACTGGTTGTTAGACCTCGACTTACTAACACGACGCGACTCTCTTTCTTTACGAGTCGCCTCATATTTAAATTTACCATAATTCAAAAGTCTACAAACGGGAGGTCTCGCACCGGGAGCAACTTCTACAAGATCCAACTCCCGATCACTCGCTATCTTCATTGCCTCTTCCGTCGGCATCTCCCCCAGTTGCTCTCCTTTTTCGTCAATAAGCAACACGGACGCAACATTTATACGATTATTTGCTCTATATTCTCTTGGTATATCGATCCTCCCAAAGTTTTCTCAAAATATTAGTAGCCCAGCGACCTCACTGGACCATTTCGAATATAGCACACGGGCCCATATTCATCAACAAATATCACACTATTTGTACCCTACAACTGGTTCTATTTCATCCTTCATCTTCCGAAGCACTTCGTCAACGGTCATCATGCCAAGATCCCCTTCTGTCCTAGATCTGACCCCAACCGACTCAACCTCAATCTCACGATCTCCCACTACGAACATGTAGGGGATCTTCTGGAGCTGCGCTTCACGAATCTTGCTATTCATGCGCTCATTCCGGTCATCTATTTGAGCTCTTATATTACTGCCCACTAGTTTATCTAAGATTGATGTCGCGTAATCTGAATGACGATCAGCAATGGTGATGATTAGGACTTGTATAGGCGCCAACCAAACAGGGAATGCTCCACCATAATGTTCTATAAGAATCGCCATAAATCTTTCTAGTGACCCAAAAATAACCCTGTGTACCATATAGGGACGATGACTTCCACCGTCCGCCCCAACATATGAAATGCCGAACCGTTCGGGAAGATTAAAATCAAATTGCACTGTGGTACACTGCCATGATCTACCTATAGCATCTGTTATATTGAGATCAATCTTCGGACCGTAAAAGGCGCCTCCCCTATCGTCAATACCATATGACAGGTTGCGAGACTCCAAAGTGTTTTTCAAGGAATTTTCTGCCAACTCCCATTGCTCATCAGACCCTACAGCCTTTTCAGGTCGAGTCGATAAATTAAGCTCAAATTCTTCAAAGCCAAATGCGGACAAAACTTGAAATGTGAGATCTAAAACCCCATTGATTTCGGATTCAATTTGGTCCGGGGTACAAAAAATATGAGCATCATCTTGGGTAAACCCCCTTACTCTTAACATCCCATGCAGGGTTCCGCCCCTCTCGTATCTATAAACCGTACCCAATTCTCCTATTCTCATGGGTAAGTCGCGGTAACTTCTAAGCGAAGATTTGTAATACATAATGTGAAATGGACAGTTCATTGGCTTCAGATAGTATTCTTGACCATCCATTTCCGACGCAGCAAACATATTCTCTTTGAAGAATTCAAGATGTCCACTGGTACGCCATAAATCAGCTCGACCGACATTGGGAGTATGGACAAGATCGTATCCTCGCCTATAGTGCTCCTTTTTCCAAAAATCTTCAAACAAATTCCTAACAATAGACCCTTTAGGATGCCAGATTATAAGACCCGGTCCTGTTTCATCATGGATTGAGAATAGATCCAACTCTTTTCCAAGATTTCTATGATCTCGCTTCTTCGCCTCTTCGATCCTGTTCAGATGCTGCTCCAGTAATTCCGCCGATTCAAATGCCGTACCATAAATTCTCTGCAACATCGGTCTATTCTCATCCCCACGCCAATATGCACCCGCTACGTTGAGCAGTTTAAAAGCAGGAATCTTCCCCGTGGACCCTACATGGGGGCCCGCGCACAAATCCTCAAATGATCCGTGCCTATATGTACTAATAACCTCCTCATCAGGAATTTCAGCTATTATTTCAAGCTTGAGGGGCTCCGATTGGTTTAGTTCCAAGACCTCTTGCCGTGAATATTCAAAATATTCGAACTTAAGATCTTGAGCAATAACTTCGCTCATCTTGTCTTCGATATTTTTTATATCCTCGTCATTAAATGGTTTTTCAACAAGAAAATCGTAATAGAACCCGTCCTCAGTTGGTGGCCCTATCGCCAGTTTCACATTCGGGTACATTCGTTTAACTACATCGGCCATCACGTGAGCGGTGGAATGTCGAATGCGTTCCCGTAAAAGTAACAATTCTCTCTGATTCATACCTAGCCTTAACTATGTTCCAATGCCGTGAGCAATACAAATTTTAGACCTATAACGACGAGCAAATTACAAAATCCATTTAGACTTAACTCGACGACGACAAACCTAAATTGTATGGTGAATTATTATGATGGTCAACGATAATCTGATTAAATTCCTGATGTTTATTCATCAACAACTGACCCGTCAACGTGGAGTCGAGAATGAACGTCTCTGGGAACAGGAGGATACTTTTCAAGAGCATCTTCGTTCAATTCCATACCGATACCAGGTTTATCTGGGATTAGTAAGAACCCGTCCTCCAAGACAAGGGGTTCCTTAACAATATCACTCTTGGGTGGCTCTAACTCTCCCAACGGGTACTCTTGAATGGTAAAGTTAGGAATAGCTGCACCTATTTGAAGACACGCAGCCGTACTAACTGGTCCCAGCGGATTGTGAGGTACAACTCCTGCATAATGGGCCTCGGCCAATGCTGCGATTTTTTTAACGTGGGTGATCCCACCGGCCAGGCACACATCCGGCCTAACATACTGAACAGCTCCCCTTGCCAGTAACATTTCAAATTCCTGTATCGTGTGCAAGCGTTCCCCAGTAGCTATAGGAATAGATATATTATTGGATACCAATCCCATCGCATCAAAGTTATCGGGCAAAATTGGATCCTCATAAAACAAAGGATGGAATTCTTCAATCCCTCTTGCAAGTACTATTGCCTCAGCAGGATTAAGCCTACGGTGTATCTCGATGCATAGATCAACATCAGTACCCGCTGCCTCTCTATACAACCGCACAGCCTCGATAGCATCTTTTATTTTACTAGCATGCGTCTTGAAATACGGTGTATCCCGATCTTCGTCAAGGAATGGCGTCAAATGACCAACTGCCGTGAAACCTTCCGCTCGTGCAGACTTTATGCCATCTAGCAGTTTCTCCCGTGTATCACCAAAAACATGATAATAAACTCGAGCCTTGTCTCTAGTCTTACCTCCCAATAATTGATATACAGGAACATTGAAAAATTTCCCGGCAATATCCCACATTGCTATATCTAGCGCACTAATAGCCCCCATGATGGCAGCACCTCTAAAATGGCTGGATCTATACATGAATTGCCAATGGTGCTCGATCAATAACGGGTCTTTCCCAAGAAGATATTGCCCGAATTTTTTTATCGCAGATTCCGAGGATTCTAAAAACCCCCAAGCTCCAGATTCGCCAACACCTACAATGCCCTCATCAGTATGAATTCTGACAAACAAATATTTATCAACCGGCAAAGCCTCAACATTTGTGATCTTCAAATAATCCTCCAAATCCTTCCGTCGGCTAAATCTAAGGGAGCCACAACATCTCCTTACCAAGCACTACAATGCCCGAGACTATTATAATCACTATCACCGTTGATCGGTATAATGACTCGTTAATACCTTTGACTATATGAGAAGCTAAAATGAATCCTACTATAGCTGGTATTATCCCAACCCCTACTAATACAAGTAGATCCTTACTAAGTAACCCAAAAATCAAATACCCAACAACTGCGGTTCCTTCAACAAACAGGAAATAGAAAGAAAGAGAACCTCTGATAGTATCTTGTGTCCATTTTTTTGAAACAGCTAGCAGGGCCATTATTGGCCCACCAATACCTGAAACCGTTAATAGGATACCAACCAGAAAAGCAGCGGGAAGGAACAAGCTACTACTATCAGGGATTGAGGTCTTACGCCACCCAGCGAATGATCCACAGATTATAATTACAAAAGCCATCGCAATCCTTAGAACACGAGGGTCTACTATCCCCAGTAGATAAACACCTATAGGAACTCCTATTACCCCAAGGACAGTAGGAAAAAGAATCTGCCTACATTCAATCGACTTCCTAGTTTCCCGTATTAACAAAGCGAATACGAACAGCGATACCGTATTAATTACCACTACGACCTCAGGAGCACTCATCGATAGCAACATAAATGGGGTTCCTGCTATCCCTATTCCAAATCCGACTGTACTCAGTACCAAGGAACCAAAAAAGATGCCAACTATAGTCGTCAGAAAATCTATACCATCAAAATTCATTCTAGGACTTGGCCGCGTGAATTCGTAAATGGATTTGGCGTGATTAACTTATTAGGCAAAACCTCCTTCCCCAACCCAGGAGGAGTCCAAGATATAGAAAAATGGGGTGCAGAGCCCAGAGATTTATAATGAATTGATATTGGAAGAGTAGACCTGGGTAAGTATGTAGGTGACGAATCCAACTGTTGGCTAAGTTTACCTGAAATGATCACCTCATCGTCAATCACAAAACTCATGTCTCCGTTTCCGGACAGATGGAACAAATAATCACCTGGCTGGGGAATCTCCAGTATACCTGACCATACCGCAGTATAAGGTCCATCAACTATCGGATCATAGTAAAATGTCTGCGTTGTAGCGGTTATAGTTTCGCCAGTAAATACACCATTTTGATAGAATGAGCCAGCTAACCCTACCGGAACAATGTCTCCAGCAAATAAATGGTCCGTGGGAATTGTCCTTAACCGCCCACCTGGAGGGGCCCAACGCAATCGATCAAATCCTGCGTCTATATCTGGATAAGCCTCTACTCTGATCTTGTGTAGTCCAACTCCAAGTGGCATAGAAGCAGATTCAACTCCTCCCATAAAAGGATTCAAATCATTTATCGTTACAATACCATTGCCTTTGAATTCAAAAGTATGAACCCCTGGGTATTTAACATGTAAACTAGTCTCCCAAACATATTTCACTGGCAAAGACAAATCATCTGACCAAATTGGCCATGAAATCGATAACGACTGTTCCCTGCGATCCATAAAGGTCCCATCAGTAAAATGGTATTTGGCTTCAACACCTCGCTGATCTTCAATATAGTCCTTTGTTATTAAAATTTCGTACAACAGCGTTTTTTCTCGACCGGGAGTCATAATTTCACTAAACGTCGCATTTGGATAATAAATTTTAAGTAGGTTAAACGTACCCACTTCTCGAGGCTCCAAATATATCGCTGCTCCAGATCCCATGTTTTCGCCACTTAGAGGTATATCATTGGGGAATCGGATATCTTTATATTCTATGCCTCCAGTCACGGCCATAACCGTGAGGCTATAAAGATATTGACGTGAAGCAAATAACGTAAAGCCCTTCAGCGACTGATCCATCATCCTATCTGCCATAATCGTATGATCAGTGGAAAAACTGCTGAACACAGCGGGATGACTCGCCTGTCTGCCGAAATAGGTGCCAATATTTATCCCCCCCACAGTCACCAGCAATGATAGTACCAGTCCAACTGATAACATCTTGATAGCAAAATGGTTTGTTTCTTGAGCGATTCTCCAAACCAATACCAGTGGCAGCGACATCAATATAATTACGGCTGGCAATGCACCAATAGATCGTAGAGATTGTGGTGATTCCCAAGGTGCAGTAACTATTCCTGGTAACAACATTATCAGCAGCCATGCTGGCAACAACAGTAACATGGGATTTCTTCGATTTGTTAAGGCTATAAATATGCCCAAACCAAAAAGTACACCAGATACCGGATCAAGCATTGGTTCCAAGGGAATATTATGTCTTGGATTAGCGTCTCCAGTGAAATTAAACATGAGAAGGTGTTGTTTGAAATTACCTAAAATTGCACTGAATAATTCCTGTCCACTCACATAATGAGCTATAAAAACCTCGTTTGAGCGACCAAAAAATTCATTCGGGTTAAGAACCGCATATTGCAATAACGGGGCAGCAGCAGCTACGAATGCGAGTAATAGCAAGACGGAGCATACTACTAATTTCCTTATGCCGGGAAATCGGATCATAGATGAAATAATAATTCCAATAACAACCACTAGAGGAAACACCCTAAAGGCCGTATAAAACCACATGCCAAAACCAAGACATAACCCTACCCATACAAAATCTATCGGCCGCCATCGGGTCAGCGCTCTCAACAGCAAAAATCCCGTTAGGGCTCCGAATAGAGCCGCAGTTATTCCATGCATCCCTATACGGCCCCAATTCAAACTCCACCTTAGTGTCGAAGCAAGAAAGGCAGCACTTAGCGCACCGAAAGTACCTATGAACTGTCGTCCAAGAAGAAAGATGCACAGAACAAAACCCAACGAAAACGCAATAGAAACTAACCTAACATTCACCCAAGACGATCCGTTAATCTCCTCCAACATAGCCACGGGTAGTAAGAACATCGATGGTAAATTAGTTGATTCATTATAAATGGGTGTATGGCCAGGATTCCCATGTATATGCTTTGCTTCGACAAAATTATCTGCCTCGTCATACCAGACACCCGCCGGCAATTCGGTGATGTTGTAAGCTCTAAGGATCAACCCAAGGATAACGATAACGATCAATAACCAAAAAACTGACCTGGTTACCCCGATACTAAAGTCCTTGCCAGCTCCCGTGAATAAACTCATTCGAAAAGATCCAGCTAATACGCAAGACCCGACCACTATCGCTATCAGAGATATAACATAAAATAACCACGGGAGCATGTACGGTGGTCCAGATCTAAATCCAGCCAAGCAAATCAGAGCAAATACTGCTCCTAGGGAAAGTAAGGTGATTCCCACAAATACTTTGATCGATCTCAGCCCCAATAGAACATCGACCTGGGACTTCGTGTCATAACTATTATCTTTTTGTCGCGTTAAGTTGCCATTATCGGCATCTACAAACACGGCATCTCGGCACACGATGAAAAGACAGGCCAGTCCCACAAATAAGGGTGCAATAGCCCATACTCCACCAAAATACGTATAGCCCCCCCATGCCAAATAAACTAAAGCCATACCACAAAACAAAAATGTTAAACGGCTCATATGGCTCACTTAAAGCCCATCATAAACACTTCAATCAAGATCCGTTATCAATTATTACACCGCTTTCCAAAAGGTTGGATATGTCTGTCTCATCAACCCCCGATTCCTTCAAAATATCTATGGTGTGTTGCCCTAAATCAGGTGTTGGAATACCACTATCTTGATCAATACCAGAAAAATCTATCAACCCACCAGAAACGAGAAATTCGTCACCTTCAATCGATCCAAAAATTTTTACCATACCATTCGCAATAGCTTGAGGATCATCAAAGAACCCCCGGTAGTAATCCTCAACTGATGGTGCACAAGGGATACCATTTTCAGTAAACACCTCTAACCAAAACCCCGACTCGCGTAAGGCTATACATTCCTGTAACACAACCTCTTGACTAGCACTCGTTGCAAAATCAGATGACTCGTTTCTTAATGATCCAAACAATCTCAATATAACTTCTTCGACTTTATTAGATTCCTCGCAGCTTAAATAAATCCAACCGTCCAGGGTTTCATACAATCTATGGCCTATGCTCAATCCATGTTGTCCTTTGTCTGCTAAGCGTCTAGAAGACTTACCAGAATACCGGGCAAAATCTCCATCCATAAGCATAGTAGCCGCATTCAGTAAATTAGTTTGCACAATTTGACTACAACCGGTCATCTTTTTCGAGAATATGGCCATGAGTGTTCCGAGTGCCGCTAATCCCCCTGCGGTATAATCGGTAGCAGCTAGATAGGTCAAGATTGATGGAGGGTTGCCCATTCCACCTTGGGCGCGCAGCAGCCCCATTGAAGCCTGTGCCAATGGATCCATTCCCGGCCTATCCGACCATGGACCATCCCAACCAAAAGCAGTAATACGTGTTTGAATTATATCGGGACAAAATTGCTGAACAAAATCGTCCCCTAACCCCATCCTTTCTGTCGCACCTGGACGCAAGTTAGAAAGGAGCACATCACATTTTGACACTACTTTCTGAAGAGCTCGTCGAGCCAAAGCATCCTTGGCGTTAATTGCTATCGATTTTTTATTGCAATTCAAAGCATGAAAGAATCTCAATCCACCAGCTCTCGAAATATCACCAAATAACGGCTCTATCTTTATAACATCAGCTCCAAGGTCTGCCAGAAGTCTACAAGCCACTGGACCGGCAACAACATTAGTAATATCAGCAATCTTCATACCCCTCAAAGGAAGCTCAGATGCCGAATTAGGAGTAACAGCCGAACTCCTAGGCTTTCGGACAATCCTGGTATTTTCATCAGGTGTTATCTTCCTCGGACCCCGAATCATCCCTGGGGTCTTAGAAAGCTTTATAGGGAGCCCAAACTGATCCATCGAACCTAGGATTGGATCAACCAACGAATGAACCATTCCATTGTGAATCACTTGCTCGTTATTTAGAGCCTCATCCGCCGTACATACCAGGGCAAAAGGGACATCAGCTTCTCTAAATATCTCTTCCCATTCATGATAGGGACGGAACTTGATCCGATTCTTAATTATTTGGTGTAACTCCTCTCTTGCTTCCTCATCGACAGGAAATCTACCATCTCCAAACCTGCTATCAATCAAAACATCAGCAATCCCCATAACAGCAGCTGCGCGATCAATGAATCCACCATGCACACAAGCCAATTGCAACCATTTCCCATCCTGGCATTCAAACATACTATAAAATGCCCCCCCCCCGAGCGCATTAGGAGGGAACGGACCCGTTTTTATGTTAGGATGTGAGGCCTTGGGGGCAAACATAAGCCCACCGGCCATTAGAGACGTCTCAAACCAGTACCCTGCACCATTAGCAAGCCGCCCAATTAATGAAGCTACCACCCCTTGGGCCGCCAACAACCCTGCACCCAAATCAACAATCGGATGAATCACGTGAATAGACCCATCTCGGAATCCAGGATTTTCATCGTAAATGCCGATCCTAGCTTTCACTAAATCTGCAATTGCTGGTTCATTAGATAACGGACCACGCCGACCATAGGCGGTTATCGAACAATGTATCAGGTCAGAGTTGGATCGTCGAAGGGATTCGAAATCGAAATAGGATTGGCGAGTATCATTGGGAACAAAATCCTCCACTATAACATCAGCTGAACCGACCATTGAGATTAACTCATTCTCATCTTTGGGAAGATCAATTTGACGTAGTTCTTTACCACGATCAAGCGCGGCGAATTCGGGGGCCATACGAACCAGCTGACTTGCTTCAGCTATCCTTATCACTCGGGCACCGTTATCAGACAACAACATACTACAAATCGCACCGGCTTTACCGATACTAAAATCCAACACAACTATGTCATCTAAAGCAGGCATGTATTGATTGATTAATACTTCGTTTGACCCGTGCTGGTTGACTCACCTAGACCCGTCCTAAGCAAAAGAGCCCCGGACCTCGTATCCGGGGCTCTTTTTAAAAGTATTCGCAGAGTTATAACCTCTTGCTCAAATAGCCTGAAGCTTCTCCCTCAGCACCGCCCTAAGCTCCTTGACTCTGGGTAGGTTGGGGAACACTCCATTCTCTTCCCCATTCTTATCATATATCCTTTCACCGTCTGCAAACACTTGGAATATACCGCCAACCCCAGGGGTTATTTTGATCGCGATATCGTTACCACACTCGGCAAAAAACTCGGAGGCCATCCAGACCGCCATACCGTGGTGTGATCAAGGCACACAGTAGATAATCTCTACTTCGAATTTTCCTTCACCAGCCATTTTTTTCTCCTAACACATTACTTTATTGGTTATCGACTCACCTCGGACTATATCATAAATCCAGTCGGCCTTTGACACAAGAACTCCCAAGCCAACTTTTTAAATATCCATATCCATACCCATATCTACGATTTTACCTTTCGCGGATTCAATCTCTTCAATTTTTGCTCGAAATTCTAGCCATATCTTATCCTTATCAGAATCGGACAGTGACCCGGTGGAACTGAGTTTATCTCTAACCTCTGTTAAAGCAACCATTTCAGCTCTTCCAGATGGCATATTGAAAAATTCCCTATCGAACTTGGGAGTCTTCCCTGGACCGAAATATCCCTTGCCTGGCAGCTCGTATCCCTCCAGATCTTCGGAACTTTTTCCAAGAATCTCACCTTTTTCCACATAATGTTCCATGACCGATTTCATACCATATTTCTGAATTGGGCACACTTTCATACAAACTCCACACCCCGAATAACGCGACATGACCGGTCGGCAGCGCTCATGGATCAATTTATTCTTTTCCACACCTCGGAACCATACCCTCTGTGCCTGAATAGCCTTGCCAGGACAACGCATAAAGCAAATCTGGCACAACTCACAGAATTTATGAATACCGTAATCAACAGGGGCGTCGTGTCTCAGTGGAGCATCCGTGATGATGATTTGCAATCGCGCCCGTGAACCGAAGTGAGGCGAGAGTAATTGCCCATTTATACCCAGTTGGCCCAAGCCACATTCAACAAACATCGGTATCACAGGACCGAAAAACCACACAGGCCCAGATATCTGCGCACGATACCCAAGAGTTATAAGAAACTCCGCTAGCCCGAGAGCCAGCTCAGCTTGCTTCATATAAGATTCACCCTGTGCAATTTCAGAGTCCAAGCTGGGTATTTTCTGAGTTTTCTTATAATCCTGCTCAAGAGCCAAACAAATCGCATTCGGCAAGTCAGTCCGTACATCATCTATTCTATTGTGGTAAATATAGCGTCTATCAAACCTAGTGAATCCTACCTCCCCATAGCCCAAACTTCGAGCTTTCTCTCTTATAGGTTCTGTTGGATCTTGTCCCGACGGTAGATTAGTCGGATTCTCTTTAGATATCTGCAGTATCTTTTGGACCCAGGGTGAAATTTGTTTTTGATAGTTTCTATACAATTCAGCAGTTTTCGGGCTATGCTGCGATCTCTGATTATCAGCCCAAATCGCTGATGCACTTTGCTCCGACGAGAAACTATCCATGGGAAACTCTCGGCTATAGTACGAGACTTCGTCATTCCTAGTCGGCACACCCTCGACTTTCAATAGGTCAGCAGCAACAGGAAAATTGATCGCCTGATCACCGTGTCTGCGCCCCGGTCGGGTGACTATTTTACCTAATTTTCTTTTACCCATATCACTTTCAAAACCTCCGCCAAAACATCTGGGATGACCTTTCGTATGCTGTTGATCTGACGTGTCTAATATAGATTTTGCAGAATAAGCAACACCACATACCGAAAATTAATCCTTGATTAACCATTGCGAATTTTCACACTCAACTATGATCCTATTCCGAGAGTTAGAAACCCGTCAATATCTCCCGATCTATTTGCAATAATTCCACTTCCGGACTCGAGTGTTCAATAAACCTCAGGATAGAATCGGTTAACATATTCGCTGTCCTTACGTCAGAGGTCACAATAGCAAAACCTATCAAGGACCTCGAATGGACATCATTTTCACCTATCTCAGAGATAGAAGCGTTAAAACGGTCCGATACCCGCGTGAGGATAGGCTTGATAAGTCGTCGTTTATACTTCAAACTATGTGCATACTGAAGATGTAAACTGATTTTGCACACGCTTACAATCAAATCATATTCCCGAGGCTATGACTATTTTGGTATCCTAAAACCATACGCTGGCGATTATATCAATTAAATCACCTATGTGTAGAAGATCTTAAAGAAGAAAATCCCCAAGACAAGAGAGCTTGTTAGGAATTCGCAGGCGGCACTGCAAGGACAACTGGGAGAACGCAAACAATCATTTTTCTACCAAATCAACAGCTTAAT
>CAZRSW010000001.1:0-78892 GCA_964602845.1 uncultured Dehalococcoidia bacterium | reverse complement strand
TTCTACCAAATCAACAGCTTAATAAGGTTTCATATGAATCTAGAAATCGGCGTCGAAGAAGTCACGCTATCTGGAAGCAATATCGTAGTCCACTGGACTGATGGTGAAAAATCTTCCTACGAATCTCGGACCCTGCGGATCAGTTGCCAGTGCGCTGAATGCGTAGAAGAATGGAGTAAAAGAAAACTACTGGATCCGGCATCTGTACCAACGGATCTAAAAGCGGAGGATTTCCTGCTGATTGGCAAATACGCAATCCAATTCTTGTGGAGTGACGGACATTACACTGGAATATTCCCGTATGACGTACTTAGGTCAATGTAACTGAGCAAGTAAACATATCAGCCAACTTATTATCTCTATGAAATGGCTAGTTCAGTATGTTCCTATCTTGGTCTGAATTTTGGCAGGGTTATGTCTTCGGTGATGTCCTCAAACACAACCTCAACCTGCAGCCCTATCGACAGTTTTTCAGGGGTTGGATCATCCATTACTATGTTGGTAGGTATTTTCGGACCTTCGTCTAGTTCCACAATAGCGGTCACATAGGGCGTGTCTTCCTGGAAACCCGGGTGAGGGGCTCGATGTACTATTCCGTATGTATATAATTTCGCTTTCCCACTCGCCTTAACCCAACTAGTATTTTTCGAGAAACAGCAAGGTGAAATATCACGTGGGTAAAAATATGGCTCCCCACAATCATCACACTTTCGAAGCCAAAGTTCTTGCTTTTTAGTTTTTTCCCAATAAAAATCCGACTCGCCTTGAGGTACGGGTATTGGTTTACTATAGTTTCCTGTCATAGTATTTTTCTCCGTCTCGTTTATATGCGTATTAATCTACTGCGAGAATCGTGGTCCCAGTTGATGAGAGTGCGCCTCCGGTACCATTCACTAAGCATAGTTTGGGGTTATCCAATTGTCTTTCTCCACATTCACCTCGAAGCTGTCTTACTGCCTCGAGTACCAGAAACATCCCGTACATACCAGAATGAGTATAGGACAACCCGCCACCTGATGTATTCATGGGGAAATTACCATTTGGTGCAGTCCTCTGATCAGCAACAAAATCAGGACCTTCTCCCGGACCACAAAAACCCAAACTTTCTAGAGTAACTAAAACTGTATAGGTGAAGGAATCATAAATCATGGCGAGATCTATATCATCATGGGAAACACCGGCCATCTCCAAAGCAGCTGGTCCGGTATTTCTCGCTACACTCCGTGTTAAATCCGGCATTTGACTGATCATATTATGGTCATGTGATTCCGCAGCTCCAAGCACGTAAACCGGTTTCTTCCTAGCATCCTTTGCTCTCTCGGATGAAGTTATTACATAGGCCCCACCTGCATCTGTAACCAAACAACAGTCGAACAAATGAAAGGGCCATGATATCCACCGCGATTCATGATAATCTTCAAATGACATGTCATCCTTGATATATGCCTTAGGATTCATCTGAGCCCATTTACGTGTTGCTACCGCTATCTCAGCCATCCCCTGGCGAGTGCGATCCTCTCCGTATAAATGCATATATCTCCGAGCCGCCATTGCATAGTTGATCGGTGCTCCTATGAATCCATAAGGGGCTTCATATTGTGGTCCCGGATCCGCTGAGTCAAGCCCCGGCCTACTTCTCCTGCTCCTGCCTGCTTCCCCATGGGTAACTAATGCAACATCACAATAACCGGCGTTGATTGCAGCAATGGCATGAGCGATATGTATGATGAATGAGGACCCACCAACGGCCGTCGTGTCTGTGAAACGAGGTTCTATTCCCAAATATTCAGCCAAATTCAGAGTCGATGTACCGGCTGTAAAAAGTCCATTTACGTCGTTGATTGATAATCCAGCGTCTGCAAGGGCGTTGTATGCAGCTTCTGCGTGATGCTGAAGGTTTGATTTCCCTGGAACTTTGCCTATTTCATCCGACTCATCAACACCTACTATTGCTACTGACTTACTCAGAGGAGTCATCCCCTATCACCTCACTAAATTCAATACTGCTTAAAATCACTCTCCAATCCGTAGGGATAGGATACCGCACCATCAGTTAGTAAAACAACCGAGAAGAATCAAGATTTACAACCAGTTGATATATAAATCGTTGTTTACCAAACTTTCGCAAAATCCATTTCACAAAACAAAACTTAGCAACCGTCTGATATGATCAATATGATGACATCTATACCAAGACCTCAGATCGATTAGGAGGAGATTATGGTAACCAACAATACAGAACCAGAGCCAGAACCAATGGAGGCACCAGCACCTGAATCAAATGAAGGTACTGAATATGAACAGGTTAGACAGAGGGCTGTTGTACAACAGGAATATGAAAGGGTACAAAGACAACTAGAATCGCAGGGAGCTAGCCCTGAAGAGGCACAGCAACAGGCATCACAATATATACAGAGCCGTACTTCACAGCAAGACTTAATGAGACAGGCTGATGCATATGGTAAGGAGCTTATTGCAAAGCAGAATGTATTTGAATGTTATACAAGAAAGGTGATCTCTGAATTGCCAGGTGAGATTTTGAACAAGTTAGATAACGTCGATGTTATTGTTTCAAGCCGGCCTACGGAAGATCAACTCTTAGGAACCGGGCTTAATATGGGGCAGGATCTACTGGGTATATATGAAGGAATCCCAATTACGGAAAGGTACGGATATGAACTAGTCCTGCCAGATAAGATAACCTTGTTTCAGGACGCTATTGAAAGTTTGTGCAGCACAGAAGAGGAGATCATGACCGAGATTAGGGCCACAATAATCCATGAGATCGCGCATCATTTTGGACTCGACGACCAAGAATTAGAGGAACTAAATATTTAATCACTTGGTCCGTACAAGTCTTCCAGTTTATTTTGCAAACCCTCGACCGTTCTCTCGTTAGTAGTCATAAATTCGCTGTAGGATTCAGCGCTTCCGTAGTCTCTGGTCCTTATAACAACAGGCATTGGAACTGAATGCCCAAAGATAATGGCCTGTTGTCGAGAGTCTAGCCTAGCAAGAACAGATCTGAGCTTGCGATTTCCTGAAACTCCTGACAGCACAGAGTCAATATCCCTACCACTGTCAAGCAGACATACAACCTTAGTCCCAATCTGACTCATAACCTCTTCATCTATATCACTAGGTCGCTGATCAACCACTAACAGAGTAACATTGTACTTTCTCATTTCCCTGGCAATAGTCCCAAAAATTGTTTGACTTGCCATTGAGGATCCCAAGAATCTATGAGCTTCTTCTATTGTGATGACCAAATAGGGAGGTACCTCTGCTCCCCCACCCAGTGATTCTTCTTTTTGACTTTGGTATCTTTCATATATTCTTCGTGTGAGTATGTTAGCAACTAACATATAAGCGGTGGGATTATTACCATGTTTGCCAAATTCCAAGACAACATGTTTTCCATTACGTAGAGTTTTTATGATTGAATCCGCAGAATCAGCAACATCATTTTGAGACACAAAATCAAACCTAATAAGTCTCTCAAGTCGTCGTCTAAGAGCGGATAAGGCTGACGATGCTACGTTGATCTCGGTCGCAAGATTGTTTATGTCTTCCCCTCGAAGTTTAACAAATTCACCGAACCATTTTCCTCTACCAAATCTCGACTCCAGAGCGTAAGCCGCATCCGCAGCGACGTTAGACAAGTCCAATGTCTCCCTGAGCAACTGTATATCTTCAGGATCTATATCACTGTACCCAAATTCCACCTGAAAGTCTGGATGGAACCCTCGACGCTTCGAGCTTTCGGCGTCAAGTGAAAATACAGCCACTTGTGCACTAAAAAGCTGTTTGAGACCTTTGACAGCCGTAGAAGATTCGCTCGTTCCCTGCCACCCATACTCATTGTGCATATCAAATATGAGATTACTAGCCTTACCGCTTTGAAGAATTCCAATCAGCAACAATCTTGTAAGAAATGTCTTACCTGTCCCGCTTTTACCAAATACTCCATTACTACGTTTTACTAGTTCCTCAATATCCAAACATAGTTTTGCTTCCATATCTAGTGGACTGCCTATCCAAAAATGCCCATCCCCTTCTGGTCCAAAAATATGATAAATATCGTCATCAGAAGCATCAAATGTGCTCGAAAAATGTTCCGGAACAGTCTTTGCTGGCATTGGCCCGAAACCATCGGAGGAAGAATCTATCCCAATGGTCAACATCGGCTCCACGGTAATGGTTCCATAAACGGTCGTGCCAGCCAACACCTCAGCCATAAATGAATCAGAAACATCTGGGAGATCGTATTGTAGAGTCAAATCTGAGGATCCCAAAGAAACATCAGTTACGACCCCAAAAAATCTGTGATGTTTCCCCTGGATTACAACGTTTGATCCGACTTTCACGTTTTCGACTGAATATTCAGTCGAAAGTCTAACTTTGACTCCTTCGCTTAACGACCCAGACACGACCGTGCCAAGCTGGTAGTTTTCGGGACCTATCTCCGACATCAGCGTATTCTCCTCACTATGGACTCAAGTCTGTTAGTATCGCCTCCCAAAAATTTCGCTATACTTCTAGCAGCCTTGAGTTTGTAAGACACTGGATCAGAAACCAATTCTGACGTTTGCCTTACAAAGGATCCAATAATGTCATCCCCTTGAGGCAAACCAGAAGATATAACACTTTTAAGAAAGTACAGCCGGTCAGAGAAAGAAATCCATTCATCATTTCCACAAATTGACACAAAGGAATGTAGCCTTGGCGGTGAGGCAGGCAAGTAATGCTTAAATTCCATACCATCTGAGAAACCAACAGTGATTGCTTTAATTTCCGTGGTGAGTAGACGGGTCAATTGTGGATTGCGCAAATACACCTCATCTTCAGACTCTAGGTTTTCCCCACGTGTTATTGGACGACGTGAAGGATCCAATCCTAATGTAGCCACATGAGCCACGATGCCATAGACCGAATTGTCGGTTCCTGCCTTTATCAAACACCCCAAATCGGGCCCTTCGTATAGTTTGTAGCATCGCGCAGTAAATCCATTAGTGTCACTTTCTATAATTTCACCTATTTTCATCAAATTGAGTCCATCTTATAACCAACGTAGTCTTTTTGATCTATTCTTTTGAGACGTATAAAACTTAACACCTTGAGATTCAAACGCTCCCTCTATCGAGTTCAAAAAGAATAGTCTATCTGAGGTTGAGATAACCGCTTGCTCATGCGCTTCCATGAGGGCAGTGGGATAACCTGGCCCCAACATGCATTGGTTGAGTATCACAGCGTGAATCAAATCAATTTTTTCTTTATCCGTGTACACCCATTCTGGAACTTCTATTCGGGCGATTTCTTCCCCTACGTTTACATAAAAAAAACCTACAAGATTCCCTCCATAAAATTTTTCCACCATTCTTGAGCTGCTGCCGAAAATAGGGGACCTATGCCCATGGGGTAAGTGATGTTCGAATATCTGCCTGTCCAATATTTCATGAGAAACCTCATCGCAAGGTCTATGGGAGGCGGACACGGATGCACAATGGCTTGCACAATCCGAGACAGTATATGGGCATACCGATAATCTCAGTGCATCGACCACCTCGGATGTCCCCGGAAGACTGATATAACTCCCTATCGCAAGGGGTTTATCCTTAGACAAATCTCGAATGTCGGACATGGCGGACAAAAAACCACCTTGTAATACCTGTTTGAGAACATAATCAGGAAACCCTGCTCTGATCAAATCCAACATGATAAGGGTCCCGTCCATTAATCCAACTACCGGTATATCATCGTTGCCATCCGTGATGGCATCCCTGAGAATATCAATTTCTTTTACAGTACGAACGGCCCCCAAAAGAGATCCCGTAATCTTCATCGAATCAGTAGAGCCATGCAAATCCGTTATGAAAGTCTCCTCACTCTCAAAATATAAGCTAGGATCATTTCTCATGACAACTGAAGGGGTCGGCCCATAATTCAGGCTGACCAACCCGGTATTGATCAAATAACAATGGGCAGGTATATGACGGTCAACATCAATATGGGAACCATCCACTCCAATCACCTTATGTTCCACGGGAACCTTTGGTGGAGGGAAAGTTTTCCCCGGCTCTTCCAGAATAGCCGGCGTGCCCCATTTAAACATTCCTTCTGAATCTTGAGTCTTTTTTGCATATACCTTTGGATCCAGTCGCTTCATTGCTGATACCGCGTTTATAACGCGCTCTAATACTTGATCACTTCGGCCGTCGATTGCCAAAGTCATAGAATCGATTTGCAACGCCGTCTTAGCCAAGTCTAGAGCCAATATCAAATCACCTTAAACGTATCTTCAGAAAATACGATTGCACGATTATTTACGCTTATCGAAGAACCCGGAATACGTCGCAATTCTTTTCTAATTCGATCAAACCTGGTTTTCATCGAGTCCGATAGAGCATGATTTGCGATAGGTGATATATTACCCCAAAGATCAGTCTGGGCATTGCCGCTCAGGTACGTCAACAACTCATCGAAAAACACCGTGGATATTCCGCTTGTAAATTTATCCGCTCCAGCACGACTTTCAAGATGGCGAAAGGAAAAACGCAGGATCAATTCTCCGTTTTCGATCACGGGAGAGAAATGCAATATAGACTGTAGATCTTCATCTGAGACTTCATAGGCGGATTCAAATGTCTTAGCTAATTCCCTAATGGCCACCTGAATTATTCTAAGCAAGTTCGAAAAATACGATACAGCAAAGGAGTCCACGGGCAACATAAATTCTATACAGTGAGCTTCTTTTTGATCGTTGTTATTGGACAGCATATTCACGTCCTTAGCACGGAGAAACCACTATCATCTCAATATTCTTACGTCGCCCGACCTCTTGGTCACGTGTTGTTGATCTAAATATTCCAAAAATGCCAGAACATATTTTCTGCTTGTACCAAATTTATCGCGAACATCTCCGACCGCTATATTCCCGTTCTGATGAATATAACTCACAACCCATTCGACCATACTTTCATATACATCCGATGAATATACCACACCATCGTTTACTTTTATGACGTCTCCCTTATCGGACAAGAAATTGAGTATCTCTGAATCCATAACTAGATCCGTCGGAGGGGAATAAGGATCAGATCTAAGTTCTACCATATACCTGTCCACAACTACTTCTTGTTCAGCACTTAAGGTCTGTTGAAATGACGGCATTCTTAGGAGTGATGATTCCTCTACAAGGACACCATCTATAGTCATCCTGTTGATACATGTACTGAAAGATACCCCATCTAAAGCTAGTTTATTTCGAAGTTCCTCTTTTTGTACTCCCTTCCTCAGTGGAAACTCTACATGGTAGTCAGAAATGAATTTCCTAGATTTATCGACCGTCAGACTCCACCCAGAGGAGGTAAAAAAATGCCCTTGGTGCAAATCATCAAGAGTACAAACCACTTCCTCATTTCCTACAAGTATTTGTAGCTCCTCAAGCAAATTCTCCTCTTCAATCCCATAGGTCATAGACATTTCTCGAAACGTTGTCGGCTCGGATGTTGCCATCAAAGCAAGAATGACGTCAGATTTGTCACCTGCCTCTAAATGAGTAAGCTTGTCCAGAGTGGGTTGATGCCACCTCCGGTGCCTCTTTGCGTTGGTATCCACTACCTTACCGCCGCCCAGCGTGACCATATTGGACCGGATAACAAAACTATCTCCCCTTAAAACCGGCAAAAATGTGTTCGGTTTTATCTGAGCCCATGTGTCTTCACCGGGTGACACGACATCGTTTTCCAAAAGTCGAACCCGAGATACTGTTTCACTGCTGCCAACATGAAATGTGACAAACATGTTGTGCCGAATCGGACGAGGAGAATCCTTTAAAACAGTCAACTTCACGTCGAATGCCTCACTATTGGCAATATAGCCTGGATAGGCAATCACATCACCTCTTTTAACTTCCGAATGATCTATTCCAGACAGGTTCACAGCGACTCTCGTACCAGGTAACACCGTGGGTTGATTTTCATTGTGCGTCTGTAATCCTCGAATCCTGGCCTTTCCTCCCCGGGGCAATATTTCCACTTCTCTTCCCAGCTCCAGAGATCCGTCAATGAGTGTGCCAGTCACAACCGTACCGAAGCCGGAAACGGTAAATGCTCTATCAATTGGCAACCTTGGCCTACCAAGATCTGCTTTGGCGCCGGAACTCATCACAGCCTGTGAAATACCATTGATCAAGGACGGTATGCCGTCTCCCGTAACCGCAGACACCGCATAAATAGGCGAGCCACCGATATGAGTGTCCGCCAAAAGATCAACAACATCTTGTCTGACCAACTCCAACCAAGACTGGTCAACTAGATCCGTCTTGGTTATGGCCACAATACATCTTCTTATTTCCAGAAGATCCAAAATCGATATATGCTCCCTCGTTTGTGGCATTACAGACTCATCAGCCGCTACAACCAAAAGAGCAATATCAATCCCACCTGCCCCAGCAAGCATGTTGTTCACAAATCTCTCGTGACCAGGGACATCTACAACACTGAGTATTTCTCCATCCGGCAATCGAAGCCAAGCAAAGCCAAGGTCGATGGTCATTCCTCGATCTTTTTCTTCCTGAAGTCGATCTGGGTTTATACCTGTCAACACCTCGACCAAAGCAGACTTACCATGGTCGACATGCCCGGCAGTTCCGAGTACACGCACAATAATAACCTCGTTTCGCTATGTAGTTCACAAGAATAGCACAGCAACACCTACCAGAATAGGAACCATACCCTAAGAATTGCAATTCTTCAGACTCCTCTGCTATTTTTAAGAAATAATTGTGATTATGTGAAGGAGGTGCCTATAAAATGAATGACGCCTTTATTGTCAGTGGAGCTCGAACTCCGGTAGGCAAATTTGGTGGATCTTTCAAGGATATATCCGCGCCAAAGCTGGGTGCCATCGCAATAAAGACGGCCCTCGACAGAGCTAATATCGCACCAGCTCTCATTGATGAGGTTATTATGGGAAATGCAATGCAATCGGCCGAGGCCGGATACGCGGCGAGATTGTCGGCTCTTCTAGCAGGGATTCCCGAGGATATACCAACAGTTGCGATCAACAGACAATGCTCATCCGGTTTGGAAGCTATAAACATGGGAGCACACATGATTAAGGCCGGAGAGGCCTCAATTGTAGTAGCGGGCGGTACCGAGAATATGAGCCAAACTCCCTACCTATTAAACTACAAAGCGCGTTTCGACGGCCTAAGAATGGGAGATTCAACGCTGGTAGACGGCCTCACCGAAGGATTGGGGTGCCCAGTCAACAGGTACCACATGGGAGTAACAGCAGAGAATGTCGCAGAAAGGTTTCAGATTTCAAGATCAGATCAAGATGAATTAGCAGTCCTGAGTCACTCACGTGCGTTAAACGCTATAGACAAGGGCAGATTTGCTTCTCAAATAACGGAGGTATTAGTCCCCCAAAGAAGGTCAGATCCTCAAAAAGTTGTTGCAGATGAAAGCCCTAGGGAAGGAACCACCATCGAAAGTTTGTCGACCCTCCCATCCGTTTTCAAAAAGAATGGCACAGTTACCGCTGGTAACGCATCCAGTATAAATGATGGTGCAGCGGCCGTTGTAATGATGTCCTCTGATAAAATAGCTGAATTGGAAATCATCCCTCAACTCAAATGGGTCGCAAGGGGCGTTGCAGGAGTAGACCCAGCCGTTATGGGAATCGGACCCGTACCAGCTACCCAAAAGGCGCTGGGTAAAGCGGGATTAACGGTCAAAGATATTGACATTATAGAACTTAACGAGGCATTCGCCGCTCAAGCTCTACATTGCATAAGGGAATTGAACCTAGACATCGATAAAACAAACGTTAATGGTAGCGGTATAAGCCTAGGCCACCCCGTAGGTGCTACCGGTGCAATCATGACCGTTAAACTGATGGAGGAATTGGGAAGATCTAATGGTACCATCGGGCTTGCTACGATGTGTGTCGGTGGTGGGCAGGGAGTTGCCTCCATTTTTGAAAGGGTTAACTAGACCTAATAAGACAATTTTAAGGAGAAGTCTAATGCCGGAGAATAATGATCCAGGAGTCCAAACAGTATTGGATAACATGGAAACTATCGTTTCATCGGAGGGAGGTTCACTAGATTTCATATCATTGGACGATTCAAATTTAGTCGTCCGTTATAATAAAGGCACAAATGAAGAATGTCCTGAATGTGTGCCAGATCATGAAATGGTAAGAATGATGATCACTAGCTCTTTAGGTATTTATGCACCTCACGTAACCGGTGTGAATTTACTCTGAGAATCCTCTCATAAGATCTAGATACTTCAGACCCGAACCAGTGTTCAACAGTAAAACACTTTCATTCGACGAAACTGAACCATCCTCGATCAACCTACCTAATGCGCATGCTGTCGCAGCACCCTCAGGACATACAAATATGCCCTCACATGAGGATATAGTTTTCACCATCAACATTATTTCTTCATCACTGACAGAGACTGCGCCTCCGTTACTCTCCCTCAGGGCTTGCAATATCAGGTAATCTCCTATCGCAGAAGGAACCCGAATGCCCGCCGCAAAAGTCTTGGCGGAATCCCAGGGTTCAGCGTGGATAGCGCCCTGATTAAATGCCCTGACAATGGGAGCGCAACCCTCGGATTGAACAGCATACATTCTCGGTCTCTTGGAAGATATCCAACCTAGATCCTCCATTTCCTGAAAAGCCTTCCACATGCCGACTATACCTGTCCCCCCCCCGGTGGGGTAAATAATAGCATCTGGTAATTCCCATTCCATCTGCTCCGCTATTTCATACCCCATAGTCTTTTTCCCTTCTACTCGGTAAGGCTCCTGAAGAGTAGACATATCGAAATAGCCTGATTCACGGGATTTTTCTCGTGACAGGACGCCAGCGTCGCTAATCAATCCATCAACCAAAAACAACTGAGATCCGGATATAGAAACTTCTTCCTGATTAGCTATTGGAGCATCCCTCGGCATAAACACCATCGATTGTAGACCACCCCTTGCAGCATATGCAGACATGGCACTAGCAGCATTTCCCGCAGAGGGCATAGTAAGTTTCTCTATGCCCAGCTCCTTTGCCTTAGATACCGCTGCAGATAATCCCCTGGCTTTGAACGAAGCCGTTGGGTTAAGACCTTCATCTTTGATAAATAAATTGGAAGACCCCAGACTATCACCTAGCCTATTTGCCTCAAATATCGGTGTAAAACCTTCTCCTAAACTCACAACATTGCCAGGATCTCGAACAGGCATCATTTCAAAATAACGCCACATGTTTGGAGACCTTTTTTTTAAAACATCTTTGGTGAAAAAAACTCTCGCTGAATGGGTGTCATATTGAGGGTAAAGTACCTTGCCACAGTGCTTGCACAGTCTGTTCCGATCTTCAGAGCAAAATTCTTGACTACAATAGGTGCAAAGAAGGACTGTTAAAAAACTTTTCATTACATGATCATCCCAAATGAATATACCTTAATCAACCAAACTTTTTTTCTGTCTGTGCAAAAGGTATGATACACGTTGAATCAAGAAATATATTTAGAAGCTCAAAAGGTTGCGAGGTTGTATGGTGACTCACATTGAAGAAGAATTCGTCAGAAAACACCCGGGATCAGCCCGGAGACACAGTACTGCCAGAGGCATATTTCCTAATGGTGTCACGCACGACGGGAGAAAACAACATCCATTTCAGTTGTATTACACGCACGCGGCAGGACCACATAAGTACGATGTGGACGACAATAAAATAATCGATTACTGGACTGGACATGGCTCCCTTATATTGGGTCACTCACATCCCTTGATCGTAAAAGCCGTTGAAACCCAAATAAAGAAAGGGACTCATTTAAGTGGTTCGACAGACTTGGAAATTACTTGGGCTCAACTTGTGCAAGATCTGATACCTAGTGCCGAGAAAGTACGATTCCATAGCTCTGGAACGGAAGCTGACATGATGGCAATACGAATGGCTCGAGCCTACACAGGCAAATCCAAGATAGTGAAATTTCAAGACCATTTCCACGGTTGGAGTGATTATTTGTCGGCAGGCGGAGAGGGCCTCGGGGGAATCCCTGAGAAAACCTTAGAAACCATGGTGGTGCTACCCGCAAATGATATCGGGTTGGTGGAAAAAACCCTAGCTAACGACAGCGACATTGCTGCGATAATTTTGGAGCCAACGGGTGCGCACATGGGCTTGCACCCAATAGTACCCTCATTTTTAAAAGAGTTGAGAACAATTACTGCAGATTATGGGGTGGTCTTGATTTTCGACGAAGTAGTCACTGGATTCAGAGTAGCTAAAGGTGGCGCCCAAGAACTCTATGAAATCACTCCCGACCTAACGACGATGGCAAAAATACTGGGAGGTGGTTTACCCGGTGGGGCTGTTGCTGGCAAATCTGAAATAATCAACATGATTGAAGGGAGAGATGACGAACATTTCAACACTTACAGAAGAATCGCTCATAACGGCACATTCAACGCAAATCCTATTTCTGCTACAGCTGGAATAACGGCTTTACAGATGGTCAAATCCAAACCTATCAATGAACAGGCAACTGCTATGGGGGAAAGACTGAAAACTGGGCTTAACAATCTCATGTCTAAAATGGAGATACCAGGCTGCGCTAGTGGGGTAAATTCGTTGATACATTTACGTCTCGGCGTCACTCATGATTGTGATGGTGAGATATGCTTGTTACCAAAAGAAGATATGGAAAAAGCGGCTGATAACTACCGGAATTCCCAATTGAATCTATCCCTACTAAATAACGGAGTTCATTCTGGTGTCAGATTCATATTGAGTTCGACACACACCGAAGCCGATATCGACGATACCATCGAATCATTTGAGAGGTCATTAGATGACATCAGGACTCTGGGATTAATATAAGATTCTTCATCTCGAGGTTAAAACATAGATCATGGCTAAAGACATCGTTGTCATAGGTGGTGGGATCGGCGGATTAACAGCAGGGATGTTTGCATCTAGGCTCGGGCTTGACACAGTATTACTTGAACAATTAATGCCAGGGGGCCAAATAATAAATGCGGAGAAAATAGAGAACTTCCCAGGGATATTAGAGGACATTTCCGGTGCAGATTTAGCGTCAATAGTACAAACTCAAGCAATGAAATATGGCACCGAAATAATACTCTCTGAGGTCTCTAATATCCTGGGATCCAACGAGGATTGGATCGTCAGCTCCGACCAAGGCGATATAACTACCCAAAGCATCATAATCGCCGGCGGTTCCACTTTTAAGAAGTTGGGAGTCAAAGGCGAAGAAGAACTATACGGAGCAGGAGTATCTAATTGTGCCACCTGCGACGGTGCATTTTTTATTGATCAAGATGTTTGTGTTATTGGTGGAGGCGATTCCGCTTTGGATGAGGCGTTAACACTAACCGAATTCGCCAAATGCGTATACTTATTAGTCCGAGATTCCGATCTAAAAGGACAAAAAATTTTACAGGATCGAGTGCTTGAAAACGATAGAATCCAACCTCGCTTCAATGTAGAGGTCACAGAAATACATGGAGACACTGCCGTCGAAGCTGTATCACTCAGAGATACCGTGTCCAAAGAACATAGCACAATGAGTGTAGACGGAGTATTTATATTTATCGGGTTAAAACCAAATAGTGATTATCTGTCTCATGTAGTAGACCTAGACCCAGCAGGACACATCTATACAGATTATTCATTACGGACCAAATCAGCCGGTATTTTCGCGGCCGGAGACATTAGGAAAAATTCTGCATCTCAGCTAATTACATCCGCAGCAGACGGAGCAACAGCTGCGCTAACAGCTTTTCAGTACCTACGCACAAGACAATGGTTGTTCGAGGATTAACAACATCAAATTCTTGGTTAATCCTTAAGCCCATCTTCATCACTAACAAATTCATCAGTGTTACCATTGTATGAATTAATCAACCAAGGTGATTAAATTCATCGACTAATAACCACGGAGAAGTACTTGAACTGGCTTTTGGTAGCACTTGGGGGAGGATTAGGAGCGATATCCAGATATGGGATAGACAGATTAGCAATTCATTTTTTCGACTCCAGAATTCTTGGAACCTTTGCTGTAAATATATCAGGATCATTCCTCTTAGGGTTAATTGTTTCCTTAATAACGGCAAAGATTGGTTTCCCCAACAATTACGATCTCTTATTTGCTGCGGGGTTTTGCGGAGCATACACTACTTTCTCATCTATCACAGTCACTAGTATTCAGTTAGTCGAATCTGGAGATCCATACAAGGCGATACTCAATGTTTCTGCCAGCGTCTTAGTTGGGTTAATGGCAGCGTGGTTTGGGCTAGTTATAGGAAGAACATTAAGCTAATTTATACCACCACTTTCAACAAAGGTGATACTGGACACATTACCCAAGTGTTTTTACCCATCATTCATTACAGCATCAGGTAAACAGAAAAGCCACAACAAGCAAATACCACTGAAAGAAGATCTTAAATGTAACCTTTGATATGATTTATACTCATACCGTAGTAATATCGGTGCCCGGTGGTGTAGAGGTAGCACTAAGGACTTTGAATCCTTCGACCCAGGTTCGATCCCTGGCCGGGCAGCCATCCAAAATCATTGGGATCCCGTTGCTTGCGAGAGTTTGTTTGCTACCCTCATCTCTAATTCTAACCCTTGCTGGAGGCTATGATCTAGCCCCATTTTTGCAGCCATTTTGATCGACATTAACACTTTAATATCCATACCTGCTAGATCTAAAGCTAAAGATTTTGTGACAGTATAAAGGTCTTCCCTTGGAACCACCCTATCAACCAACCTCATTTGTAAAGCATCTTGGGCAGTTATTTTTCGGCCGGTCATTATCATATCCAATGTCGGTGCCATACCAATGGCTCTTGAAATGGTTTGAGTACCACCCGCCGCAGGGATCATCCCTAGGGTAACTTCCGGCATGCGAAAAATCGCATCATGGGATGAGATTCTAATATCACAAAGGGCCGCGATTTCAATGCCCGTTCCTATCACATACCCATGCATGCTTGCAATGATTGGCTTCTCTATTGAATACAACAACCCCCATATATCCCTCTCCCATCTGATAGATCTAGATGCCAATTGAGACGGGGTAGTTCCAAATTCTTTTAGATCCGCACCTGCGCAAAAGCCCTTTTCGCCACAACCATTGATGACACCAATACGAGCGTCAGGGTCGTCTCTAAATAGTTTCACAACTCTAAACATATCGTCTCTCATATATACATCAAAAACGTTGATATTCTCTGGACGATTAAGGGTGATCTCAGCAACGGCATTCTCCACCCGATATAGAACCCTGGATGTGTTCAGCCCACTCATTGACCTCTATACCTAGGGGTTCTCCTTTGGACAAACGAATTTATCCCTTCCATTCGGTCTGCTGTTGAATGCAACAGTATGCTGAGATCCGACTCTAATACAAGGCCTTGGGCCAGCGTCATGTCCACACCGTCTTGAACTGCCTCTTTCAAATATCTCACCGCCACCGGTCCGTGGCCACTTATTTTGCCTGCAAGTTCTAACGCCTTACACATTGCCGAACTATCCTGTCGATATTGTATTACTCCAATCATCAAAGCTTCATGACTATCAAATACTCTACCTGTGAGCATTAACTCAAGAGCGCGTCCCATACCAGCTACTCTTGGCAACCTCTGTGTGCCTCCAGCCGAAGGCATAAAACCTCCTAAGATTTGGGGTAGTGAAAACAGACTCGTCAAAGATGCTACTCTAATGTCACACGAAAGAACCAATTCGAGACCTTCTCCGTGAGCACCATACTCTATCGCCGCTATCGTCGGCTTCTCTATATCTGCGATTAAGTTAGTCATAGTTGCAAGTTCTCTAAAATCAACTGGACGCGATATCCTAGGTTCGATAGACAAAAAACCATCGATCAATGAGGTGATAACGACACCTCTCAGATCGTCATTCTCCTTAATAGCATTACACGCATCCTCGATTTGACCTCCAAGCACGCCATCATGGATCTTTTTCGGGTCTTGATCCTGCAATGTGAGCACAGCAATCTGCTCTTGGGCTACAAACTCAACTTCTATCATTCTTTTTTCTACTCGTAAAACATGATTTTAAAGATCTCACTCATGTGACTTCTTCGCCCATACTTGTTACTTTCTCAGATACACCAAATTCATCAAATCCTGCATACTTGCTTGGCTCAGAAAAATACACTATTAACTCCTTGATTGACGCGGCGATGGGTGGACCTAACACCACCCCCCACATTCCGCCAACCTCACTACCAATTACAATTGATATTAAAACTATCAGAGGATGAACCTTCATGGAAAAACTTTGGATACGGGGAACTAAAAATGCACCTTGTAAAATTTGTACAGATCCAAACAATATCAACACAAATATAATCTTGTCTGGCGAAGTCGAAAGAACCACAAGAATTGTAGGTATCACGCCGATCCACGCTCCGATAATGGGTACAAATTCAAATATTCCTGCAACCGCACCAAGTAGCGCTGCATACTGAATTTGCATGACTGCAAGCCCAACAGTAATACAGATCCAAACAATCACGGAAAGAGTCACCTGAGCCCTAACATATGCGCCAACCACGCGATTCAAAATCCTCAAGACATAAACAACATGGATCTGAATATCAGATGGAAACACCTCGATGAAGGACATTCGAACTTTCTCTCTATCCTTAAGAAGATAGAACACAAAAATAGGTAAGACCACCATACCAACTACTAAAGTGAGTGCATGTACGGCAGCCGTCGCTGTTTTATGTAACAACCCTCTGAATGCTCCGACGAGTATGACACCAGCGTTCTCAAGCAATCGTTCAATTTCAAGACTGATCTCTGTGGGAATATTTCCGGAATATTCTCTGCTCCATCCCTCTACTGTTAATCTGGCACCGTTTATGAAGTCTGGCAATGTGTTCAACAGCTCAGTCGATTGTCTGAAAATTGGCGGGACCACGACAATGAGAGCGCCAATGAACACCACCAGCGAGACGCAATAAACAAGACCTATTGAAGCCCCTCTAGCAAGATCTGGCCTCCTAGAACGCCACGGCATGAAGTTTTCAATAACACTGACAAATGGATGGAGAATGTAAGACAGCATCAGGCCTATAACAAAAGGGAAAAGAGCCCCTTTGACAGCATAAAGACCAAGCAGAACAACCGCTATAACGATCAATAAAGACGAGAATTTGATGACTTTAAGATACGACATCCCAGCTTTCGGTTCTTCCTGCATTTACACCCTCACTAGTCAACTAAAGAACACAACCACCCCAAAAACGCAACTCAAGCCCACCCCTTCTAAACTAATCTCTGAAACAAATTCCTTTAAATCCATAGCAAAGGGCACATGACTGAAGAAATCAATTCGGATGTATGACAACCCTTCTATCACTACCTGAGCCGGAACTTTCTGTTGTAACCCGGCCAGATTCAGCCAATGTGATATGCACAATACGCCGCTCACTAGGAGACATAGGTTCAAGATCAATAGGCCGGCCGGTCTTAATAACTCGATCAGCCACTCTTTTAGACAAATTCACTAAAGACTCACGCCTTCGTTCATTGTATCCCTCAACATCAATGACCAAATTGGCCCTTGAACCAATCTCGTTACCCACCATAACTCTAACAAGTAACTGCAGCGCCCTCAGCGTCTCTCCTCGTCTACCGATTAAAAGCCCGGAATCATCACCTTCTATCTCAAAAACTGGTCCACCGATGTCATCATTGTCCGCCTGTTTTAGGTGCACGGAAACATCAGCATCCAACATAGCTATCAACTTGGAAATTACCTCCGTTGTGACATCTACTAGGTTGGACTGCGACTCCAACCTGTTGACCTTAACTTTAGCTAGTTCACTCCCAAGACCTAGAATACCGGCCTTACCTCTACTAACGACGTTTATTTCTACCTCTCCTCGGTCTGCGTCTAGTTCTCTTAGAGCTATTTCGACTGCTTCTTCCACCGTCTTCGCCGTTGTTTCTATTGAGTTCTTCATCATCGATCTCCTCAGAAATATGGGTATCCACGTCTAACACAGCAGTAACTGCCTCTGTACCCGTTGCATCTTTTTCAACTTTGTTCAACCTTAAGACCTCTAACAATGGGTCCCATCCCGTTATGAATCCCTGTATTACAATCCCCGCCAAGTTTGAGATCACCCAATACATTGCCAACCCACTGGGAAATTGCAGTGAGAAAAATCCAAACATAAAAGGCATCATCCACAACATCATTCTATTTGTTGATGCTTGTCTATCATCCATGGCAGGCATTGTCGTCATCTTCTGCATAAACCACATAGATACGCCTACCAAAACAGGTAAAACCCATTTTGGATCTGGTTGTGCAAGATTCAACCATAAAAAACTGCTATCCAGTGGAATAACCTCTTCTATCATAGGCAGCCACATATAAAGATGCCCTGACAAACCCACCAGCCTTTCCGGGGTCGTTGGAACCGTCTGAAGAATAGCTTGATATAACCCAATCCAAATCGGGAACTGAATGAACATTGGTCCTAAACAACCAATCGGGTTGACCCCTTGTTCTTTATACAAACTCATTGTTTCTCTAGATTGTCTTTGTTTGTCGTCTTTATATTTGGACTGTATATCCTTGATTCGTGGCTGCAGGGCCGTCATTGCCTTCATTTGCCTACTCTGTTTGACTGTTAAAGGCATCATTAGGCCACGTATCAATATCGTGAAAATGATTATAGCTACTCCAAAATTGCTAAACGATACGCTATATAACACAATCAGAGTGTTAATCATCGGCGCAATAATTACTGAATTCCAAATTTCTATGAAAAGTTCCAAGTTCTAATACCACCCAGACATCAAAAAGATACTAACAAGCACCCGACCATCCCTCATCCCGCGTTGTGACCTTTTTTCTATCGGTTTTCCCTTTATCGTATTTTTCTATCAAGAATTTAACCGCGTCTTTGGTAAAGTGAGGAGATTCCCACAAATCATCTTCAGCTCGCCCAATTTTCTTTATCCTTATCGCTCGTATCGAGCGATCCTTAGCACCAAAATATACAGCCTCCTCATCAGCCACAATGGGGGTCCTAATCTCTTCACCAATATTGCACTCATCCAGTAATTCACCGGATACCTTATCCACGATATAGAGTTTCCCATCAGTTGATCCAAAAACAATCATATCTTTCACAATAGCAGGGGAACTCACTATAGCATCCTTGGTTTCAGCCCTCCACTTCAACTCACCATCCCTTATCCCAAGGCCATATAGACTTCCATCCAAAGAAGGAGCGTAAACCATATTTCCAGAAACCACTGGCTTCCCCCAATACCAATTAGATGATCCTGTGAAGCTCCAAATCTCAGTACCTTCGGTCGCATTTATGGCATAGAATACCCCGTCAAAAGACCCCACATACGCAACACCATCAGATACCACTGCGGATGATGCAACAGCACCATCGGTCTCAAATTTCCACTTACGCTTCCCACTTTCAGCATCTATCCCATACACGTTGTGGTCCAAAGAGCCAATTATTAAAGTGTCCCCAAACATCTCTGGACTGGACCAAAACTTATTCGTCGCTTCTGAGAAGACCCATTTTTGATCAAAGCTAATATCGCCATCTTCATCCTTAGTAAAATTCAAAGCATATACCTTCCCATCACCACCTCCAACGTACAAAACACCATCCCTTACTAGAAGACCTCCAACAAAATCTCCATCTTTAAATTGGGTCCGAGGCCACGATCCCAAATTATCGCCACTATTCAAAGAAATCGCTAATATTTGCCCATCATACACAGGGACAAATATAACCCCCTCACTTATTGCGGGTGTCCCATAAATAGCCCTTTGGAATTTATTTCCATCGTCTGAGTCCTTATCGTATGGTAAGAGTAGCGGATCTTCCCACATGATGACGTCTTCATTATTTTCGCAGTCATTCGCGTGAATAGTTTGTATGTATTCATCACACCAAAACCCATCACCTGTCGCCTTATCGAGAGGTAAAAACAAGCCATCCATACTACCAATAAACAGTACTTCCTGATTACTAGATCCTTCATATATTATTCCGCCAGACCACCCTTCTGGAACAGCGATCTGAGAACACCCAATTACACTAAATAACACTAGTAATAAGATAAAAAAGGCGCTTCCTTGTCTCTTCAACTCGGAAAACCCTATCTTCTTGCAATTAGACATACCCAAAACCTACCTAAACCCTATTACATTGCTATTTGGTCTTAAGACATGGGACGGGATCATAACCACTACCCCCATACGGTCGACATTTCATAAGCCTGACCAAGCTCAAATAGCTTCCTTTTAAAACACCAAATCGTAATGTAGCAACCAACGCGTACTCCGAGCATGTAGGCGTGTACCTGCATAAACCAGGCAAATATGGTGAAATATAATTCCTATATAGCTTGATGAACCAGATAACAGTTCTCACAGCCTGCTCACTAACAAACGGTCGAGCGTCTGTATTCATACCTAAACGTTAATCCTTTGCATCAGTCCCGCTTTGACAAGAAGGTTCCCCACAGAATCACGTATTTCGCGAAACCCTACACCCCCATTGTTTCTGGCGATGAAAACAATATCCCACCCATCCTTCACAATCACTTGCCTAACAGATTCTTTCAAACAACGCTTAAACCTATTCCTAACTACAGAATTGCCAATCCTTTTACTTACGACGAAACCAAAACGTGAGCGATCTAGAGCAAAATCCTGATCCCGCCGCTTCGCTACCAATACAACATTCTTATCTGTCCAGCTTCGTCCGTATTTACGAACATTCCTGAATTCTTTTGACTTTAATAATCTACGCTGCTTCTGCACTAGAAAAGGCAACAACATTGCGGGGTCAGTTTAAAACCCTATAGATAGACAATAAATCATCCGCCCAACAGAGTGCAGACGAAGAATTCTACATCCCCGAGCTTCTTCATACCGTCAACTTATGGCGTCCCTTGAATGTCCTCCGTTTAAGCACATTTCTCCCATTTTGAGATCTCATGCGCGACCGAAATCCATGAACTCGTGAACGACGCCTGTTTTTTGGCTGGTAGGTTCTCTTAGACATTAGATAGCATCCATTTACATTAGTTAATACAGTTTACTTACTACCACGAATAAGTGTCAATTTACGTCGGGGCAAAGAGCACCAGAAAATAGCTCAACTATAAATCGCGACATAAGCGAAGGGGCATTCTAAGCCCTAAAACCTTTGTTAGGCATAAAAAATTCGAACTTACTTTCGGGTTCATAACCGCTAACCGGTTCAGGAAAAAGCCCTTCACTACCCATGGCAGCCGCAACAATTGTCTTATTGAAAGAGTGTATCGAGTCATTAGCGAGGTACTCATCAACTGGCATCCATAGGCACTCATCAATTTCTTCTTCTTGCTTCCTTATCTCGTAATTTACCGGGGCTAGTCTAGCAACAAAATATATATCCGATTTACCATACCGATATCCATGCCAGTGTCTGAAACAAACTAGGGACTCAAATCTAGTCTCGATACCGGTTTCTTCAAAAACTTCCCTTACTGCGGCATCTGCCAAATGTTCCCCTGGTAATAGCGCACCCCCGGGCAATTTGTAGGCGGGGACATTCTTAGTTGTCCGATATCGCTCAGACACTACAAGAATTTCCCTATTTTCATTAATTGCCACCCCCCCTATTCCAATATAGTGTGTAGCATAGGGGGGAACAAAAGCATTTTGGTCAAGTTTTAATACCATCATCGCATAGCGCTCATCTGCATGGTGAAATCGAAATCCATATGACGCAGCCTTTGAAATAATACCGGATGCTGTTGATGCAATTTCCAACCAAACTACTTTACACAGTTCCTCTGTCCACAAGGATATTGCACTAGTTAATTCTTTACCAAACAAAATTGGGTCGCCGCCGACCGAGTCGGGATCAATCACCACACCATCAAATGCATTTCTACTCCATTTGAGTTTACGCAACCTAGTCATATAATTGACCCCCTAATTCTATGGCACTGTGACACGTCTCGAAGTATATTGACCACAGCTGAAGGGAGCAAGTGACATGGAATAAAAATACCTATTTTGATATAGTGGGCTCCTGACTGCCATATTACCCCCATTTAGGTTTACAATGAAACTACTTATTAAGGCATCCAAGGTAATCGACGGAAACGGGGCACAGCCGATCAGGGATGGAGCAATCCTAATAGAGGATACACTCATTACCAAAGTCTGCACTCAAAGGCAATTAACCTCGGATGACAAATCTGGCGCAGACATTCTGTCGTACTCCCACGGAACAGCTATGCCTGGGTTCATTGAAATGCATTCTCATGTGCATTGCAGCGCTGAATATAATGCCTACCAACAGGTGACCACAGAGAGCAACGAAACACTTCTTATGCGTGGAACTAAAGCCGTAAGGGATGCGCTTTGTTCAGGCGTAACAACCATGAGAGACCTCGGTAGTAAAAACGAGGTGGTATTTCCAATAAAAGATGCTATTGAAAGATACATTATTCCCGGACCAAGACTAATCGCTGCAGGGACCCCTATCACTACCACTGGCGGGCACTGCCACATGTTCGGAAGTGAAGCAGATACTTCGTCCGAAGTCATTCGAGCAATAAGGCAACAATCCAAGATGGGTGCTGACTGGATTAAAATAATGTCCACAGGAGGTGGGTTTACTCCCGGCACTAATGTAAGAGCAGCACAATATGACTCCACCACTCTGATCCAAGCCGTGCAAGATGCGGAGCGTTTAGGCATGAAGGTTGCCGCACACTGCCATGGTACTGAAGGTATTAAGAATTGTGTCAAAGCAGGAATCCACAACTTGATTCACTGTTCTTGGCTGTCCGCAAATCCCGACGAGTTATATGATTACGATCCCAAGACAGTGGACCAAATCGTAGAAAAAGGGCTATATGTTGATCCGACCCTAGCATTGTCTTATCTCAATAGACTGAGGGGAAAGAAAGTCACCAAAGAAGTTTTGGGTGGGGTATTGAGTGATCCTGAGAGAAGATTCGAAATTCTGAGAAACATGTGGGATAGAGGGGTAAAATTCGTCACGGGAATGGATTCAGGTATGACTAATGCCACATTCAAGGACTTTGCTTACATACCAGAGGTGATGGTAAAGGAAATGGGGCTCACACCGTTGGAGGCGATCACTTGCGCCACAAAAACATCCGCAGAATGTTTAGGGTTAATCAGCTCAATAGGAACCCTTGAAGCAGGCAAACTCGCAGATATCATTGTTGTAAATGGCGATCCGTCCGAAAACATCAAAACTTTACACGACGTGAACACTATCATAAAAGAAGGGGTCTCCGTAAAGAAAGACAATGCGATTCTGGTATAAGGCGAAATACCCGCTTACCTGCTTAGTATCCCGATGTTGCCGGTTTTGACAATCAAATAGACTGGAGCCCCCGTCGACAAATCCAGTGTTTTAAGAGCTCCAACTGTAACCTCTGAAACCACTGTTTGACCGACATCAAGTTCCACCATAAGGCGATTTTCATGCTTATATGTACCTGCTACCCGCCCTCTAACATTGCTAGGCTCGCTCAATGATGGAATTTCCTTATTGCTAAGTATGATGTCCGAAGCCTTTATTGATAATGTCACCTTTGTACCAAGCGGTTTGTCAATAGTAGGGACTCGTAAAATTGAAGCCCCCAAGTCTATTGATGACCAATCATCGTCGGTTCCCTCTATAAGTGTTCCTTCCATAATATTTTCAAAGAAATTGAGGTCTGTTAAACTTCCGACATCCGCATCACGCCACATCATTGACGGAGGCCCTTCTGCTACCAACCTTCCGTCCTGCAAGACCAAAACGTAATCTGCAACTGCCGCAACTTCAGCAATTGAGTGAGTCACGTAAATCATAGGAATCTCAAAACGTTCGGAAATCAGTCTTAATTGGCCAATTAATACACCCCTAGAAATAACGTCCATAGATGCGAATGGTTCATCTAATAAAAGAAGTTTCGGTGAGGCCGCTAAAGCTCTCGCCAGCGCCACACGTTGACGTTCCCCACCGGACAAATTTATGGTACTCCTATCAGCCAAATGCTCTAGTTCAAACATTCCCAACAACTCATCTGGGTGAAAACGCCGCTCCGAAGTTGGAGTCAATTTATATCCATACTCTACATTGCGTAAAACATTTAAGTGAGGAAATAAATTAGCGTCCTGAAATACGAATCCCAATCTCCGAGCATCCGGTGTTAAATTGATGGATTGAGAACTGGAGAAAAAGATATCACTGTTAAATTCTATGTGACCGGAATCGGGACGCTGAAATCCCGCAATACAGTTTAGAAAGGTCGTCTTACCACTGCCAGTCGGTCCAAATATAGCTAAGTTGCTGTGGGCTATATCAACGTTGACATTAAGTTGAAGGCTTCCAATCTTCTTTTCTAAATTCAGTTTTATATCAACTAAACTGATTTCATACCTCTCTGTGTTATGACTATCTTCTGGCTTTTCCAAGAAGCCAATTGTGGATTAAAATGGATATTATCGCCAGGCCTACAGATGCAGTTATCAATTGAAAGGCCTGTTCATTCTTACCCAACATTACCTTGCCGAAAATAGCCAGAGGCAGAGTTTGCGTTCTGCCCGGGATGTTGCCTGCAACTATTATCGTGGCTCCAAATTCCCCAAGTGCTCTGACAAAACCCAATAACACTCCTGCCAAAACACCTTGGTAGGCTATGGGTAATGTCACTGTAAAAAATGTCCGTGCTGCGCCAGCCCCCAAGGATCTGGCGCTACGCTCTAATTTAGGATCCACTGATTTCATCGCGACAACTATAGCTCTTACTATCAATGGAAACGAAACTATGCTTGCAGCAACAGCAGCGGCCACCCATGTGAAGACCAAATCCACACCAAATAAAGAACTTGATAATTTTCCTAAAGGCCCCTCACGACCCATCAGAATCAGTAAGAGATAACCTATTACAACTGGTGGTAAAACAAGCGGTAAAGAAATCGCCAATTCAACTATGAACTTCCCTGAGAAATCTTTTTTTGCCACAACCCATCCTAAAATAACCGCTGGTGGGATATTAATCACTGTCGAAAGTATTGCGACTTTAATAGATATATATATTACATTCCAAAAGAACTCTGCATCATGGGCCATCATTAAGGTTTCAGAGATACAAAGCCATGTTTGGCAAAAATGGCCTGTGCGTCACTAGTAGTTAGAAAGTCAATAAAGCTATTTGATTCTCTGTACGCATCTCCATCAGTCACCGGTACCCCCACATACCTTATTTGGTCATGTGATTCAGTTGGGATTATATCTAGAATCCGTTTATCAGGAACAACAGCCTGATCACTTTTATAAACCAATGCAGCATCCACATTTCCCATCTGTAAGTACGCAAGAGCCGCTCGCACATCAGCCCCTATGACCACCCGGTCTTTAACCTCGTTCCAAATGCCCAAATTTCTAAGAGCTTGCATTGCGTATCTGCCAGCCGGTGCCAACTGCGGATCGGCGATAGCAATCATACCTAAATCCTGTATCCCTTCTACAACGATCGGTTCAACCTCTTCGTCGACAAGTACAACCATAACGTTAGTGGCCAAAGCAACTACATCTTCAACATCAGCATAATTCTCATCAACCAAAAACGCGACCGATTCAGGATCCGCCGAAATAAGCGCATCAGCGGGTGCCCCATGAGAAATCTCGACAGCTAACATAAGTGATGGTCCAAAATTAAACTCCAAATCCACGTTTGTATGCTGCTCGTATTCTATCTCAAGTTCTAAGAAAACATCTGTCAGGCTCGCCGCAGCAAAAACCATAAGTGGTGTCTTTTGCTCGGCGGCTCTACAAGAAGCCATGATACATATAACCAATGCAAGCGCAATAATGTGACCAACTATTCGGAAATATCGAGCAATATCCATGCCATATCAATCCCTAAAAATCCACTGTGCTTTAGGTAACAGCATGCAGTCTATCACGGTTACATCAACACACCAGTGAATTTCGGAAATTTTGGAGTTGTTTTGATCGTTAACACGGTGCTATAATCGATTAGTAACAGAATGTAAGTTTTGATTGAAAGTGGGTGCAGCCCACTTTCTTTGTTATTAACGATAGAAATTTAAGGGGGTCAACAAGAATGAAAAGTGATTTTTTGATCGCTTTGACACAGTTGGCCGCTGAGCGCAATTTGCCCAGAGAAAAGGTGATGTCTGCTATTGAAGCTGCCTTGGTTTCTGCTTTTAAAAAAGACAGTGTTACAGAAGGCCGTAACATTTCAGTAAAGCTAGACCCCGGCTCTGGAGATATCAAAGTTGACATCATCAAAACAGTAGTAGAGTCGGTGGAAGATCCCCTACAGGAAATAGACCTGTCTGAAGCCCAAACGAAGTTTAAAAAATCGGCAAAAGTTGGTGACACTATACCAACTGAGAATATACCTAATAGCGCGGGCCGCATTGCCGCTCAAACGGCCAAACAGGTAGTACTACAAAGGCTACGAGAGGCGGAAAAAGAGATTGTTCTCTCAGAATACGCAGGCAAAGAAGGCGAAATAATTACGGTAACGGTTCAACGAATTGAGCCTGGTAAAGTAATCGTTGATACCGGTAGAACTGAAGCTCTACTGCCCATTAGCCAACAAGTTTCATCCGAAAGATACCGAACTGGTTCCAAGCTCAAAGTTTTGCTGCAAGCAATAGACATGGATTCTCCCAAAGGACCGGAACTGATCATGTCTAGAACCGATGAGCTGCTACTAAAAAGGCTTTTTGAGCAGGAAGTGCCTGAAATTTTCAATGGAGCAGTTGAAATCATGGCTGTGGCTCGTGAAAGCGGTTCAAGAAGCAAGGTGTCTGTTAGGGCAAAACAAGACGGCGTTGATCCGGTAGGATCTTGTGTGGGTTTAAGAGGTGTTCGAATACAGAGTATAGTTAACGAGCTCCAAGGCGAAAAGATAGATATACTCGAATGGAACAAGGACGTCCATAAATACATCGCCAATGCGTTGAGCCCATCACAAGTTTTGCGTGTTAACATCAATGTTGAAGAAAGTAGCGCATCCGCCATAGTTCCGGATCGGCACCTCTCACTTGCCATCGGCAAGGAGGGTCAAAACGCTAGGTTAGCAGCTAAACTGACAGGTTGGAGGGTAGATATACAGAGTGACCAGCATGTCGATTTGTCAAAGCTTCCAAGTCCATCACCTGTACTTCAGGCGGAAGATGATGATCGAATCAGTCCACCAACATCGGATAAACCTGACGAAGAAGATACCACAGATACTATCGACCAAGAATCGCTGTTATCCGCAGAAGATGACGTCCATACAGCAGACATCGGCTCAGATGGGAACGGAGAATCTGAAATCGTTCAAATAATAGAAGAGCCAGGGCTAGACAACTTGGAATCCCGGGGGGATCAAGAATTTTTACCACTGGATGAAGATCAACCGATCCAAGATGAAGAAGAGACTGGAACCCACCTATATGAAGTTCCAGAGGATATCTGGTCGATAAGTGGAGCGGGGTACAACCAGAATCAAGCTGGAATGATACGGTTCGCTGAAGATATCGAAGATTTGAAAGGTGGTATAACTGCCAGGCGCAGCAGAAGGAAGGAGCCTGCGAACACCCAGAGAAGAAAAAACAGCGGACGTAAAACCAAGACAAGTAAGAAACGACGATAATATCAGTGTAAATTCGGTGATTTGAAATATCAAAAGTATCATTGCGAAGCTGCGTCAGGTGTGACAACAGGGTTGATAAGAGAAAACTCTTAAGAATAACTGCAGACATAAGCCTAGGTATCACTCTTGACAAATCAGGCAAGTCTCCTGGAAGGGGCACCTATGTTTGTGAGGACTTTTGTGTGGGTTCGGATATGGCAATAATACAAAAGTCTAAGTTTGAGCGAGCTTTAAGAATAATCATAAGCGATGCTCAATGGAAGGACTTTGCAGTATTATTGGAAAAGCATCAACAAAAATAGAACTGCAGTGAATCAAATTGCGTTAGTTTGAGGAAGGGGGAATTATGACCGAAGAGATTGTACGTACCTCTACAGGCCGAAGAGAACATGCCTTACTTGATCTTCCAGACGCAATAACAGTTGGTGATCTAGCTGACATGATGAAGGTTGGGGCCGTGGAAGTAGTCAAGGGACTAATGAGGGGTGGATATATGTTCTCTGTAAATGATGTGATCGAATACGAAATCGCAGCTATAGTAGCTCAGATTTTTGGATTCCAGGCGAGGCCAGTCGGGGAATCCGTAACCCCTGCCACATCTCTAACTGTAAATACCGATGGAGAAGATCCTGCGGACTTGCAAACAAGGGCACCAGTAGTAACGGTCTTAGGTCATGTTGACCATGGCAAAACTACCCTTTTAGACAACATAAGAGATACTAATGTTGTGGACGATGAATCTGGAGGTATCACTCAACATATAGGTGCTTACCAAACCATATTCAACGATACTCCAATCACCTTCCTAGATACCCCTGGCCACGAGGCGTTCACTGCGATGAGGGTGAGAGGAGCACAAATCACAGACATTGCTATAGTAGTCATCGCAGCTGACGACGGCCTGATGCCACAAACTATAGAAGCCATAGACCATGCAAGGGCAGCGAATGTGCCCATCATAGTGGCAATCACAAAGAAAGATGTTCCAGGTGCCGATATAGAAAGAGTAAATCGCCAATTATCAGAACAAAATTTGTTAATTGAAGAATGGGGCGGAGAAACAATAGCCGTGCCACTCTCGGGGATCACAGGTGAAGGAGTGGAACAGCTCCTAGAGAGCGTAATACTAGTAGCAGAAATTAGTGAACTACGAGCTAATCCAAAACGGAAAGCCAAGGGGGTTGTCGTAGAAGCACGGAGAGACAAAAGTAGAGGATCGATCGCCACAGTGTTGGTTCAGACAGGAACTCTACGCAAAGGTGATATCGTAGTCTTGGGGGAAATTCATGGGCGAATACGTGCAATGTTTGACTACAACGGAAACCAAATCGCGACCGCAGGCCCGTCTACACCAGCAGAAATTATGGGAATCGATGATGTGCCCGAGGCCGGCAGTATATTTGGAATCGCTGACGATGAAAAATCTGCTCGTCAAGCGATAGATGTATTTAGAAAAACGATCAAGAACAACGATACGGCTTCTCTACAGGATGTACACATCAGAGCACAGCTGGGGGAAATAAGATCGGTAAATCTCATCATCAAGACCGACGTACAAGGCACCATAGAAGCCATAAGAAATATCCTTAATGATCTTAATACGGACGACACTAAGGTTAATATCATTCATATAGCTAGCGGGAGTATCACCGAAAGGGATATATTACTCGCCGTGGCATCCGATGCAATAGTGATAGGTTTCAACTCCGGCCCTGAAGGTGGTGCAGAATCATTAGCAAAACAGGAAGGGATAGAGATCAGATCATACAAGATTATTTACCAGCTAGCAGACGATATAAAAAACGCCTTGGACGGTATGCTGCAACCAACCCTAGAGGAAGTTTTCACCGGAAGAGCATCTGTTAGAGCAACATTTAATATCGGGAAACATGGCAAAATCGCAGGGATTTATGTAAATGATGGAACTATCGGACGGGGATCTAGCATTCACGTCTTAAGAAATGGAGATGAGATATTTGTGGGACCCATATCAACTTTAAGACATTTCAATGACGATGTTCGAGAAGTGTCAAACGGTTTTGAAGCCGGATTAACCATAGATGGGTTCGACGGTTTTGAAGAAGATGATGTGCTTGAGGCATATATCAAGACAGAAGTTTAATCAAGGATCTCCCTAAGCTATATTGGGTATTTTTGCTAGGCAAGTAAATAGAAATTTATAGAGTTATGCCAAACGCTCCAAACAGGATGAACAGCGTAAACTCGTTGTTGCGTAAAGAGATAAGCGAAATCGTTCTTTCCAAGGTGAAAGATCCTAGATTGTCTGACCTTACCACGATCACTTCTGTAAAAGGAAGTAAAGATCTGAGATATGCCACCGTCCTCGTCAGCATTATAGGAAGTCATGAAGAGCGTTCCAAATCCATAGTTGCCCTCAATTCTGCGGCTGGATTCATACATAGGCAATTAAGGGCAAATATTGATATAAGGAACGTGCCAAAACTCAGATTCGTACTAGATGATTCATATGACCATGCAAGACATATCATGGGAATTCTCGAATCCATCAATATTCCGCAAGATGATGAGAATGTTGAAAGACTATGATCAATGGTGTCATCAACATAGATAAACCTCGCGGATTAACATCCATGGATGTAGTACGAAAAGTTAAGAGGGCCGCCAATCTCCGAAAAGCCGGTCACGGAGGCACCCTAGACCCCGCTGCAACCGGTGTGATTCCAGTCGCCTTAGGATTAGGAACACGTCTGCTAGAGTATATTTTAATGGGGGACAAAAGTTATAGAGCCGTTATTGAACTTGGAATTTGTACAGATACCTATGACACTGAGGGCGTAACAACCTCCGTTCAAGATTATTCGCACGTTGGCATAACAGAGGTAGTATTTGCGCTGCAAAATCTTAAAGATAACATACTGCAATCTGTCCCAAAATATAGTGCGTTAAAACTGAATGGTAGGAGGATGTACGATATGGCAAGGAAAGGAGTCCCCATTCAACAGAAAAAGAGACCAGCGATTTTGCACGACATCACCTTGGTTAGTTTCGAATCTCCTTACATTACTACGATCATCACATGCGGCAAAGGTTTCTATGTAAGATCCCTGGCGCATGATCTAGGTGAAATGCTTGGCTGCGGAGCCCATTTAAGCGAATTAAGGCGTACAAAAGCCGGCCCATTCATACTAAAAGATGCTGTGCCCTTAGAATACGCTTTACAGTGCTTAAGCATTGGAGATCCTCAAAAAGTAGTGTTGGACGCGGATCTATGCATTCCCGAGTTCCCTAAAATGCAACTGGACAGTTATCAGATCGACTTGATAAGACATGGTCGAAAAATCATTAATGACAAGATCACCGGAGAAATGAACAAGGACTCTCTAGTGAGAGCATACCAAAACGACGGAAAGTTTGTCGCGATATTAAAACAAACCTGCAACACAAACGAATGGCAACCCAAAAAAGTTTTCTGCAGCTAAAATTTTCACTAATTTCAGTTGACTATATACCATCTCAATAGTTAAAATGAGAGCTTTGTGGGGACAAATCGGTTTATAGCGGGAAGGTAAATGTCTAATTTCGCAATAATAGAATGCGGTGGCAAACAGTATGGTGTAACAGAAGGCGATACCATAAGAGTGGAATCGCTCCCAGGAGATGAAGGGGACACCTTGGAAATAGACACAGTCAAGTTACTATCGTTGGATGGGGTTGTAACTTTGGGAGGCCCCAATGTAAAGGGCGCCTCGGTCTCAGCCCAGGTTGTCAGTAAGGGCAAGGCAAAAAAGGTCATAGTTTTCAAATACAAGGCCAAAACAAGATACCGGAAAAAGAACGGCCATCGACAAAATTATACTGACCTTCGAGTAAGTAGCATAACAAAAGAGGATGAGGAATAGAATATGGCTCACAAAAAAGGTGGAGGGAGCACTCGCAATGGGCGAGATAGCAATGCCAAACGGCTTGGCGTCAAAAAATACGACACCGAATTAGTGTCATCAGGCTCCATACTAGTCCGACAAAGAGGCACCAAGATACGCCCCGGACAGAACGTCGGCGTTGGAAAAGACCACACACTTTTCGCACTTATCGATGGCACCGTGAAATATGAATTCGCTAGTAGCGGTCGAAAATGCGCAAGCGTCTACCCTATAGAAAATTAATACGATGAAACCAGAAATACACCCAGAATACTTCCCCACTGCACAGGTAACATGTTCATGTGGTAATAACTTTGTTACGGGTTCATCCAAGTCGGAGTTAAGCGTCGAAATATGCTCTAAATGCCATCCGTTTTTCACCGGGGAGCAGCGCATCGTAGACACAGAAGGTCGTGTCGAAAGGCTGAGAAGACGCTTCAAGCTGGAAGAATAGATAAGGATGAAGATGCTCAAAAGGGTGATGGCCTTCCTGACACCCAATTTTTTAGGCATATATAACCCAGCACGTTCGTGAAAAACGCCCACACATACGGGGGGCAAGCCGTGATTGAAGGCGTCATGATACGCGGCCAGAAAAACGTGGCTGTAGCTGTACGATCTCCTTCAGGCGAAATTGTTGTACGTACCAAACCGGTAAGTAAGATTTTTTCAGGTGCTAGTAGAAAGATACCAATACTCAGAGGATGCTTGGCCCTCGCCGAAACTCTAATCATTGGAATGGATTCGCTCGGATTCTCAGCCAACGTTAGCGCGGAAGAAGGAGAGGAAGTAGGGAATGTTTCAATGGCCATCATGATAACGTTCTCCCTCCTGTTATCTGTTGCACTCTTTTTCATGCTCCCTTTATTTTTAAGCAGACCCTTTGAAGGAATTATGGGGGCTGATCTGATAAGCAATCTGGTTGAAGGTATATTTCGTTTATTAATATTCATCGCTTACATATTGCTTATAGGTCTCACTAAAGACATACGTCGAGTCTTTATGTACCATGGCGCAGAGCACATGACAGTTCATGCTGTAGAACACGGGGACATGCTCAACCCTGAGACAATTCGCAAGTACTCAAAAGCACATCCCCGGTGCGGAACAGCATTCCTGCTAACCGTAATGGTGGTCTCAATTATCACTTTCACACTTGTCCCTCGGGAACCTGAGAATCTACATCATTTAACATGGCTGATATCCTCTCGCATAATACTAATACCCTTGATAGCTGGGATAAGCTATGAATTTATTCGTATAAGTGGGAAATATTCGGATAACGTGCTTGTCAAGGCAATATCGTTACCTAACCTAGCACTTCAAGCTTTGACGACCAAACAACCTGATAATATGCAAATTGAGGTGGCCACAACAGCCATGAACGCCGCTCTAGACGCAGATGGATCCTCTGTCAAGGCTCAAATCATATCAAACTAATCGGTTAACGTATTCGACATCCTGTCTCTCAGCACTTGCCACACATTCTGTGGGGCGATGTCGCAAGCTGAAAGTAAAACCAGGCAATGGTAAAAAAGGTCAGCCATTTCATTAGACAATTGATCATTTCGCCCAGTCAGCGCCGCTATAGAGGATTCACCAGCTTCCTCTATGACTTTTTGGGCAATACGTGGCACACCCTTTTCGAATAGATCGCAGGTGTAACTATCAGCACGAAGAGTATTTTTCCTATCTTGAATCAACGCAAACAAATCTTCCAAAACACCAGCAGAGTAATCTTTCCGGGTAAATTCAAAATCCTCTGGTAATGGCGTAGAGAAACAGTTCTCTTCGCCTGTATGACATACTGGCCCGCTCGGCATAACCTTAAGTAGTATTGTGTCTCCATCGCAGTCTACATAAGTCGATTCCACTTTCAAAAAACTACCAGACATCTCCCCTTTGTGCCAAAGGTCAGATCGACTGCGACTGTAGAACCATACTTCTCCACTTTCGAGTGTCCTAGATAATGAGCCAGGATTCATGTAGCCAAGCATTAATACTTCCCCAGATTCAGCATGTTGGGCGATAGCGGGTACAAGACCATTCTCATCTAATTGAATCTGATTCATTATTAATCCCCCATAGTCTATAAGATTGGTCATTCAAGTAACTATCCTTATTGGGATTCCTGAATGACTCAAGTATTCTTTAACTTCTTTTATGGTAAAAGTCCCATAGTGAAATATGCTTGCTGCAAGGACAGCATCAGCCTTCCCGAATTCAATAGCTTGCCGCAGATGATCAAGAGAGCCCGCTCCACCACTCGCAATAACTGGGACAGCGACAGTTTCTGAAATTTCTGACAGCAACTCAGTATCATAGCCATTTTGATGGCCATCCTGATCCATACTGGTTATTAAAAGCTCACCAGCACCCAATTCCACAACTTTATTCGCCCATTTTACGGCATCAACACCTGTTGGCTCCCTTCCCCCATGAGAATAGACCTCCCATTTGGAATTAGCGTCTATTTCTGTACCTTTCAGATTTCCCCTAATATGAAAACTCCTACGATTACCCTGAATATCAATCTTCTTAGCATCGATTGCTACCACAATACATTGTGCACCAAAATAATGTGACGCCTCCGTGACCAATTCTGATTCGACAAGTGCCGCCGTATTTATGGAAACTTTATCAGCACCTGATTCTAGAATCATGCGAAGATCAGAAATATTCCTGAGGCCACCTCCCACCGTGAGAGGAATAAATACTTGCTCAGATACCTCCTCTACCAAATTTCTCATTATATCCCTAGCATCCGACGAAGCAGTTATATCCAGAAATACCAACTCGTCTGCGCCTTGTTCATCATAGTACTTTGCCAACTCAACCGGGTCTCCGGCATCTCGCAGATGCACAAAACTTATTCCTTTTACTACCCTGCCATTATCGACATCCAAACAAGGTATTACTCTTTTTGTTAGCATATTAAGCTCTGGGCATATATACCCTATCTAGTAAATAAAACCATGTACGCTGTATTGGACAAGTTATGCCTCATATAGAACGTAAAACCCACAGATTCAGCGCTTCGCCTACAATCTTGAAGCGACACATTCTGGCCGCCCCCATCAGTCTGGCCCTCAACATTATCAACATTCGCCTCTATAATCGCCAACCATCCCCCATTTTTTAGGCATCTGGCAACATCTTTCAATACTTCCTCTGGACTATCAGATTCTTGAAATAAAAAAGCGGCCAGGGCACCATCCAGACTGTTATCCTTTAGTTTAAGTTTAGATATATCTTCCACATGCCTCACTCGCACATTGGTGAGCCTGTTCTCTTTGAGTTTCCTTCGAGCTTCAGTCAGATCTTTCTTTGTCGTATCAAGTGCAGTAACATTTCCTCTATATACGCACTTTCCCAATGGAATTGAAAGATCTCCAACACTACAGCCCACATCCGCCACTTCATGATAAGGGCTCACAGGTAATAGAGACATCACCTGATAAACATCGAGTCTGGCTCGATCTCCCTTAACCACTTTTTTTACATTTCTATTCTTAGAAGTTGCCATGTCGTTCACCATACCGATGTATCAAAAGTAAAATTTAAACTCTCATTTTAACTCATTTAAGGCCCACTCAAGATCCAGATCACCTGTATAGATCGCCCTACCAACAATGGCAGCTTCAACTCCAATCTGGTCCAATCCGCGAAGGTGAGAAATCGTGGCGATTCCACCAGCCACCATAATCTTCACGTCGACACTAGAAACTAGATCTTTGATAATCCCATAGTTTGGCCCTTCTAATGTGCCATCACGACTTATATCTGTATACAGGCATCTACATATCCCTACTGACTGTATCTCATTTATGAATTCGATTGGCTCTTTACTCGTCTGATTTACCCACCCGTCCGAAGAAACGAGTCCATCCTTGGAGTCCACACTTACTACAATAGCATCACTATCAAGTTCCGAGAGGAACGATCGAACAATCCCTGGGTCTCTCACCACAGCTGTACCCAAAATCACCTTACTTACCCCAAGTCCGACATATTCTAGCGCAGCCTCAACGGACCTTATGCCTCCACCAACCTGCACCTCACAACTTGTGGCCGCGCATATTCGCTTGATGATTTTACTATTTGTCATACTTCCGTCTCTAGCTCCATCCAAGTCCACAACGTGAAGATATTTAGAACCAACCTGCTCCCACTTCATAGCCATTTCAACGGGATCTTCGGCGAAAACAGTTTCTCGACTATAATCACCTTGGTATAGCCTGACGCATTTGCCACCTCGAATATCTACCGCAGGAATTAAATCCAATTCTCACCCACCTGTTCCCCTGATACGATTAATCCTAAAAAATTGCTGTATAACTTAAGCCCCATATAACCGCTTTTCTCAGGATGAAACTGTACAGAAATAACATTTTTCAATGCCAAAGCGCTACAAAATTCCAACCCGTAATTTGTCTTCCCAATAATGACAGAGTTTTCTTTAGGATCAGCGTAATAGCTATGGACAAAGTAAAAATATGATTCGTCCGGAATGCCCCTGAAAACCGGATGGAGATTCGTAAATGCGACTCGATTCCAACCCATATGAGGTATCTTGACACCCCGAGGCAAACGCCTAACTCGTCCTTCTATAACCCCCAAACCTTTTTCGTTTCCCTCATCTGATGCTTCTAAAAGTAACTGTAGCCCAAGACAAATGCCCAAGAATGGCTTTCCAGACTCAATGTATTTTCTTACACTTTCGTCTAATCCTTTCTCCCTAAGTTTTCTCATGGATGTATCGCAAGCGCCCTGGCCTGGAAACACAAGCCCGTCGGAGTCCGATATGACTTTGGGATTGGAAGTGATTACGGCTGAAGCACCACACTTTAACAAAGCCTTGTGAACACTGCGCAAATTGCCTGCCTCGTAATCCAAGACCGCAATCTTTAACTTGGAAAATGGGCCGTCACTCATTTATTCTTTGACCCGTGATGACCTCAACCGGTACGTTCCGGTCCTCGTATCTTGCCAGTATAAACATCAGATCAGACAATCTGTTGATAAAAATTAAAATTTCTTTATTCAACAAGAGGCCCGCCTCATCCAAGTCGATTATCCTTCTTTCCGCGAACCTTATGGTTGACCTCGCGAGATCCAATGCTGCAGAACCCTTGGTAGCTCCAGGAACAATGAATTGATCAGGCAGGTCGATTTCCTCAGACAACTTATCTATCAAACCTTCAAGACTCATTGTCATGCCAGGAGATATGGTCTTGTAATGCTTTCTCATTTGCGGGTAATTTTCGCCAAGCGTAGCTAATTCAGCGCCAACTGTGAACATCTGATTCTGGACCCCAAGTAAAACCGATCTGACTTCTTCATCAGACGAAAGAGCTCTGGCTAATCCCATAGCAGATACTGCTTGGTCAATTGCACCATATGACTCACAGTGCAAATCATTCTTTCGAACTCTCCCGCCAAAAAAAAGCCCTGTCTCTCCATCATCGCCAGTCTTAGTGTAAATCTTCAATTTGGAGACCTCTTAATTTAAGCTGAAATTTACAGTGACCCAGCTACATTGAATCGACCAGACTACTCACACTAAGGATTCGTTCTACAGTAAATAACTCGATCCTCTTTAGAGCAACTATCCGGTCAGTTGGGCCCCCCCACAAAATGCCTCATAGTCAATCAGCTCGCTAATCGTTGGAGATTCTCCGCATAATGGACAATCCACATTTCTCCTGATCTTCACGGTTCGAAACTCCATACTCAAAGCATCAATGATCAACAATCTACCTGAAAGAGAATCCCCAATTCCCAAAATAAGCTTCACGGTTTCCGTTGCTTGAATTGTACCAACCATCCCAGGCAACATACCCAACACTCCGGCCTCTGCACAGCTTGGCACCTCTCCTGGAGGTGGCGGAGTCGGGAATAAACACCTGTAACAACCCTGGCCTGGTATATAGGTAGTAGCTTGACCATCAAATAGAAGTATGCTGCCATCAACCAGCGGTTTGCCCGAGAGATATGCGGCGTCGTTAACAAGATATCTGGTAGGAAAGTTATCTGCACCATTAACTATAATGTCGTAGTCACTCATTACTTCCATGGCATTAATGGAAGTAATCGGTTCCTCATGAATATTTACCTTAGTATCAGGATTATACGACTTCAACGTGCTCAACGCAGACTCGACTTTCGGCTTACCTATATCTCCATCGTAGTGCAAAATCTGCCTTTGTAAATTCGTTACATCTACATCATCAAAGTCAACAATTCCGACTGTACCAACACCCGCCAATGTCAGGTAAATCGTTATAGGGGAACCCAATCCCCCTGCTCCAACCATCAGTACTTTAGCATCCAAAAGCTTTCGTTGCCCAATACTACCTACCTGGGGCATTATGATATGACGACTGTATCGTTTGACCTGATAAGGCGTCAAAGTCCTTGTTGATTTACTTGTTTGAGTAGTCACATTTATCCCTCCATACCAATTTGAAGCCCCAGCCGAATACCATAAGTTGGTACATACTTACCCAACCACATAGTTGTTAACATTCATACCATCAAAACAAATCCCCAGAAAGTCAGGCCTCTAAAACTCTGACCTTGTTACCATACCGAACTAACTATCAGACAAGGGATTAATCCTCGACAGATCAAAAGTATAGCATCGAGATTATTTACCTTCAATGAATGTTCCGCACACAGACATATAGGGGCTAGGCCAAAGCCGTAAGGTCGGACATACATTAGTATCGATCAAAACATTTGTATATAAGATAGCCATGAATATGCTGGAACAACTTCACAAATAGCCACATACCAAGTACTTGGAACCGATAATCCACGACAAATGATATAATCAATGCTGGTAGAATCATGAAGTTAAGAATTATTTGGTGTGGAAAAGCATGATAATTAGTGTGCTTAAGGGTGGTATGAATTGAGCGACTCCAACATTGCCCTGTTGATTGACTTTGAGAACGCTGGGTTGGACTCTATGAGGAGTCTGGTAGAACAGATGTCCGGCGTAGGCCGCATAATCGTGAAACGCGCCTACGCTGACTGGTCTTCCCAACGAAAAGGGCAAGAACAACTGATCGAGCTTGGTATTGAAGCGGTTCACAACTACCGAGGGCCAAGAGCAGGTAAGAATTCCTGCGACATCAAACTAACCATAGACGCCGTGGAACTCCTTCATAGCGCTCAGGTAGATACATTCGTCATAGTCTCGTCAGATAGCGATTTCGTACCGCTGGTTAATCATTTGAGAGGCTCTGGGAAACAGGTTATAGGTGCCGGGCGGGAGGATGTAACCTCAGCCACTATGGTCAAATCATGCGACAGATACATATTTTTACGAAATTCTGACATAGACCAACGACCAGCATCAACAACAAGAAGGCGTATCCCCGCCAAAAAAAGGCCCGTAAACGGGGTGCAAAGTAAAGGCCCAGATACCTTATCCTCGTTAATCATCCGAGCAGTCGAGGCGGCCACGAATGACACCGGCATAGTCCTTGGGACAAAATTAGCTCAGACAATTCAGAGAATAGATCCTAGTTTTAGCTACAGGGAGCAAGGTTATAGAAACTTCCGGGAATTCCTAGAGGCTAGAGATGAGGTAGCTGTCACGTTACGTCAGGGTACAGACTTTACGGTATCACTAGATCCCGCGGCCAATAATAAGCAAGATAATCACAATCGTAGGATTAATAACGGTGCGCAACGGCTGATAACCTTTCAACCGAATAAAAACCTGGAAGATCAGATTCCGGAGGACTGGGACAACCGTGTTAATGACGCTTGGGAGGATAGAAACAAGGATCAGATATCGGGCCAGTCAGCTGCCTCAGCGGCTGCAAGAGTATTGGGATTCAAGCGCCTGCGAGACACCGTATATCCTACTTTGGACAAACTGTTGGCATCCAGTAAACTATTACAATCCAATTGGTCCCGAAACAAGAATTACGTAGAAAAGACTAAATAATTTCAACAAGTATCCGTGATTCTATGCTTTTAGCAATTGATATTGGTAATACAAACATCTCACTAGGTGCATTCCAAAGTAAAGAACTCCTTTCTACCTGGAGAATCTCTACTGAATCAAACAAGACCAGTGACGAATATGAATTAATAATTCGGCAGATGCTACACACCGCGAATATACAGTCCCACCACATCAAGAATGTAAGCATATGCAGCGTTGTGCCCCCTCTGACCCCAACATTTGAGGAATTATCTAAGAAATTTTTTGGGGTTACTCCCTTAATAATTGGATCAGGGACCAAAACTGGAATAAAAGTACTCTACGATAATCCAAGAGATGTAGGAGCAGATCGAATAGTAGACGCTGCCGCTGGTTTACATCTATACGGAGGGCCTTTCATCGTAGTCGATTTAGGAACTGCCACAGTGTTTGATGCTGTTAGCGGGAAGGGAGAATATTTGGGTGGTGCAATAGCCCCTGGGATGACAATTGCGGCGGATTCTCTTTTTCGATCTACCTCCCAATTGAGAAGGATCGAATTGTCAATTCCCGACCAAGCTATAGGGAAAAATACACATGACGCATTGCAGTCCGGTTTAGTACTAGGTTACTCTGACCTAATAAAAGGAATGATAACACGAATAAAAAGAGAGCTATCCGAAGATGCCATAGTCATTGGGACAGGAGGGAATGTGCCACTTATCGAAAACGAAGTCGGAATGCTCGATATAATAGACTTGAATCTCACTCTTAGTGGACTCCGAATCATTTACGGCTTGAACAGGGAATACATAGAGAGCGAGTTTTGAATACCGGCCCTCTGCAAGATAAGAAGGTCATTCTAGGAGTAACCGGCAGTATAGCTAGTTACAAGTCCCTAGATTTGGCCAGCAAGCTGGTCCAATCACAGTCAAGGGTTGACGTGGTTCTAACTAACTCTGCGACGAAGTTCATATCGCCTATGGCGTTCGAAAGCATCACCCACACCAAGGTGTTCTTAGATATTTTTGATGCCGTACCTACCCAGTATTTGAACCACATCAAACTGGCAGAATCAGCTGACATTATGATAATAGCTCCTGCAACGGCTAATACTATTGCCAAACTAGCAACTGGGATAGCTGATGACGCACTAGGCACAACGGTTCTAGCGAATAAGGCTCCCTTGATAGTTGCGCCTGCTATGGATGGCAACATGTTTAATCATCCTGCCACTCAAGAAAATATATCTAAACTGATAAGTAGAGGAGTCTTCATAGCCGGCCCGTCAGAGGGACGACTCGCATCTGGATTATACGGCTATGGAAGGTTGGTCGAAACCCAAGAATTACTGGGGGTAATCTCAATGATCTTGGGTAGCAATGGTGATCTTAAGGATCGAAAAATAGTTGTCAGCGCTGGAGGCACACAAGAATCGATCGACCCAGTCAGAATCATCACCAACAGATCATCCGGCAAAATGGGGTATGCAATTGCAACAGCCGCTCGAGATAGAGGTGCTCAGGTTGCCTTAGTTACAGGCCCATCAGCATTAGATGACCCAGTTGGAATATTGATCAGGAAAGTTGATAGTGCCTTAGAAATGAAGGCGGAATTAGATGATGAGTGTCTAGATGCTGATGCTGTCATCATGGCTGCAGCGGTATGTGACTGGAAACCAGAAAAAGTCTTAACTAATAAAATTAAAAAATCTGAAGAAGATAATTTAACTATTAACTTCACCAAGAACCCCGACATTATCGGGAATATTTCTGGCCGAAACCTCATTAAAGTTGGCTTCGCAGCGGAGAGTGAAAACTTGATTGAAAATGCGAAGACTAAGATAACATCAAAAGATCTAGACTTCATTGTAGCAAACGACATCACAGCAAATGACAGCGGATTCGCTTCAGATACCAACAAGGCGACCTTTATTCATGCCAGTGGTACCACAGAAGAACTGCCCCTGATGGACAAGTATGATGTCGCCAACGCGATCTTAGATCGGGTCGTGGCGGGTATCAAATAAGATCCGACGAATACCTTAGTAAGTACCCCAGACCATTGGCATATCATAGGCCTTGTAGTTAGAAATCTATGGAAGAAACAAGCTGAACAAATACATTGGGAGCTACATTGGGCACAAGAATAACTATCTTATCCGACACTCATTGCTACAGTTGGAGTGAAGTAGACGATCAGATTAGGAGAGCCGTAACACAGGCGGATCTGGCTATTCACTGTGGAGATATTGTACGCCTGCCCGTTCTGGAAGGATTCCGAAGATGCTCCAAGCGATCTATAGCAGTCCACGGTAATTCCGACCCAGTGGAGCTAAGAGAAATCCTCCCATACAAAGAATCGATTGAAATTGAAGGACTTCGATTAGGCATTACACATCCAGCTTGGGGAAGAGAAGAGTTCCCCCCAACCGAGCTATTCAATGATTTTGAAGAAAAACCCGACATCATCATATTCGGACACACTCATCAGCCACTATTGGAAACGATCGAAGAAACATTATTTGTGAATCCAGGCCAGGGTTATAAATCCTTTATGGTGGACAGTACTATTGTCCAATTGAATTTAGAAGACAGATCCATAGAAGGTGAAATCATAACTATTAGGTAAGTTAGACCCTTACGCTGAAGGTTCAAAAACATTATGAAGCCCCAAGAAATAATTCCAAGCCTCTATTGAAAGCGGATGGACTAAGCCCCCAGATTGGATTATTGACCTTATCCTGATGGACAAATACTTTTGAATAGCTAGGTTCAAATCTTCATAGGCTACATCCTCAACTGCCGTTAGAATATCTGAATGTCTTATTTTTCTAGGCTCTATCTTATCCGCAAGAAACACAACCTTTTCGACCTCTGACATGAAAGCTCGTCCGGTGGTATGGAACCGTATAGCGTTCAACACGTCGGGGTCAGAGCAGCCCAATTCAAATTTTACGATCGCAGCTGCTACTGGGCCATGGAGCAGCATAGGCACTGACCTTTCTACTATGTCAATAGACATCTGTTCTTTATCAGCTCGGAAAAGCAACTCTTGGTCATTCCAATGGCGAGCCAAATCATGGGCGGAAGCACCCAAATCACACTTGGCCACATCCAATTGATAATGAGCTGCTAGGTTTACAGCCACTTCCCGTGTCCTGCTAATGTGCTCTCTCAACCACACAGGTAAATCAACCAATCTTTTGTTTATCCCAAGGGTAAGATCCATCACCTTCATCGTTATTGGATCAAGCCATTGTGCCTAACTTAGCTCCACCTAACACATGCAAATGTAAGTGTTCGATCTGCTGGCCAGCATGACCTTTCTGGTTGATAACTAGTCGATACCCTGAATCCAATATTCCAGCTTTCTTAGCAGATTCCGTGGCCGCCCCAAACATACTGCTCATTATTTCACGATTTCCACCAACAAATTCATCAATATAGGTAACATGCTCAAATGGTATAACCAATAAATGAACAGGTGCCGCCGGGTTAATATCTTTAATCACAAAACAGTCCTCCGTACGATCTACAAAGTCAACCTGTATTTTGCCGTTTCCAATTTCACAAAATAAGCATTCAGGATCGAGCACCTATTCAGTTTCCAATTACAGCGACTGCTTCAATTTCTATCAGGAATTTTGGGTCCACGAGACCACTTATGAATACGCTACTACTTGCGGGCCCATCATTGGGAAACCAAGAACGGCGTATCTCTGCATAATCAGTATAATCATCTGGTCGAACAATAAACGCTGTGATCTTCACCACATCAGCCATTGTCGCTCCAGCAGCTATCAGGCTTTTCTCGATATTTAGGAAACACTGTTGAGATTGGACCCCACAGTCCCCATCTCCAACGATATCACCACCTGTATCAACCGGGACTTGCCCTGATACAAAAATCAAGTTTCCAACTCCTGCTGCAGGAGAAAATCCTATCGGTTTATTATTCTCATCAGGAAAATATGTATTTCTACTCATCGTACCAACCTCAAAACTATTCCTTGGGCAATTGCATAATCTCTATACGTACGTTGTCAGGGGCCCGGATAAAAGCTATAGACATACCATTAGGCATTTGTATCGGACCTTCTAGCAAGTCTGCTCCCATTCGCTGTAACCTCTCCAATTCATCTTGAATACTATCAACCTCAATACCGAAGTGCTCGAGCCCCCAATGAGCATTCGAATCACCTTCTCCCATGACCTCATTTGTCCGATCACTAGAGATGTTTACCGCAACGCCGTCTTGAGTTCTGCACCGTATAAATCTATCCCCAACTGGCCTAGGATTCTCATCACTGAGAATTTCAAACCCGAATGCTTTGACGTACCAATCTACAGTCTTCCCCGGATCAGGAGATTTGAGGTGTACGTGATTAAATGAATATCCCATTATTACGCTCCCATAACTTAGAATTGAAATCAGCCTAAGGTACTCAATTATTGCTGTCAAGTAACCAATCTGAATTTGTAATCTCATCAACACCTGAAATATACTGGCGCCAGATATTATATATGTTTACACAATCCGATTACTCGATATCTGGGACTAACGATCCCCTAGACCTCATGGAGGAATGCTACAGAAGGGGCTGGACGGATGGGCTACCCGTGGTTCCCCCAACCCCTGACTTGGTTGCACGTTTCATCGATCAAACTAAGTTCACCAATAACCATATTATTGGAGAATTACCCGAGCGTAGAAGAGAGATCACAGTAGAAAAGGTAGCAGCAAACGCCGTGATGGCGGGTTGCAAGCCAGAGTACTTCCCGGTAGTCATAAGCGCCTGCGAAGCCATACTGGACCCTAAGTTCAATCTTGTCGGACCATCCTCGAGTCTCGGAGGTGCGGGCATATTATTGATCATCAACGGACCACTTGTGACTGACCTCGGCATCAACTGCCGCAACAACTTGTTCGGACCTGGTAACAGAGCAAATGCCACTATTGGCAGAGCTATAAGGCTAATATTAATGAATGCATGTGCCGCCATACCTGGGCTTTTTGACAGATCAGTTTTCGGTCATCCTGGCAAATATAGCTTCTGTATAGCTGAATCGGAAGAATCGCCGTGGGGCCAAATGCACGTCGAAAGAGGATTTGACGATACCGATAGCACCGTGACGGCTTTTGCATGTGAAGGACCTAGGCAAGTTAGGACGTCTGGTTCGCCCGATGTAATATTGAACACAATATCCGACGTCGCTTCTTCATTAGGTACTTCGGCAGCTACAGTCGGATCCACTGCTGACACAAGATCTATAATCAGAAGAGGTGAGGTAGCAATAGTTATATCCGGGGAAGCTCGTATTTGGAAAAATTACGATAAAGATAAAGTTAAGTTAATACTCTACGAAGGCACTAGACGCAACTTAAGGGACATAAAAATTGCCAATGCCTTAGGGGAACCAGAAGAGGGCGACGAGAACACGTTCATACAGTTACTTGATGACCCAGAAGACATAATACTCATATTCGCAGGCGGAGAAGAAAAGACCATGGGAGCTGTACTTCCAAGTTGGGGGCCAAAAGTTTCATCTACCTCTATAACCACCCTAATACCTAGAATATCTTAGGCGTTTTGGCTGACCGCTTCCGAGAATTTTTGTATCTTGCAGAAATCCTTCTCCCCTCGATTTTCAACACCGCTTGACACATCCACCGCCCATGGACGGGCTGTAGAAATAGCCAAACTCACGTTCTGATGATTGAGCCCACCGGCAAGAATATACTCAATTCCATGAGCCAACTCTGTAGTTATTGTCCAATCAAAAGTCTTACCCGTTCCACCTAATTGTCCCGACTCATAGCGATCAAGGAGAGGAATCGCATTATTAATTGCAATAGCATCCATTTCCAAGTTTAACCACTCTACTATTTCAGCTCGTTCCTTCGACCCATCTATTCTAATTTGCTTTATGACTTTAGACTCTATCTCGGCCCAATAATCAATCTCTTCTCGTCCACAAAGCTGAACATAGTCAAGCCCACATTTACCTATAATTTCGTTCACCATATCTATCGGCTGGTCAGCAAACAAACCTACCAAACTCGGCCCACCATCTCCACAGACCGACCGATATTTCTCTATCAATTCTGCTGCGTTTGACAAAGAAAGCTCTCTCCGAACCCCATTCACAAACACAAACCCAAGGAATGTTGCCCCACATTCACGGGCGAAAATCGCGTGTTCTGCCGTCTGTAAGCCACATATCTTAAACAAGGTCACATCAACAACCTCAAAGCATGGGATGGATCATTTGACCTGACCAACGATTCGCCAACAAGAACCGCGTGAGCCCCGGCAAGCCTGACTCTTTCAATATCCATCTTATTAGATATTCCACTTTCACTCACAACAATTTTCCCCGCAGGTATCCGTGGAGCCAATAATTCGGTAGTTTCAAGACTGGTCTCAAACGTACGCAGATTCCTATTATTTATCCCAATAATTTCGGCCCCACAGTCTACTGCGATATCGAGCTCATCGTCATCATGTACTTCGACAAGACATTGCAAACTCAAAGATGCAGCAATATCCATAAAATCTAAGATTTGTTGCTTACTCAACATCGAAACTATTAGCAAAATAGCGTCAGCGCCATATGCTCGCGACTCATGGATTTGATAACTGTCGAAGATAAATTCTTTACGTAAAACTGGAAGCCCATCAGCATATACTGCCTCATGAACATCCGTAAGATCACGAATACTACCTTTAAAATGATCTTCATTGGTCAACACTGAAACTGCAGCGGCTCCTCCGTTGGAATAAGACCTCGATAATTCTCTAGCATTAATAGCCCCCCCAAAAGTACCTTTCGATGGAGATGCTCTCTTGATTTCAGCAATGATTCGAACAGACACACCCATCAGGCTACCAGAAAAGTTAAGAGGCCTTTTCGCATTTCTGTTCCTTGACTCTAATTCAGACAACGGAACTTCTTTTTTCTGACATTCAACCCTCAACTCCTTGGACGCAACTATCTGTCTCAGAATATCGGGAGCACCTTTATTACTCATATCACTCTGGCCCCTGCCGATAATTGATGCAATTTTCCAATACATTTAAAGCAAGTCCACAATCTATCGATCTAACGCATTCAACCAAACAAGTCTCCAAGTCTTTGAACCTCCCAGAGGCCAATAAGGCGGCCGACGCATTCATCAAAACAATGTCGCGGGCGGGCCCCACTCTTCCATTGAGAATGTCTCTTATTACATCTGCGCTTTCAATTGCATTGTTTACTTTAATTACATCGAGGGTTGATTCCTCCAAGTTAAAATCTTGAGGTCTTATTCTATGTTCCTCGATCGATCCGGACTCGAGCAACCATAAAATCGAGGCGCCATCCAAGGTAATTTCATCCAATCCGTCTTCTCCAGAAACAACAACTGCTCTTTCACTACCCAATTTTTTAAGAACGTCAGCAATAAGCGCGCCCTTATGCTTATCAGACACTCCTATAAGCTGCCTTTTTGCACCAGCGGGATTCGTCAGTGGGCCCAATATATTAAAGACGGTAGGAACGCCTATTTCCTTCCTCGTGGGCGCTGCATGCCTCATGGAAGGATGATAACCCTGAGCAAACATAAAACCAAACCCGGTTTTACCTATACACTCCGACACACCCTCCGACGTGATTTGAATATCTATGCCTAATGCTTCTAATACATCTGCACTTCCCGTACTCCCGGACATAGCTCTATTACCGTGCTTAGCAACCTTTATCCCGGCTCCCGCAGCGACAAAAGCAGCCGCAGTTGAGACATTAAATGTTCCTTTACCGTCCCCTCCAGTGCCACATGTGTCAATAACATCATCCGGAACGTCAATACGAGTCGATTTAGCTCTCATTACACTGGCCATTCCTGCAACCTCGTCAGCAACCTCTCCTTTCATCTTTAATGCTGTGAGAAATGCACCTAACTGTGCAGGCGTCGACCTACCTTCCATGATTTCGGTCATTACTTCAACAGACTCACCAAAAGAAAGATCGACTGTATTAACAATTTTAGCTATTGCTTTTTCTATCAAAACCTATTCCTTGTACATTACATATCAATGAAGTTCTTCAGCAAGTCTTTCCCGAACTCAGTCATAATAGATTCTGGATGGAACTGTATACCCTCTACAGGATACTTCCTATGCCTAACGCCCATTATTAATCCATTATCGGTCCATGCACTTACCTCAATCTCGCTGGGCAGGTCTTCCTTAGATATAGCCAGCGAATGGTATCTGATAGCCTTAAATGGGCTTGGAATATTAGAAAACACTCCCTTTCCATCATGGAAAATTGATGACGTTTTACCATGCATAATCTCATTTGCCCCTAGGACTTTTCCACCGAAACTATGACCTATACATTGGTGCCCCAAGCAAACACCCAATACCGGCAACTCTGAACCAAATCTCTGAATCACTTTATTAGAGATCCCAGCTTTGTCTGGAGTACTGGGTCCCGGAGATATCACAATCTTCTCTGGCGACATATCCTCAATTTCCTCAAGCGTAATTCTATTATTCCGACGAACAGACACCTCAGCTCCTAACTCCGCCATGTACTGATAGAGGTTATAGGTGAAACTATCGTAGTTATCAATCAGAAGTATCATTTTCCTTGTCAACAACCTCCAAATTGTCTTCTGCCTTATCAATCGCCCTCATTAAAGCACCGGACTTGTGTACCGTTTCGTCATATTCAACCTCTGGTTTACTATCATAAACTATGCCACCACCAGCTTGAGCATATGCGATCCCATCCTTAATCACTAGTGTTCTAATTGCTATTGCGGTATCCATATTACCTGCGAAATCAAAATACCCAACAGCTCCCGCATAGGGACCTCTCTTGTCAACCTCCAAATCCGCTATTAACTCCATAGCTCGTATTTTTGGCGCACCAGAGACCGTACCTGCAGGAAAACATGCTCTAAATGCATCGTAGTTGGTTCGACCTTCATCAAGCTCTCCCTCAACATGAGAAACCAGATGCATGACGTGCGAATACCGTTCTATCTCCATTATTTGCTTTACAGATACAGTCCCCGGTTTGCACACTCTACCTAAATCATTACGACCAAGATCCAAAAGCATAATATGCTCTGCTCTCTCCTTCTCATCCGATTTAAGCTCAAGTTCTAAGCGTTTATCTTCATCTTCATCTGATGCTCTAGGTCTAGTCCCTGCTATAGGATGAGTAGTAACCAATCCATTTTGAACACGAACAAGCATCTCAGGAGAAGCCCCTACAATCTGAAAATCACCAAGGTCTAGGAAATACATATAAGGCGATGGATTCACGGCTCTCAATGACCGATAAATATGGAAGGCATCAGCAGAAGTTTGCCTGGAAAATCTCTGAGATACCACCGTTTGGATCACCTCTCCAGCGACCACATGCTCTTTACATTTCTCTACCATAAACTTATGGTAATCAGGCTTCATATTAGAAAGGGTAGGGCCTTTGGTAAAACCAGATGTCTTTTTAATCGAAACTGGGTCCAAAGGTTTATTAAGTTTATTGACTATCGCATCAATCCGACTAACTGCTTGCTCGTATCCTACTTCGACACCATCTGATAAATCGGCGTGACTGACTACCTGAATTTTATGAGCGACATGATCAAATATCAAAAATGTTTTCACCAACATTAGAATGGATTCCGGCAACTTTAGGGCATCTACAGTGGGTGCCGGAATGTTTTCGAAATATTTTGACACCTCATATGACAGATAGCCCACCACTCCACCACTGAATTTTGGCAAATTACCGGTATCTATCAATTTATATTCTGCAAAAACATCCTGTATACGAATAAGAGGATCAATCTCCCCATCTGGATAATCCATACCTGTGGTAATAACACGTTCTGGTTCCGTGCCTATGAAACTGTATCGAGCTATATGTTCACCGCCTTCTACGCTTTCCAATAAAAATGAATACGGTATATTAGCGACTTTTAAATAAGCAGATACCGGAGTCTCCAAATCTGCATCGACATCGCGCGAAATAGGTATTAAATTGCCCTCGCTTGATAAATTCAAAGTCTCTTCTAATGTTGGGTAATACATCCCTTCTTACTCCAAGTAATAAATCGGCCGCAATCAGTACTAGGGCACGATCAACCCCATCTTGTCTTTAACCTCTTCTAACTTTGGTCCGGATATTGCCGCTGCTTGTTCCGCCCCACGTGCCAAAAGACGGTCCAATTCTGCCACATCGCCAATCAACCTATCATAACGATTTCTGATTGGACTGAGCTCTTCTATGACTACTTCTGCAACTGTCTTTTTTAGATCCCCATAACCTCTTGCTGACTCAAAGTCTTTTTCCACTTCCCGTTCCGTCTTGTCAGTAATAGCCTTATAAATATTAAGTAGATTATTAACACCAGCTCTGCTTGGCTCATTAGAAAACATCAACTCACTACCAGAATCTGTAACTGCACGCATGATTGAGCGTTCAATTTCATCCGGATCGTCTAGCATTCGAATTGCATGGCCCCTTATGTGAGAATAACTTTTTGACATTTTCACTAATGGATCGTTTAATCCCATCACCCTGCCACCAGCTTCAGGAATCACCGGATTGGGTATAACAAAGGTCTCCCCGTATATCCTATTGAATCTCTCAGCAATATCACGAGCAAGTTCAACATGTTGCTTCTGGTCCTCTCCAACCGGCACTTCGTCAGCATCATAAAGAATAATATCTCCAGCCATCAAAACCGGATAGTCAAGTAAACCCGCGGAAACTCTTTCTCTACCTTCGGATTTGTCCTTAAACTGTGTCATTCGTTCCAACCAACCCACTGGCGTTACACAATTCAAAAGCCAACACCCTTCAGCATGAGCTTTAACATGACTTTGAATAAACAAAGTACTCTTATTAGGATCCAGACCACATGCAAACAGAATTGCCGCTAGTTCCCTTGTCTGATTTTTCAAATCAGATGGATCGGGGTTTATTGTCAACGCATGAAGATCGACAATGCAGAAAAAATTGTCCTTTTCTGATTGTCGCTGAACCCAACCTTTAAAGGCACCTAAATAATTACCCAACTGAGGATCCCCACTGGGCTGAACCCCGCTGAAAACCCTTTTCTTTACTGACATACAATTTTCTCCATGTCTAAAAATTAAATAACCGCCCCTCAAATAAAGGGGCGGTTATTTAATACCGCGGTGCCACCCTACTTCCTTTCTTTTAAAGAAAGGCTCTCATTAATATGCCATCATGTCTCAAGATGGTTCACGCCGGCGTCACAAGTGGATTCACCTCCACTACAACAAACCAGTTCCATTCGCTTTCGTCTTGTACGCCGGTTCTCAGCTCACCCGGCTCTCTGAGCACATCAAAAAGTTACTACTACTGGTAACGGCAAAAAAACTTTAGGTACCCACTTTAGGCATCCAACGTTTCTCATAAGATTATACATTAAAACAAAGTTGATTCAGAATTAAAAAATGAGAAAGGATATACATTACATGGAATCGATAGGCTACGGAGGATTCCATGTAGTAAGATCGTTAACATATAAGTTGAGGGAGAAGGATACGATGAAAATGGGAGATATAGGAACCGAGTTTAAATACGAAACAGACCGGATTAGAGTATGGGATCTTGTTCTAGAATCAGGAATTTCCAGTGATTGGCACAAACATGACAACTCTTACGTTTTTATAGTCACCAGACCCGGAACCTTGCGAGCACACTACCCCGACGGAACATATTCTGATAATAGATTAGAGCTAGGACAGGTGGTTCCTGGGCAGAAAGATGCCATTCACAAAGTTACGAATATAGGTGACGAACTTTATAGTAATGTGATAATAGAATTGAAAGAATGAGATTCTCTTCATCTCCACTCGAGGTTACATTTTGACATGCGCATATTAGTTATGGCCGCGGGGGCGGTAGGAGGGTATTTTGGGTCCCTACTTTCTGATAAGAACGAAGTAACATTTATCGCTCGAGGCGAACATCTACGCAAAATAAATCGGGACGGCCTACAAGTTAAAAGCATTACATCCGGTCACTTCACACCAAAGGCCACTTTTGTAAATAGCCCTCCTTCAGGTTACACCGCGGACGTAGTCCTGTTCTGCGTCAAGAGCTACCACAATATTCAAGCCGTAAAAACCATATCCCCTATGATAACGGACGACACTATAATATTGACGCTGCAAAATGGTCTCGACAGCGGAAAGATCCTTCAAAGCCACTTTCCAAGATCAGCTACTATTCTGGGTGCCGCATATGTCGAGGCTGAAAAGACGGCCGCCGGAATTATTCAGGAATATGGCGGGGACTGCATGATCAAATTTGGCGCATGTACGGAAGAAGAAAAAATCCGGAAAGCCGAAGGTGACATCGGGAATCTCTTGAAAAATTCTGGCATAAATAACCAAAACTCTCCATCCATAATGATCGACATCTGGAAGAAATTGATCTTCATTTCCGCATTAAGTGGAATGACCTGCTTGTCCCGATCTAATTTCTCTTCCATCATGAATAACCCTGAAACTCGGCTACTCACTGCTAGACTACTGACCGAGGGTTTCAATGTAGCCCAGTCTTCAGGTATTAACCTGGAAGAGTCTACCATTACTGAGATAATGGGCGGCTTCGAGCTGCAAAAGGATCAACTTGTATCCTCAATGCACCAAGATCTTCTATCAGGCAAACCATTGGAAGTAGAATCTATCAATGGTGCCATTAGCAGAGCAGGTCAACAATTTGGAGTAGATACCCCTATTAATGACACAATCAGACATTGCTTATCAATTTACAATGACCAGATTCGAAATAAGTTAAGTGAGTTTAAATAATGAAGTATTTTTTTAATGAAGAAGATGCGAACAAAAGAGAAATATCGCCGGGCATATCACTGAAAACCATTTGGGGCGACAAGATCATGATGAGCTTAGTAGAATTAGAGCCAAATTCAGAGGTCCCTCTACATACTCATCCTAACGAACAAGCCGGAATTGTACTAGAGGGCGAATTCATATTCACAATCGGCGGACAAAGTAAAACGGTCAAAACAGGCGAATTTTATGTAATACCAGGAGGTATAGAGCACAGTGTACTTTCTGGATCCAAATCTTCAAAAGCCTTGGATATTTTTTCGCCCCCAAGAGACGACTACAAATCCTGACAAAGGCCTACACAACTGATCTATACAGTAGCATGGACCTTTTGCAGGATCATGGCACGCATTAATAAGAAATTTGAATGTTAGGCCGGCCCATACCTGACATCCGCATTCGGGTCACTATACTCAACCCCTTTAGTCGCCCAAAATATCTCAGCTATCTCATCAACTGTTTCCAAAAGTTTCTTAGCTGAATCGGAACTAACACCCTGTTTGTTTGCTCCGGCTAATTTATTCGCATTCCAAAACAGTTCATGTAGATTAGGATATTTTTCAAGATGCTCAGGCTTGAAATAATCGGCCCAAAGTATATTCAATTCATTCTTGACCGACTGAGCATGTTCCTCTTTAACGGCAACATACCTAGAATATGTGTTTATATCCTCGGAACTGCCGAGAGCCTCGATCCGAGCAGACATCTTCAACACCGTCTGAGCCCCAATTTTTGCCGTGATAGGATCGTATATACCACATGGTATGTCACAATGTGCATACACATCACGTAAACCGACCATACCATCAATCATCGACCTAATTCCCATTGAAGTCCTTCCTTATAGTTTTCATAATTCCTTTTTGTCCGTAGAGTACATATATATCACAAACCCAAGATACATGAAAGAAATACTTTACTGCAACAAGCCATATACTTAGTTGATGAGTCAACAACTTTGGACAAAACCTCTATGAAAGAATTCTCAAAACGCTATCAACTAATAAGTTGGCTGCACTTAGCCAAAGTCTCAGGTCACAGTATGACGCCAACACTTGCACATAATGACCTGTTGGTCTGCTCAAAGAGAGCTAAGATCAATAGAGGACAACTAGTCGTATTCAACAATCCCTTGATCCCAGAAATGCATCTGGTGAAACGTTTAATTGGCATGCCTGGAGATCTCTTGTCACTTTGCGATGGATCGTTGTACATAAACGGATCACACCTACCTGAACCCTATCTACACGGTGGACCGGCCGCTCCAGACCTTAAACCTTACGAGACCAAAGTACCTCAAGAATCCATCTTTGTGTTAAGTGACGACAGAGTTCACCCCAGTACAGACAGTCGAGTCTGTGGATTCATTAGGTTAAAGGATATCCATTCTTTCGTAAAATACCGAGTATGGCCCCTAAACAGAATTGGACCTATCTATTAATATTTAAATACAAGTATCAACCTTATCGGCACATCTACGATGACGATATAGCCCCTGCTAGTTCTTTAGCATGATAGGAGATGATAATATCTGCGCCACTTCTCTTTATTGAGGTAATGATTTCTAATGCAATCTCTTCCCCATCAATCCATCCATTCTCGGATGCAGCCTTGACCATGGCATATTCGCCACTGACATTATAAGCAGCAATAGGATGACTGAATCTAACTTTGGCTTCATGTATAACATCTAAATTTGCCAGGGCAGGTTTAACCATTACTATATCTGCACCTTCATTAATATCTTGCTGGATTTCTATCATTGCCTGATTCCTATTGGCAATATCCATCTGATACGACTTTCTGTCACCAAACTGTGGGGATGATTCAGCCGCAACTCTAAAGGGCCCATAGAAACTCGATGCATATTTAGCAGAATACCCCATTATCGGAATCTCGCTAAATCTCGATTGATTTAAGATATTCCGTATAGCTCCTACCTGCCCATCCATCATGGCTGACGGGGCTACCATATCCGCCCCAGATTCAACGTGACTTAATGCAATCCGAGCCAAAAGTTCAAGACTCCTGTCATTGTCTATACCATTATCCAATACAACACCACAATGACCATGATCAGTATAATCACACAGGCACACATCCGTTATAAGCATCAATTCTGGAATATGTTTCTTCAGGGACTGTATGGCCATTTGTATAACCCCGTCCGACTTATATGCAGCCGTTCCCAGACTATCCTTATAATCAGGAATCCCAAACAGAAGTATTGCTGTAATCCCCAACTGATGTACCTCTTTTGCTTCTTCAACAAGAGCATCGACCGATAATTGATGTATACCTGGCATTGGTCTCACTTCTTCACGCGAATCAATTCCTTCTTTCACAAAAATTGGGTATATCAAATCATTAAGAGACAGTCTGGTTTCACTAACCATACTTCGGAGAATAGGATTTTTCCTCATCCTCCTCAACCTAAAATCTGGACGATATTCCAATTACTCATCTCCCCGACTGTAATAGCCTGTTATTGAATCCACCAACCCGTCCACGTTATGTGGCTCAGCCACTATATCTGGACTAATCCCCATTTCAACTGCTGTTGCTGCAGTAGCAGGCCCTATACACGCTATTACCACATCACTCGGTATAATCCCATTCCATATCGACAGGAAATTTCTCACCGTAGAAGAACTGGTGAATGTAATAACATCTAGCCTCTTCTCCATCAATTTCCTTACATTCTCATGGGTATTCTTAGGAATAATCGTTCTGTAGGCGGCAACCTGGCGAACTTTACAGCCTAGAGAGGTGAGTCCGTTTCGAATGGTGGCAGGAGCAGATTCCGGGCCAAGAACAATAACATCAAGACCTCCTTCAACAACTTCTCCAAAGCATTGAACCAAAGATTCTGACGTAGATTTATCTGGAACCAAGTCAGCAACCAAACCCCGGTCACGCAAAGCAGATGCTGTTGATGGACCTATTGCCGCTATTTTAATTGATTGCATGTATCTCGCATCTCGTTTACCTACGCAAAGCCTGGAAAAAAAACTTTCCACAGCATTTACGCTAGAAAAAACAACCCAATCATAATCTAGGAGATCTTCGATAGAACTATCAAGTTCTGTATAATCGTCTTGCGGTTGGATGGCTATGGTAGGCAGTTCCAATGGGCTACCTCCTAGCCGCAAAATGAGCTCACATAATCTGCTTGACTGTGCTCTAGAACGGGTCACCAAAATCCTTTTCCCTGCCAATGGAAGAAAACTTCTAGGCCCTAATTGAATCCCTATATCAACTACTTTCCCTACGACTAACATTGCTGGTGAGGAAGCATTATACTCCTCTGCGATGGAGGAAATATCTCTTAGGTATCCTGTCGACACAGATTGCTCCGGAAGCGTTGCAGATTGTATAAGCGCGGAAGGTGTAGAGGGATCTCTCCCCTCGCTAATCAACAACGATACAACCTGATCAATACGTTTCAATACCATTAAGATAACAAGTGTGTGCCCCCCCTTGGCTAATAATCCCCAATCAACAGACGTGATCAATTTTTCAGGGTCTTCACTAGCCGTAACAACGGAGAAACAGGATGATATTCCCCTATGAGTAACGGGTATGCCAGCTGCGGAGGGACCGGCAATCGCTGAGCTAATTCCTGGGACAACTTCACATGGTATACCTTCCTTCATCAGAAATAGAGCTTCTTCCGCACCTCTTCCAAAAACCATGGGGTCTCCACCCTTCAATCTGACTACCTTATTCCCAGCACGGCACTCTCCCAACAGCGCGTGATTAATGTCCTCTTGAGACAAACCTTTCCCGTCAGAGCTCTTACCAACATTAATCACGCGGGCTCCAACATTTATTCGATCCAATATCTGTGGCCCTACAAGCCTATCGTGCAACACCACGTCCGCCGTCATCAAATGGCGACAACCCGCTATCGTTAAGAGTTCAGGGTCTCCCGGCCCGGCCCCGACCAGTACCACGCTCCCATAGGGCGGTTCGGTTGCTAGCTGATCACTCATAGATTTGCCTTATACATTTTCCATGCGCCAACATCAAGCAAATTTTGTGCAGCTAATTTACCTGCGCTTATCGGATCCGACACATGTGCTCTAGTCTCAGACCTGTAAATTTCCTTACCATCAGCCGTGCCTGCCATTGTACGAAGAAGTAATTCAGCGCCTATCATTTCCGCGTGGGCAGCGACTGGGGAATTGCATCCCCCTTCTATTGCTGCCAGAAACGCTCTTTCTGCTGTAACAGCGACAGAGGTCTCCACATGTCCAATACCTTGTAATAAATCTAACGTCTCATCATCTCTGCATTCTACGATCAGCGCTCCTTGTCCAACATCTGGGATCGATTCTTCTATAGACAAATATCCGGAAATTTCCTGGCCCCGACCAAGTCTTTCAATCCCAGCAGCGGCCAATACCACAGCATGAACTACTCCTTGGGATGGCAGCTTAAGCCGGGAGTCAACGTTCCCCCTAACAGAAACAATATCTAAATCAGGTCTAGCATTCAAAAGTTGGCATGACCTCCGCTGACTACTTGTACCTAGAGAGGCACCATGTGGAAGTCCTGAAAGACTAGCAGGAATATTTCCAACCAACACATCCCTTGGATCAAGCCTCCTACTAAAACCAGCTATGGCTAAACCCTCTGGTATATAGGAGGGCACGTCCTTGGCACTATGAACCGCAACATCGGCCTTCCCATCTAACAAAATTTGCTCTATCCCCTTGGCAAACATTCCACGTTTCATAGTAGACAATGGGGCAGACTTATTTATGTCACCTTCAGATCGATGGGTTATTATCTCGAACGACTGATAAGGTAGGGCAAGTTGCAACATCTTGATAACTTCTTCCGTTTGTAACAAGGCTAGCTTGCTTGACCTCGTTGCTATTTTGATCGAACTCTCAGACGTCATTTGAAAAGGAAATCTCCTAGTGATTAATAACACCTTTCTTCAAGCAAGACATCAACATTACCTTGGCTTCTTCTTCCTGTCCGGATTGAACCAATCTCAAAAGTTCCTCATGAATACAATTTTGCCAATATCCTGGTTCAATATCCCACTCCCTCTCTTTAACCACTTTTCTGGCCCACGATAGAATATTAGACAAGTCAGCATATTCAAGTATAGTGCTCTCCTGCAGTTTCTCCCTGAATGTTCTTGCGAGAGCAGGACTCATACCTCCGGTGGAGGTCGCCACAGTAACATCCCCCCTAGTAGCAATTGAAGGAACAATAAAAGTACAAAGATGCGTAACATCTACTACATTAAGCAATATATTCCGTTGAGAACATTCCTCCGAGATATCCAAATCCACGGAGTGAACCCCAGTAGCAGACACTGCGATAAACGCATCAGCCAAGTCATTCACCTGATATTCCCGCTGCCACCATTCAATTTTGCCTTCGGCCTGTAAGTTGGAAAGCGTCTTAGTGATAACTGGACTAATCACTCGCACTTTAGCGCCGCACTCCAGAAGTTTTTTCACTTTCTCTTCACCAACACTACCGCCCCCCACTACGACACATGTCCTATCACTTACATTTATGAATGCTGGGTAGTAAGATGGCATATTATCTTCCTCTAAACCATTTAATATGGGCTCGACGACCGAATTCTTCCATATCCAAACTTATGTGTTTAATTGTCAATTATTAAATATATCTGAGGCATGATCATGTCTTGCAAAATAATCTGTGGAACATTGCATCGGTTTTCGCAGCCATAATGTAATCATTCCGGTGTAGTCCTTTCAGAACATGAGTCCACCAAGTAACCTCGACAGTGCCATATTCGAAAACAATTCTCGGGTGATGATTTTGTTCAACGGAAATATCTTTAATATGAACAACAAAGATAAATGCACCCTCATAGTCATCAAAAATAAAAGATTTTGTCAACCTCAATGGTACAGAGTCTATTAGCCTCCAGCAGTCCAAGACATCTAGGTACTCTCTAATTACTTTTTCTGTGAGGGAAACACTACCCTTCCCCAAGCTCTCACAATCTTCAAGTTGAAATTCCACACTAAATCCTGATCTGCATAACTAGATTATTTTGAAATACTGTAAAACTCTGACGCTGATCCTGATAGAAACCGATGCCGATCTTTATCCGACATAGATCCCATAGCATCCAAGGCAATATCTAGCACCGTATTATAGTCAGCAGCCAAAAGACAAACCGGCCAATCACTACCCCACATCAGACGATCTACTCCATAAATCTCGCGAATGCATTTCACATAAGGCCTGAAATCTACGGCAGCCCACTTATCTTTGTTGGCTTGAGTCACCATCCCTGACACCTTGCAAAAGGCTCCTGAAGCCTCTGCTACATCCATCATATCCGTCGCCCAAGGTTCCATAATCTCCTGACCTATAAACGGTTTGGCAATATGGTCGATAACCATTCTTAGATTAGGAACCCTATCTGCAACAACCGGTATATGTTTTAAGTGTCGGGGTTTTATAAGCATGTCATATGCTAAATTCTGATTCGCGACGGCCGTCAGACCCCGAATGGACAGATCACTCACAAGCCAATCATCATCTGGATCATCTTCAACTTGATGCCTTATTCCAACCAATGGCCCTAGGGACATTAATTCTTCGATTACTTTCTCAACATCCGCCGAATGGAGATCAACCCATGCAACCACTCCAGCTATCCATTCCGTATGCGATGCAAGATAGAGAAGAAATTTAGACTCTAAGATATTATGCGTTGCTTGAACAACTATTGTGGATCCAACACCGACATTGAGAATGTTTGGCTCAAGATCATCTGGAAGATAGTTCCTCCTGAGAATACCGTTATCCCGGGGCATCCACGGGTACTCAAATTTTCCTACATCCCACAGATGGTGGTGACTATCAATCGATCCATAATCACTACCGTCATTACCAGTTAAGGTCAAAAACTTCCTCCATGGGGGCCCACCATACATCTTCCGCTACCCCGGGTACTTTCCTTTGAAACTGCCTCATCAGTTGATCCCATTCTTTTGCTTTGCTAGAAGACTCAGCATATTTTTGGAAATCCTTTTCCAGTTTGAATCCTTCTACCACCCTTAGAACCATAAACAATCGGTCGCCAAGGAGAAATATCTTCATCTCCTCAACACCTATTTGAGATAATCCATCTTTAACCTCTGGCCATACATTCCGATGATATCTCTTATACTCCTCGATCACATCCGACTCATCAATAAGATCTAGCGCCATTGCATACGTCTTCATGAAGATGCCCTTCCTACTCTATTTTCGGTTCTTGTTCGATAGACTCACGACATTTTTAACCCAATGGTATTTCCGATGACAAAAGATTCTTATCTTTTAACTCTTCCCACATAATATGGGGGATTTCAAAGGACATCATCTCTATATTATCTTGAACTTCCTCTGGACTACGAGCACCAGGAATAGTAGCGACTACAGCTGGATGCAGCAACCCAAATCTTAATGCAGCCGCTTTCAATGGAACCTTGTATCTATCACAAACTCGCTTTATATCCTTTGCGCGATCTATTACCTCTGGCGGCGCTTTCTCATAAAAGTAGGTAGTATCTGGCCCAAGATCCGAGGCTAAAATACCACTGTTGTATGGGCCACCCACTACCACACTAATTGACTTATTCACACAGATCGGCAGAAATTCACTTAAAGCCGAATAATCCAACAATGTATACCGCCCAGCGATCAAAAAAACATCGAAGTCGCCTTCTAGAGCAAACCTAGCGCACATTTCCCATTGGTTCATCCCGACCCCTATAGCTTTGACAATGCCCTGGGCACGCAGTTCGATTAGTGTGGGTAACGCCTCCTCAATGGCCTCTTTATAGTGATCATCTGGATCATGTATAAACACAATATCGATCCTATCCAAGCCTAGTCTTAAAAGGCTATCATCAATAGATCTCAACACACCTTCTCTGGAATAATCGAAGATAACATTTGACTTCGGCGCGTTTGGAAAATGATCAGAATCATCTTCAAAATCTCCAGGTTCTATCAATCTACCCACCTTAGTAGATAAGGTGAAGCTATCACGAGGAACCGTTCTCAGAAACGCACCAAATCGATTTTCACTTACCCCACTGCCATACAAAGGTGCTGTATCAAAGTATCGGATACCTCCCTCATATGCAGCTTCTAGGGATTCCCTAGCTACTAAATCGCCACCATCAAAAAACAATCCTCCTAGAGGCGCTCCTCCCATCCCCAAACGGCTAACCATAACATTTGTTTTACCTACCTTGGCGAATTCCTTGTTAAGCAAGTCCCATCCTCCATATTGTTCTCTTAATCAATATCTACTATCTTGATTATAACTTTATATTTGACCCAAAGTTGATCGCGATTTTACAAGAGGTCAGATTATTACTTAGAATAGGTATATACATCTAACAAGCTATGACCGAGGATTCATAAGTGAAGCAAAATATTGTCCTTTATAGCCACCCAGACTGCACTTATTCAGATGCGCTTAGAGAAGAGCTCAATGAATCGTCCATTGACTTCGAGGAAATAGATTTGGCGCTTAACCCTGAGCAGTGGTCGCATCTAGAAACATTGACCGGAGGCGAACGAATCACCCCCGTACTGTTAAAGGGAGATGAAGTCGAGGTCGGATTTCACGGAGTGGGTTGAAGCTTTTAACTTTGAGGCCGTGAGCCTCAGATCAAGAATCGGAAAGTATTGGAATCAGACTTCCTAGTCTCAATAATAAATTAATAGCCCCACGAGATACTTCGCGAGGGGATCCATTGCCTTCAACCAACACCTCCAAATAAAGTGACATTCGACACGCCAAGAATTGTCCTTGCAAAAGGTACCGGTACCCATTAGCTACTGCAACTATCTACACATATTACTTTTAGACAATAATGAGCGGAACTATTGAAGGGACACAGGAGATATATATGACCCGAGTTATAAAAATAGAAAATGAATCGGACTTGTCTCCAGAGGATCGTCATATATACAAAGAAATATCAGATACCCGAGGCGCCGTACGTGGTCCTTTTGCGGTTCTGCTAAACAGCCCGGAATTAGCAGCACGAACGGCCCACTTAGGAGAATATTTAAGGTTTAGATCCGTGCTTCCGGACGGAATCAGAGAATTGGGCATCATTACAGCCGCGATAGAGATGAATTGCAATTACGAATGGTCTGCCCATGTAAAACATGCTATGGCAGCGGGAATACAAACCCATGTGATCGAAACCGTAAGACAAAGAAAGCCCTTAGAAAATTTATCATCTGAGCAACGTCTGGTTATAGACTTTGGTAGACAGTTGATACGGACAAAAAGAATTACCGAGGAAACCTATCAGAACGCCCTCGAAAAGTTTGGAACCAAAGGTATAACGGATTTAATCAGCACATTTGGATATTATCTGATGATAGCATGTGTGCTTAACGCATTCGACGTCCAACCAGGAGAAGATTCCCCATCTATTGATTAGGCCCTATGATAAAAGTGAAGTCACGCTACGATATTCATCCGCAGTAAGTTCCCAATTCACCGCAGCGGCGTTTAAAGAAACTTGCTCGGCATTCATAGCACCTGCAATAACGGAACTCACGGAGTCGTTATTGAGTAACCAAGCAAATGCCAAGTCCAAAACACTCTTCTCTCTACTTGAACAAAATTCCGTCAGATCTTCTATGAGATCGAGATTTCTTTCACTCAACAGCCCTCTATCATCTGCCTGCAACCTAGTTCCCTCCGGTAGAGGTAACCCCTTTCTATACTTCCCAGTGAGAAATCCATTCGCTAATGGGAAATATGGTAGAACCCCCAGGTGATAATTATCGCAAAAGGGAATCAATTCATCCTCTACTGACCGCTCCAACATACTGTAATGAGGTTGTACGCTAACAAATGTATTTATCCCAATAGCTCGGGAAGTCCAAATCGCCTCGCACACCTGCCAAGCAGAAAAGTTGGAACAGCCAAAATATCTTATCTTTCCCTGTTTAACAAGATCGTCGAGAGTCATCAATGTTTCATGTAAAGGTGTCGATTCATCCCACCAATGTATTTGATATAAATCAATATAATCTGTCTCTAATCGCATTAAACTTCTTTCTACTTCATGCATGATATGTTTTCTAGAATTCCCAGACTGGTTAGGGCCTTCTCCCATACGACTGGAAACCTTTGTCGCTATCACAGCTTCTTCCCTTCTTCCCTTCAACGCACTTCCAATAAATTCTTCAGACAATGTACCACCATAGCTGTTGGAAGTGTCTATAAGATTTATCCCTAAATCTAAGGCCTGACTGACTATTCTGTTGGTTGCAGACTTATCTACCCGTGTCCCAAAGTTGTTAGTTCCTAGGCCAATGCTGGAGACCCTGAGCCCTGAAGAACCTAGTTGTCTATATATCAATTAATTAACCTTCCTTCAAAACTCCCTTGTTACCTTTCTGGCCGAGCAACCAATAAACCCTCTTCTTTACGAATCCTAAGTGAAAAATTGTGGGAATCGACAGTCAATGCCATTTCTCTATCCTCCAATGGCCATTGGGGTTTACTGGGATCATCATATTTTTGCGATTCTTCACCTGAAAGTATCAAGGATGTTAAGGCCTTGATATCCGGATTTCGACCCTGGAGTAAATTACGCATATAAAGGGCACATTGCTCATCCTCATCAGCCTTAATTTTGCCCTCCAACCCCATGGCCACTAGAGTAACAACATCAGGATTGCTCCGGGAGATAGCAGACACAGTGGCACTGGCGACAGCCAACGATCCACCATATATTTCATGTGCCTCATTGGCGGCAACAACACCCACAGTCCCTGCCCTAGTAGACTGGATTATCGTTTTACCTTTGAGATCGGCACCCATAAGCTCGTAGGGAGAATTACCGTAATCAAAAAATTTAGGCTTACTACCGCCCACCTCACCAATCACGATATGCCCCACTCCCGCTTTCTTAAGTTCCAGAGCCTCATTTACCTCGGAGACCAAAACTATCTTTTCGGCTCCTCGTTCGAATGCTATGGCTTCTGTAGTAAAGCAACGGAACACGTCAATAATTACTACTACACCTTCAGCCTCTCTGGCACCCTGAATCAAACTTCCCATTTTTATTTTCAATTTTTTTTCCTAAATACCATGGGATTAGCCGATTCTAAAGCACCTCAGACGGTAACTTAAAAGTGATGTTTTCCTCATCACCACCCATTTTTATGACCTCACTAGGGTCCAGCAACTTGATAATATCCTCTACCAAACTATCTGGAGTCGATGCTCCTGAAGTGATCCCAACATTTTCAACATCTTCAAGCCAAGTTAAGTCCAGTTCTTGGACACTATTTATAAGATAAGCCTGTACTCCGTTACTGCTAGCCACTTCTCGTAGACGATTACAGTTTGAACTGTTTTTGGAACCGATTACTAAAAACAGTTCAACGTGATCACATATCTTTTTTACAGCCATTTGTCTGTTGGTCGTCGCGTAACATAAATCATTTCTCACGACGACATCGGAAAATTCACGTTCAATATTATTGATTGACCGTTCCGTATCCTCTACTGACAATGTCGTCTGGGTTATCACACTTATGGGTGTTTTACTGTCCCAATCAGGAACCTGAAATGGCTCACGATCATCAACGAGAAACATATCAGATTGTCCCATCGTACCTTTAACTTCTTGGTGTCCCCTATGACCGACTAAAACCAACTTGCGGCCTTCATTAGAATACTTCCTGGCCTCATTATGAACCCGGGTGACAAGAGGACAGGTCGCATCTATCACATTGAGATTCCGTTCCTCCGCCAACTGAAAATCTTCAGGCGGGGAACCATGAGCAGAAAAAACAACCGTAGCATCATGCGGTATTTCCTGAACATCTTCGACAGTAATAACACCTTTCTCTTCAAGTGAAGCAACAACAAAAGGATTGTGAACTATTTGGTGTTTTACGTATATAGGGCTCCCATATTTTTTTAGAGCCAATTCAACAATGTCAATCGCCCTCACCACCCCAGCACAGAATCCGCGTGGTACTCCAAGATATACTTTCAAAACAATCCACTCCAGAGTCTTAAGTTATAAAAAGGCATTACCGCCTGATTCTAGCATAACAAACCTCAAGTTATAGCAAATTTCGGGGAATTCCCGAAAAAGGGTAGAGTGCCTACCACGACACGTTGTATACTTGCTTTCATCATTGTGAACATCAACCTGTATTAGGGGAAACTGGCATATGAAATTGGCCAAAAGAATGGATCGTCTTGGTACCGAAACCGCATTCGAAATTTTAGCTAAGGCGCAAGTTCTCGAATCTCAAGGAGTAAATGTTATTCATCTTGAGATTGGTGAGCCAGATTTCAACACCCCGAGTAACATAATAAAAGCGGGTAATGACGCCCTAGCAAATGGTTTCACTTCCTATAACCCATCGCCGGGATATAATGACTTAAGGGAAGTTATAGCCAAAGAAGTTTCCTCAACACGCAATATCAACGTGGATCCTCAAGACGTAGTGGTAACCCCTGGCGGAAAGCCAATAATGTTCTTCACGATCATGGCCCTCATAGAGCAAGGTGATGAAGTACTTTACCCAAACCCAGGATTCCCTATTTATGAATCCATGATTGAGTTTTGTGGGGGGACCGCTGTGCCTATGAAACTTCATGAAAACAAGGACTTCAGTATAGATGTAGATGAGATAAAAAATCAGATAACTGCAAAGACGAAGTTGATGATAATAAATTCTCCAAATAATCCCTGTGGCAGCATTATCCCAAAAAGCGATCTTGAGTCACTAGCCAATATAGCAATAGAAAATGACCTCACAGTGCTGTCCGATGAGATATACATGCACTTCCTTTACGAAGGTGAACACAACAGCATCTCAACATTCTCAGGCATGAAAAACAGAACTATAATTTTGGATGGATTCTCAAAAACCTACGCTATGACCGGCTGGAGAATTGGCTATGGAATATTCCCAAGGGCTCTCGTAGAGCCGATATCAAGGCTCGTCACTAACAGTGTTTCATGTACAGCAAGTTTTACACAAAAAGCAGCCTTGGAAGCCATTACGGGATCACAAAAAGACTGCCAAAACATGGTCAAGGAATTCAAAAGTCGCAGAGAGCTTGTAGTCAAGGGATTGAATTCTATTCCTGGTATACACTGTGCTACCCCCAAAGGAGCCTTCTACGCCTTTCCGAACATACAGGGCACGAAGATGTCCAGCAAAAAATTCGCCGACGATCTTCTAATGGAAGCGGGAGTGGCTGTATTAGCAGGTGAATCGTTCGGTAAATATGGTGATGGGTTCATACGAATATCCTTCGCCAATTCAACAGATCGGCTAGAAGAAGCTCTAGATCGAATATCAAGTTTTGTCACCTCCAGAAATTCAACATGACAAGCCACTCTTCTGCTGGTGATGATCTGATAGCATAACCCGTTAACAGTTCAGCCAAACCGTGGGGATGAAATGTCAAAAGGCGCATTGAGGATTGCTATAGCACAGATTAACCCAACGGTAGGTGATCTTCGATCGAACACCTCCCTTATCTTAAAGCATATAACTCAAGCAAGGAGTGCTGGCGCCAACATAGTGGCTTTTCCAGAACTAGCCGTGACAGGTTATCCACCGGAGGATCTGCTGCTAAAACCCCACTTTGTCAAGGAAAATATTGAAGCATGTAATGAAATTGCGGCTTCCACTCAGAATATTACCGCGGTTTACGGATTCATCGAGATGGATACCCACCTCTACAACTCCGCTGCCATTGCACACGACGGGAAAATCATAGCAACACATAGAAAATATCATCTACCAAACTATGGGGTATTCGACGAACAAAGGTATTTCAATCCTGGAACGTCTTGCAATGTATTCACGATAAATGGCGTAAAAGTTGGTATCAATATATGTGAAGATATTTGGTATCCCCAAGAACCTATATCTCTCCAATGTGCAGCTGGAGCAGCAGTGATAATAAACTTAAACGGGTCTCCTTTCCATATAGGAAAATTAAAGGCTCGCGAAAATATGCTCGCAGCCAGATCATCAGAGAATAAAGTACATATTGTCTATGTGAACCTGGTCGGTGGGCAAGATGAGTTGGTTTTCGATGGTGCCAGTGTAGTTTTTACTTCCACCGGTAAAATCTTAACCCGAGCCAATCAATTCGAGGAGGAATTACTTATATTCGACCTCGACTGCGATACGAAAATAGAACTCTCCAATAAAGAGCCGGCACAATCCAAGTACTCTAGAGAACAAGAACCAGAATGGAGCATAGCGGAAAACATTCATGTTTCTAACTATTCTCCAAATGAATTGCCTTCAATACAGACAAGGAAAAGACCCCACTATAGCGGCGTGGAAGAGGTATATCGGTCGCTGGTCTTAGGCACAAGAGACTACGTACAAAAGTGTGGATTCAACAGCGTCCTTGTAGCTTTGTCGGGCGGCATAGACTCAAGCCTTGTGGCCGCGATCGCAGTTGATGCCCTTGGCCCCGGCAACGTCATAGGCTTATCCATGCCTTCTGCATATTCTTCAAAAGGTAGTACAACAGATACCGAAGGCCTAGCAGAAAATCTACATATACGACTAGAAACAATTCCTATTCAAGGCATTTTTGACGCCATGCGGGATGCTCTAACACTCCAGTTTAAAGGAACTGTTTCAGACACGACTGAGGAAAATATGCAGTCTCGTATAAGAGGTGACTTGGTGATGTCTATGTCCAATAAATTCGGATGGTTAGTGTTAACTACCGGAAACAAAAGTGAAATGGCTGTAGGCTACGCAACTATCTATGGTGACATGGCCGGTGGGTTCGCCGTGATCAAGGATGTCCCAAAAGTCATGGTTTACGATTTGTGTAAACACATAAATTTCAGAGCCGGAACGGAAATAATCCCGCAGTCTGTCATTGAAAAACCTCCAAGTGCAGAACTAAAACCTGATCAAAAGGATTCGGACACACTTCCAAGTTATGATATTTTGGACCCAATCCTTGAGCAATATATAGAGAGAGATAAAAGTTACCGAGAAATCAAGGATATGGGGTTTGACCCAGAAACAGTAAAACAGATCATCAATTTGGTCGACAAGAGTGAATACAAGAGGCGTCAATCGCCTCCTGGGGTGAAAATCACCCCAAAAAATTTTGGTAGGGATCGTAGAATGCCTATATCCAATCGGTACAAACCATTCTAGCTAATTCGACAATCTCCTTAAAGCTGCAGATACGGCATCCACAGTGAGCACCAAGATGATATATGCCATAATCAAAACACCCACATCATCGTAGTGAAACCAACTCATACTCAGCCTGAACTCCCTGCCCAAACCATCAGCAGCTAATACTCCTACCACTACCGTTGTCCTAATAATTACCTCCCAACGATACAGAACGTATGTAAGAAACTTCGGTAAAACTTCGGGCATTACCCCATAGAACAAGACTTGAATTGAGGATGCCCCAGATGATCTTAGAGATCTGACAGGACCTTCATCCATGTTTTCCACCACCTCCGATGAAAGCCTTCCCAAGACTCCAAAATTGTGAATCGCCAACGCAAGCGCGCCTGTTAATATACCTGGTCGAAGTATTAATATAATAATCATCGCCCATATCACTTCTGGTATGCTCCTAGTTAAAGTGAATAATCCTTTAAACAGATAGAAAAAGAATTTGTTGATTAGACTTCTAACCCCTTCAACATTTTCAAAAACGAGTGTCCGCGTCGCAGGGGTCAACATCAACAAACAAGGTAAAGATGCCAATCCGATAGCCAATATGCTCATCTTAACCGTGGTTAATCCAAGAAAGAAGGCTCTTGACCATGATTCCCACGAAAGCCCCGCAGCATCCCTACCAAGGCCTTTTCCAACCAACTTTCCAACAAACTCAAAAGAAGAAGCAAAGATATCATCGTTCACGACACTCATATGAGCGGTTGACATCAAATAAACCCACGACAGACCACATAATGCGAGAAATATAACGAAGGAACCACGCAGAAACGAATTGGTTTTAACTTTAATCATTCCATCATGTTCCTTCTAACACGTGATCCCCAGTAATCAACCGACACAACCAAACCAACCAGGAATAAAAGGAGTGTCCAAACTTGCCCAAAATTTAGATCTTCCAATGAGACTGCGATTTGATATCCTATCCCAGGCAAACCAATAAAACTTAAAACCGCCGCAGAACGCACGCAGCATTCAAATCTATAAAATCCATAGCTAACCATGTCCCTCGAAGCTAAGGGGATCCGACCATATATCAAAATTTTTATCGGCCCAGCACCCGATGATCTCAGGGACCGCAAAGGGGCTTCTGGAACATCATTAAGGAAATCTGCAAACACGCGAGCAATAATAGCACCATACGGAATTGCCAAAGCAATTACCCCTGATATTGGTGTAAAACCCAGCACAATGGCTATAAACCATGCCCAGATAAGCTCATGTATCGATCTAATAAGTGCTAGTACAACTCTAAACCCAACTACTCCGGCTAATTTTCCTAACCAGGATTCAAAAATAGTTCCGGAAGCCAGTAGCCCTCCAATTATTCCAATCACAAGTGCAATCGATATAGCGCAAAAAGAATAGGTAACAGTTATCCACGTCGACTCCAAAGCGATTAACATGAATTCACGACTTAAGTCCAAAGTCGTAAAGCCACTCAATATTGTCCATATAGATGAACGCCCCCCACCATGTGGCGACAATTCACTCCAATCCACGGAAATCAGACAAACAAAGAACATCACCATTAGTATTAGGATCGTAGCGCTTTTACCCTTCAACAACGAAACATCAAATCGTTGCCAAATCCTAATCATGATCTATCCTGTAGAGTTCGTTTAAAATCCGTTCCGTTAAACTAGATGTAGGGACATCAAAATAGATCTTCCCCTTTCTTATCCCTATAGCACGGTCAAAATATCGATGTGCGAGCTTGAGAGAATGCAAAGTCGCAATCAAAGTTTTCTTTCTATCCACCACCACACCTTCTATTAGCGACATAATTTCATTAGAGCGCTCCGGATCCAGTGAGGCAACAGGTTCATCAGCAATAATTATTCTCGGATCTTGAACCATGAGCCTAGCTATAGCAACTCTCTGCTGCTCTCCCCCTGATAGCTGTGAAACTCGCAATCCTTCTTTACCCATTAGGCCCATGACATTTAAAGCATTCAAGGCCACTTCAGGATCGCGAATAGATACTAACGAATATAATGACTTGAAAAGGCTCCATTCACCTAATCGTCCAGCCAGAACGTTATGAATGACCGACATATTGGAGACTAAATCAAATTGTTGGCTGATTATTCCTACAGCCCTGGAAAGATCGCGTCCTGGACGAAGATAAGAAGTATCACTCCCAAATAGTTCGATGAAACCCGTGTCGGGCAATATTTGTACCGAGAGTAATCGCAATAAGGTGGTCTTACCAGCACCGCTAGGTCCTAAGACAGCGATCCTTTCTCCTGCACTTACGTCAAAAGTCATGCCTGAAAGAATTGACACATCCTTGACTTTCCTGTTTACACCCACCAACCTGAATGGAGAATCTAACTCCTTAATCACCTTATGATGTCCAACGACCTAGCAATATCTTCAATTTGTCTATAATTAGAATTGCTCGATTCTATAAAAGAATCTGCAGAAAAAAGCCGCAATATCTCCGGGTCATTTAATGTCGTTATCGCAGATTGGACTCGTTCTATAAAGCCTTCACCAAATAAGTCGTCAGCGTCCGGGTGCACTGTCCAGTTATAGTCAAAATAGGGGGGTGTGGTAAAGAAAACACGGACCTTTGCACTATCAACCTTCCCTTGCTCCAAAGCTTTTTCCCATACTGCTTCGCTGAGAGCTCCCGCTTGAGCTCCTCCACCTTGAACCAAGAGCCACGTTTTATCATGTGATCCTGAATACATTGGTGCGCCATCAAAATAGACATCGGCATTTATTCCTGCTTCTAATAAAAAGTGTCTAGGCATAAGATGTCCAGATGTGGAATTCTCGTCACCAAAAGAAAATCTCAGGCCTTGAAGATCACTTAAATTTTTCACCTCTACACTAGTGTTGTGAATAAATACAGAATGAAACTCTGCATCTCTAGCGCGCTGTGCTATAGCAATGGAACCAGGAACTAAAATTCTAGCCTGCACACCTGTCAATCCACCAAACCATGCCAAGTGAACGTCTCCCCTGGCAAATGCAAGCACAGTGGCAGCATAATCTATCGTTGGGACATATTTGACTGTTACTCCCAACTCCTCGCCCAATTTTTCGGTGAATCTATCATATTGGCGAGTTAATTCACCTACATTCTGATCTGGAATACCTGCCACATAAAATATATCTTCTTCACTCGAAAAACACCCAAAAGAGAGGCCCCCTCCGACTACAGTCAAAAGTATTACTAATACTAAAAAGGCAACTCGATTAATCATAAAAACCCCGTACCATTCAAATTATTTGACAAACCAGAGCGTTCATCAAAAATGGTAGGCAGATTATAATATAAGGTTATGCTTATGTAACTATCTATTTTATTATGTTGTTTGGTTGACCTATAAGAAAGTCTAATAAGCCTTCAACGCTTCCACCCACTCGACAACATTACCTTGGCCATAACCATCTTTACGAACTATTACATTCCTTTCATTCAGCAACAGCTTAGTAGATTGTGATTTCACTCCAAAGTCGGCAATCATATTCTTGGATGGCAAGGCAACGACCCATCGAGAAATATCGCTCCTGAATGTCTGACTCAATTGAATAAGACTTTCCGTGGGGTCAAAGCCAATCACAAATACGTCAAATTCATGACTTTGATCCTTGTATTCCCTCTGCATGGCACCGAACTCGGAGCGACAAGTCCCTCAATATGAGGCCGCAAAAAACAACACCGTAGGACGGGTATTTGAAGCTATTTCATTGGACGTTAGAGTCCCATTTGTAGTCCTTAGTTGGAAATAGGGCGCTGCCTCACCCACATTATTACCTACCAAAGCCACTTCTTCAGATATAAACCCACCAGCAGTCGAATCGTGGTCCGACAAAGAAACATTATCTGATCTACAGGAACTATTGATAGTTATTAAGACTGATGTTAAAGAAGTTATCACCAACATCTTTATGGCCCACATGGATTAATTCTAGCAGAAAGGCTAAAAGTATCTAAGAGAACCAAGGCGTGACAAAATTCTCGGTGGACTACAAGGATGACAAATCGTAGAATGAGTGAATCTCATTTTCAAGAGGGGTAACATATGATAAACAGGGAACGGCTCGTAAAAACATTCTGCGAACTCGCAGAAATTGACAGCCCTTCTGGGGAAGAAGAAGATATGGCCATAGATTTAACCCAAAGGCTAGTATCTTTAGATTTCCAAACAACTAGAGATGATTACAATAACTTGATAGCAACCAAAGGTGAGGGTCAGCCCATACTTCTCTCTGCTCACATGGATACTGTTGAACCAGGAAGAGGCATCAAACCTAAAGTGCATGAAGACAAAATTGTGTCAGATGGGACAACCATCGTTGGAGGGGATTGTAAAGCGGGAGTAGCTGCCATATTGGAAGCGTTAAATTCCATCCAAGAAGATAATGTGGAATCACGCCCGGTTGAACTGGTATTTACAAGAGAAGAAGAAATCGGACTAGTAGGAGCCAGAAATCTTGACTTTAGCCTTATTTCCTCTAAAGAAGCGGTGATATTCGATGGTGAGGGTCCTGTCAGCCAGATAACCTCATCTAGCCCAACTTACATAGGATTCGACATAGAAATCACTGGTCGTTCAGCCCATGCAGGAGTTGAGCCAGAAAAGGGATTGTCAGCAATAAAGGTGGCGGCGGAATTAATTACACGATTTCCACAGGGAAGGCTGGATAAAAACACCACCTTCAACATTGGAACTATAGAAGGGGGAAGTGTAAGAAATACCGTAGCAGAGACCACAATCATAAGAGGTGAATTCAGGAGCAGTAATATAGAAAATTTAGATGAAATTAGCGCCGATATCCAAGTCGCGCTCAAAGAAGTGAGATCCCTCTATCCAGAGGCTATTCTAGATGATCATCTCCACACGGAATTCGAAATGTACAACCTTTCAGATGATGACCCAGCAACAACTAGAGTAAAACACGCCCTAAAAAAGCTAGGGCTGAAGCCAACGATGAAACCGTCAGGAGGAGGAACTGACGGTAACGTATTCCGACTCAACGGTATAAGCTCAGTGGTTGTAGGGATGGCCGACAATGGCATGCATACAACGCGGGAGTTCGTTACCATACCAGACCTAGTTGACGCTGCACATCTTTGTGAGACATTGTTAAGAGTATAGGGTTTAGCAGACCGGGCCGGAGGCAACTATAACATGGAGGTAGCATTATCATATGGTAAAACCAACTTAAAGGTTGATTTGCCAGAACATGTGACTACAGTCATCCAACCTCAGGACATTCCATCACTGCCAGAACAAAATGACGCATTAAAGGCTGCTCTTAGAAATCCAGTAGGTACCCCATCATTGAGGGATATATGTCAAGACATTCCTACCATTGGAATCAGTGTATGCGACATTACCCGTCCCGTTCCAACCTCCCGTATACTGCCAATTGTTCTGAACGAGCTCAAACATGTCCCCCCATCTAAAATTACAATATTCATTGCAACGGGTACTCATCGATCAACTAATTCTGATGACCTTGAAACAATCCTAGGGAAACAGATCTTAGATTCTGACTACAGAATCGTTTGCCATGACGCTTTTGACGCACACAACCTTGAAAAAATAGGGAATTTGACTAATGGCATCCCCGTACTCCTAAACAAACAGTGGCTTGAATGTCAGACCAAGATTGCAATCAGCCTGGTACAACCTCATTTTTTCGCCGGATTTAGCGGTGGCCCCAAGATGGTCGCTCCAGGCCTAGCCGGGTTCAAAACAATCATGGAGTTGCATAGTTCGGATATGATTAATCATCGAAAGGCCGTGTGGGGAATTACCGAGGGGAATCCAATTCATGAATCCATTAAGGAAATCGCACAAATGGCATCTATAGATTTTAGTATAGATGTTACGACTAACAAAGATCAGGGTATTACCAGCGTATACGCTGGTAACCCACTCAAGACCCATAGAGCTGCCTGCCAGTTCATCACCAGCACATCCATGAGAAAGGTCGAACATAAATTTGACATCGTCGTTACCAGCAGTGGAGGTTACCCTGCAGATTTAAACCTATACCAATCGGTAAAAGGTATGTCTGCCGCAGCACAAGTGGTAAAAAATAGAGGTAGCATATTATGCGCCTCAGAATGCGGGGAAGGCATCCCAGACCATGGTAACTATGGTCAGCTACTAGGTTCGAAATCCTCGCCCAAAGAACTATTAGCGGTGATAAACGGGGCAGGTCACGAACGGCTTGACCAATGGCAAGTCCAAATACAGGCTAAAATACAAACGTTAGCTGATGTTTATTTGAAATCCGGTGGCTTAAGCGACGAACAAATACTTAAAGCTCATATTACGCCCATAGACAACATATCAGATACTGTTTTTCAATTGCTTGAGAAAATAGGGCCAGAAGCTACCATTTGCGTCCTACCGGAAGGCCCAAAAATAGTGCCATTCGTAAGAGACTGAGCAGAGTGTTTGTTCAGGCAGCAAGTAATCCGTAGATACTCTTACGGCTTACGAAACCTCAACAACTGCGCCTGCTTCTTCTAGCTGAGCTTTCAATTCATCCGCATCTTCTTTATTAACGCCCTCTTTAACGGCGGTTGGAGCACTCTCCACAAGATCTTTAGCTTCCTTGAGGCCCAATGTTGTGGCAGCTCTAACAGCCTTTATAACATTAATTTTATTAGGTCCTATCTCTTTCAAGTTAACAGAAAAATCGGACTTTTCCTCTTCCTCTGCTGCTGCATCAGCCGTGCCTGCAACACCTTGAACTGTGGCCATCGCAACAGGAGGAGCAGCACTTACACCAAACTCCTCTTCCAAATCCTTTACTAAACCTGCCAGTTCCAAAACTGGCAGCTCCTTGATCGCCTCAAATATTTCTTCTTTCGACAGCGCCATATTTGACTTTCTCCTTATATATTATCCACTTAATTCTGAATCTAACCTTTAGGATTTTCTCGTTCCAAATGAAATTGTAAAGCCCACACCAAACCAGAGATCGGCCTATTCAACGCGTATACAAGCCCGCTCATTTGTCCATACAATTGACCAACCAGTTTTGACACTAACTCCTCTTTTGATGGTAGAGAAGCAAGTTCATCGATCTGATCTGAGGTGAGTAATTGATCCCCCATGATCCCGAACCGAATCTTCAAATCTGATGCACTAATTTTCTTAAACTCTGATAATATCTTAGCCGGAATCTGGGTGTCACCATATCCAAAAACTATCCCCGTTGGACCATCTGCTAAGTTTTTAATTTCGGGTCTATCAATATCCTCAGCCACCTTTATCAGCAGAGTATTCTTAATGACTCTGTATTTCACCCCACTGTCTCGAAGCATCTTTCTCAGAAGATTAATATCAGAAACATTCAAACCGGAATAATCCGTCGAGATAACTATAGAACTATCTTCTAGAAAACTCTTTATTTTTTCTATCTCTACTGCCTTAGCCTCCGTCGGCATAACGACCTCCTAAAACTTGTCCCATCCACTCAATTCACAATAAAAAACCCTGGCGACTTAAGCCAGGGCGAAGATATAAACATAACGTACCAACGAATTCTATCGCATGAATGCTTCGCCTAGGCGGGCGCTGATCCTTTAATCCGTTGCGATATCTGCTACGAAACCCACTGTCTCTGGCCAATTATTATTTCGTTTTAAGACTCTATTTTACTTCAAGATTTGAAATATCTGCAATATCCAAGGAAACACTAGGCCCCATGGTAGTTGTCAAAAATGCAGTTTTCAGAAAATCCCCCTTAACTCCACTAGGTTTAGCCCTTAATAAAGTGTCCATTAAAGTAGCAAGGTTATCGATGAGTTTCTGTTCTTCAAAACTAGCCTTTCCAATAGGGACATGCACTATCGCATTTCGATCTAGCTTAAACTCTATCCTTCCCTTCTTAGAATCTTCGACAGCTTTAGCGATGTCATCTGGAGGGACCACGGTTCCTGTCCTCGGATTCGGCATCAGACCCTTACGACCTAAAATTCTACCAAGCTTACTAATTTTACCCATTATATCGGGGGTCGCTATTGATACATCGAACTCTAGCCAGCCACCCTCCACATCACTTATTAATTCATCACTCCCTGCATATTCCGCCCCCGCACCAAGAGCTATATCAATTGCATCTCCCTCGCAAAAAACTAGTGTCCGAACATTCTTGCCAGTCCCATGTGGTAGGATTGAAATCCCCCTAAGCATCTGGTCTGCATGCCTCGGATCTGCCCCAGTCTTTAGGTGTAATTCTATCGTCTCATCAAACTTCGATGTTGCATTCTTTTTTACGATGGAAACCGCATCCTGAGCAGAATAAACAGAATCAGGTTCCAAAGAAGCTAACGCAGCGTTATATCTTTTACCACGCTTAACCATTTCGTAGTCCTCCACTAAGCATCAGTGTCAACCCCCTCAACTTGGATACCCATACTTCGAGCAGTTCCTTCAATGATTTTCATAGCACCTTCAATGTCGACAGCGTTTAAGTCCTTCATCTTCGTTTCTGCTATTTCCTTCACCTTGTCACGGCCTATTATCCCGACTTTCTCCATTCTTGGGCTTCCACTACCTTTCTCGACTCCAGCCGCTTTGCGTAAAAGATCCGATGCTGGAGGACTTTTGATAATAAAACTAAAAGACCTATCCTCAAAAACTGTTATCTCAACAGGGACAATTGTTCCAGACAACGAGGAGGTCCGTTCATTGTACTCTTTCACAAACCCCATAATGTTAACCCCATGTTGTCCCAAGGCTGGACCTATGGGAGGTGCAGGAGTTGCTTTTCCGGCCTCAATCTGCAATTTTATCAATCCAATAACTTTACTAGCCATTATATTTTCCTAACATTAGGATTTTTCCAACTGAAGAAAGTCCATTTCAACAGGGGTTTCCCTTCCGAAAAATGATACGAGTACCTTCACCTTTGCCCTATCAGGATAAACCTCATCAACTGCTCCCATGAAATCCACAAATGGCCCTTCTGTAATCCGTACAGTTTCACCTTTGGCAAAACCTACCCTAACTCTAGGTTCATCGGAATCTATCTGTTTCAAAATATTGTCTACTTCGCTTTGTTCAAGAGGTACAGGCTTAGGCCTTCCATCACTATCATCTTCCGCTGACACGAAACCCGTGACCCCAGGAGTGTTCCTTACTACATACCAACTCTCATCATCCATAAACATTTCGACCAGGATATACCCAGGGAACACCCGTTTTTCCACGGTTGTCTTCTGTCCATCCTTGAATTCCACTTGTTCCTCTGTCGGCACCACCACCTGAAAAATTTTATCTTCCACATCCATAGTCGCGACGCGTTGTTCTAAATTCTTCCTTACCCTATCCTCTTGTCCAGAATAGGCATGTATGATGTACCATCTCTTGTTTTCTTGTTCTTGTTTATTCGGCATACCCACTACACCTATAAGATAAATCCAAATACCCACCCATACACTAGGTCCGCCACCCCTAAAAAAACCCCTATAGCAGCCGACACTGCAAGCACCATCAGTGTAAGACGCATAGTCTCCTGGCGGGTCGGCCAGGTAACCCTCTTCAACTCCCCAACAACCTCTCCAAAGAAACGCAAATTTACAGCTCGTCTTGCTGATCTAGCTCCAAATCTCTGTTGCATTCTATCGCACTTCCTTGTGAAGGGTATGTCGTCTGCATCGAGGACAGTACTTCTTTAATTCTATTCTCTCTGGATCGTTTCTCCGACTCTTGCTGGAATGATACGTGCGGTCCCTACAATCCTCACATCCAAATGTCACCAGTATTCTATTTTCCCCTCTTCTAGCCATATTGTATATCCCTCAATATTCCAGAAATACGCACACTTTAGGTAACTTTAACGCCATTACGCTATTAGTGATAGTTACTCTGATATGAAGTTCAAGTAAGTATCTTGGTAATAACTCCGGACCCAACTGTTCTGCCACCTTCCCGAACAGCAAATCTCAACTGTTCATCTAGTGCAACCGGGGTGATCAACTTAACATTCATTTCTATGTTGTCACCAGGCATCACCATCTCTACCCCATCAGGTAATTGGATCTCCCCCGTTACGTCGGTGGTCCTTATATAAAACTGTGGTTTATAACCATTAAAGAATGGCGTATGCCTCCCGCCTTCATCCTTACCTAACACATACACCTGAGCTTCATATTCTGTATGGGGCTGAATACTACCCGGTTTGCAAAGGACCTGACCTCTTTCTATATCTTCCCTGTCCACTCCTCTGAGTAGAACTCCAACGGCATCTCCAGGCTCTCCAGTGTCCAAGGTCTTGTGAAACATCTCCACACCTGTAACAGTAGTGGTATAAGTATCCTTTATTCCCACTACCTCAACTTCCTCGCCTACGTTGACAATACCCTTTTCTACTCTTCCAGTAACTACAGTACCTCTCCCTTTTATGCCAAATACATCCTCCACTGGCATCAGGAACGGTTGATCTTTTGGCCGATCAGGTATAGGAATATAGTCATCTACAGCTGCCATTAATTCCCATATACCTTTCCCCCATTCACTTTCTCTACCTTTATCCTCACTCTCCAAAGCATTTAGTGCACTTACTCTAACAAAAGGAATATCATCTCCAGGGAAGTCATATTCATTCAACAATTCCCTCATCTCCAATTCGACAAGTTCTAACAATTCCTCATCATCCATCATATCCACTTTGTTCAAAGCAACAATCAATCTCGGAACTTCCACCTGCCTAGCCAGGAGGATATGCTCCCTTGTCTGAGGCATAGGACCATCCGGAGCACTTACCACCAAGATCGCTCCATCCATCTGAGCCGCCCCGGTGATCATATTCTTTATGTAATCCGCGTGGCCAGGACAATCCACGTGCGCATAATGCCGGCTCTCTGTCTCATACTCGACATGGGTGATCGCTATAGTGACGCCTCTTTCTTTTTCTTCAGGAGCGTTATCGATCGTATCAAAGGCCCGAAAATCTGCGAGCCCTTCAGAGGCCAAGACCGACGAGATCGCGGCCGTCAGAGTCGTTTTACCATGATCCACGTGACCTATCGTACCCACATTTAAATGAGGTTTGCTTCTATCAAATACCTGCTTAGCCAATTTATTCTCCTCTAAACTTACCTGGAGCCCACAAGCAGATTTGAACTGCTGACCTCGTTCTTACCAAGAACGCGCT